>JBEEFV010000051.1:0-94955 GCA_041166405.1 Actinomycetota bacterium | reverse complement strand
AAGCGGTCGAGAGTCTGCTACTCCCGCATTGGAACGACGAGGCAGATTGCTCTTGGTGCGCCGAACGCGACTTGCTGTCACGAACCGGCGTGACAGATGGACTCATTGGCGAACGTGTCAAGCGGCTCGAGTCGACGACGGGACTCTTCGACGACATTTTCCTGTCGTGGTCGATGCCCGCCGACCTCGCCCAACGGACGCCGATCAGCGAGCGTGAGTGGAACGATGCGCCCGTCCCGGTTGGCCTCGAGAAGCCCAACTGGCAAGAGCTCAACTCCGGCTCTGTCTTCGGCGATGTTCAGCATGCGGATCTAGCCGTGTCGGTCGCCGCTGCGCTGCAACGAATGCGATGCGGAAGTGACGGCGTCGAGTCCGAGCTAGACGAGGAGTTCCGCTCGCCAGTCGCAAAGGTTCTTGATCCGCACCTTTACCTAACCGGGCGCTTTTACGAAGCCCCGATCGTCGCAGCAATTCTGCGGGCGACACATCGGCATGACCTACGGTCCCCGACGAACGAGCATACGTTGAAGAAGTCGGTTGAAGAACACTTGCTCAACGCACCAAGCTCGACCCAACTTCGAAGCGAACTCGTGCTCGCGACGGCGCGACGACTGCTTCCGAAGCTCTCTCGGATAAACCCGGAGTCCTTTGACGGCCAGGCCGAAACCTCGGTGGCTCAAGCTCTCGCCGAAATCACCAGCCCGCGCTAGGCGAAAGTGCAATGTCGTGGCCGGTCGTGTGCAAACTCTCGTGGCCGAAATTTGTCCGTGTATCCGGCGCCAAACTCACTGCCTGGCCGAAATCACGAAACCCGAGGTCAACGACCGTCAGCGCCAAGAGAGTGGGTCTCTTACACCGTCGTGCAGCATTCGGACCGCTCGCCGAACGGTCGTCTCGCCGGTCACGGTGATCCCGCGACGAGCATGCATGGGTGTCAAGGCGAGTTCGCGCAGCTGCATTGTCTACCGTCGACCTCGTGCTGACCGTCGACGAGTGGATGCATGGGCCGATCTTCGGTCTGCACGAGGTGCCCAATCCGCTGGTGTGTCACTACACGTCGCTCGGTGGGGCGACGGGGATCGCGCTCATGAAGGCGCTAGCGATGTCACCGCTGGCGAGGCTGAACGATCCTCGGGAGTCTCGGGATATCGAGATCAACGCGTACACATCGAGTAGCAGCCGCTCGATGTCGCCGCGGAGCGTCCCACCGCACGAGCTCCTCGGTTTCCGCGATTTGGTCGCCAACCGACGCCGGCAAGTCCGCGTCGGTTGCTTCACGCGTGATGTGCGTGGACCCGAGCCACCGTATGGACGCGCGCGACGTGCCGATCGGCGCGGGTTCGCGCGGCCGGCTGTTTGGGCGCACTACGGCGATCGGCACCGCGGCATCTGCCTCGTGTGGCCTCTCTAGTGGCAGCGCGGCCATCTAGTGGCGGCGAAGGAGACCCAACCGGTGCCATCGGCAACGTGAGACCACACGGGTCCAGGCGGCGATGCGCCCGACTGCGCCGTCGAACGCAACGAGGCAGCTGGCGACGCCCGCCAAGTTCTACTCCGTGCCCACGGACGGGCGCGCACTGAGATCGCAGAGCGACGCCGACAGCACCGCCGTCCCGCGATCAAGGTCGGCTACTTCGCCGATGCCGTCCTCTTGGACGCACGCGTCGCGCTTACGCGCCAGTTCCGCGGCGATTGCGGTGGCATCGACCGGCCCGGTAGTACTTCAGCTATGTCATTCGATAACGGCGATCTGTGGTCCGCCGGAAAGTCGGGCCTCGATACCTGACCAACAGGGGGCCGTTCGTCGGGATCTTACGAGCGGTGTTGGCGGACGAGAGTGCGAACGTCCACGTCGCGCTGCTGGCGAACGATCTCTCGGTATACGTCCACGTGGTTCAGCGTCCACAGATAGCCCTGCCAGTTCGCGGCGATCTGTTTCCGAATCTGCGGGAGACGGAGCAGACGCGCGTCTCCAAATTCAACGACCAGAAGGGTGTCAGGCAAAAATAGGACGTGGTGTTCGACCGAACTTCGACTGAGGTCGTCCAAGAACGCGCTGAGACCGCGATACACGACGTAGGCGTCGTGGAATGCTAGGACGCCCGCCTCGCCCAACAGGTTTCGACAAAAGTGCCCGTCTCGACGTACGGCTTCGTCGGTATGTTCCGCGTCGACGAAGCAGAGGGACGGTCGCGCGTCGAATAGCTGTGGGTCGAGCGTCGCGGTGCTCGCATCGATCGTGCGCAACTTGTCAAGATCCGCCCCGCGCACGGTGCTGAGTTCGGCAACCATGCGCGCCGTTGAGTTGGCGGGGTAGCTGAAGGCGTATCCTCTTTCATCCGGGACTGTGTCCGGCCGCGCGTCGATTGAAAATATCCGCTCGCAGCGGCGATCACGGACCAACACCTGGAGTGAGCCGCCGAGATGGGAACCGATCTCAAGATAGGCGAAGCCGCCGCCCGTTAACCGTGCCGCCGCGTGGTGTAGCGCGAGCAACGAGCGGCGATCGTTCACGGTCGTCTGGCTCTCCACGACATCGAAAAGAGTGTCGTCAAGCCCCGCGATCCGGCGCGAGAGCGTTGCCACAGCGAGAAGCCTACCGGCACCGTTGCCGTTGGGACCTCAACCGCGGCAGCCCGTGACGCTCGCCCAGTGGAGCGATGAGCCGCGTCGGTGGCCCACCAACGAGTGCGTGGCCGACCAGGGCGATGGTCTCGGAATCCCGATCACTCATGCCCGGGCGGACCTGGGGTTACGCAGGCCCGCCGCCAAATGGTTGGGGCGCTGCTCTTGCCTGGACATGCAAAGGAGAAGCCCGATGTCAGAGGCGCGCAAGCGCGTCGAGGATGCTTCGGCGCGCCGGCGCGCCGTCGTCGCCCAACAACACGCGGTGACCGACACCGGGAACTTCGACTGCCTGGATGGTGTTGTTGGCGGCGGTTAGCGACTGCGCGAGAACCCGGAGCGCCTCGGGTTCGACCGTCTCGTCCTCGGAGCCCCACAGCAACATGATGTTTCGACTCTTGAGCCGCTGAAGGGTGGCGCCGCTCCAACGTAGCGCCCGCTGCATCTCGGCGAGTTGGCCGACGTTCGTTTCAACCCCTCGCACAATGTTGTCGGCGCCTTTACCGGCTTTCTTCGGGATCTGACCAGGCCGCGTTCGGAACAGGCGGACCACGGTGAAGGGGAAGAGCGTTGCGGCGAGATCCATGTGCCGGTAGAACCATCGGCCAGCTGTTGCCACGGACGGCTTCACGTTACGTGGGAACGCCGGATCGGGCGGAGGGGGCGCCACGAGGATCGTGAGCGCGGGTTCACGTCGCGCCGCGATCGCGATTGCGGCTAGCGCTCCACCCGATGCACCCACAACCACGATCTTGTGCCCCTCCGGAACCGACGCGTGAATTGCGTCGTATAACTGCACAGCAGATCGAAGATCCTGCTGGAAGAACCACTCGCGGTTGCGCTGGTCGTAGGGCAGGCTCTGGAGGCCGATGATCGGCGCGGCGACGTTGATGTTGTGGTGATCTGAGAACTCGCGCAGCCACTCTTCGTGCATGCCCACCGGATTCATTACGCGGAAGCCTTCGATGAAGATCAATGTCGTGTCACTGGACGGTCGGGAGAGAAACAGAGGCTCCCCGCCGCCTTCGAACCACAGGAAGTCGGCGTCGAACGAATAGTCTCGTTCAGGTTTCGATCCCATTCTTCGGGCGATGGCGGTTATTGCTGAGCGGTAGAGCTGCAGGCTCGCGAACCCCCATAGCGAGAATCGGAACAGTCGTCTCACTTGATTTCTCCTCCGGGTGTGCCGAGGTCAGGCGCCAAGGCGATCAGCAAGTCCTCAAGCGAGGGCCGCTCGATTTCGACCGCTTTGAGGTTGCGGAGTTCGTGGGCGTGCGATCGAAAGAAGACGGCCACGAACTCGCCAGGGTTGCCAACGTGTTCGATTTGCAAAGTGTCGCCTTTGCGCTCTGTCCCCTGTAGCAACGGAGCTTCGCCGTCGAAGGTGAACGTGATGCGGGACCTGTCGTCGTTGCGCCACATTTCCGCGAGTGGGCCGTCGACGACCTTGCGCCCGTGATGCAGCAAAACGACTCGGGCAGCGAGTGTCTCAACCTCGGGTAGGTAGTGCGTGGAGTAGCAGACGGCTACGCCGTCGTCCGCGAGTTGCCGCACGGCGGCGATTACTTCGCGTCTTGTCCCGACGTCTACTCCGACCGTGGGTTCGTCGAGCAACAGCAGCCGCGGACGTGCGACGAGCGCGATAGCTGAATGAACCCGGCGTTTCTCACCGCCGGAAAGAGTGGAAATTCGCCGCGGGAACAGGTCCTCGACCCTGAAGACCTCGGCGGCGTCGCGCGCCATCCGACGTACCGCCTTCTTTCCCGCTCCAGTGAGGCCGGCAAAGTATTGGAGGTTTTCTTCGACCGTAGCGCTCGGGTAGAGGCCGAGTTCTTGGGGAGCGAATCCGATACCTGAACGTTGACTCTGTGACATCCGGGTTGGATCGACGCCACCTATCGTGACGCTGCCGATATCTGGCTTGAGCAGCCCGACGATTAACGACATGAGCGTGGATTTGCCGGCACCGTTGGGTCCGAGAATCGCGACTATCTCGCCGGGCGCGACCTCGAACGAGACATCTCTCAGGGCTTGATGCGACGCGTAGCTCTTCGAGACGCCATCGACCTGCAGCATTGGCGCTACCAATGTTGCTTCCGCTCTTCGGGACGGAATCGCAGCCGCCACGCCGCAAGCGTCACGGTGGCGATCGCGAGCAATACGCACGTCGCTCGAATCCAAGCCCCCTGCTCGGTACTCCCGGCAAGGAATTGTGGCCTGAGGCCCTGCATCGCCCAGTAGGTCGGGGTAGCTGGCGCGAGGTGTTGCGCCCATTTCGGAAGCACCCCGGTTGGAAGGAACGCGCCGCCGAGCATCCCCATCAGCACGTTCAAGAGATTGGCGAGAATGCTGACCTGTTGCGACGATCGGCAAAACGCCGACAGCGCGAGTCCGATGCACACATAGCAAATGGCGGTGGAACCGATCACGGACGCGACCGCGATCACGGACCCGTGAACCCTCAGACCGAGGAACGCTCGACCGAAGATGGTCAACGCGGTGAGCTGAAGCAGGATGATGCCGAGGGGAATTAGGGCCTTGGTGAGCATTATCTGCGTGGGTCCTGGACCGGACACTCGAAGACGGTCCCACGTCGCGTAGCCGTGTTCACGGTAAGCCGAGAAGCAAACCAAGCCGACCACGAAAAGCCCAAACATCACCGCCATACCGGGAACAACCTGCTCGGCCCCCGACGCAAGAGGCATGCCCTGCGCTCGAAGGATTATTCCGGCCGCCGGCTTAAAGAACGCCATGACCACGATCGGGATAAAGAACATGATCACGAAGTCGATGGTGTGATCGCGTGCGATCGCCAGTTCATGCCGGACGACAGCGCGAAGCGAACGCAAGCGGATCATTCCGCAGCCGCGCGATCGGTGACTCGTGCCGCAAAACCGAGCGCGCTGCGGCTCGGCTGGAGGTCCGCGTGGTGGTTCATCATCGGGCGCATCGAACGAAAAGGAGGCTCACAGCGAACTCGGCGGCCGCGAGTCGCCGAGCGCAAACCATGTCCGCCCCCAGCGAGCGAGCCACGAGCGCGACTTCGGTCGCTCAAGCGCGGCACGCGTCTAGTGCGTCCGTCGACCCATACCCATGTAGGCATCGGCCCTGCCTCGCTACCGAGATGCCCATGACTCGATCGCCTCTTCGTACGTGGCGACGTAACGCGCGGCCATTCGTGAGCCTGAGAACTTTTCAACCGCCACCTTTCGGCAATCCTCGCGGCGCAATTCCGTGAGTCGAGAAATAGCGACTGCCATCTCGCCTGCCGAGGACACCAGAAACCCATTGTGGCCGTCCTCGACTATCTCCGCGAGGCCACCGCTCGGAAACGCGATAACAGGCGTGCCGCAAGCCAAGGCTTCGATAGCAACTAGCCCGAAGGGTTCGCTCCACCGGCTTGGAACCAGCAGCGCCCGCGCACGCCGCATGAGCTCGAACTTCGCGGCCGGGCCGATTTCGCCCACGTATGTCGCACCCGCTCCTAGTCGTGGACTGATCTCATTTTGAAAGAATTCCGCGGCGATTGGTGTGTTGTCGATCCTGCCTGCGATCGTAAGCGGCACTTCGGCGTCGCGTGCGGCGTCGAGCGCGACGTCCAGACCCTTTTCTGGGCAGATTCGCCCCACGAACGCACAGTAAGAATCCGGAGCCTCGTTGAAAAACGACGGGCGACACTCGACGCCATTCTCGATCACCCCCGAGATGTCTATGCCTTGCATTTTGCGTGCCTGTGCGTGGCTAATCGCGGTGAGGACGATGCCGCGCGACGCGGCAAGCCGAAGGAGCGCCAGCCGTGTCGCGTCAGGATCCCCATGAACCGAGTGAACAACGGGAATGTCTCGCGAGCGATCAGCGAGCGCACAGGCGAGGAAAACGCGCCCGGAATGATCGTGGATCACATCGACTCGGTCGTCCGAGAAAGCGCCGTATGCCTCCACCGCGTGAATCGTTTCTATGGCGGCGTGGTTCTTGCCCCAGAGAAATTCGGATTGAGGCGTCTCGAAATGGCTCCACTGCCGAACTCCGCTTTCGCTTGAACGCACCGTGGCGACTGTCACTTCGTGACCGCCCTGCGCCAGCTCACGAGCGAGCGTTGCGACAAGGGTTTCGATGCCGCCGTGACCGGTGGGCGGAACCTCGAACCACGGCGGAGCGACGAGACCGATCCTCACCGTTCGTGGTCTCGTCCTTGGACCGTCCACACGCCGTCCCAGAAGTCGCCAAGTGGCGGCAGCAGAATCTCCACGAAGGACGGCATACCCGTAGCAAAGCCGTCAGTGATCGCTCGTTCGACGGCGTAGGGCCCGTCGGCGTATAGGTCGACCTGTGTCGCACTCAATCCCGCGGCGCGTGCTACGGCGGTGTAGTTGAGCGACGAAACGTTCCGTAACCAGTTCGGCGCTTCATCGCCGACACGCTCGAGGCTTCGCGCTTGTTTTCGAAGGGAGACGCTCTCGCCGTTATTCGCGACGACGAAGACGAGCCGAGTCGCTTGTTCGCCCGCGGCAACGAGGGCCTTGACTCCGTTGGTAAATCCCTGGTCGCCGAGGAGGCACAGAACCGGCCGTGTCGGGTTCGCGATACTCAAGCCGACGGCGAAGCTCGACCCCGCTCCAACGAAGCCGCCATGGTCGCCGAAGATGGTCGTTTCGCGAGGCAACTTGCGGAAGTGCCTCGCGATTAGGCCGCCGAGCATCTGGCTGTCGTCGACGATGTACGGGTCGTCGAGCCTACTAAGGCTTGCGCCGATTGCTTCCACAAAGCGCTCGGCGAGTGTGGACGCGTCGTCCTCGGACGGTTCGCTTTGGACCGGCAGCGGCGAACGCGGCTTGAGCGGGTGGAGACGCTCCGTCAGCTCCTCGAGGAGTAACGGAGGGTATCCGACGATCAGACGGTCTCCACTTCCTAGGTACTCGTTCTTCGCTGTCATTGCGGGGTTCGACGAGAGAGCGACCTTCCGGCACGCAGGCAACGGGCCGACGACCCGGGGGTACATGTTCCGATCCTCGACCGTGATGATCATGTCTGCTGACGAGATCGCGACCGCTGCCGGGTTGTCCGGCTCAATGTGTCCGCGGAAGTTCACAACATCGTCTTCGTTCAATTGTGCGAACAGCATCGGTCCGCGCCGATACGCCACTTGGAAGACCGGCGCCGCGATCGCATCGGCGAACGTGTCCAGAGTTCTTAACGCGTACGCACCGCCCCGGATGTAGAGGTCGTCGACCAGGATGACGGGCCGCAACGCGTTAGCGATGTCGAGCGCGGCGGCCGCGAGTTCCCCTGACGCTGGCTTCTCCTCCGTCTGCGGCACCTTGTTTGCAACCCTATGACCGCGGAACTCAAGAACATCTTGCGGGAGACCGAGGATGACCGGACCCGTAGGCAAGGATGCCGCTCCGCGGCAGGCCGCCCGCATGGCCTCGCTCACGGCGACGTCCGTGAGATCGCCCGGCTCATCGAGAATCTCAAAGGCGGCCTTGGCAAAGGCGCCCACGCCGGCAACGAGGTCGTCCTCGCCGTGCGGCGGCTGGAAGCGCCGCGATTGAGTCGAAGGCAGTCCCACGACGACGACCGCCGGGATCTCGTTACGGCGCAAGTCCGCGATTGCGCCGGCCGCGTTCGTGAGACCGCGCGCGCCATGAACGACGGCGATCGCGCGCGCCGGTGGCACAAGGTTCGCTCCGCCAGCGAAGAAGACGGCCTCGGCGTCACCGCGAGAGTTGGAGACGAGTAGCGCTTGTGCGAGCGCGGAACACAGGGCAAGTTCCGATGTCCCGGGATAGACGAACGCAAGCTGGAACCCCTCGTCCGCCGCCGTGCGGGCAATGGCTTCGGCACCCGACAGGATGGCGACGTGCCCCGCGGGTGCTCCGTTCATACGACGGAGGCCGCGCGAACCGCGTCCACCAACTTTCGGCGCATACTCAAAACGTAGGCCGAGTCGCCGCATTCCACTTCGGGGTTTCGAGAGTCGAACGCTTCCATTCGTCCTTCCGCGACATACGACGCGAGCTGTTGGCGGTTCCTCGCTTGACGGGCGAGCAGAACGTCGAGGAACTCGTCCCCGTCGACTTGCTCGGCCCCGTATGCAGCGAGGAAAGCAGTCAGACGAGACGGTTGGCTTACCGCCGGCCAGCCAACCTTCCGCATGTACGCCGGGTGGTGGAGCGGAACGAACCACCATGCGGCGTACACCAAGTCCCACAAGCGTCGCCCAGGCGCCGCGAAGTCCCAATCGATCAGCGCCACCGGATCACCGTCCCGATAGATCGTGTTGTACGTAGACAGGTCGTTGTGGCAAATCACCTCGGGTGCGTCAGAAGATGGGTCCGCGAGCAGTGCCTGCCACGTCTGCGATGCCGTCGTCGGAAAGTTGCTCGACGCGTCGTGGCAGGCACGAATGAGAACAGCCGCTCCGACGAGCGAACTGTCGGAGGTGACGTATGGGGGAAATGGCGGATACCCGCCTCGTCCCTCGATATATCGATAGGTCTCGAGGCCGTCTGTCGTCGGACCGAGGTGGCGGGGGGACACATCGCATCCCTCCTGTTCAAAGTGATGAAGCAATGAGTTCACCTGCGAACTCCATGGCGCGGACGGGCGAAAGACCACATCGCCGACGCGAGTGACTTCGTTCAGTGAGCCACCCTCGAGCCGTTCGCGCGAATCTTCCACATGACTAGTTTGTCAAAGGCTGACCGCAACCAAACTCACACAGTGCAGACTGCCCTGAACATCACCCTCGAGAACTCACCGTTAGACGACAGCCGTCGAGGTCCAAGCGCGCTCGTCTCGACCGGAACGCGACTTCTGCCTGCGACGTCGTCCGGCGCGGATACTTCGGCGGTCATCGCACTCCGACGGTTCCTCGCGCGCCGATGAGAATCGCTTTCGTCGTCCAGCCGCTGGAGAGAACGCCTCCGCTGAGGTCTGGGGCTGTTGAACGAACCGTGTGGTATCTCGCCGAGGGGATGCTTGATCGGGGCCATGAGGTAACCCTGTTTGCGAGTGGAGACTCCGTGACGCGGGCGAGCTTGGTGCCCACGGCACAGCGAGCGATACTGCGCGACCTTGATTGGGATGGCCAAGACTCCTGGTTTGCTGCGACCCAAGCGGCCGAGGTGCTCGCTCGCCAAAGCGAATTCGACATCGTCAACTCCCACGCGAGCTACTCGTTCTTGGGTCCGTCGCTCGGTCTCAAAACACCGTCAGTCACTAGCTGGCATGGCTTCGTCCACAGGTCGAGTTTCAGCGAAATCTTCGGCCGATACTCAGCTTTGCCTCTTATGGCCACGTCCAACTACCAGCGAGAAGCGACAAGCGAACTCAACTTGAACTGGGTTGCGACGTGTCACAACGGCATCGCGGAAGCCGACGTCGAGTTCTCACCCGAGCCTGGCAGTTACCTTCTCTACTTGGCTCGTGTCGTACCGGACAAACAGCCGGATGTCGCTATCAAGGTCGCGCGCGCGGCGGGGTGCCAATTGGTGATGGCGGGCTCCGTCTTCGACAGCGACTATTTCGACTACAAGGTGAGGCCGCTTCTTCGGCACCCCGGTGTTGAGTACATCGGGGAGGTCTGGGGGGAGGAGAAACGAACTCTGCTTCGAGACGCACGCGCGTTGGTCCATCCCTCACTCTTCGAGGCGTGTTCGAACGTGATCATCGAGGCACTGGGATCCGGCACGCCAGTCATTTGTCTCGACCGTTCCAGCAATTCTGAACTAGTAGACCAGGGCTTCACCGGTTTCGTAGCAGGAACTGTCACGGAGATGGTCGACGCGTGCGACAAAGTCGGCTCGATATCTCGCATCGCGTGTCGCGAGGCTTTCAGGGAACGCTTCACCGCTGACGCGATGGTTGAGCGTTATCTTGCCTACTTTGAGGAAGCCGCTAAGTAGGTTCGGCCGACAGGAGGCCGGAATCGTTGAGTCACCGCTCGGTGCGTGCGTCACGGTTGACAACGTGCTGGTGCCCGCGCGCGCTCGTGCGTCTCGGCGAGACGGTGCGCCACTACGAGTAGCGCCTGTGGCGAGCCACGTCGGGGTGCGTTATGTCGTCGCTGGCAGTACGTGACGCGCCGGATCGTTTTACTGCCCGCAGTGCCAGTAGGTGATGAGCAACGTTGCGGTCGCCGACCTGAGATTCGCATCGAATCCGGCAACGTCTCGCAACCGGCCGTACGACTTCCAGCGCGAACAGCTACGTGTTGACGCAACACGTAGCTCGTTCGGCGGCTCGGTCAGGTGTGCATTCAGCGTCGCGAAGCGGGCTGATTGAGGATCCGTGTGGTGTTCCGTGATGGGTTCACAATCCCGGCGTGTACCAAACCGCGTCGGTCGAGGTGTGACGTCTGTCCGCGATCCCACGCATATTCGGGCTTCTCGAACCGTCGCTCGAGGCCTTCGTTCCGTGCGGTCTGCGCACCGTCAACGGCCACTCGAAGACGCCTGCCCTGACGGTCGAGGCCGCAAGCGTCGCAGCTGTCGCCGCCCGTTGGAGCGACAGCGTGTCAGGCGGGAACTGCGTTCTGGCGCCGGGAGGCCGTCCACTCGGTCGCCGCCTCGGGCTCCACGCCTATATCCGGTCGTTCGAGCCGCTCTTCGCGCAAGGCGACTGGGTCGGCGTCGGTCTTGGGTGGACGGCTGTCGAGGACGGCGTCGCGTTCGAGCCGCCACCGCTCCCGCGGCGTCGGGGCGCGTTCCATCGTCTCGCTGAACCGTTCGAGCTTCTCGTCGATCCGCTCATCCACCGCTTCGTTGTGAGAACTTGACCAACATGCCGGCCATCTCGGCGATGCCATTGACCGGTTCGGCCCAACCCACACCCAGCCCGCGTGTCAGTTCGGAGCGCAGCCCGGCGTGATACAGGCGGCTCAGCGTCTGCTGATCCCGTTTGATCGTGCGCGCATCTAGCGCCAACCACTGGCCATCCGGCGCCAGCACACGGTTCACGATCACCACATGGGTGTGCAGCTGCCGGTCCAACGTCCGGCTCGTGTGTTGGCGGAAGAACGCCGCTGTGATCCCGTTTGCGTCGACGGTCGCCACCTGTCCCCCGATGCGGTAACGGCAGTGGGCGTGACGTTCGACCCAGTTCACCGCCGCGGCCACCGAGGCGTCGTGACCCTCCAGCACTTCGCGTCGCACGTGATCGTCGCCGACGACGAACAGAACCGACGCCGACTTCGGCGCCGAACACGTCACATCAAACCCGCGCACCGTCCTGTCGGTATGCGCCGTGCCCAACAACGCGCCGCCATCAGGATCGGGGCCCGCCATCAGATGGAGGAACTCACCGTCATCGATATCGCCGCGCAGGCCGAGACGCTCCGCGCCCGCGCCGCGCCACACGCCGCATGGCTCGCCCCGGTCGAGGTAGTAGCCGAACTGGCCTTCCACGCAGTAGCGGCCAGCATCCGCGCCTCTCAGCGTCGTGGTTCTGGCCGTCACAGCGCGGCCCCGAACGTCCGCGTGCACTCGTCTGTTGCTTCTTGCGACACATCGGCGATGAAGGCGTGAATCACGAGGTGACCTCCTGGGTCAGAAGGGCCAGTCGGACATGCGGACGGCGATGCCCCAACCGCGCGAGCGAACGACGTACGTGCTCCGTGCGGTGCCGCTCGGCTCGACAACACCGGCGCGCATGAGTCCAGTCAAGGCGCGATGCACCGAGTCCTTCGACACGCACTCGAGCTGCGCCGCGATCTCGCGCACACTCGCCTGCGTCACGAGCGAACCGTCGTCGGCTTCCGACGCGCCCGCCAGGAGCACATGCAGCACGGCCAGCCCATGCGGGCCCTGCTCGCGCAACAGTACGAACGCCTCGGGGTAGCGGTGCTCGACAACGACTTCCTCCAGTGCACGCACTCAAGAGTCCGTACCTTGGCGCCGAGCGTCGTCAGGTGGTTCGGGTCTGATCATGTGGCGATCGTTCGCGGGCAGTCTCACGTCATCGCTCACGTGTCCGACAAGAAAGACGCGACCTCGCCATTCAGGCACGACTCTCGGGCGTGAAGTCCAGCGAAGAGTTGGCGACGCGGCCGTCGTTAACACGGACTGGGCCGGCGACGGACGCCCCGGGGAGACCCGTTTCCGACGTGGACCCGTGGCGCGAGGGCGGTGCATGCCCTATCTACGTACGCTCGCGTCGCGCAAAGCGCGACGCAGTTGCGTCACTTCTTGCGTGATCAACGGCGGTCAGGTCGCGCGCACGCGACGGCCATCCTCATCGAACTCACTCATTGTGAGTTTCAGGCAGATCGTCGCGCGAGGTCCTTCATGGCGCGACGACGATTACCGGCGCCGCGCTTTCGGACTCGAGCACAGGCAGTCTGTCCGCGTGCGTCCGTGCGAGCTCGGTCGTGCCCTTTGCGAAGGCGTCCTGGATGCTTGCGGTCGAGAAGTCGTTGTTGAGGCCGTGGCGGACGAGTGAGTCGACGAGGTAGGACCGTCCGAGCTTGTCGTTCTCGTAGGCCTCATGGGTCGCGTCGGCAGCTGCGGTTAGGACGCGGCCCGGCGCGAGCAGTTCGGTGAACCCGCCGCCGTAGCAGGTGGCCATGCCGATCCACATGTGCTCCGCGGCGTTCGGGCGCAGAAGCGCTGCGAGTTCGTTGTCGGTGATTGCCTCGCCGTCGGCGCTGACGATGGCTTCGGCCGGGCCGACGTGCTTGGCGTGCCCGGCGAAGAAAAAGACCGCGGTGGTGTTGGGTGTCGACGAAGCGGCGAGCCAATGCAAGGCCGCCCGGATCTGCGTGGCGGTGGCGTCGCCGTCGGTTAGGACGCGGCGGTCGCGGGGGTCGACGCCCGCGCGACCGAGTGCGGCATCGACGGTGCGGGCGTCGTTGACTGACGATCGCAGGTTGATCGCCGGATCGCCGTAATTGTCAATCCCGACAACGACGGCGAGAGTCGCGCCGTGCGGTACGACGGGCGCGGGCGAGTCGGGCTCCGGTGAGAAGGATGGCGCTGCCGGCGGTCGCGATCGTGACGGCAACCGCGGTCATCCAGGCGCGTGTCACCCGACATCCCAACGGTTCCCTCCCTCGCACACAACTCCTATCGGCCAAAGATCAAAAACCATTAGGGGGTATCTACAGCCACTCAAACTCACAAAATTGGTTGTTGTGTCGATTGGCCGGAGCGCACTCTCGGATCGAGGCCCTTCCGGGGCCACGAATTGTGAGGACGGATGTCGCTCGGCTTCTTGCGGCTTCGTTGGCGGCGAGGCGGAATCGCGCTACTGGCTGTCGTACTCTTGGCAGCTGTCGTTGCTGTCACTCGGAACACCGGGCCGGGTCGCGAGCGGGCGCGATCTCTGCCCGACACCGGTCTCACATCCCCGCTCGGCACCGAGGTTGTGAGTCTGCGGACCGAGACGTCGAAGACGTACGCGACGACGACGCCGGGTCGGTTCAAGACCCAGATGTTCTCGTCGCCGATCCACTACAAGGGCCCGGCGGGAACATGGCTTGACATCAATACGACGCTCACGTCGCTCGTGGGCGGGCGCCTCGGCACGAGCGCGGTGGCGTGGCCAACCTCATTTGCTGCCAACGGCGCGGACATCGCCCTGGCGTCGACCTCCATTGACGCAACCCGGTCGGCGTCGTTCGGCCTGACCGGCGCGCAACCTGTCGCCGGCGTGCAGTCCGGCTCCGCGATGACGTACGCACACATCCTTCCCGGCATAACGCTGATCGCGGTCGCGGAGGATCACGGGCTCAACGACACGTTGACGTTGGACTCGCCAAACACCGCGCACGCCTTCTCGTTCCCGTTGCGGCTGCACGGTTTGACCGCAACGCAGGACCCGTCGTCGGGCGACATCGTTTATAGCGACGCGACCGGCGCACAGATGCGAACGCCGCGGGGCATCATGCACGACTCCGCGGTCGACGAACGCTCACATCGCGCCGCCACGTCCGCCGGCCTCACCTACACCCTCGCGACCGGAGCTGACGGGAACCCGGTTATCCGCGTCTCACTCGACGACGCCTGGCTGAACGACCCGACCCGTGTGTACCCGGTCATCGTCGACCCGCAATTCGGACCACAGACCACCAGCGACGACACCTTCGTCCAGAACACGTATCCCGGGCACGACTACTCCCAGGACACCGAACTACCCGCGGGCACGTTCAACGGCGGTGCCGACAAAGTTCGCTCCTTCATGTATTTCGACCCGTCGTCGATGAACGGCGACACGATCAACTCCGCCACGCTGCAACTCTTCGACGAATGGTCCTACCAGTGCTCGCCGCGGTCGGTCACGATCTCCCGGATAACACAAAGCTGGTCCGGTCCGACCACCGTGTACTACCCGGGCCCGAACATCAGCGACGGCTTCGCCACGGCCCCCTTCGCCTTCGGCCACACGGGCTGCACACCGGCGGGCGACTTCGTCAACATCGACGTTCGCACCGCGGTGCAGAACTGGGCGAGCAGCATCTGGCCCGCCTACGGACTGGCGATCACGAGCAACGAATCCGATAGCTACTCGTGGAAGGAGTTCCGGTCCTCACAGGCAACCGCCGGTTACCGGCCCAACATCGTCGCTGACTACACGGTTCCCGTCACGAACCACAACCCGATCGGCGCTTTCGACACGGCGACCGGCGGCGTTGGCCGGGTCCACGTCACGGGCTGGGCGCTTGACCAGGACGCCGGAACTCGCTCGGATGGCTTGGGAACAAACCCGATCGCGGTGCACATCTACGTCGACAACGTTCTCGTCGAAGGCTTCCTCGCTAACACCTATCGGCACGACGTCGCACTCGCCAACCCTGGCCAGGGCGACTACCACGGCTTCGACCATTACACAACGATCGCGAGCGTCGGCTCGCACAACGTGTGCATCTACGCGATCAATGTGCCGACGGGAGCGAACCCGCAGCTTGGGTGCAAAACGGCGACGATCACCGCAGCGACCACACCCTCCCAGCCGCTCAATCTCACCGCCGCCGCCGACACTGACGGCACAGTCGCACTCAGCTGGTCTCCCCCGTCATCGGACGGCGGTGCCGACATCGACTCGTACATCGTCTATCCGTTCAACCCGACCACAAACACGTGGGTGTCGGCGAAAGGCTCGGTCAGCACCACCTGCACGGGCGGGCAGTCGTGCACGGGCGCCACCTTCACCGGGCTCGACATGGGCACGTCCTATTACTTCAAGGTCAAGGCTCACAACAGCGTCGGCTACAGCTTCCTCAGCGCCGCGAGCAACACGGTGACACCGACCACCTGGCCCTCCGCACCTCAGAACGCCCAAGCCACCTCGACTGGGGCAACGGCAACAATCTCGTGGAGTGCGCCCGCGACGAACAACGGCGCCACGATCGACACCTACACCGTTTGGGACTACAGCTACAACGCGCAATCGGGAACGTGGACCTACGGCTCGTCGGTGACTTGCGGCGCGGGATGCACCTCCAAGACCTGGCCGAACCTGACCAACGGAGTGCAGTACTACTTCCGAGTCAACGCGCACAACGTCAACGGCTATAGCTCCTTCGCACAAACAAACACCATCACCATCGACAACACACCCGCGACTCCGGTGATTACGTCGCCGACACACGACCCCGAAGGCCAGCCCAGCGCAAACCAGTCTCCGCAGTTCACCTGGACCATGCCGAGCGGCGCGAGCGACGTCATCGGCTATAGCTACCAGCTCGCCACGAGCGCGAACGCAGCACTCGATCAAACGGTGGACGGAACCGGAACATCGACTTCGTTCTCGAACGTCGACTTCGGCGAGTACTGGTTCCAGGTGCGCGCGGAGAACGGCGCGCAGATATGGGGCCCCGTCGCGACGTACCACCTCTACCTCCACGCATTCGCTGGCGCCTCCGCCGCCAATTCCACCGACACCAGCCCAGCCGGAGACACCGTTCCGGCGTCGCCACTGGACGGCCTACCGCCACTCGCTGCCCCGCCGGCGGGAGGGCTCGGAAGCATCCTTGACCGCGGCCCGCTCTTCAGCAACGACTCTTTCTTCGGCGGCCAACTCCTCCCGCACGGGGACCCCGCCGCCGGCCTGACACGTGCCTTCGGCGGACTTGTACCGCCCGGCGTCGCCGAACTCAATCCGGCGCCGGCAGTGTCGGGCGGACTCGCCGGCCTTCGCGGAATCAGCACCGTTGTGCCGGCCCTCAGCGTCGTTCAAGCCGCGGTGTACGAAGCCGACACCATCCGGTTCAACCCTGACGGTTCGCAGCAGTCGAGTCGGACGGACTTCTTCGTCAGCTGCGTACCAACGACGTACAACTCGAACACTGGACTCATCGGGCTGCCAACGGATCATGACCTGCGCATCCTGCTCTGCCCAGATCCGACGTCGTTGACGAGCGGCGCACCACAACGCGTCACGTTCCAGCTCGATGCACTCAAGCCAGGCGTTCGGGTCCAGGTCACAGCAATACTGCAGGCTGGAACGCAGCGCCTGCGGGTCTCCTCCACCGCTCGCACCGTCGACCACCCGATAGACACATCGGGACCGACGCCGACAGCCTCGTTCCCTTGCCACAACACCGGAGTTCTGCCCCAGGTCGTGGGCGCGCCCGGCACAGATACGACTAACGGCGTGTGCGTCGAACTCGTGTCCACTCCGGATTCGTCGAACCCGGCGAAGCGGACTGCCTCGGTTACAACTGCGACGAGCGGCTCACTCGACGCGGTCGACGTCTTCCAAGACGAAGTCAATGGAACGAGCATCGTCCCGGCGGTGCACGTCGCGATCGGGAACGTCCCTGCGTCGCCCAAGCACGCGTACACGCTTACCGCCACCGATGCGACCGGCTCGGGCCCCGACGGACGCCAGCTCCAGCTGTTGCTCGACCTCGCAGACGACGCTGGCACCGCCAACCCAAACGAACTGTTGACCCTCGAACAATTCGCAAGCGGAAGCCTCGTGACCCGGCTGCGGCTCAGCCAGGTTCCGACGCACTTTCATACGGCCCTGACCGCGGACCTCGCGCCAGAAGGCACGGTCGATACGGCTTCGATCATCGGGGCGACGATCACGGGCACACAGCCGGTCGCCACACAGGAGACCCTGGTCGTCGAGCGATACCAGGGCAGCGCACTTCAAGCACTCCTCACGCTCTCATCGCTGCCATCGTCGTACATATACACACTGGCGGTGGCACGCGACGGCACAACAGAGACCGGGTTCGATCTCGCAGCCGACTTCCCGCTCGGCGCCCCGAGCGACGGGCGTCTCCAGCTGATGCGTTACCGCTCCGGCAATCTCGACTCGTTGCTGGACCTGAACCATTTCGCCGGCCATACCGAGCTCCGCGCCCGCGTCGACGGCGACCCATCACAGCCGCGGGGCGCCAGCCTCACACTCGACAACGCCGCCGCCGTAACGGCCCAGATCGTCCAGATCCTTCAATACCCCGACAACGCCTCGCCCCGGCGAGTCGTCTTGACGTCAGCAGGCGCGGACCCCGCGGCAGTATCGGCCCCCGTCGCCGGCCAGAACGTGCGATGGGATCACATCGCACGCACGACAAACATCGCGTTTAGCGTGGATCGGCAAACCTCCGGAGCCGGAGCTGGGCTCCCGAAACTCGCGCAAATAACATCCACGTCGTCAGCCGATTTGCCCGCCGACAACCGGCTCGAGGTCACCGAACAAAACGGCGCCGACACGTTCGGCCTGATTCTCAAAGCCATCACGCCGAACCACTCGTTCCTCGTCGAGGCCGACGGCAACCTCGACGACCTCCGACACGCCCGCATCAACCGAATAAACAACCAGGCGGACCCGTCGCAAGACACGGAGCTCTACCTCGCTGACGCCCAAGGCGTCATCGCCCAAGTTCGACTGTCGGGACCCTCCGCAGACAACACCGGCCTGCTTGGCGGCTCGCCCCGTTCACTCAACGGCACCGCCACCTCGTTGGCTGACGACTACGACATCAGCGTCGACCTCACCAACGACAGCAACGGCAAGCCGGCTAACGCGGAACTCCGCGGCACACTTAGTAGCGCTTCCCCCGCGGGCGACTTCCGGTTCGAGGACCTGGCGCACGGCTACTACCTGCACCTCCACGACCTGCTCGCGCACTTCGACTACCGCCTCAACGCCCTGTACGACAGCAACACCGGTGACCCCAACGCCGCCACCATCTCGGGCATCGATGAGTCGGCCGCCAGCCCCAACGGCACGCTCGAACTTGGACTCGGAACTCAACTCAAGTTCGTCTCCTCGAGCCTTACCCAGCTGTTCCAGTACAAGATCTCGATAGAGGGGACACTCGACAACCCCACGAGGGCGACGATTACTCAGGACGACCACGGCGCCAACCCGAACCAACTCCTTCAGCTGGCCGCCTTCGCCGCCGACCCCAACGTGCCCCGGTTCCGATTCACGTTGCAGAACGGCAACGCCACGCCGGCCCTCACACGGGCCGGCTCACTCGCCGACCTCACATGGCACGACGCCGCCCCCGGCTACGCCCTGACGTTGGGCCGCACGGACACCTCCGGCGACGAGAAACTCAGCCTCGGTGGCACCAACAGCCTTGACTCGCCCAACTCGCGGATTGACCTCCAGCGAACGAAGAGCGGGCTCAATCAATCCGCTCACATCGTCGGCCTGGCTCCGACCTGGTCGCTCGCCGCGGGCATCCACGGGTCCACGGGCAACCCGGACCAAGTCGAGCTCACCGTCAACGACTCGGTGAGGCACCAAGGGGACGCGGTCCAGTTCCTCAACTACGACGCCACAGGCGCGCTCACACAGAACGTTGCGTTCCTCGGCGACACGAGCGCGCGGCCGGACGGCACCCAACCGCGACTCGTCGAAGCCACGTACAACCGCTTCCCGGCCTCGCTGTTCCTGACCTACAGCCGCGTGAAGGATCCGAACTACCCCCGAGACGCGAGCTTCGACATCCACCTCCAAAACCAAGACTCAGGGGGAACGGCGGCAGTGCCGGACGCCGCAGCGGATCTTGGAGTCCTCATGTATGGCACGGATCCGAATACTCCGGCCGAAGACCTGCTCGTGACGAACCTGCCCGCGACCATTTCCTCTCTCAAGTACGAGCGACCGCCGGTAGCGCCCCAGGGCAACGACAACTGCCTCGGTGCCATCACCTATCACGCCTCCGACAGTCGCTTGGACATTGAAAGGCTTAGGCAGCATTCGGTCGACGGGTGCTACGTCGGCGATGTCAAGCTCCAGGCGACGGACCTACCGCGCAATGGATTCACCAAAGCCGAGATCCATTTGGACGGCTCCGGCACGCTCGAAACGGCAGCGGCGAATCAAGGAGGGCTTCCCGAACCAATCGGCAGCATCTCGCTCAGCCTGCCGGCACCGAAGGGCGTTGCCGATTTCGTCGGTCGAGAACAACACATCGACGGGAACCAGGTCTGCACGGAGGCGATTCCGTTCAGAACAGCCTGCGAGAACGTGTGGATCGATCTCACGCCACACCTCGAGAATCTCCTGATCATCGTCGATGCGCCACACGGGCTCTCGAAAGCAGAAATCCGGACGAACATTGCGTCCAACGGGACAGCCAAGTCCGAACCCAACGGAGGAGACGAGATCGACCACATCCTGTGGGGGCTCGCCCCGATCCTGGGAATCCGCAACGATGGAGACGCCGAACTAAACGTCGCCCTCAAAGGCGACGTCACGACCGGAGTAACCAGCACGCTCCATCAGAAGGTGACCTGCTGCACCAAACCGGTCAAGACGGCAACGTTTGAGGACACGTTCAACATGACCGGCGCACTCAAGATCCGGTTCTACGGCTGGGAAGTCCGCCAAGGCGGGTGCAGCGACCCGAACTCCCAGACCGGCTCGGTTCGCAAGTGCAATCGTAACGATGAACAACTCACGACCGAGTTCGGCCAGATGACTCATTTCCACGTGGCCCACCAATGGGACAACGTTCCTTTCGAACCCCAGTTCATCAAGGGCGACATGGTCCACAACGCCTTCACGTTCCGTCCGCACACCACCACATACATAGTTCCGAACCTCTACGACTCGTTTATGTCGACCAATCACGGACAAGACGCCCCGGAGAAGTGGTCGTCGCACGACGACGTGGGATTCCAGACAGATTGGTTCTTCGCCTCACTCCTCCGCGAAATCGGCACGGACCTGTATGGCTTTGTCTCGTAAACACGTGGTGATCCTGGCGTTCGTGGCCGCGCTCGCCGTCGGTATTGGAGCGACGGACTGTCACGGCGAAAAGTCAGCGTCGCCACCATCGACCGACGACACCGACACCGTGCCCGGCCGAAGCGTCGCCGCAGGTCAATGCGACACCACCAAGTCTTCGGCCTTGCAGTATGTCTGCGGACACATGGCATCGATGGCGGACCGCTTCATCGGACTGGAGCTTCGGCCGACAGCTCAAGTCGCACCGGCCAAGATCACCGTGCTCGCCGACGGCCGCGTCCACTACGAGGAACACCTGCATGAGGACGCGCGCGACGTCATGAGCACGTTCGAGGGTTACGAAAACCTGCTCGGCGGCAACGCATGGGTGCCGCTGCCCGATAACGCAGACCCGAAGCCTGTGACGCCGTCATCGATCGACGGCCGACTCCATTATCAAAAGACTGAGGGAGACGCGACCCCCGTGACGTACATCGTGTCGATAGTCCTGCGAGGCGTTCCCCACAAAGCCGACCACGCGATGGAACTCTTCGTCGACGCCACCATCGAAACAGCTGGCCCGGTACTATGACGCGGCACCGCCTTGCCCGCGCTCTCCTCCTCACAGCGTTGGTCGCTTCAGCCGCCTGCGGTGCGGGAGATCGGCAAAAGTCAGTGGCGACGACGACGCCTGCGATTCCGGGCCCCAAGGCGCCCAGGTTCATCGACCGAGGTGGGCCCGTTACGCCAGCAGATCTGAACGATGTGTTACCGCGCGAGTCGACGAGCACGTCGGTGACGACCAGCGCACCAAGCTGACCCATTGCCGGAGTTCGAGTCGCAGACATGCCTCGGGCGTGGCGCTCGAGCAACGATTGCGCGGCGCCACGGTAGAACAACCAAATGGATGCAGGGTGTGCATGAGTAGCGATCGGCGAAGGCTCCGCGCTGGACGTTTCGATGCTGAATTCGAACGAACCGTGCTCGTCGTCGCCAGAACCCTCACAACATCGACAAGTGACCCAGATCGCTCAACGGCGAAGCTCGGCCCGCCTCGCGACATCGCCGCCTCGTCACGCACCGTCATCCGCGGCGGCACTACCGGCATCAAAACTCAGCTCGCACGGGGCAACCCAACCCATGGGAGCCAACTTGGGAGCCGACATCAACGAATACGAGCGGACAAGCCCGAACGGCCGCTCACCGAAGACGCTGGCGGCGGCGCAGTTTCGGATCGCGACGGACGTGCGCGGGCCTGGCTAGGCCAACTGGAAATCGTGTGCGACTAGACAACAGCTCGGCATTACCGTTCGGTCGCCGACGGATCCAACAGTCGCGCAGCGCGCTCCGCAAACGCCGCAGGACGCCGACCGAGGTCGCGCACGTAGGCAGCGGTTGTCGCGGGCGAAGCGTGCCCGACAAAGCGGGCGATCTCCTCAATGGCCTCGCCGGCCTCGGGGTACAGCGCTGTGACGACGGATCGACGACCCGTGTGGGTGCCAAGCCGATCGGTGTCGATGTTCGCCGCGACCGCAGCGAGGTTGATCGCCTTGGTGATCGTCTCACGCATCACGAGCCCGCCGTTCGGCGTAGTAAAGACGAGCTCGACTTGCTGTCCCTCGTACACGTGCGGCGTCCGTGGTGTCGCGCTGGCGAGGCGCTCGGCGGCCTGCGCCTTGCGGCGGTGGCGGAGCCGCTCGACAACGGTGGGCGACACGGTTTAGGAAGCTCCCGCCGTTCTCTGTTGCGCACTGCGGGCGCGTGCAGCCGGTGTCCGCTGCGAGGTAGTTCTCCGGTGCTGAGAGTCTCGCCTTAGGGCGAGTGCGATTACTGCTGGCCGGAAGCGGGACCGGCTTGGTACCGTCGAGGTTCGTTCGAGTGGCGACCTATTGCCCTCTCCGACGTGTTGAGTGATCGGAGGTGCCGACATGGCCGAACCGTTTCCGCAGTCGCTCCTTGTAGACGCGCTTCTTTTGGACGCCGTTGAAGGGCTTGACTCCATAGCGAGCCGGCTTATCGAGTTGTACGAGGGCCGGAACGCCGCGTCGCCAGAGAGCGACGAAGTCGCGTTACTCGGCACCGTGCTCACAGATCTCGGCTGGTGGCGCGGCCGGTTCCAGGGCGCGGTGTCGCCCGCGACCGCTGACGAACTCGATCGGCTGGTGTCAGATGGTTCCTGACATCAGGACCGCGTAGGCGTACCCTCCGGTAATGGCAAGACCCAAGCGGCCGAGCGTCGACGCCACGATTCGGGAGTTCCTGTCGACGGCCGCCGACGCCAACGCGTCCCACCTTGAGCGCGCAGCGGTGGCGCTTCGCCTCGCGGCCGAAGCCGACACGTTCGCTCGCTCCGAGGTCATGGCAGCGCGACAACTCGGCGGAGCCTCGTGGGCCGATGTCGGTGCGGAACTTGGGATGACTCGCCAGGCTGCGCATGAGCGGTTTCGGACGGGGCCGGACGGCTTTCACTCCCGCTGGTACAAGCTGCGCACGAAGAAGTAGTTCGCGTTCGTGCGTCGGGGCGGTTACGCGCCGACTTCGGCCTCTACGAAGACGCGCTCCGACATCGCCGACCGCGCCGACGCGATCGCGGCATCCGCGAGTCCCTCTGACCAACTGCCGCCAGAGTCGTCCGCGGTGGCCCCGCCGAAGCGTTCTTCGTGGACGGCCGCGGTCTCGACGGCGGCGCGCCATGCCTGACGGGCGTCGACTCGGCTTGGCTCCCGCCCGAGCGCAGCGACTACGGCGGCAGGTGGACGGACACGGGCCTGGGTGCGGACTTGGAGTTCGCGTGCCTGTTCGGCGCGGCCAACGACGGTGAGTCGGTCGACCTCGTCGGCGTGGGAGGTGAAGTAGTCACGCCGCATCTCCCATTGCGCGCGGAGTGTCTCGACCCGCGTGTCGAGCCCGTTGAGCGATGTCTCGATGCGGGCGAGTTCACGCGTCGCCCGCGCAACTTCAGCGCCGGCAGTTCGGCGACTGCGAGGGCGCCACGACTGACTGTCGCGCTCAGCGGTGTCGAGTCGGGTGCTCCAGGTGCGTCGTTGGGTTTCGAGGGCGTCCTGGCGGCGGCCGGCGGCGACGAGCGCGGCCGATACGTCGGGTGGCGCGTCCGCGATGGCGGCTTCGAGACAATCGCGCTCGACGCGAAGCGCGGCGAGGTCCCAGTCGGCGAACTCGGTGCGAACGCGGTCGGCGAGGGGGTCCGCGTCGTGGGCGAGGGTCTTGACGCGGCGACGCTCCATGGCGGCGGAGACGGTGTCGAGTCCGGTCGTCTCGGCGTCGTGGGCGCGGTGGGTGTTGTCGTCGTCGATGGCTGAGGTGCCGTCGACGAGGTAGATGCGGGTGTCGACGCGGCCGCGGGTGAGCGCGACGTATCCCTCCTCGAAGCTCGACTCATCGCCGGCGTGATACAGCGCCCGTTCGAGCGTGGCGCCTTGCACGCCGTAAGTGGTGCGGGCGTAGCCGTAGTCGAGCCATCCGGCGTCGAGGTAGCCGGCGCGCAGCACAATCAGGCCGTCTTTGACGAAGTCGACGGTGAGTTGGCGGCGACGGTCGTCGATGGCGGTGACGCGTCCAGCGCTGCCGTTCTTCACGAAGGACCCGTGCTCGCCGACGAGGCGCCGGTCGTTGCGGCGGGCGACGACCCATTCGCCGACGCGGTACTCGCGCTCTGCGGCCACGAGCGCTGTGCCGGTGAGGGCGCCGTCGTTGGCGAGGCGGGTGCGGGCGCGCTGGTTGAGGGCGACTCGGACGCGGTTGGGTCCGGCGATCATCGGATCTGTGCCGCCGTCGCGGACAGTGTCGTACCAGTCGGCGACCATCACGTCGTAGCTGGCGGCGACGTTCGGCGAGCGCACGATGCGCCCGGCGGCGTCGTAGCGGGACAGCGCGGACTCGACGAGGCCTTGGCGGTAGGTGTCGATGCTGGCGCGGTCGTCGTCGTCGACCTGGCGGTTGTTCTCGACGAGTTCGACGAGCGGTTCGCCCTGGGCTGCGACGATGGCGCGGAACACGCCGCCGGACTCGACGGGACCGTGCTGGTCGGGGTCGCCGATCAGCTTGAGCGCCCCGCCGACACGTTCGGCGTGCCGGGCGAGGCGGGCGAGGTCGCGGGTGCCGACCATCGACGCCTCGTCGACGATCACTACGGTCGCCGCGGCGAGGCCGTGACGGTCGGCGTCGATGAGGAGGCGAGCGACGGTCGATGCCTCGCGGCCGGCGCGCTCACCGAGCTGAGTCGCGGCTTCGAGCTCAGCGGCGGCGGTCGCCGACAGGGCGCATCCGACGACCGGGACGCCCGACGCGGTGAGGGCTTCGACGGCGGCGGCGGTGGCGTAGGTCTTGCCCGCGCCCGGCCGGCCGGCGACGGGTTGGATGGCGGGCGCGTCCGGTGAGCACACGGCGCGCACCATCGCCTTCTGCTCGACCGATAGTTCCGGGCGACGCGCGAGGACGGCGTCAACGGCGGCAGTCTGCGCGGCGGGGGTGGGTGCGCCGAAGCCGTCCCTCGACCAGTTGAGCAGGCGGTGTTCGAGGGCGAGCAGTTCGGGGGTGGAGTAGCGGGCGAGGTCGTCGCTGCGGCTGCGGTCACCGTCGCGCCGCCACACCGACTCGCCGGTGGCGCGATCGGGCGCCAGCGCGCGCACGTGGCTGGATGCGAGGAACAGGTCGACGGCCCGTTCGATCTCGGTCGCCGAGCTGGTCGTGAGTCGTTCGCTCATGGCTTCGACGACTTCGCCGCGACCGAACGTCGACGCCTGACGGGTCAGGCCGTCCGGTCCTGCGAGTTCTACGAACTGCGCCTCGAGGGGCGGCGTCGGCGTCGCGGTGTCGGCTGCGCGGTCGAAGCAGTGCGCGACTTCGTCGGGTCCGAACCCGAGGGCTTCGGCTTCGGCGCGCCATTTGGCGTCGAGCGCGTCGACGGCGACGCCGTACTCCTTGGCGTGGCGAGTGGAGAGCGTTGCGGCCTGGTGCGCCCGCGCCGACGTGTAGCCCGACTCGGCCACCATCTCCTCGATCTCGTCGCGCCGTTTCGAGAACGCACGGATCACCAGTCGCGGCACGCCTGCGACTTCGGCCCAGCCGTTGCGGACTTCGTCCCACTCGACACCGAGCCGTTCGGTGAGCAGGTGACGAAGCTGCGCTTGGTAAAGGAAGCCCGCGGGCCGGGCATGCGCGTACAGGCCGCGCCCGTCGATCGCCTGCCACCGGTCCTCGGTCGTCCGGGTGAGGTTGGCGACTACGACGTGGGAGTGCAGCAGCGGGTCACCGGCGCGACTGGTCCGGTGATCGAACGCCGCGGCGACGACACCGTCGACTTCGATGCGGCCGCGGTCGGGCGTGCTGCGGCGGGCGAACACGGCGTGGCGTTCCATGTAGTCCACGACTGCGTCGACGGCTTCGGCATGCGCTTGGCGGATCGCGGCGCGCTGCTCCGCGGTGCCGAGCGCCCACAGCAGGCTGACGCTCTTCGGCGGGCGCAGCGTCAGGTCGTAGCCGGGCCGCGCCTTGAGGTAGCGGTGCTCGGCCTCGAAGCGTTCGATCTCGTGCCGCGGGAACTGCCAGCCCGCCGGTCCCTTACCGGGACGGGTGACGCGTTCGCCGCGCAGGTAGTGGCCCGACCGTGCGAGGGAGCCGAGGCGCTGGCCGGCTGTCGCCAGCTGACGCACACGGCCCACGGTTACGTGGAGGCGGGACGCGACGCGGGCGGTATCGAGGACGTCGTCGTCGAACAAGCCGATCTGGTTCGGGTCTCCGTGCCAGTGCCTCCGGTTCGCGCCGCGCGACCGGGCGAGCTGTGCGGCGGTGATCGGGTGGCGGCCGTCGAGAACGTTGCGGAACGCTTCGGGCGTGACGGCGCCGCGCAGGCCGAAGCGTTCAGCGAGCGAGCCGACCCAGCGGCCCTGCGACTCGCCATGCCCGGTGTAGTACTCATCGGCCGACGTCGCGACCTCGCCGATGTAGTACTCCGCCGCCCCGGGCGCGAGCCGGCCGATGTTCAACACGCCGCGGCCATCCTCGATGCGTCCACATGTCATCTACGTACGATCGCGAGGCGAAAAGCGCGACGCGTTTGACACTCGCGCGACCCTCAGCGCCACTATCGCTTTGCGATAGTGGCAAGTCTGTGACGTGTCTTGAGGGCTTGCTGATTGCTTGACGCGGGTGCGCGGTCGAGGGGCGGAGACGACCCGCGTAGGGGTCGCTCGCGAGGGCGCGGAGAGGCGCGAACTCGCGTAGGCGGCGCAGGCGCGAGACGAGGAGTCCGGCGTCGATCGTGCGGGCGACATCGGGCGTGGCGTCGATCGTGGCGATCACCGGAACGTCGAGTACGTCGGTCACGTCGCGTGCGGTGAGGCTGCGCTTCGGTTCCGCGACGAGGATGACGCCGTCAGGTTTCGCGTCAGCACGGGCCAGAAGGCTCGCGAGGGCGACGTAGCAAGGGCCACGCAGGACGACGTAGTGCTCGTCGGCTGCGGGCGCTGCTGGAGCGTGTCCGGCGTCGATGACGACGGTGTGCGACCGCGGGCGGTCGGCCGCTGTTCCGGGTGACGTGATCGCGAGGTTGTCGGTCACCTCGAGGAATTCGTCGGTGAACGGGAGCGCGACGCCGATGAGCGCGGCGGTCGATGGAACGTCGGTGACGAGCGTGGTCGTTCCGTGCTCGGCGGCGTAGAGCGCGAGCGCTGCGGCGACGGTGGTGGTGCCGTGCCCGCCGCGTGCGCCGGTCAGGACGATCGTGCGCCCTGTCATCGGCCGGCTCCGTCGCGACCGCACGGCGAGTGTGCCGGCGGGACGGCGGTCGTCTTCCCCGACCAATCCGCCGCCCCGAACCCGGCATCGCCGTGTCGAGCTTCGTTGCCCGTCGCTGCGACCGTGACCAGGGATGCTGTGTCACACAGCGCACCGCTGGTTGGCTGCTGAGGTTCGCGCGGTGCGAGCGGGCGCACCGCGCTCGCCATCTCAGCGTCGTGCATCGCCGCGAGCGCGTCCGGCAGAGAGGCGACGTGCCGCCGCGCCAGCGGAGCCAGCATCGTGCGCACGGCGAGCGAGTGGCCGAGCGGGGTGACCATGCCGAAGGTGGCGAGGCGTGCGAGCGTGCGCACGACCGAGGCGTTGCGTCCCGTCCCGTTACCGAGGCCCAGCTCGCGACCGAACTCTGCCAACGACAGGTCGTAGCCGTCAGTCCGCGCATCGAGCCACGCCGTCAACCGCCGCATCGCCCACGTTGCCGAAGGGCCGAGGACGGGCAACCAGTAGGTCTCGACGTACAGGCTGCGCGGTGCGTGGCCGAGCTTGTCGACGACTGGGTCGTGCCAGGCGACGATCCAGAGCGGGTCGTGCATCGTCAGCCAGTCGGTGCAGTTGGCGGTGGTGGGGAACGGGGCCATGCGGGGAACCTCCGGGTGACAAGGACTACCTGACGCCTGTGTCGCGTCGGTGTCAAGGACTTTCTGACAGCTGGGCACGGAAAGGTTTGACACGTCAGCGTCAAGCTGTGCGGGTGTGGGCGCGGTCATCGGCGCGGGCCCGTCCCGGAGGGAAAGTCTGTGAACAGGTCTTCGACGACCCGATGGCCCTCGGACGGACGAGTCCGCGCCCGTGACACCGTCTGGGCACAGGGGGTGAGTCCCGAGTCGTCGAGCCAGGCGTTCGATCTGAACATCGAGAAGGTGGTCGACGGGTGGGCGGTGGCCGACGCCGTGCGGGAGTTCATCGCGAACGCGCTCGACGAGCGCCACCTGACAGGCACCGCTGCTCCTGAGGTTGCGCGTCGCGGTGCCGGGATGTGGAAGATCGAGGACTTCGGTCGCGGCCTGCAGTACCACCACCTCACCCAGAACGAAAACGCGGAGAAGCGGAAGCATTCGGCGGTCATCGGCCACGGCATCGGACTTAAAGACGCGTTGGCCGTCTGCGACCGCCGCAAGATCCGCGTTGTCATCTGGTCACGGTTCACCGACATCACCATCCAACATCGACCGAAGGCCGGTTTCGACGACGTGCCGACCTTGCACGCCATCATCAGCCCACCCACCGAACCCGAGCGCGTGGGCACCGTGATCGAGTTGTCGAACATTCGCGACGAGGACATTGACGCCGCCAAATCGTTGTTTCTCTTGTTCGCCGGAGACGAAGTCCTTGAAGCCACGAAGTACGGGTCGGTGCTCGCGAACCGACGCCGAAAGCGCCCGGCCGCATCTACCTCAACGGCCTCCGGATCAACGAGGAGGACAACTTCCTGTTCTCCTACAACATCACCGGAGTCAACGGGCCGCTCCGCAAAGGCACTCAACTGGGAACGCCACAACGTGGCGCGGTGTGCGTACTCCGAACGCGTCAAGCAGATCCTGAAGGAATGCGAGTCCGCGGAAGTCGCCGACGCGCTCGCCACCGACCTCAGCAGGTTCTCGTCAGGGCGGATCCGCGATCAGCTCGAATCCATGCAACGCGTACGGGAACCAACCGGCCGCCATGACCATTTCGCTAATGCACGCCGTCGTTGCCTCGATGTCTGCTTCGCCGAAGCTGTAGCGATGCCGCAGATCGTCTTCTAGCAACGAGAGGTGAGCGGCAACTCCGAGAGGACGTCCTTCTTGCCGCTTTGGTAGTGCCGCGTCACTCGTTCGTGATCCCGCGTTCGCACGCGGACAACCGATCAGGTGTCGAAGCATCCCATGTCGTGTGTGCGTCTACGAGGCCTCGTAGCGGTCGGTTACACATTGGAACGTGTCTCCGCGACGTACCGCGTGTCGGGTTCCGCAGGCGATCAACTCACCGTCCTCGTTGAACGATGCTTCGTCGCCGAACACTCCGAGCGTCCTACTCATCGGCGCTCGGATCGAAGAGATCCACCTGATCCGGATCAGCAGCCTTGGCCGCGTGCGAGGCGGGCTGTTGGACTACACGAAGTCCGCGAACCCACGTGGTTCCTTCGCGGACTTCGCTCATCCACCCATCGCCCTCGTTGCCCAGGAGTTCGTTGAGGGCGCGGACAACGAGCTTCTGGTCGTGCACCCAATCGACCGGCTTGCCTGGCACCAAGGTGGCGTCAATCTGGTCGGCGAGGAGGAAAGCCACGCGGCCCCACTTCATGCTCTTGCCGATGCCGTCTACGAAGTCACGATTCGACGCCAATCCGGCGAGCGCCGCGACCTTGATCGTCTCCAATGGATCATTCTCCGTGCCAACGAACTGCATCGATCCGGCGCGCTCAACGGTCTTGCGCATGGCCTCCTTGAATCGACCGCGGAGTTGCGACGCGTAACAGTCGAGCGGCGCCTGGTCGTAGTCGGGATCGCGAGCCGTGTGACTGTCCTCGAAGCTCAACGCCCGGATCGGAATCGGATACGGCTTGCCCGAGACGCTCGACCAAAAGACGCCATGTCCTACGAGCGGTTCGTTTAACAGCGAAGACAGAAGATCGTCGGAGAAATGCGCGTTTGCATTCTTGAGCGCTCGAAGGTCTCCGGCGGAGAGCAGGTGGAAGATGAACCAGTTGTCGCCCTGACTGAGCAACTCCGCGGAGATACTTCCCGGCTGCTGCGTCACAAGTACCGCGCCGAGGTCGTATTTGCGACCTTCCTTCACCCATGCCACGAACGGGCCTTCGCTGTGAGTCGACGCGCCGCCCAAGACGGACTGCGCCTCTTCGATGACAGCGATCGTCGGGATCGCGTCGGGTTCGGCCTCCGTGAACTCCCGCTGGTTGTGATCGAAGATCTCCTGCAGCAGGACGCCCGCGAGCGCGAGCCCTTGGCTTCCGCGCATGCGCGAGATGTCGACGACGCAGAGTTTTCCCTCTGACAGCGCCGTCTTTAAGGTCGTGAGTAGCCGGCTCGAGGGGTTGTGCAACGCGTTGACGATCCGCACCATGTTTGCGCGGGCCGCATAGAGCTCCATCTCTTGCTGGTCCTTGAGACCGAGAAGGTCCGCGATGAGCTTTTCGTCGGTCGCCTGACCGCCCTCGTGGATGGCGTCCACCAACTGCCGCCAGCGATCAGGTGTGAGAGCCCGGAGTTTCTGAACGTTCTGTCGGTCTTGCTGTTCGGCCGACAACACGAGGGACACGACCTTCGAGGCCGGCAGTTCACGAATATCTAGATGCACCTGGTCGACGACGAACGACTGGTAAAACGCGCTGGGCGCGACGCGGTCGGTGAAAACGACCAGCCGGTTCGTAAGGGTCTCAACGTCGCAGAGTCCGGGCCGACCCTTGTCGTCGGGCCAGAAGTACTCACCGTCCGGATCGAAGACGACTGTCCCGACGGGAACCTTGCGACCCTTGCGTTTTTCAACCGTCGGCGTTTCGGTTCCGCCGTAGAGATTCGAGAAAAGGAGCTTGATGAGGTTTGACTTGCCGAAGCCGGCGCGCGCAAACACGAAGCTCCGCCGACTCACGAGCTGTTTGATCTCGAACTTCGGAACGACCGCAGGAGACAGGATCTGGTGAGCGTCGTCCGGCGCGAGGCGTGGGTCACCTCCTGAGTGAATGAACTCACCGAATGCGAGGAAACCGATCTCGGCGGCGTCGGGGCTATCGAGATCGGCTCCAGCAACCTGGCGGAGCAGCGTGTCGGAGAGAAACGCGACCTTCGCGCCGACGTGCGGCAACCGCCGATGCGACGCGACGAAAATCGGCGCCTTGTCACCACCCGCCTCACGGAGAACGCCAAGGATCCTGATGTCGACGCGGTACTTCAAGTACTGGTCGCGAAGGTCCTCAGGAATGTCTCGGTCGTCGCGCACTGCGCGGATGGCGTAGTCCTCCCCCGAGGGAGTCACGAGCCGCCCCTGTGCGGAAATCGTCGTGACTCTTCCCAAGACTGCTTCCCGTTCGTTCTCGAGGGCAACAAGCACAAACTGGCCGTGCATGGCCGAGGACTGGAAGCCGTTTTGGTACGGCAACACGAGGTCGGCATGGAACTCCAGCCCGCCTTCTGAGAAGCCCAGAAATGTGCCGACGACGTCATCTCGTGCGAACAAGCTCATTATGCGTACCTCTTTGCAGCGGGATCGATGGTTTCGAGTTGCACGGCGTCGAACGTGCCGCGCCGGTCTGGCGCCACTTGTTCGCGTACGGCCTCGACGAGGGTGTCTTGCAGGATGGCAAGGTCGAGATCGACCACTTGCGCGTAGCGGTCGGCCTCTTGGAGGCAATGCGGATAGAACGCGACTGGAAATCCGAGTTGCGCGTCCGAAACCAATGATCCGAACACCTCTTGGGCGCGGCTGTCCTGCGACGCCAGCAGGTCGACAGTCCACACCGGATCGCCAGTTCGGGTTCCGAACCGAACGAGGTACATCGAGCCCATGTTGAACTTCGGTGCCTCAACGTCGGGGTTGGTCTCGTCGGGAAGCCGCGTGTATTCAGGCCACGTGTAGACCTTCTCCTGAAGCTCGATCGGCACCTTCGTGTAAAGCGATGCACCAGCCGGGAAGACCTCGGCGAGCGCCATCGCCATGCGGTAGCGCGACAGAACCTCGGAGTGTTTCGCGATCCCCACGAGGAAGATGTCGACGCGTGTCTTGTTGCGCACGCGTTCGATGGCGTCGCGGATCTTGGCGTACATCTGGACGAACAGGTCGCCGGCGAAGATCTTCGTTCGCAACAGGCCGTCGTGGACGATGAGGGTGCTCGACCCCCAGTCGCGGTAACAGATGAGTTCGTACAGCACGGCCCACTCGCACAAGTCGCGGTAGACGAGCGTCCACCCCGATCCCCGCGGTGTGCCTTGGGGAACCATCGTCGACAGCTGCCGAACGCTCGACAGACCGAGGTCGGTCAAGAGGCGGGCTAGTGGCGTGTCGTTCGCGAAGTTGTGTTCGTCGATCACTGAGGGATCGGTCGTTGGCGAGATGACATCTAGGAATCGCTCCGCCCCGTTCGAATCGACGATGCGAACGACCTGGAGCAGGTAAGGGTTGAACTGGAGTCGGTTGTTCCCTCCGTCAGCCGCAACGAGAGAAATCGAGTTCGTGTTACGCGGTTGGATCGTGACCGTGTTGACCTTGAGCTGGTTTACCTCCTCGAGGATCGATGTAAGAAGGCCTCGGTCCTCCTCCGTGCGCTGCCTGACGAGCGAGCGGATCGCCGGCAGTCGTTCAGGATCGAAGGTCATGGCTTCGAATCAAAAGTCCAGGGTCGCGTACAAGTCGATCTCCTCGACGTAGTCGCCCGCGCCGTTGCGCATCTGGTCGGCTTGCCGCGTGCCCAGCGGTGGAGATCCCGCCGCCACGATCTCATCGATAACCCACCCGGCACGGGACTCCTTGACAGACTGGGCGAGCAACGCCGCTGGATCCTTCGTTTTCGAGGGCAAGGCACCAAATCGAACGACAAGCCGCGCGTTGGGGAGGCTGCGGCCGGCAGCACTGCGCCACACGCTCGCGAGTTCGCCGACGAAGTCATCTTCGCTGCTCTGGACGAGCTGACCTTCGGTTGAGTAGTCGACGGAAGGGTCACCGCCAAGGAACCACGCGCGCAACCACTGGTCGGGGAGATAGGTCCGCATCCCGTAGTACGGCGGCGACGTGATCGTCCAGTTGTACCGGCGACGCAGCTTCGAGATTTCAAGTGTCGAGTCACCGCGTCGGACTTCGCCGGCGACTGCGACCGGCAATTCGCTGAAGAGATACTCGGCGCGTCGGGAGACGAGGGCTGCGACGTCGACCTCAGTCGGCTTCAACCGGTTCTTCTTCCAGTAATTCACGGCGTACCGGGGCTTTGAAGCGTACGTTCGAGGCATCTGGTTGGACAGGTAGCTCGGCTCATTCACCCGGAGCGGACCGTGGAGCACGCCGAGCAGAAGCGCCCGCAATGCCACCGTGACGTCTGTTTCAGATGCGGCCAACAGCTGCTCCCGAAGCGAACAAAGCGCGCCGAGCGTTTGAGGCCCAAAGCACCGACTCCAAAAGTCGCCCTCGGGCACCTGCTTCGGTTTGTATCCGTTTGTCAGCAACTCGCGGCAGCGGCGCGACACTCCACCGGATGTGACAGTCACGAGTTTCGACGCGGCCAGCGCCGCGGCGACCGGGTTCGAATCCACGCCGCTTGCAGCCAACCCCAACAGACGCGCCGCGTAGAGGGTGGTGCCCCGACCGCAGAACGGGTCCAACACCGTGTCTGTAGGGGCCGCGTGTCCAAGAACGGCTAACGGAAAGCTGAGCGGGAACATTGTGTAGTACGGACAGATCGCGTTTAACCGCAACCTCGGGTCGTAACGGGAGAGCGCCGACAGCTCCGGTGCCAGCACCCCCATGAACGATCCCCTCTCCTCGGTCGGCACGACCATGCGCCTGCCTTGCAGGCTACAGAACGGGTGTGACGGATTGATCGTGGCGACCGGTGGGCCGCCCGCGCGCCAGCACCGACACGGGCCGCGCGCGAGACAACTTTGTCGGGACGCCGACCGAGTTCTTCCATCGGCGCCTCGCGGTCGATCGCGACGACTAGATCGCCTCGCGGAGTTCCGTTAGCCCTCACGGAGTTCTGTTATCAGCGTCATGCACGTCAGTCCGCTGCGATCGACATGTGCAGTTGCACCGAGGTGAGTCCCGCCGGCGACGAGCCCAAGTTCGCACCACGTATCACGACGGCTCGCGAGGGCGTCCAACAGGCAGGTCGTTTCAGGAGTCGCTTCAAGCACTCCCACATACCGACGCGGCACGGCGGCCTGACCGACGATCAGCCAACGGCTCGGCGCGCGTTGCCACCGAAGCAAGACACACGTCCGACCACTTACTTCGGCGATGCGTACTGCGGCGGCCGACATTGATACCGAGGCCCGATTCGCGATCAATCGAATGAAGCTGAGGTTGAACTGCTCGCGTTCCGCGTAACGAGCGATCCAAGACCTCGGCATCAGGATGGAAGCAGCGATCCAGTCGCAGACGATCTCGAGATCGTCGTTGTCCAGCGACTGCGTCCTTCGCGCCACGCTTTCATCGTGAGCAACTAGGACGTGGCCAATCTCGTGAGCCAGCGTGAACCGACTTCGGTCCAAGGGCCTGTCTTCGCGAAGTTCGATGCGCGGACGTCCATTTGTCCAAGTCGTTCGTCCGTCCTCCACCATCTTGACTCGGCGTATCTCGGCAACGCCGAGCTGATCGGCGATCCGTTCGAGGTCGACCGGAACAGTCCCGCCGAGGGCCTCAACCGCCTTGGCGAGCCGCTGGGCAAGGCCGCGAGGTGCCGAGTGCTCAGTCACTCGCGAAGTCGGTCCAGTCAGACGGCTCGCCGAAAGACAGACGGCGGATTCCGCCCTTCGCGAGCTCGGCAGTCGCTTGTTGAAACAGCTCGACGGCCCGGCGTCCGTCCCAGCCATTGAGTTCAGACGCAGTAGCCAACGCAGACAGTGCGCGTGACGGGAGTGTGGGGCCCGTGGGGCCCGGGACGACCGCAGTCGAGGGCAGGCCGAGCGCGCCCGCGAGCGCAATCGCTTCGTCGACGCTGGCCTCGGCGAAGCCCGACGGCGAACTCAGCATCTCGAGTATTCGACGCTCCGGCAGCCGGGCAATGGCCGCGACCTGGCGTTTGTCGGAATCGTCGAGAGGTACGAATGCCCCGTTCAGGTTGGCGAGTACATGAGCCCAGATCTGCCGTCGCGCCGCCCGCGCGCGCCGATGTGCCTCGAGCTGCGCCTTACGCTTGAGGAAGTAGTCGTTCCACACAATCCGCAGATCGTCGACGAAGCGCCACCGCGCAACCGTGATGTCACCGGTACCACCGAGGACCAACCTCGAGATGGATCGGCCCTCCTTGTGCAGCACGAGTACGGGCGTGCGCAGCCGCTCTGCCCAGGCCAGTTCCTTGCCGCCGCCCCATGAGGCGAAGTCGCCGAGCGCGATGACGGCGTCGGAGTCACAGACACTGGAGAAGTCCTTAGCGTGCACTTCCTCGGGGGTGAGGTTGTCGTGATCCTTGGGATGCGTGTGCATCACTGGCTGGTGGACTACCACGCCAGACTCCCCGCAGTAGCCGGCGATGAGCCCGCTGACGAGTTCAACGATCGTGATCTGGTCGTCGTTCAGCGCCGTCAGCCCGGTAGCCATGTACACCGTCACCGGATCGTCGGGCGGCGCGTCGAAGACGACCGGTTCGTCGTCGTTACTCATCGAACGTCTCCAACCGCTGCAGCACCCAATCGGTCAAGGCCTCAAGGCTCTCGCTGCCGCCTGCCACGCCCGCGATCATCTTGTACGAGTCCTCAGGTGACATGAGATCGAGGTCGAAGCCGTTCTTGTTCAGGAACTGCAACGTAGCGAGCACGGCAACTCGCTTGTTTCCGTCGATGAACGCGTGGTTTCGCGCAATGCCGAAAAGCAGAGTCGCGGCCTTCGCCGCGGGCGTCACGTAGAACTCCTCGCCGGCGAAGCTCGCCTGTGGTCGACCAATCGCCGAGTCGAGTAGTCCGAGATCGGTGACTCTGAGGAGCGCGTCTACCTCGAGCTCGAGAACGATGCTCGCGATGGCGAGGACGTCATCAAGCTCGAGGTAGATCACTGCTCTAGCCGTCTGCCAGCAGCTTGAGCAGATCGGCGTGTCGTTTCATGTTGCGCGTGAGCATCGCCTGAAAGTCCGCGTCGGCCTTGCGACGCTCGACGTGCTCTGCGATCGCCGTGCGGATCACGTCCGTCACGGTTGAGCCCTCCACCTCAGCAACTGCCTGAATGCTATCGGCGAGGGCCTCATCGAGACGCAGAGTCATGTTCTTCATTTCGTTTGCCATGGCGTGCTCTCCTCGGGTCGGGTGTCTCTACAATTCTAGCCACCTCGATTGCTCGGTCGCAAGATACCGAGCGACCGTGATACCGTCAGCTAAGTCGAAAGGAGGGATGCAAATGATCAAGCTCAAGCGCTATCTCGGCAACTCGCACACGCTCGAGGCTCATGACACGCAGAACGAGCAGGCGTCGTGTCAACTCGATGAAGTCAAGCCCGAGCACCGCCATTGGTACGACACGCTCGCGCAGGCGAAGGCCGACAAGGCCTACGACAACTGCGCGTGGTGCATCGGCGGCAGTACCCGCTAGTAGCCGAACCAGCTCAGCCCAGAAGGGAGGTGAGAAGCCATGGCACCTCGCAAAGTCAACAAGTCAGCAATTACGGGACGCTTCGTCAAGGCAAGCACGGTTCGCCGTAACCCCAAGACAACCGTCACGCAATCGGTCCGCAGTTCCAAAAAGAAGTAAGCGAACGACCCCCCGCCTGCCGGTCGACTCCGACGGTCGGGGGGTCGGTCGCGCTCGAACTGTATGTGCCTTGGCTGGTAAAGCCCTTCGTTCCTTGCGCGGAAGCGCCAACAGGAAACGTACGTCTCCGCGTCACTGAGATGGCCGCCAGGACGTTCTCAACACAAAAGAAGCCGTGCGCGCGCTCGCTAACGTCGCGACGGCGTGCACGGCGACAGATTTGATCAGGAGGTGGCGGACAGCTACTTCGGTCGCGTCGCCGAACCGCTGCCCAAAGACCCAGCCGTCCGTTCGGTAGTAGTGACGCACCTGTTGGCCGATCGCCAACCATTCCTTGACGGTGTCTCTCGCGTGTCGCCGATCGCGCTCCTCCTGCCAAAACCGAAGTCGCTGGACCCGGGCGCGAAAGCCCGCTTGGATCCCAAGATCCGCGTCGAGGAACTTCGGCGCAGCGCTTTGCACGAGGAAGGCTTCGCAGCAAAACTCATCGCCGACTGCGGCGGAGGCCCATTCGTTGTCCTCGACGTCGGCGGGTACTTTGCTCCGCTGCTATACGAGCTCCATGGCACATTCGGAAACGAGTTTGTCGGTGTCGTTGAGGACACCGAGAACGGGCTACAGAAGTATGAGGCGCTTGGAGACTGGCCGGTGCCAGTCGTCTCAGTCGCGCGGAGTCCCCTGAAGAACGCCGAGGACTACCTCGTCGGCCAATCCATCGTGTTCTCGGTGGAGGCGATCCTCCGTGAGCGCAGCGCGATTTTCCAAGGTCGTCGCGCGACAGTCATTGGCTACGGCAAAGTGGGAAGGTCAATCGCCTCGCTCCTGTTCTCTCGAGGTGTGTCCACGAGGGTTTACGACGTTGACCCGATCCGAATGACGGAGGCGATGTCGCACGGATTCGAAGTACCCGCAACCCTCGAGGACGCGTTGGACCTGGCAGATCTCGTCCTTTGCGCGACCGGCAACCTCTCGCTCACGGGGGACGACTTCAGACTGATTCGCCGCGGCGCATACATCGCAACAGTGACCTCGTCGGACGATGAATTGGACTTACACGCGTTGCGCGCTTCCTACCATGAGGAGCCGCTGAGTAACCACTTCACGCGGTTCTCCAGCCAGGACCATTACTTCTACTTGCTGAATAAGGGAAACGCCGTCAACTTCCTTCATGGCGCAGCGGTAGGGCCTTTCATCAACTTGGTTCAAGGCGAGATCATCGTCGCGGTGCGCGAGATATGTGGGGCGAGATTTGGCCCCGGCCTCGGCGAACTTGGGCAGGGCGACCGCCGGTCGATCGCGAAGGTTTGGCTGGATCACTACGGAAGTTGGGTTAGATGAACATCCGCGCCGAAGATGTCTCGAGGCTGATCGACTTGTATCTCAAGCGATTTCCGCAAGAGGCCAGCTCCGTTTCGGAACTGAGATCGTCGGTCGCGGATGTAGGCGCCGACATGCTGCTTCGATCCCACATGAGCGCCCATATCACCTGCGGCGCAATCCTTCTGAACGGCCACGGCAAGGTTCTGCTCGTCCGCCACCGGGCGCTCGACCGCTGGCTCACGCCGGGGGGACACGTCGAGCCCGACGATCCGAACCTTGAAGCCGCCGCGCGCCGCGAGCTCCTCGAGGAAACCGGGGTCCGCGATGGCGTCGTCGCCGTGTTTGACGAACCAGTACAGATCGACCGCCATCCAATACCCGCCAGTCCCTCGAAGAACGAAGGAGACCACGAGCACTGGGACTTTCGCTTTCTTTTCACGTGCGAGGACGCGCCAGTTGCCCTACAAGCAGATGAGGTCTCGGACTTCCAATGGCGCGACATCTCTGAGCTTCCGTCCGCGCTTCGCAGCCGAGTAGAGGAGGTGTCGATGCATGGCTGAACCGGAGATCGCCCTACTTCGTCGGATCTGTGCGTTCCACATCGCTGAACGCGAGTCCGGGTGGCAGTTCGGTCTCGACGGTGGAGTCCAAACTCGGATGTTCGTCGACCTCATGAGCGCCGCCCATGTCGACGACACACTGCAACAGCTCGCGTCTTTGTTCGCCGAGTTCGTACGTTCGACAATCGGCAGGGAGTTCGCGTTCGTAGCAGGTCCGAAACGCGGCAACTCGCTATTGATCCGAGAGACCGCTCGTCTCCTCGGAGTCCACTCCGCCTTCGTCAAACAGCAACCACTCTTCGGGAGGTGGATCGAAGGTCCCGTTGATCCGACGTCGCCGGCGCTTGTCATCGACGATGTCGCTTCGGACGGTGAGCTTTTGCTGAACGTGGTCGAACGGTTGCGTGATGAGGGCCACAATGTCGTCGGTGCAGCAGTGCTAATCGACCGTGAGGAAGGAGACTCGCGTCAGCTCCTGGGACGCGCGAAGGTCGACTTTCATTTCATGATGAGCTCGTCCGATGTCGATCTCCAGCGGATCCGTGCTGAGGCCGCTCGGGGCTTTGAGGAACGATGAATCGCCTCGTCACGGCAGAGGACGCAGCGTGGGCTGGGGCGTTTGCCATCAGGCGTAACTGGTCGACCGCGCGGGCATTGGACGTGGAGTTCAAGAAATCGTCGGCGGACGTAGCCACCAGGCTCGACCGGCTGGCGGATGAGGCGGTCAAGACTTCTCTTCGCTCGGGGGACCCGCATTCGCGGATCCTCTCGGAGGAGGACTCTCGCGCTCCGCTTGCCTCAGAGTTGTCGTCGGACGCTTGGCTCGTTGATCCACTGGACGGAAGCCACAACGCATCGCTCGGTCTTCCGGTGGTTGGTGTCGCAGTCTCATGGGCGCACGGCGGCCGCGTGAGAACCGCCGTCGTCGTCGATGTATTCGGCGCTCGATCGCTAGGCGCGAACGACGCAGAGGTGCGGATCCGTGGAGCGCTCTCCGTACGAGAGCCCTCGGCTGGCGGAATCGTGGCGTTGCATCAGAATTACTCGACACCGCGAGGATCGCGGCGCTTAGCGCAAGTGCGCGACCGGCTCGAGTCAACATTCCCGAGGGTGTTGTACAGCTGGTGCCCGGTCATCGACTTTCTTCTAACGGCAAGTGGACACATGGTGGGATGGGTCGCAGTAGCGGTCGGTGGCCCCGAGTATGACGCCATCAGGTACCTCTCGCGACGCATCGGCCTTGAGGAACGGCAACTCGACACGGGCACTCCCGGAGGCGTCGGAGCGCGTCACACTTTCGTTACGGGTTGGCCATCGCGTCTGGACGAGTTGGAGCGCGCCGTAACAAGGTGCGCGTGACCCACCCGCAGCTCGGGTTGCATACCAAGCATTGGAAACACCAGCGACTTGCGCGTCCGCGCGCGCGCTCACGCCCACGTGGATGTGACGAGCTCAAAACTGGCTACGCCTAGCCGCAGGGGCGGCGCTTCGGAGAGTTCGCCGCGATCGTGCCGAGCCGCGGTCGACCGGCCTCCCGATTACGCGCCAATTAACGCTGGATCGGAGACGGCGGTTAATCACTTTTTCACGGGCACCCCGAACTCGCCCCCAAGACGCTCGAAAACGCCTGAGTCAGCTGGTGCAACGGCCACTAGCTGGTGCCAACGGCACATCGGGGCCACAACCCGCGCGCCTCATTAGCAGTGAGCCCCGACACGGATGCATTCGCTCTCGCACCTTCGCCCGAATGCGCGGCCACAGCCTTTTGGTTTCGGCGCTAGCGGTCGGCAAATCGGGGCCTGCCACCCGAGGTACGACACGGACGGTCGGTGGCGGCCACTCACGGACAAGCGCATCGCAATTGCCTCTGTACGCGGCGCCGCGGCAGCGTCACACTCGGCTCCGCGGCCTCAGTGAGGAGGATCGGGGATGGGCAAGCGCCAGTTCGGAACAGTTCGCAAGTTGTCCTCAGGCAAGTGGCAAGCGCGGTACCGATCACGCGCCGGCGACCGGATCACAGCGCCAACGACGTTCCACACGAAGGGCGATGCGTCGCGCTGGCTTTCGACGGTCGAGACTGAGCAGTCGCGCGGCGCGTGGATCGATCCGCGCGCCGGCGAGGTCGTTCTTGAGGTCTACGCGACCGAGTGGCTGAAACAGAAGGTTCGCCTCGCGCCGCGGACCCGCGAGATCTATTCGACGCAGCTGCGTTTGCACATCATCCCGAAGCTTGGTCGCGTGTTCCTCGTCGACATCTCGCCCGAGATGGTGCGCAGTTGGTACGCCGACCTGCTGGCCGAGCGCGGCGCGTCGGTTGCCGCCAAGGCCTACGTCCGACTGAAGCAGATCCTTGGTCAGGCGGTGAACGACGACCGCATCGCGAAGAACCCGTGCCGTATCGCCAACGGTGGCGTCGAGCGCCACGCCGAGCAGCGGTTCGCGACACTGACGGAGCTCTACCAGCTCGCCGCCGCGGTGCCCGACAGATACCGCGCGCTGGTTCTCACTGCCGGGCTCGCGGGGCTCCGCATTGGTGAGCTCTCAGCGCTCCGCCGCAAGGACATCGATCTCGTGAACGCCCTGCTCCACGTCAGACGCAAGCGAGTGCGCCTCGCGTCCGGTGAGGTGATCGAGGGCGATCCGAAGAGCCAAGCCGGTCGCCGAACGGTGGCGCTGCCCGACACGCTTGTGCCTGAACTCGAAAAGCACATGCGCCGGTTCACTGATGACCGCACAACGGCGTACGTCTTTACGTCCCAGCAGAAGAGCGCGCTCGACCGCAGCACCTTCCGCAAGCGCGTCTGGCTACCGGCGACGAAGACGGTGGGCCTCACCGGTCTGCGCTTCCACGACCTGCGCCACACCGCCGGCACGCTCGCTGCGCGCACGGGCGCGACGACGAAGGAGTTGATGGCGCGTCTCGGCCACGCGAGTCCACGCGCCGCGATGATCTATCAACACGCAACGGCCGATCGTGACGAGCACATCGCGGCAGGTCTCGCGGCGATGACGCGTGAAGCAGGACTCGCCGAAGTAGTGCCGTTGAAGACGCGCGACGCTCGGTGACTGACCGCCACGACGCGCCACGTTTTTCCGTGGGAAGGGCACGTTTGGGGCACGCCAGAACGTTGTCCCCAACGTCGGCGTTATCCCCATGCCTCTGACCTGCACCTGCTTGGTGGTCGGGACCGGCGTCGATCCGGTGACCTCACGCTTTTCAGGCGCGCGCTCTGCCATCTGAGCTACCCGACCGTGGCGGTCCTGACGGGATTTGAACCCGCGACCTCCGGCTTGACAGGCCGGCGTGCACTCCAAACTGCACCACAGGACCAACGGCGAAGCGTCAAGGTAGCAGGCAGGGTCTCGACGGCTAACTTCCTTTGCCGTGAGCACAGTCACCGAAGCCGACGTCATTCAAGCCACGAAGCAGTTGCTTGCGGACTATCCGCCCGACACGACCGAGCCCAAGGAGTTCTGGGGCGCGCAGTTCGACGCCGGGCTCGCGTGGGTGCACTTTCCGGTCGGACGCGGCGGCCTCGGTGCAAGCCCGAAACTGCAGGAGCGCATCGACATGCTGCTGCGCGAAGCGCACGCCCCGGTGAACTTCGCCATCAACCCGATCGGCGTCGGCATGGCCGGGCCAACCGTGCTCACCCACGGCTCCGACGAGCTGATCGACCGCACACTGCGGAAGAACTTCACGTGTGAAGAGGTGTGGTGCCAGCTGTTCTCCGAGCCCGGCGCCGGGAGCGACCTCGCCGGGTTGGCGACGAGCGCGGTGCGCGACGGCGACGAGTGGATCGTCAACGGCCAGAAGGTGTGGACCACCCTGGCGCACATGTCGAGTTGGGGTCTGCTGGTGGCGCGCACCGATCCCGAGGCGCCCAAGCACAAGGGCCTCACGTACTTCGTGATCGACATGCACGCTTCGGGCGTCGAAGTGCGCCCGCTGCGTCAGATCACCGGCGACGCCGAGTTCAACGAGATCTTCATGACCGACGCCCGGATCCCCGACGCGCACCGTCTCGGCGAAGTCGGCAACGGTTGGGCGGTGTCGATGACGACGCTGATGAACGAGCGCACGTCGATCGGTGGCGCGGTGGCGCCGCGCGGTTCGGGCTACATCGGCGAGGCCGTGAAGATGTGGAAGGCGAAGGGCCACACCGATCGGGCGAAGCGCGAGAAGCTCATGAAGCTGTGGTGTGACGCCGAAGTCGCGCGGCTCACCAACGTGCGCGCCCAGCAGAGCCGCACCGGCGGCAACCCCGGGCCCGAAGGTTCGGTCGGGAAGCTGGCGTTCGCCGAGAACAACAAGAAGATCCTCGAGTTCGTCCAAGAGCTGCGCGGTCCGGAAGGCATGCTCGTGTCGGACTACGAAATGCGGCGCCCGACGTCCGCGCTCGAAGGCGGCGCGGATCTCACGAAGCAGTTCTTGCGCAGCCGCGCCAACTCCATCGAGGGCGGCACGTCGGAGATCATGCGCAACATCCTCGGCGAGCGAGTGCTCGGCCTGCCGGGCGAACCGCGCGGCGACAAGGACCTGCCCTGGTCGAAGGTGCCGCGTTCATGAATCTGAAAGTTGTCGGTGCCGGTCTCGGCCGCACGGGCACGCACTCGCTGATGGTGGCGCTCGAGAAGCTGTTCGACGGCCCCTGCTACCACATGGCCAAAGTGTTCGAACGCAACGACGCGGAGAAGTGGCTGCGCATCGGCCGCGGCGAGACGGCGCTGATGGACGACGTCCTCGCCGACTGCGCCGCGGCGGTCGACTGGCCGACGGCGGCGTACTGGGAGGACCTGGCGGCGCAGAACCCCGAAGCGCTGATCCTGTTGTCGACGCGTCCGACCGGCGAGGCGTGGTTCAAGTCGGCGAGCGACACGATTTTCAAGTTCATTGCGAATCCCCCGGAAGACACGTGGGGCACGATGATCGACGAACTCATCGTCAAGAACTTCGCCGGCGGCGACGTCATGGACAAGGACGTCGCCATCGCGGCGTACGAGGCGCACAACGCCTACGTGCGTGAGCACGCCGATCCGAAGCGCCTGCTCGAATGGCAGGCGAGCGACGGGTGGGAGCCGATCTGCGACTGGCTGGGCTTGCCCGTGCCTGACGAGCCGTTCCCGCTTACGAACACGACCGAGGAATTCCTCGGCCGCTCGTTAAGCGATCAGGCCTAGCTTCCGCAGCGTCACCGCGAACTCGGGGAACAAGTCGAGCGTGTGGACTTCGCTCGCACTGATCCACCGCACGTCGTCGGTCTCCCAACTGTGCACAGGCGGTGGTTCGAAACGTTCGTCGACGTCGATGACGACGGTCCAGTAGCTCCAACCGCCGTGATCGTCTTCGTGAAATTCGGCGACGCGATACTCGGCGTTCAGCGGCCCGACTTCTTCGCCGAACTCGCGTAGCGCTGCCTCGAGGGGCGACTCACCTTGGTCGATCGCACCGCCTGGGATTGCCCAGGTGCCGCCCCGATGACAGTGCATGGAACGAAGTGCAAGGAAAAACGCGACGTCATCACCGTCCGTGTGGCGCAACAGCGCGCCGGCGGCACCGAAACGTCCCCAGCGCGCCGTGCCGTCGGCCACGGTGATGAATCCGTCGCCGGAACCTCGCATGCGGTGAACGTACATCGCTCGTCGCCGCGCGCGGTCCAAGCATTTGACACCTCGCGTAACCTACGGGTGTGGTTGGGGCCGCAGGGGAAGGTTTGGGATCAGAGACACCTCTTCAGATCCCTCCGACGCGCCGACCGCGCCGTCGGCGGACATGGCCGCGCAGTTACAAGATCTCCGCGGTCGTCGTGGTCCTCGCGCTCGTCGTCATAGGCACGACGACCGCCGTCAACCACGAAGTCAGCAAGCGACTGGCGACGATCCCACTGCCCACGACGACGTCGACGCAACTGACGACGACCACGCTCGTGGCGCGCCCGGCGACGCCGCGTCACCGAGGCGCGGCGAACACCATCGTGGCGGCGGCGACAGTCGATCAGACCACGACGACGACGACCGAAGTCGTGGCGCAGGACGTGCCGAAGTCGGCGTACGACATCATCACCAAGCTCGACGCGCTGCCCGTGCGCGACGAGCACACCCTCGGCTACGGCCGGTACCGCTTCGGCGCCTGGCGCGACGACGACGGTGACGGCTGCACGTCGAACTACGACGTCCTCATCGATCAAGGCAAGGACGTGGTCAGCCGGAAGAACCCGTGCGACATCGTGTCGGGCGAGTGGCGCTCGCCCTACGACGCCGCCGCGATCAACGACCCCGCCGCCATCGTCGTCGACCACGTCGTGGGTTTGTACGAAGCGTGGAAGTCGGGCGCGTACAACTGGACCGACTCTGACCGCAACGACTACCTCAACGACATGAAGATCGTGAACGCGATCCTGGCGGTCTCGAAGACGTCGCAGCAGAACAAAGCCGGGCGCGACCCGAAGGACTGGCTGCCCAGCAACCAGGCATTCCGGTGCCCCTACTTGCAGACGTGGGTCGACGTGAAGACGAAGTGGAACTTGTCGGTCGACGCCGGCGAACGCGAATCGATCGCGGCCGCGGCGCTCAACTGCTGACTTTGGTCTTGCGGCGCGTCGCGCTGCGCGTTCCGTTCGAGCTCGCGACGGGCATGGTGAAGGAGAACGTCGTGCCTTCGCCCACGCGGCTGCGTACGCGCAGCGTTCCGCCGTGCGCCGCGACCAACCGGTGCGCCAACGCCAGTCCCAGCCCCGTGGACCGCTGGCGATCCTGCTCGTGACCCGGCACTTGGTAGAACGGCTCGAAGAGGTGCGCGTGCGCTTCGGGCGGGATGCCGATGCCGGTGTCGGTCACCGAAATCTCGACCTGACGCTTTGAGCGCGCCGCGGCAGTGATCGACACGCTGCCGCCGCCGGGCGTGTACTTGATGGCGTTGGCGACGAGGTTGCGCAGCACGTCGCGCAGGCGCGTGAGGTCGGCGCGCACGAGCGGCAGGTCACGCGCGACGTCGACGCGCAGCTTGAGCCCGGCTTGGCGCGCCAGCGGCGCGAGTTCGCTGGCGACGGCGTTCGTCGCGTCGTAGACCGAAACGTTGGTGCGGTCGAGCGTGACCGTCTTCGTTTCGAGTTTGGCGAGGTCGAGAATCTCGTTGACCCGTGCCAGCAGGTCGAGCGCGGCTTGGTGGATCGTCTGGCCGTACTCCTGCTCCCAACCGGGATCGGTCGGCTGGAGATCGGGATGCGCCATCAGCTCGGCGTGACCGGCGATGACGAACAGCGGCGTTCGTAGTTCGTGACTGATCGAGGCGAAGAATTCACTGCGGGCCTCAGCGGCTTCGACGCTCTCGTCGTAGAGGCGCTGAAGTTCCGCCGTGCGTTCGGCGACGCGCCGTTCGAGTTCGCGGTAGCTGGCTTCGAGCTGCTCGGCCATGACGTTGAACCCGCCCGCGAGTTCGCCAAGCTCGTCGCGGCCGACGTCGGGCGCGCGCGTCCCGAGATCGCCGCCCGCCAGCGACCGGTTGGCGTCGAGCACGACGCGCATGCGGCGCAGCACGCCGCGCACGATCGCCGCGCCGATCGACAGTACGATGAGAACGGCCGCGAGGAAGACTGCACCGACTCGAGCGCCCACCCCGCTGATGCCGGCGGCACTGCGCGTCAGGCTCACCGCCACAAAACCCTTCTGGCCGCCGCGCAGCGTCATCGGCGCGAACAGAGTCGATGCCGCTCGTGAACCGACGCGCCCGCTCTGCCGCACTGTTTCGTTCGGCTTGGTTGCGGGCGCGAGCGACGCCGCGCCGGTTTCGTTGCTCGCCAACAAGTTCCGCTGTGGTCCGTACAACGCGACCGCGGCGCCCACTTGGCGCGCCGCTCGCTCGGCAAGGTGCGACAGATCAGTCCCGACGACGGCGACGCCCAACGTCTTGCCGTTGTCGACCACCGGCGCGGCGATGATCAGCATCTGGGTCGAGCCGTCGAGGAAGAACCCGGCGGTTTCGTCGCCGACGTCGTGGACGTCGGGCCGCAACACCCGCTGCACGCTCGGCACCGTGCCCCACGGAGTGCCGCTGCGGCGCGTCAACGCGTCACCCGAGCGCCGTAATCCGACGAGGCCGGCGCCGGTGGCGTCGGTGAAGACGAACAGGTCGGCGCGATCGCGCACCGCAGCCGCGCCCGCCAGTAACTCTGCGAGATCGTCGACGCGCTGTCTCCGCAGCGCATCCTGGACACCTTGCACGTGCGCGTTCACGCGCGCCGTCTCGACCAAGTACTCGGTCTCGTCGGTGATGGCGACTTGCGCGCCCACGGCGGTGCGGCGCAGGTCGTCGTCGACGTTGGCCTGCGCTTCGTTGGCGAGATACCGCACCACCGAGAACGTGCCGACGACCCCCAGCACGAGCGTCAGCGCGATCGAAGGGGCCAACAGCTTCCAGAACAGCGGAATGTCGGCGACGCGGCGGCGCGCCGAGATGGGCGTCGCCATCGCTACGCCACCACCGTCACCACGACGTCGGGCGTGCGCACCGTGTGGTCGGTGCCGTTGATGTTCACCGTGAGGTGGGCGTGATTGAAGATCGTCGAGCCCGCGGCGTTGGTCGGCAGGATCTGCACGTACCAGTCCTTCGTGAACGACCCGCCGGGAGGGATGACGACGAGGCCGCCGGAGTTGAAGCTCTCGTGACGCGCTTCGCCGAGTCCGGGCGACACGAGAAGGCGTTCGCTGGCGCACAGCGCTTGCATGACCCCCGCCGGCAAGATGTCGCACTCCGAGAGTGCGTTGCGCCCGACGGTGCCGTTCGGCGTGTGCCACTCGAGGGTGAACGAGCGGCCGCGGAATTCCTCGGTGCCCGTGTTCGTGACGATCATGCGGTACCGCAGTTCGTCGTTGGCGCGCACCGTGTCACTGCTCGGCACCATGTTCACGCCGAGCACGAACCCACCGGGCGCCAGGCCGGGTAACGCGCCCGGAGAGCCGTGGATCGAATTGTCGACGGGCGGTGGCGGCGGCGTCGCCCGCGGGCGTGGCGCGCCGGGGATAGTCGTCGGCGTCGCGTGCGTGCCCGGCACCTTGCCGACGCGGGCGGCGACGAACTTGGCATCGACGGGCGCAATGCGGCCGATGGCGTCGCGCGCGTAGTTGCCCGAATCACCGCTGCGGTTCAGCGCGGGCAGCGTTCGGCTCGATCCGGTGCTGCTGCCGACGCCGACGGCGGCACCGATCGCGACGAGGGCGGCGCCCAGCACGATCGCGGCATGGGCCGCGCTTCCTCTGCGAGGTGCTGCCGAGCCTGCCGACACGAATCAGAGGCTAAGCGCGCTCAGATGACGGACTCGGCCGTGCCGCGGATTGCGGCGAGAACCTCGATGGCGCCGCTCGAGCCCTTGCTCAGGAACGACACGTTGTCGAACGCCTTCACGCTCGTCGCGGCGCGGTCGTCGGCGGACAGCACGAGGATCGGCGTGAGCACCCCTTGGTCGCGCAGGCGCCGGATGACTTCGATGCCGTCGATGCTCGGAAGGTGGACGTCCATCACGATCACGTCGGCACCGAGTTCGAGGATGGCGTCGATGGCATCCTCACCGCGGTCCACGGCCGCCACGACCTCGAGGTCCCGCTGGGAACCGGCGACCCGGGAAAGGGTCTGCCGCACGCGGGGATCGTCCTCGCAGATCAGGAGGCGGATGGCGGGGGTCACGCTCAGGATGGTGGCAGTAAGTACGGGCCTCGCACTATCCGCATTTGCGGGGTCACGGCCCGCTCAACGCACCGAGCAGCGTGTCCAGACCGACCGGTTTGAGGAGGAATGCATCGAATTGTCGGATCACATCGCTCTCAGGTGCTTCGCCCGAAACGCCGATGACCCGGCAACCGGGCACCTCGGCGCGCAGCCGCGCCGCCACCTCGGTTCCCGTTGCGTCGGCGAGGTGGAGGTCCACGAGCACGACGTCAGGCGTCGCCGCACCCGCCCGTTCGATGGCGGCCGCGCCCGTCGCCGCCCAGTGCGCGTCGTGGCCGGCGCGGCTGAGCGTTTGGGTGAGCATGCGGCCGAGAGGCTCGCTGTCCTCCACGATCAGAACGATCGACATCTCAGTCCTCGTGCACGAGGATGCCGAGCCGCGTGGCGACGCTGACCGCCTGCAGCGCGCTGTGGGAGTCGAGCTTCAGCAGGATGTTCTTGATGTAGCTGCGGCTCGTGTGCCACGAGATGCTGAGCGTGCTGGCGATTTGTTTGGCGTCGTAGCCGCGGCCCATGAGCGACAGCACTTCGAGCTCCCGTGGCGTCAGGTCCGCGCCGAGACCCGTCGTCGGCGCCTTCGCCGCCAACAGTCGTTCCATCACCGACGCCGGTACGACGACACGGCCGTCGTGCGCCGCGGTGATGGCGTCGGTCACGTCCTCGAGGCGCGACTCCTTGGTCAGGTATCCCGACGCTCCGGCGTCCATCGCCTCGGAAAAGAACGTCAGGTCGAGCGATCCGGTCAACACGACGACGCGCGTGTCGGGGCACGCCTCGCGCAACTGACGGGCGAGTTCGACGCCGTTGTAGTCAGGCAGGCCGAGGTCGACGAGGGCGACGCTCGGGCGAAGCGACGTCGCCAGTTCGAGCCCTTCGCGCCCGGTTTGCGCGAGGCCGGCGACGCTGAACCCGTCGATGGCGCCGAGTGCCGCGGACAGCGTCTGGGCGAAGATGTTGTGGTCGTCCACGAGCAGCACAGAGATCGTCATGGCGCGGTCCCGAACGTAATGGGGATCGACGCGCCGAGGTGGTCAATGAGGTAGCCGACGATCGGCGGCAGCGGTTCGGTGTCGTCTCCGTCGAAGCTGAGCGCATCCGGAGTCGCCGTGGCGCGTACGGCCTTCGCGGCGCCACCGACGAGCCGCAGCAGCGCGGGCATGACCGCCTGCAGGCGCGCCGGGCTGACGGTTGCCATCGTCGCGCCCTGCGTTTTGAGGTCGACGGCCAGGCCGGCGAGGCGCGCCGCGTCGGCCGCGCTTTGCAACGCCGCCGCCAAGTCGCACGGCTCGGTGGGCGAGTTGTCGAGCAAACACGTCGCCAGCGCGCTGACCCCGGCGAGTTCCGCCGAGGCACGCACGGACTCGTCAGAAGCACTCGTGAGCATCTCGCGGCGCGTTTCTTCGTCGAGATCGAGCCCGGCGACGGCGGTCACCGCGATGCGGATGCTGCCCAGCCGCGCCTGCAGATCGTGTATCGCACCAGCTAGCGGAGCATTTACGGGCACCCGTCACCTGCTGACCCGCAATTGCGGGGTCCGGGAATTACCCGCAGATGTGGACTTACGCCCCCAGCGGCGTCGCACATACAAATGACTCTAGCTAGTCAATCGACATCGCTAGGGGAGAGACCAATGAAGGCAAAGGCAGCAGTGGTGGGACTCGGGGTTCTGATGAGCACCGCAGGTTTCGGAGCAATGACGCACGCACAGGCGTCCATCATCAACATCCCGGCCCCGCCGTCGGCTGCGAATGCGGTCGCCGTCAAGGTCGGCAATCTCGTGAGCGTGGGCCAGTCCGGCGCCGGCGCGACGCAGGGCGGCGCGACCGCCTCGGCGGCGCCCATCTCGATCGCCGGGACGCCGATCCTGGCGGGCACAAAGGTCACAAACAAGTCTGGTTCCGGCGCGGCGTTCGATACCGGTAAAACGCAGCTCGGACAAGTGGCGGTCCTGCCCTGGGCAACGGACGTCGCGTCGGACCATGCTTCCTCGTCGTCGGCGGTTGCCACGGCCGGCCTCAACGGCGTCGGTGACGTCGCGGTTGCGCCGTCGTTCTCGTTCGCTTCGTGGACGCCTGGCAAGTCGAACTCGTCGGCCGTGTCCGACGGCGCCGTGCTGCACCTCGGCGACCAAACGATCAAGGTCCTCCACTCAGAGTCGAGTGCGTCGGGCCACGGCAAGACCTACCTCGTGCAGTTGTTCGGGCAGGAAATCGGCACGACGAACGCCAGCGGTTGCATGCTCGACATCGGCCCGCTCGCCAACCTCGGCTGCCTGAAGGCGCTCAACGGCGTCGGCTCCAACGCAACCATCGCGCAGGCCCTGATCGGCTCGAAGGCGCCGTTCGGCAAGGTCATCGCGGCAGCCGCTTCGGGCGGCGTTGGTCAGGCCGGCCTGAGCAGTGCGGTCAAGGGCACCGAGCTGACTCGTGCGCCCAGCAACAGCTTGCTGGCCCGCACCGGCACCAGCGCCCTGCTGATGATCGCTCTCGGCATGCTGCTCATTGCCGGCGGCATGGTTGCCCGCTTCGGCGGCCGAGAGGTCGCAGTTCTTCCCGCCCGCTCGTGACCCCAGCCACATAGCGGGGCGGCCATAGACGGTGCCCGTGTCGACTTTCGGGTCGGCACGGGCGCTGTCGCGTCTGCGCGTCTACGCGCCTACGCCTTGATGCGCACGGCGACGAGGCACACGTCGTCATCCGCGTGGTCGACGAGTCCCGCGAGCATCCGGTCCGCCACGTTCTCGAGCGGCTGCGACGGTTCGATGTCGCTGGCGAGTTCCGCGAGCTCGCGCATGCCTTCGTCGATGCCTCGGCCGCGGCCTTCGACGAGTCCGTCGGTGTAAAGCAGCAACGTGGCGTCGCGGCCGAACTGCAACGTCTGCTCCGGGTATGCGGGCATGCGCCATGTCTTGACTCCGAGCGGAGGAGCCGGCGGCACGTCGAGAAACTGCGCGTTCCCGTCGCCCGAGATGTACAGCGGCGGTGGATGACCCGCGGCCGCCCAGTGCATCGTGCGCAGGCCGGGGGCGAGCGTCGCCGCCACCGCCGTGCAGTGCGCCAGCGGGTGCGTCCAGTCGAGGAAGTGGCTCACGCTGCGCAGCGCCTCGGACGGCGAGCGGCCCGTCACCAGTTCCATGCGCAACGCATTGCGCGCGTGGCCCATGACGGCCGCGGGCGGCACACCGTGGCCGGCGACGTCGCCCACGACGATCGCCACTTCGCCCGACGGCAACTCCAGCGCGTCCCACCAGTCGCCGCCGATCGTGCCCTCGGTGGCGAGCGGCACGTAACGGGCGACGACGTCGACGCCGGTGATCGTGTCGACGTCGCGCGGCAACACGATTTCCTGCAGCGCCTTCAGCGCGGCGCGCTGTTCGGCGAACGCAGACGCCGACAGGATCAGGTCGGCGGTTCGCTCCGCGGCGGCGCGCGCCAACTCGACGGCGTCCTCGCTGAGTTTTTCGCCCGCCTTGGCGAGGAACATCATCGCTCCGAACGTGGCGCGCCGGTCCGTGAGCGGGAACGCCCAACCGCCACCGAGGCGCGCGTCGCGCAGCGCGTCCGCATACCCCGGGGCGGGCGACGCCGCGCCCAGCTGATCGGGCTGCATCGACGGCACCTCCAGCGCGTGTCCCTCGCGCACGACGCGGGCGTGCACTGCGGGTGAACTGACGGGCGTGGGGAAGTGGCCGACGAGTTGCTCGCTCAACTCGGGATACGACGCGCTGGCGAACGCGACGCGGCGCACGAGGTGGCCTTCGTGGACGTAGACGGCGCACGTGTCCGCGAATTTCGTGGCGCATACGGATGCCGCGTGGCGCGCGATCGTCTCCCACCCCTTCGTGGGGTTGACGCCGGAAATCGACGCCAGCAGCGACTGACTGTCGGCGCGCTCGCGCGCCTCTTGATACAGGCGGGCGCGGTCGAGGGCGATGGCGCACTGGTCGGCGACCGCCAGCAACGCCAGCCGGTCCTGCTCGTCGAACCCGCGCTTGTCGGCGAAGCCGAATGACACCGCGCCGAGCGACTTCCCGCCGACCTCGAGCGGCAGCACCGCCAGCGCTTCGCTCACGGTCGGGGTTCCGACGAGGACCGGCCACAGCCGGTCGCGCTCTTCCCGAGACCCGACGAATTGCGGCTCGCTCGTGGCGATCACGTACGGGCCGGGCACTTCGGTGGCGGTGAGCGGAACGCGCGCGAAGCGGGCGACGGCGTCGGGATCGGCGTTGCGCTCGAAGCGGCACTCGATGGCGGACAGGTCGTCGGTGATCAGCCACAGGCTCGACGTCAATGCGCCGAGGAACTCAATGGCCGATGACAGTGTGGCGTCGGCGACCTCCGGAACGGTTCTCGCCGTGCCGAGGCGCGCCGCTGCTGCCCGGACCATCTGGAGCCGGTTGGGCAACGCCTACCGCATGTCGGCGAAGACCGAAGCGCCGCCGATTTCAAGCGCTCGGCGGACCGAACCTCTCGCGTTCTGCAAGATCAGCGATCGGTTCTCGGCGGCGAGCACTTTGTAGATGCGCGCCAGGACGTTCATGCCTGCGCTGTCCATGAACGAGATCCCCGCAAGGTCGACGGTGAGGTCGCCGGTTGCGGCCGCGGCAGCGTCGTGGAGTTCGGTCTCCAGCAACGCGGCGGTCACGATGTCGAGCTCGCCTTCCACGAGCACGACGCCGTCCGCGACCTGGCTAGCCACGAACCCGTAATCCCGGGCGGTCACCATCACTGGGGAGAGTACCGGGTGTGCATTGGGTTCATGTTTCGGCTTTGTGAACCCCCGCTTACGCCGCAGCACCGATGTGGCATCCCCAACGGGATTCGAACCCGTGTTGCCACCTTGAAAGGGTGGAGTCCTAGGCCACTAGACGATGGGGACCGGCCCGTTGCGGCGGCCCAAAGTACCAGTCACTTCTGAGCCGGAAGCACTCCATTCGCGGTTTCGAGAATGAGTGGCCCGAGCCACTTCTCCGCGACGGCGCGCGACGCGTCGTCCGACAGGTGGTAGCCGTCGGGCCGCGCGTTCTGCACACCGTCGACCGACTGGCTGAACTTGCCGTCGGGACACAGGTGCGAGAAGTAGTCGGCGACCTTCGCACCGGACGGCGCCAACGCGCCGGCGGTGGCGCGCAGGCTTTGCACGCGTCGGTCGCCCTCGCCGCCGTCGGCGTAATACTCGTAACCACCGCCGAGCAACTCCCAGTCGACGCAGACGGCGTTCAGGAAGAGCACCTTCGTCTGACCCTGCGAGGGTGCGACCGTATAGATCAGCGCCTGGTACTCAGCGAGCAACCACTGGTCGAACGAAGGTTGACCGGTGTGGCGGTAGTCGTCCCATTCGGGAAGCTTGCGGTCCGGGAGTTCGTTCATGGCGTCCTGCACCACGATGACGTCGGGGTGGAACGTCGCCAGGTACTGGGCGCGGTCGCTACTCGGGTCCGACCACCAACCGCATTGCTCCTTGACGGGCCAGTCGTCGCCGGTCGGTGAACGCCGCGTGCCGCCGCGGCTCAGCGGACAGCCGAGCGTCGCCAGGCTGTAGGTGATCACGCCGCCACGCTCGGACGCCCATTGCTTGAGCCCGCTCGCGAGGTTGCTCGCCATCGAGTCGCCGATGATGGCGACGCGCAGCGGGCGCGCACCGCTGCCATCCCACGCCGGCGGTGCGTCGGCGGGAGACGGGCCGTAGTTCATCTCGTTGGGCGTCGCGCCCGGCCGCGGCGCGGCGCCGTTGGCGGGCGTCGCGCTCAGCTGCACTCGCGGCGCGACGCGGCCATGCGTCTGGCCCGCGGCGACGACGGGCGGCGGCGGAGCGGGCGCGTCGAGCGGGCCGCTCAGCGACGTCGTCGCGCCGGCCGACGCGTCCATCGTTATCAGCGTCAACACCGCGAGGAGGCCGACGCTGGCATTGGCCCAACTGGGCACACCGATGCGCAGCGAAAGGCGCCCGGCGCGTATAGGCGCCTCGATGGCGAAGTAGGAAATGACGGCCAGCGCGAGCGTCGCCATGAAGCGCACGATCAGCAGCCGTGGTGCCGTCAGGCCGGTACGCGCCGGGGTGAGCCACAAGAAGATCGGCCAGTGGAAAAGGTAGGCGCCGTAGGAGATCTTTCCGAGCCCGGCGAGGGGTTCGAAGGCGAACACGTACGCGATCGCGCCGCCCGGTTGCGTGGCGGCGGCGATCAGGACGGCTGACAGCACCGCGGCGAGGAGGAATCCGCCGTGGTACAGCGCGTCGCTGCGTTGGCTCGCCTGCGCGATCAAGAACGTGAGGCCGCCGAGCGCGGCGACGCCGGCCACGTCGAGCGCGATCCGCGCGTGCCGTCCGAACTGACGCAGTCCGTCGGAACCGACCAGCACGAGCGCGAGCAACGCGCCGACGACGGGCTCCGCGGCGCGGGCGTCGGTGCCGTAGTACTCGTGCAGCGGCGCGGCGCCCGGCGAGTGCAGCAGCGCCATGGCGATCGTCGATCCGATCGCAGCTGCCGTCAGCCCAAAGGCCAGGCGCCAGCGATTCGGCGTGGCGCGGCGGCGGCCGAGCAGGAGGAGCACCGTGACGGGCAGCAACAGGTACACCTGCTCTTCGACCGCGAGCGACCACATGTGCTGGAAGGGCGACGGCGTGCTGAACAGGTCGGAGTACGAGTGACCCGCGAAGACGAATCGCCAGTTGGCGACCCACGTCGAGGAAGCGATGGCGTCGCCGACGACGCCGTGCGGCGGGCGCAGGGTCGCGAAGGCCACGTACGCGATGACCAGGCCGAGCAGGACCACGACCGCCGGAGCGAGACGCCGCGCCCGGCGCTCCCAGAACCCGCGTAAACCGATCGTCCCGGTCGTGTCGCGCTCGCGCAGGAGCAGCCCGGTGATGAGAAAGCCCGAGAGCACGAAGAAGGTCGTGACGCCGAGAAAGCCCCCCTTCGCCCAACCGAAGCGGGAGTGGAAGAAGAGGACGGCGACGAGCGCCATGGCTCGTATGCCGTCGAGTGCCGGCATCTGAGGAAGACGAGCGCCCCCACGTAACTCGCGCATCAACGCGAGTCTTACCCCCCGAGCGAGATTTGTGACCGCGAGAGCAGCGGTGCGACCAGGGCGTCTTCCCGGGCCCGCAGTTCGCGCAGCGACGTTCGGCTCACCCAGGTGTGCACGAAGAACTGGTCGCCCGGGGGCAGCGAGAGGACGTCCACATGACCGGCGGGGTGGGCGGCGCGGAAGGTGTTGGCGAACTCGGCGTCCTGCGCGCGGGGCACGAGCGGGTCGGTCTGGCCGGTCGCGAGGAGGAGCCGGGCCTTGATGTTCGCCACATGTTGGCGCGGGCTGCGAGCCGGGTCGCCGCCGAACGCCGCGATGGCGTAGTTCGACAACATCTTCGGTCCGGCGTCGGTCCACCCGCCGGTGGCGTCAGAACTGAGTTGGTGGTCGAGGCTGCGCAGGTCAGTCGGCCCGGCGTACGAGATGGCGCAGGCCAGGTCGGGCCGGATCGTCGCCAGCAGCATCGCGAGGTGCCCGCCCGCCGACGAACCCGTCGCGCAGATCACGGTGTGCGGGTGCAGATACCGGAGTCGCTGCATGAACCACAACACGTCGACGATGCTCTGACCGCAGGCGCCGTAGTCGACGTTGACCGTTTCCCAACCCGCGGCGCGCCAACGGTCCGCGATCGGCCGCGCCCAGTGCGCGAGCACCTCCTTGCCGACGAGGAACCACCCGCCGGGGTGGATGACGAGCATGATCGCCTTGGGCGGAAGGTACTTGTGGGTGCCGGACGGCGCGCCGATCTCGTAGTAGGCGGGCGCGTCGGCCCCGAGTCCCGTGGTGGTGACGCCCGGAGGCGGTGCCGTGTACCGGCCGTCGCGATCGACGGCCGCGGCGCAGGTGCTGCCGGGCAGGCCGCTGTTGGCTGGAGCACTGGACGCCGCCGCAGGCCGCACGCCGGCCCCGATGACGGCGCAGGCGAGCGCCACGACCAACACGCCCCTCAGCCCCACCTGCCTATTTTGCCATCGCGCAGGTAGGTTCCGCACATGCACGTGGCGGCCGCGTTGGTCATCGCCTATTTGCTCGGCACCATCCCGACCGCCGTCATCGTGTCGCGCGTCGCCAGCGGCGGCACCGTCGACATCCGCGCCGCGGGGTCGGGCAACCCGGGCGCGCTGAACACGCTCGGCGTCCACGGCGCCAAGTGGGGCGCGGTCGTGCTGCTCGTCGACACCGGCAAGGCCGCGCTGGCGTGCGTGATCGGCCGCAATGTCGGTGACGCCGTCGCCTGTTACGCCGGGTCGCTCGCGCTCATCGGCCACTGCTTCCCCGTGTGGTCGCGCTTTCGCGGGGGCAAGGGCATCGCGTGCGCCGGCGGCCAGTGCCTCGCGACGTTCCCGGTGTTCGCACCGGTCGCGCTCGCGGTTGCGGTGTTGTCGTCGCGGAAGCGCTTCGAGGCGCGCGCGTTCCTCGCCGGGGTCGCGTCCGCGGTCATCTGGGTGGCGGCCGCAGCGTTGTGGGTCGCGCTCGGGTGGCCGAACGCGTGGGGCGTGCCGGCAACCTCCGCGCTCGTCATCTCCGCCGTGATCAGCGGGGCGGTCATCGTGTACAAGTTCGAGACGGCGCGCCGGTGACGCGCGCCGCTGCGATCGCGGCGCTCGCGCTGCTGGCGGCGTGCGGTGCCGAGAAGGCGCCCCGCGTCGTGCACGCCAGCTACACGGCCGCGTGCAAGGCCGACACGGCCACGCTCGAGGCGCAGGAAAACGCCGCCTTCGCGACGACGAACAGCTACACGTCCCAAACGACGCGACTGCACAAGGTGACCGTCAGCGGCGACGCGTACGCGATCACGATCGCCGACGCGCGGTGTGGCGTTATCGGCCACGTCGTCGGTCAAAACGTCGACGGACCATTAGCTACAACCACGCGGTGACACGCCGATAGGCATGACATGTCATCGGACGCGCTCTTGGAGCGCGCCAAGACAGGCGAAGCAGCCGCGTGGAACGAGCTGTACCGCTGGCTCGCGCCTGCGGTCGCGGGTTACCTGCGGTTGCGCGGCGCGCGCGACGTCGACGACCTGACGAGCGAGACGTTCATCGCGGTGTTTCGCAACATCGCGACCTTCGAGGGGACGTGCGACAAGTTCCGCTCGTGGGTGTTCGTGATCGCCCATCGGCGACTCATCGACGAGCGCCGCAAGCACGGCCGGCGCCCGGCGCCCGTGGAGTTCGTCGACGCCGTGCACGCGCGCGACGAATTCGAAGGCGCGCTCTCTGTTGAACACGTCAAAGCGATGTGCGCGCAACTGCCCGCCGACCAAGCCGACGTGATCGTGCTGCGGATCCTCGGCGACTTCACCGTCGACCAGGTCGCCGAAGTCGTCGGCAAGTCCGCGGGCGCCGTGAAGCAGCTGCAGCGCCGCGGGTTCGAGAACCTCCGGAAAATTTCTGCCCAGGCCGTACCCCTATGAACCCCTTCGACGATTACGTGGACGAGATGCCTGCCGACGAGATGGAGTCGTTTGTTGCCGGAGTCCGCGCCGCGGCCACCCGGATACCCGAACCTTCGCCGACGCTCGCCCACATGCTCGTCACAGGCGCCTCTTCCCCCCACTCAAAGAGGAGCATGTTGATGAAAGTACGGACTTACGTCGCGGGCCTTGGCCTGGCCGCGAAGGTGATGCTGGGCGCCGGTGTCGCCGCGGCCGCGGCGACAGGTGCGGTGGCCGCCGGTGTCGTGCCCACGCCGGTGCCGCACGCGTCGGAACACGCGAACGAGCACGCCGACGAGCACGCGAGCGGCGAGCACGGCGGCGACGAACCGCACGCCACGACCACGACGACAGTGGCGCTGAGCGTCGGCGACGACCACGACACGCCCGTCGTCGTCGAACCGACGACTACGACGAGCACGACGGTGGCGCATCACGAGGAGCACCACGACAACCCGACGACGTCGACGACGGTTGCCGAGCACCATGAGCCGACGACGACAACCACGACGGTCGTCGAAGAAAACCACAACCCCGAGTCGATCTCACTGTCATGTGAGCCCGCGCGCGAACCCGACCGCATCATCTGTCACTGGACGGCGTCGTCGAACCCCGAGCACCGTCGCTATGCGTTGTTGCAGACGAACAACGTGAACGACCAGGGCCGCGTGGCGTTCCAGACCGAGAGCCAGTTGTCCTACACGGACACCTACGTGACGCGCACGGCGATCTTCACCTACCGCGTCGTGTCACTGCGCGAAGACGGCACGACGGAGTCGCACAGCAACGCCGTCAGCATCACGTGTTGCTAGAGAGCGCGTCCACGATGACCTCTTGCAGATAGCTCAAGTAGCTGTAAACCCCGAACGCCGGGTCGTCGTCGGGCGGGATCGTGTCTTCGGTGATCCCGAGGCGCGTGCCCAGCACGAGGCGCAGCTGCGTGAGCGCCGTCATCCACGCGTACAGCTCGCCTTCGTCGACGCGCTCGGCGTGCGCACCGGCGGCGAGGGTTTCGAGCGCGGCGCGGTGACGGTCGCGTAGGTCGTCGGTCATCAGGCGTCTGTACTCGTCGGCGAGGTCGCCGTCGGCGGCGGAATAGGCGTCGGGAAAAAGGCGAGCAATCGCCGGGTCGCTCATCGCGTCGGCATCGCCCGCCGACGCGTCGAGCAACTCCACCAGTTGTCCGGGGAGGGACGCCAGCAGCTCGCGTTCCTCCTCGGGCAACTTGATGACATAGCCGTCGCCCTTGCGCTTGATGCGCTTCACGGCTTCTCCATGGTCGCCCACAGACCGTGCTCGTGGAGGCGGAACACGTCGAGCTCGGCGCGCTCCCGATCACCGCTCGACACGACGGCCTTGCCCTTGGTGTGGACGTCCATCATCAGCTTGGTCGCCTTCTCGAGCGAGTAGCCGAACAGCTTCTGCAGCACGAACGTCACGTACGACATCAGGTTGATCGGGTCGTTCCATATGATGACCTGCCAGGGACGGTCGTCGGCCGGTTTGTCCTCATCGGTCGGCTGCTCGACCTCGACGGGAGCGATCATCGGCGTGCTCATGGCACCAAGAGCTTGACGCGCAACGCGGCGATCCACACGGCGAGCACGCCCACGATGTGCACGGCGACGAGGCCGGCCGGGACTCCCATGAAGTACTGCGTGTACCCGATCGCGCCCTGCGCCACTTCGACGGCGAGCAGAACCATCACGGCACGATGCCGAGTCCGCAGCGCCAGCCACACCGTCAGCGCGACCAGCACCCACACCAACAGACTGTGGACCCGCGCCACGTCGGTCAGCACGAGCTGGAACCGCGGCGCCTTCTCGTCACCCCCGTGCGGCCCCGTCCCCGTCACCACCGTCCCGGCCACGATGACCGCCAGCGCCGCGACGAGCACCCCCGAAGTGATTCTTGTGATGTCTGGTCGTGGTCTTGTCGACGGAACATCACAAGAACGGTGGTGGAGGACCACCGCGTCGGTCACGAGGGCGATTGACAGCAGGAAGTGGCAGGCCACGAGGGCGGGGTTGAGGTTGAACAGGACGGTGATGCCGCCGAGCACGATCTGGCCGATGACACCGACGACGAGTCCCCACGACAGCCACACGAGGTCCTGACGACGCGGTTCGCGTCGCAGCGAACCGAGCACGGCGGCGATTACGGCGACGACGACCAGGCCGGTGAAGAGCCGGTTGCCCTGCTCGATGCTCTGGTGCAGTGACGACACGCGGACGAGGTGGTGCCGGTCGCAATTCGGCCAGTCGGAACACCCCAGACCGGAGTCACTCAGGCGGACCGCCGCGCCCGTCACGACGATCACCGTGAGCAGGACCAACGCGGCCAACGTGGCCCGGCGATAGGCCGGCGGCGACACCCTTGGCAAAGCCATGAACGCGCAACTGTAGAAACCGCCGCGGAGTTGCCGAAATTGCTGGTCCGGCCGTTATTGTCGCCCTTCGAATGTCCCGGGTGTCTGCCTACGTCGCGCTTACCAAGCCGCGCATCATCGAGTTGTTGCTCGTGACGACGCTGCCGACGATGGTCGTCGCCCAGCGCGGCCTGCCTCCGGTGTGGCTGATGGCGGTGACGATGGCGGGCGGATCGCTCGCCGCCGGGGGTGCGAACGCCATCAACATGGTCGTCGACCGCGACATCGACGCCCAGATGGAGCGGACCAAGAACCGCCCGCTCGTGACCGGAGCGGTCACCCCCGGACACGCGCTCATCTTCGCCATCGCGCTCGAGATCGGGGCGTTCGCCCTGCTCTGGAGCACCGTCAACTTGCTCTCGGCGGTGCTCGCCGTCAGCGCCACGGCGTTCTACGTGTTCGTCTACACGATGTGGCTCAAGCGCACGTCGACGCAGAACATCGTGATCGGCGGTGCTGCCGGCGCGGTGCCCGTCCTCGTCGGTTGGGCCGCGGTGCAGAACCGCCTCGGGCTCGCGCCGTTCCTGCTGTTCGCCGTCATCTTCGCCTGGACGCCGCCACACTTCTGGGCGCTGGCGATCCGGTACCGGGAGGAGTACGCCGGGGTCGACGTGCCGATGCTGCCCGCGGTCGCGTCGCACCAGTCCACGTCGCGCCAGATCACCGTCTATACGGTCGCGCTGTGGGTCATCTCGCTGGCGTTCGCGCCCGCCGCACATATGGGCCTCATCTACATCGTCGCGGCCACCGTGCTCGGCGCAGTTTTCCTGTGGTACGCAGTCGCGTTACAGCGCGACGGGTCGCGCGCCATGAAGCTTTTCCACTACTCGATCACCTACGTGACGCTGCTGTTCGCGGCCATGGCCATTGACCAGCTGATCAGGGGACACTGAATGAATCTCCTCAACACCGCCGACCACAAGCGGATCGGCCAAGTGCAGATCGTCGTCTCGCTGCTGGCGCTGGCTGTCGCCGGTTCGGCCGCGATCGCGGTGCGCGCCATGGCAAGCAGCGGCACGGTCGACCACTTCGACGCGCTGTCGTCGCTCGACCACGCGCTCGCGGGCGTCTTCGTCGCCCTACCGCTGTGGTTCGGCATCGCGACGGTCATCACTCCGCTGCAGATCGGCTCGAACCGCCTCGCGTTCCCGAAGCTGTCGGTCGCCGCGCTGTGGACGCTGATCGGCGGCATGGTGCTCGTGATCGCGGGTTACACCCGCACACCCTCCAATCCGGCGGGCCGGTCCGTGTTCTCGCCGGTGCCGCTGCCCGGTTCGCTCGCCAAGTTCGCCGACACCAAGGGTTCGGACCTCATGGTGCTCGGGATGCTGCTCGGCGCCGTCGCCACTGTTCTGATGGCGGTCAGCCTTGTCACGACGATCGCCAGTCGCCGCACGCACGGGCTCACGATCGGGCGCCTGCCGTACTTCTCGTGGTCAGTCCTCGTCGGTGGCATCGGCGTCGCGCTCGCCACGCCCGTGTTCATCGGCGGGCTCTCGCTCGTGTGGATCGACCAGCACTTCGGCGGCTCGTTCTTCACGTCGCAGGCAGCGAACGTCTTCTGGACGCACGCGGTCTGGCTGGGCGGCCGGCCCGAAGCGCTGCTCGCGGCAGTGTTCGTGCTCGGCGCCGGGAGCGACATCATCGCGACGGCGACCGGTCGCCCCAATGAGCTCGACCAGGTGACCCGCGCCGCCCTCGCGGCCTTCGCCACTTTCGCGTTCGTGCCGTGGACGCTGACCGGTGACCAGGCGGGCGGTGTGATGGCGCCGTTCAGCAACGTCGTCACGATCCTGCCGGTGCTCGCCGCCGGCGTCGTAGTGCTCAGCTGGCTCGGACAGCTCCGTCACGGCGTCAAGGTGATCCCGTCGATCGTTCCGCTGGTCCTCACGCTGGCGCTCGGTGCCGTCGCCGTCGGCGACTTCATCGTCCGGCTCACGGCAGACAATCGCGGTGGAACGTGGACCGAAGCCTCACTCGTGCTGTTCGCGCTCGCCATCCCCGTCGCCGGCGCCGTCGCCGCCCTCGTGCACTGGGCGCCCAAGCTCGTCGGCGGGACGATCGCTGCGCCGGTCGCGTCGCTGGCGTCGCTGGCGACCTTCGGCGGTTTCACACTCTTCGTGGCGTCGGGAGTCTTCCTCGGCGCCGACGGCGCGCCGTACTTCGCCCACACGTGGGACAAGTCCGACGGCCACGGCGCGCTGGCGTTGCTCGGCGCCGCCGGCGTTGGCATCGCGGCGCTCGGCATCGTGATCCTCGCGCTCGGGTACGCCGGGGCGCGTTCGACGTCGGCCGCCCCCAACCCGTACGGGTCGGGCACGACCCTCGAGTGGGCGACGGCGTCGCCGCCGCCGCGAGACAACTTCGAGTCGGTGCCCGACGTCGGCTCCGCAACACCACTCGTCACCACGGGAGCTAGCTCATGACAGCCGTTGCTGCGCTCGAGTCGGGCCAGGTACGCACGCGCCGAGGTCCTGACGCATTGACGGTCGCGTCGTACGTCGCCGGCGGCGCGCTGTTACTGGCGTCGGTCGCCATGCTCGCCGCGTTCTACAACCTGCGCGACGCGGCCTCGACGTGGCCACCCAAGGGCGTGGACTTCGACGAATACCTCAGCGCGATGCTCACGGCGACGCTGCTGCTTTCGGGCGCAGTCGTGGCATGGGGCGCCAGCGCCGCACGCCACGACAACCGCCGCCAAGCGCTGGCATCGCTCGCCATCACGGCCGGCCTCGGCGCAGCGTTTCTCAATCTCGCCTGGTACACCGGCGGCCATTCCGGCTTCGGTCCGTCGTCGCACGCCTTCGGCGCCGTCGTGATCGCCGGGCTCGTGATCGGGTCGGTTGGCGTCGCCTTCGGCATCGGCTTTCTGGTGGTGGCGATGCTGCGCACCCAGCTGAAGGCGGGTGAGGCCGACTTCGTCGGCGCCGCCGCCCGGTTCTGGTTCTTCGTCGTCGCGGCGTGGATCGTTTCGCCTGTCGCTCTCTACGGTCTCATGAGCCCCAAATGACCAACAACGCAGCCAAGTTCGCCATGGGAGTCGCGGTCGCCGGTTTCGTCGCCGCGCTCGCCCCGAGCCTGCTCCACGACAAAGCGGCGTGGATCCTGTTCGTCGGCCTCCTGCTGGCCGCAGGCGCCGTCGCCTTCGGCGTGGGCCGCACCGTCGGCGCCGACCTGCCGCCGACGGGCGAGCCCGGCGCCGCCACGGCCATCGACCCCGCCGACGCACCGCGGGCCTCGTACGGACCGGTGATCGCAGCCACTGGCGCGACCGTGTTGGCCGCCGGCGGTGCCCTCGGGCCGCGCTACGTGATCGTCGGGCTCCTCGTCGCCGCCGCCGGCACCGGCGTGTGGTTGTTCGACACCATGCGCAAAGCCGTCGACCCGGCAGACGCGACCAACGTCGACCATCGACTGATCGCTCCCGTCGCGCTGCCCGTCGGCGCGTTCGTCCTCGCCATCACGATCGCGTTCTCGTTCTCCCGCGTGCTGTTGACGGTCAACGAGACGGCCAGCTGGATCGTGGCGTTCATCGTGGCCGCCACGCTGCTGTTCATTCTCACGACCATCGCCAATCGCGTCCCGGCGACCAAGGTCGTGGCCGGGCTCGCGGGCGTCGGCTTGCTGGGTGTGCTCGTCGCCGGCGGCGCGGGCGCGGCACGCGGCGAGCGCAGTTTCGAAGACGAGCGAACCCAGATCCCGACGGTGAGGATCACGGCGAAGAACATCGCCTATGACCGCGACGTGATTGCGTTTCCCGCCGACAGGAACGTCCACCTCGAGTTCACCAACCTCGACGTCGGCACGTTCCACAACGTCGCCGTCTACGACCAGAACAACGCGCCTGTCTTCGCGGGCAAGCCGATCAACCACGGCACGACGGAGTACAAGATCAAGACGATCGCGCCGGGTACGTATCGCTACGTGTGCGACTTCCACCCGGCGATGACGGGTGAGTTTCGCCTGTCCCCGTCTTCTGGCTCGCAGGAAGGATCGAACCGATGAAGCGCCGGCTTCTCCCCCTTGTCGTCGCGCTGGGGCTTCTGCTCGGCGCGTGCGGCAGGAACGTGCAGCCGCAGAACGTGCTCGATCCGCGAGCGCCCATCGCGCGCCGCCTCGACTCGCTGTGGAACCCCGTGTTCTCGATCGCGGTGGTGATCTTCGTCCTCGTCGAGTTCCTCGTGGTGTTCGTCGCCATTCGCTATCGACGCCGCGGCGACGACGACCAGCCGAAGCAGATCCACGGCAGCACCAAGCTCGAGTTCGGCTGGACGCTGGCGCCCGCGCTCATCCTCGCGTTCGTCGGGTTCTTCACCGTGCTGAACGTCGGCAAGCTCGACGCCATCCCGAAGGGCAACGACGTCATGCGCGTCAACGTCACCGGCCACCAGTGGTGGTGGGAGTTCGAGTACCCGAAGCTCGGCGTCACGACCGCCAACGAACTCCACCTCCCGATCGGTGAGCGCGTCGACGTGCGCCTCACGTCGGCCGACGTGATCCACTCGTTCTGGCCGCCGAAGCTCGCCGGCAAGCTCGACGTGATTCCCGGTCGGGTCAACCACATGGAGATCGACCTCCGCAAGAACGTGCAACCCGGTTACTACTGGGGCCAGTGCGCCGAGTACTGCGGTCTGTCGCACGCCAACATGCGCCTGCGCATCGTCGTGCACTCCGCCGACGGCTGGGCGCGTTGGCAAGCGGGCCAGACGAAGGCGCCGAACCTCGACCTGGCGGCCGACTCGTCGGCCGGCAGCGGCAAGGACCTGTTCCGTACCAAGGGCTGCGGCGGTTGCCACACGATCAACGGGTACACCGCAGGCAAGGTGGGCCCGAACCTCACGCACTTCATGAGCCGCAAGGTGTTCGCCGGGGCGATCTTCCCGAACAACGCCGAAGAGCTCAAGGCGTGGTTGCGCAACCCTCCGAAGCAGAAGCCGATGATGCCGGACAACGGCATGGGCATGCCCAACCTGAACCTGGCCGAGAACGAGATCACCGACTTGATCTCGTTTCTCCAGACCCTTAAGTAGGTAGCGAAGTATGGCCACCACTCTCGAACCGACGACGCCCGTCGAAACACCGGTCGCTCCGGCGTCGACGCCCGTCCTGCGCCGCCCCACGAACACCAAGGGCTTCTGGGGCTGGATCACCACCGTCGACCACAAGCGCATCGGCGTCCTCTACGGGGTGACGGCGTTCACGTTCTTCCTCTTCGGCGGCATCGAGGCGATGCTGATTCGTCTTCAGTTGGCGCGACCCAACGGCACGTTCCTGTCGGCCGACTTGTACAACCAGCTGTTCACGATGCACGGCACGACGATGATCTTCCTCGTCGTCATGCCGATCTCGGCGGCGTTCTTCAACTACTTCGCGCCGATCATGATCGGCGCGCGCGACGTGGCGTTCCCGCGCCTCAACGCGTTCAGTTACTGGACGTTCCTGTTCGGCGCACTGCTGATCAACTCGAGCTTCTTCCTCGGCGGCGCACCGAACGGTGGTTGGTTCGGCTACGCGCCCAACACGTCGATCACGTTCTCGCCGGGACACAACATCGACTTCTGGGTGTTCGGCCTGCAGATCCTCGGCATCGCGTCGACGGTGGGTGCGGTCAACTTCATCGTCACGATCCTCAACTTGCGCGCGCCGGGCATGGAGTTGTTCCGCATGCCGGTGTTCGTGTGGATGACGTTGGTGGCGAGCTTCCTGTTGCTCTTCGCCATGCCGATCATCACGGTGGCGCTGTTCCTGCTGATGTTCGACCGGAACTTCGGAGCGAACTTCTTCAATCCGGGCGCAGGCGGTGATCCCGTCTTGTGGCAACACCTCTTCTGGTTGTTCGGCCATCCCGAGGTGTACATCCTCATCCTCCCGGCGATGGGCATCGTGTCGGAGATCCTGCCGGTGTTCGCCCGCAAGCCGCTGTTCGGATACCGAGTCGTGGTGTTCTCCGGTATCGCCATCGGCTTCATGGGCTGGGGCGTGTGGGTGCACCACATGTTCGCCGTCGGTCTCGGCCCGTGGGCGGTGTCCGCGTTCTCGGTGGCGACGATGTTCATCGCGGTGCCAACGGGCGTGAAGATCTTCAACTGGTTGGCGACGTGTTGGCGAGGATCGATGCGGTTGGCGACGCCGGCGCTGTTCTGTCTCGGCTTCATCGCCATGTTCACCATCGGCGGTCTGTCAGGTGTCACCCACGCCGTGTCGCCGCACGACCGTCAGCAGACCGACACCTATTACATCGTCGCCCACTTCCACTACGTGCTGTTCGGCGGCGCGCTGTTCGGGATCATGGCGGGCATCTACTACTGGTGGCCGAAGATCTTCGGCTACATGCTCAACGAGAAGTTGGGCAAGTGGCACTTCTGGCTCTGGCTGATCGGCTTCAACGTCACGTTCGGTCCGTTCCACCTGCTCGGCCTCGAAGGCATGCCGCGCCGCATCTACACCTACGACAAGGGTCTCGGTCTCGACTTCTGGAACCTCGTCGCCACGATCGGTGTGTTCATCATCGCGGCGTCGATCCTCGTGTTCCTCTACAACGTCGCCCACTCGTACCGGTTCCGTACCGCGGCGGGTCCCGACCCGTGGGACGGACGCACGCTGGAGTGGACGATCCCGTCGCCCGTGCCGGCGTACAACTTCGCCGAACAGCCCGAGGTGCACGAGCTCGACGACTTCTGGCACCGCAAGTACGGCGAGGACGCCGAGGGCCGCATGGTCAAGCTGGCGCCGCCCGTCACCGAGGGCTCGCTCAACCTGCACGCCACCGACGTGCACCTGCCGTCGCCGTCGTACTTCCCGATGGTGGCGTCGTTCGGGCTGCCGGTGATGGCCTACGGGATGATCTACCACACGTATGCCGTGGTGGCGGCGGGCGCACTGATCCTCATCGGTGCGCTGTACGCCTGGGGCCTCGAGCCCTCGACGGCTCCGCACGTCGAGCATCACGAAGTGGCGGCCACTGAAGAACCTGCTGCGATTTCCGCCGGCGAAGCTTCGGCCGAACAAGGGGCAACGGAATGACGGTCCAGGCGATGGAACACGACGTCCACGACACGCGGCACGAGGGACACCCGCCGACGAACACCGGCGTGTCGAACGAGAAGATGGCGATGTGGGCCTTCCTCGGCTCGGAGTGCCTGCTCTTCGGCGCACTCATCTCGACGTACCTGCTGTACCGCGGCCACAGCGTGGTCGGTCCGTATCCCAAGGACGTCTACGACATCCCGTTCACGTCGGTGAGCTCGTTCGTTCTGCTGATGAGTTCGCTCACGATGGTGCTGGCGCTGTCGGCGATCCAACGCCGCGACGAGCGTCGGCTGCGCGTCTGGCTGCTGGCCACGGCGCTGCTCGGCTCCACGTTCATCGCCGGTCAGATCTACGAGTTCACGTCGTTCGTGCACCACGGGCTCACCATCCACACGAACTTGTTCGGCTCGACGTTCTTCGTGATGACCGGCTTCCACGGCGTGCACGTCACGCTCGGCATCGTGATGCTCCTGACGTTGTGGGGTATGTCGATGCGTGGGCAGTTGCCGCCGGAGAAGGCAGAGACCGTCGAGATCGCCGGTCTCTACTGGCACTTCGTCGACATCGTGTGGATCGTGATCTTCACGGTCGTGTACCTCATCAAGTAAGGCGAACGAGATGACTACGACTAGTACCGAGCACGAATACGCCGAGATGAACACCGAGACGGCGCACCACACGCACCCGAGCGAGATGGTCTACGTCAAGGTTGCGGCGTTCCTCGCCGCCGTCACGGCGCTCGAGGTCTTGCTGTCGTACAACAACGTCGGCGGCGAGCACGGCACGATCGCGTTCCTGCTAATTCTGGCGGCCATCAAGTTCGGGACCGTGGTGGCGTATTTCATGCACCTCCGGTTCGACCACCCGTGGTTCCGCCGCCTGTTCATCACCGGCTTTGTCTTGGCGATCGGCGTCTACGTCGCGTACCTGTCGACGCTGCACGCCTTCACCGGGTATACGCGTAAAGGCCCGTAATGCCGAGGCCCGATCCTTGGGCGTTTCACGCGCACCCCGAGGTGTGGGCCTTGATGGTCGCCATCATCGTCGGCTACTGGTACCTCGTTCGCCGGGGGCCCGTCACCCGTAAGCAGGTCGCGTCGTTCACGTCGGGTTGGGCGTTGCTGTGGTTGGGCGCGGACTACCCGATCCACGACATCGCCGAGAAGTACCTCTTCAGCGTGCACATGGCCCAGCACATGCTGTTCTCGCTGGTTGCGCCGGGCTTGCTGATCATCGGCATCCCGGCGTGGCTGCAGAAACAGCTCTGGGGAACGGGTTGGCGCGCCGCCGCGCTGCGGGTGCTGGGCAAGCCGTTGATCGCCGGCGGCCTGTACACGATCTGGTTGGTCTTCTCGCACTGGCCGACCGCGATGGATCTCGCGCTGCGTCACGAGCCGGTGCACTTCCTGTTCCACCTCGCGCTGTTCTCGACGGCGTCGCTGATGTGGTTCCCGGTGCTCAACCGCGACCCCGACCTGCCGATGCTGAGCGAAGTCGGCCGCATGGTCTACGTGTTCCTGCAGTCCGTCATGCCGACGGTTCCGGCCGCGTTCTTCACGTTCGCCGACAACCCGATCTATCCGTTCTACGCGCACGCGCTGCGGCCGTTCGCCATCAGCGCGGTGTCGGATCAGCAACTCGCCGGCGCAATCATGAAGGTGTGGGGCGGACTCATCCTGTGGCTCGTCATCGCCGTGATGTTCTTCCGCTGGACCTCGAAGGACGAGAAGGACCGCATCGAACGGCGGCGCACGCTCGCCCGGATGGCGGCCGAGCTCCAAGACCATTGAAGCGGTGCACCGTCGCGCTCGCGCTCGGGCTCGCGGTCGTGCTGACGGCGTGCAACGGGTCGTCGTCTTCTTCTTCGCACGCCGACGTCGGCGATACCGCACCGGGCTTCTCCACGCGTGATCTGACCGGGAAAGCGGTCGCGCTGCGCGACTACCGCGGGCAGACCGTCGTGTTGAACTTCTGGGCGTCGTGGTGCGTGCCGTGCCGCCACGAGTTCCCGCTGCTCGCAAAGATCGACGCCCGCGAAACCGTCACGGTACTCGGCGTCGTCTACAACGACTCGCAGGGCAATGCCCGCACGTTCATGACCGACCACAACGGCACGTGGCCGGGGCTCGTCGACGACGGTCAGATCGCGCGTGCGTACCGCGTCGGTCCGGGCATCCCCGCGACGATCGTGATCAACCCCGACGGCAAGATCCGCCGGCGCAACCTCGGCGAGATCCGGTCGATCACGGCGCTGCTCAAATGAGCCGTGTGCGTACTTAGGCGGGCTGTGCCCGACTAAATACGCACACGGCCAGACGAACTCCGTTTTCCGGGTCGCCATCCGTTAACTTTCGCGCTCGTGCGTTTCAAGCTCGTCCCGACCGACGACCGCTTCTTCGATCTGTTCAGCAATGCAGCGGAGAACGTGGCGGAATCGGCCCGCCGGCTGCAGGACCTGTTCGCCAAGTTCGACGACTTGCCGGGCCGCCACAAGCAGATCATCGAATGCGAGCAGATCGGCGACGGCATCACCGACGAGATCCTCAACCGCCTCAACACGACTTTCGTCACCCCGTTCGATCGTGAGGACATTCACGCCCTCGCCGAGGAACTCGATGACGTCGTCGACGACGTGATGGCGGTGTCGCATCGCCTCCAACTCACGGGTATCTCGACGCCGCTGCCCGAGTCGCAGCGCCAGGCCGACATCCTCGTGAAGATGGCCGACGAGACGGTGTTGTTGATGTCGCGACTCAAGTCGATGAAGAACGTGCAGCCGCACCTCGAAGCCATCGACGAGCTGGAGTCGGAGGGCGACACGCTGTACCGCGCCACGCAGGCGCGACTGTTCAGTGGCGAGTTCGAAGCGCTCGACGTGATGCGGTACAAGGACGTCGTCGAGGCGATGGAGGACGCGCTCAACGCGTTGGAAGACGTGTCGAACGTCGTCGAGTCCATCGTCGTCAAGCACGCGTAGCGCAGGCCCGCGATGACCCTCGGCGTTGTCATCGTCATCCTCGTCGCGCTGGGATTCGACTACGTCAACGGGTTCCACGACGCGGCGAACTCCATCGCAACGGTCGTGTCGACGCGTGTGCTGAGCCCACGCATGGCCGTCGCGTGGGCGGCGTTCTTCAACTTCGCCGCGTTCCTGATCTTCGGCACGCACGTGGCGACGACGATCGCCAAGGGTGTGGTCGACCAGAACGTGTTGACGATCGGCGTCGTGTTCGCGGGGCTCGTCGGCGCGATCGCGTGGGACTTGCTCACGTTCTATTTCGGCCTGCCGACGAGTTCGTCGCACGCGCTCGTCGGCGGCATCGCCGGCGCCGCGGTGGCTGCCGACGGTTGGCACGTGCTCGTGACCTCGGGCCTGCGCAAGATCGGCGTGTTCATCGTGCTGTCGCCGCTGATCGGGCTTGCGCTCGCCATGATCCTCACGCTCGTCATCATGTGGACGTTCCACCGCTACACCCACGTCGAGCGCCTGAATCGTGGATTCCGGCGCGGGCAACTCGTGTCGGCCGCAGCGTTCTCGCTCGGCCACGGCGCCAATGACGCGCAGAAGACGATGGGCATCATCCTCGCCGTGCTCATCGCCAGCCACCACGTGGCGCCGACTGCGGGCGTGCCGCTGTGGGTCGTGCTCGCGGCCCACACCGCCATCGGCCTCGGGACGCTGACGGGCGGCTGGCGCATCGTGAAGACGATGGGCTCGAAGATCACGCGCCTCCAGCCGATCGGCGGTGTCGCCGCCGAGACCGCGGCCGCAGCGACGCTGTTCTTCACGTCGTCGGCGGGCATCCCGGTTTCGACGACGCACACCATCACCGGCGCCATCGTCGGTGTCGGCGCGACGCGGCGCCTCTCGGCCGTGCGCTGGGGCGTCGCCAGCCAGGTGGTGTGGGCGTGGGTGCTCACGATCCCGGGCGCGTTCGCGGTGTCGTACGTGACGTCGATCATCGTGAGGGCCGTCGCATGAAGCGGGATCGCCGCGCGCTGTTCTTCGTCCTCGCCGCCATCGTGTGCCTGTTGCTCGTTCCGGTCGCCGAGTCGGAGCACCGCTGGGTCGCCGAGGTCACAGCCGTTACGTACCTCGTGCTCGCGGCGGCGTCGGCGCTAGACGCCTGGTCTCGTCACCGCTCCTAACGAAAGTCGCTGGCTGGCGCTGTCAAGCCCCACATAGCTTCGCCGGCGTGCGGGTGACGTTCACGAAGAAGCGCGACGGGCGCGACTTCCCGAACTGGGTCGCGCACCTCGGCAAGCGGCGCATCGAGGGGTCGCACGCGGGGTCGGACGGTCGGCACCTTCCGCACGACATCGTGACGCTCGTCGTCGAACGCGAGCTCGGCATCCGCGACGGTTTCTTCGGCACCGTCGCGAGCGGTGGCGTGTTCAAGTCCATGGCCGGACTGCAGAAGCCGTCTCGCCGTGGCGCCATCCGCCACAACCGCGCGGCCATCGACGCGGCAGAACACGTCGTCAACCGCCAGTGGACGGCGTGGCTCGCGGGGGAGCCGACAGAGTGCGGGCCCGCGCTCGACGAGGCGTACCGGCAATGGATGGAAGTCGCGCCGGGCGAATCGCTCACGCTTGAGTTCCTCGCCATGCCCGCGCATCCCGCCCAAACTCGACGGCGGTCTTGACTTCCTTCGTGTAATCCGTAATCTACAACCAAATGGTTGTAGATGCTCCCGCTACTGATCGGCTGTTCTTCGCACTGAGCGACGCCACGCGGCGCGACATCGTCACCCAAACCCTGAATCGGCCGCGCTCCGTCAGCGAACTCGGGCGGCTGTATCCGATCAGCCTCACTGCGGTGCAGAAGCACGTCGAGGTCCTGGTCGACGCCGGGCTCGTCTCGAAGCACCGCAGCGGGCGGGAGCAACTCGTGCGCGGTGAGATCGAGCGGTTGCGGCGCGCCCACGAACTGCTCGATGAACTCGAAGCGATGTGGCGAGGCCGCCTCGATCGGTTCGGTGAAGTCCTCAACGAAACCACCGGAAAGGAAACCCAATGACTGTTCTGAGTGTGGACAAAGACGCCACCGCCATGACCATGGCCGTCACCGCCGAGTTCGACGCACCCGTCGAAACCGTGTGGCAGCTGTGGGCGGATCCGCGACTGCTCGAGCGCTGGTGGGGTCCGCCCGAGTACCCGATCACCGTCGAGCACCACGACCTGACCGCCGGGGGCAAGGTCACGTACTTCATGACGACGCCCGACGGCGACAAGGTTCCCGGTGACTGGAACATCGTCGCCGTCGATCCGCCGCGGTGGCTCGTGATCGAGGACGCCGATGTCGACGACAACGGCATGCCCAACGACGGCAACGACGTCACGCGCATGGAGGTCGCCATCGCAACGGCCGGCGCCAAGACGCGCATGGTCGTCACGTCGTTCTTCGCCTCCACGGTCGGTATGGAGCAAATGCTCGCGACCGGGTTCGAGGACGGCATGCAACTGGTGATGGCCCGGATCGACACCCTCCTCGCCGAGCTCACCGCCTCGAGCGCCTAACGCGCAAGCCATGAAGGTCCGATAACGCCGCGCTCATAGCGACAAGCGACGCGAAGGCGCCTGTGGCTCCGGGTTGAGTGTCGCTTGTCGCTCAGAGCGCGGCGGTTTCGCGCCGGACTCGCGTTCGCGTCACTCCCAGCGGAAGAGGCGGGCCGCCAGCACGGGGCTGACGACTGCCCACGCCGCGAGCACGAACCACGCGCGGGGTCCACTCGGTGCGCCGGTAGCCGCAGCGTGGAGGATGTGAGCCAGCGCCTCGCTCGGCAACGCACGCGCCGCGGTGCGCATCGGCCCCGGCAGCTTGCTGACCGGTATCACCATGCCGCTGACCAGCATCAGCAGGATGAACCCGGCGTTGGCCGCCGCCAGTGTGAGTTCGGCGCGCAGCGTGCCGGCCATCAACAATCCGAGCGACGCGAACGCGATCGTCGCCAACGCAACCGCGGGGAGCGCGGCGACGATCCCGGCGTCGGGCGACCAACCGAGCGCCAGCGCCGCCAGCGTGATCACGACCGCTTGAATTGCGATCACGACGAGCACGCCGACGGTCTTCGCTGCGAGCAGTCGGCCGCGGCCGAGCGGGGTAGTTCCGAGGCGCTTCAACACGAGATAAGAGCGTTCGAAACCTGTGGCGATCGCGAGGCTCGTGAACGCGGTGGACAGCACCGCCATGGCGAGGACACCGGGCGCGAGAAACGTCACCGGGTCCTTCGTTCCCGTCGGCAGCACGTCGACGAGCGAGAAGAACACCAGCAGGCCGACGGGAATCCCGACCACGAGCAACAACGACTCGCCGCGCGTCAGCGTCATCTTCACCTCGGCGCGCAGCTGCGCCGCGAAGGCCTTCACGACGCTTCACCGCCCGTCAGCCGCAGGAACACGTCTTCGAGCCGGGTACCGCTGCCCAGCTCGGAGATCGACAAGTCACGCTCGGCTAGCCACGCGGTGAGCTGCGCGACCCGCGCCGGCGTCGACCCGAGCGCGATCGTGTAGCGGCCCGCCGACGTTTCGCTGACCCAGCCGTCCATCGTCTTGCTCAGCGCGTCGACGTCGATGCCGGGCGCGGTGACGAAGGTCATCGCGTCGTCCGACGCCGTCAACGACGCCAACGTCCCGTCGGCCACGACGTGTCCGTGGTCGACGATCACGATGTGGTCGGCCAAACGCTCGACTTCGTCGAGCTCGTGCGTGGTGAGCACGACGCACGCGCCGCCGGCGCGCAGATCTTCGATGACGGCGCGTACGAGTTGGCGCGCTTGCGGATCGACGCCGGCAGTCGCCTCGTCGAGAAACAGGACGTCGGGACGGCCGATCAACGCCAGCGCCAGCGACGCCCGCTGTTGTTCACCGCCCGACAACCGTCGCCACGGTGTCTTCGACACGCGACCCGTCAGTCCCACGCGTTCCAACAGCTCCGCCGGCGACGCCGGCGACGCGTAGTACGACGCGAACAACCGGAGCGCGTCGCCGATGCCCATCGACGGATAGATCCCGCCGCGCTGCAACATCACACCGAGACGCGGCAGCAAGGCACGGGCGTCACCGACGGGATCGAGGCCGTGCACGCGCACCGACCCCGACGACGGCCGTCGGTATCCCTCTGCGGTCTCCACGGTCGTCGTCTTTCCCGCGCCGTTGGGGCCGAGCAGTGCCGTGACTTGACCGGCCGCGGCTTCGAACGAAACCCCGTCGACGGCCACCACGTCGCCATAGCGCACGACGAGGTCGGAGACGGAAACCACGTTCACGAATCCAGCACGCTACGCGTAACCTTCGGCATGCTCGACATCAGGCGTTTGCGGAACGACCTCGACGCGGTGAAGGCCGCGCTGGCCACCAAGAACGTCGACCCGTCCGAGGTCGACGCGGCCGTCGAACTCGACGCCAAGGTGCGGGCATTGCAGAGCCAGCGTGACGGCCTGCGCGCGCAGATCAAGACGCTGAGCGCCGAGGTCGGCAAGGCGCGCAAAGCCGGTGACGCCACCGCGGCTGACGCCGCGCAGAACCAGAGCAAGGAACTCGGCGAGCAGGAGGGCAAGCTCGCAGCGGAGACCGCCGCGCTCGAAGCCGAACTGCGCGACCGCATGCTGCGGCTTCCGAACACGCCCGACCCCGCGGCGCTCGTCGGCAAGAGCGAGGACGACAACAAGGTCGTCGACGTCGACGAGATGCCGGCCTTCGCCGAGCATCAACGCGTCCCGCATTGGGAGACCGGCGCCGCGCTCGGCATTCTCGACAACGAGCGCGCCGTCAAGGTCGCGGGCTCGATGTTCGTCGCCCTGCGCGGGCTCGGCGCAACGCTGGCGCGCGCCCTGTGCCAGCTGGCCCTCGACCGCAACGCCGACGCCTATGAAGAAGTCCGACCGCCGACGATGGTGCTGACCGACACGCTGACGGCGACGGGGCAGCTGCCGAAGTTCGCGGACGACGCGTACCACGTCGAGCGCGACGACCTGTGGCCGATCCCGACGGCGGAAGTGCCGCTCACGTCGTTCTACCGAGACGAGATCCTGACCGGAGCCGAACTCCCGAAGCGCCTGATGGCCTACTCGCCGTGTTACCGGCGTGAAGCCGGCAGCGCCGGGAAGGACACGCGCGGCCTGCTGCGCGGTCACGAATTCGACAAAGTCGAGATCCTCGCCCTGACGACGCCGGAGCAAGCCGAAGCTCTGCACGCAGAGATCGTCGAGCGCGCCCGCGGCACGTTGCGCGCCCTTGGCCTCGTGACGCGCGTCCTCGAGATCTGCACTGGCGACCTCGGGCAGAGCCACGCTCGCCAGTACGACATCGAGGTGTACGCGCCCGGCGCCGACGCGTGGTTGGAAGCGTCGAGCTGCAGCTGGTTCACCGACTACCAAGCGCGGCGCGCCAACATTCGCTACCGCCCCGAAGGTGAGAAGCAGCCCGCGTTCGTGCACACGTTGAACGGCTCTGCGCTCGCCGTGCCCCGGGTACTCGCTGCGTTGCTCGAGCAGAATCGCAGCGCCGACGGGTCGGTCACCATTCCCGACGCGCTACTTCCGTATTGCCGCGGCGCGACGGTGATTCCTTCGAAGTTCACCTGACGTTCACTTAGCAGTAGGGGCGGGTTCGTTTTGCGTCCGTAGGTTGCGCGCCATGAAGACACGTGTGGTGGCGCTCGTGATCGCGTCGGCGATTCTCATTTCCGCCTGCAGTTCCAAGGATCCGAAAAGTCCGTCGGCCGCGGCGGGGTCGCCGTCGTCGAATTACGCCAAGTTGTCGGCGACGCTGAACGCGTCGGGGTCGACATTCCAGGCCGCGCTCGAGGAAGCCGCGAAGGCAGGTTTCCTGGAGGTCGCTCCGAAGGTCACCGTCAACTACGGCGGCGGCGGCTCCGGGAAAGGCAAGACGGACTTGCAAGGACAAGTCGTCGACTTCGCGGGCTCCGACAGCCTGATCAAGCCCGAGGACAAGCCTCTGTACAAAGGCGGCGACGTCCTGTACTTCCCGATCGCGGCCGCGCCGATCACCCTCGCGTACCAACTCGACGGCGTCAGCAAGCTCAACCTGAGCGCCGACACCATCGCCAAGATCTTCGAGGCGCAGATCACGAAGTGGGACGACCCTGCGATCAAGGCCGACAACCCCGACGCGACGCTGCCGTCGACGCCGATTGTCGCCGTGCACCGCGCCGAAGGGTCAGGCACGACGTCGAACTTCACGGGGTTCTTGACGAAGGCCGCGCCCACGGCGTGGACCCTCGGGAAGGGCGACACCGTCAATTGGCCGTCGTCGACGCAGGCCGGCGCCGGCAACCAGGGCGTGGCACAGCTCATCGGTAACGGCACGGGAACGCTCAAGGGCACGAACGGCGCGATCGGCTACGTCGACTTCGCCGACGCCAAGGCGACCAACCTGAAGACGGCGAGCATCAAGAACGCTGCCGGCAAGTTCATCGCTCCGAGCCTGGCTGGCGTCGCCGCCGCGCTCGACCAGACCACGCCCGCCGCTGATCTCACGTACGACCCGCTCAACGCTGCGGGCGACGCGACGTACCCGATCGCCACGCCGACCTGGATCCTCGTCTACAAGAACCAGACCGATAAGGCGAAGGGCGAGGCCCTCAAGGGCTTCCTGAACTTCCTCCTCACCGACGGTCAGGCGCTCAACGAACCGGCGAATTACGCCAAGCTGCCGGCGAAGTACCGCACGCTTGCGATCGCGCAGCTCAAGTCGCTTGTCATCCCTGCCTGACCTCGTCAGCACCCGGTCGAGGGGTCGCCTCGCCGACGAAGCGTTCCGGATCGCCAGCCTCCTCGCGGGGCTGGCGATCCTCGTCGTTCTCGTCCTGATCGCGGTCACGATGCTCCACAGCGCGTGGCCGGCGTTTCGTGAAGCGGGGTTGTCGTTCTTCACGTCGCGGGAGTGGGTGCCGAACGAAGGCAAGTTCGGCGCGCTGGCGTTCATTTTCGGGACGGGCGTCGTTGCGACAATCGCCGTCGCAGTCGCGGTACCGATCTCGGTTGGCATCGCGCTGTTCGTGACGGAAGTGGCACCGACGCGTTTGCGTGTCGTGGTGGTGTCAGTGATGGACTTGCTCGCCGGGATCCCGTCGGTCGTCTTCGGACTGTGGGGGATCCTCGTGCTCGCGCCGAACATCGTCGACGTGTACGACGCCGTGTCGCGCGGCGTCAACCCGATCCCGGTGTTGTCGGAGTTGTTCAACGGGACACAGACCGGGCGCTCGTTCTTCACGGCGGGTTTGATCCTCGCGGTGATGATCACGCCCATCATCACGTCGGTCACGCGCGAAGTGTTCGCCACCGTGCCGCGCAACGACAAAGACGGCGCGCTGGCGCTCGGCGCCACGCGCTGGGAAATGGTCAAGGGCGTCGTGTTCCCGCACTCGGTTGGCGGCATGGTCGGGGCGACGATGCTCGGGCTCGGGCGCGCCATGGGCGAAACGATCGCCGTCGCGCTCGTCGTGGGTTCCACGCCGCAGATCACGGCGAACCTGTTCTCGTCGGGCGACACGATGCCGTCGGTCATCGCGTTCCAGTTCGGGGAGGCCGCGGGCACGCACCGGGCGGCGCTCGTCGCGCTCGGCGTCACGCTGTTCGCGATGACGATCGTGGTGAACGTCGCGGCGCGCATGATCGTCGGGCGCGTCGATCTCCGCATGCGAGGCGCCGTATGAGTACTGCTGCAATTCCCGCGCCGTCGCTGCAAGCGACGGACACGTCTCGCTCGCGCAAACTGCGCAATCACCTCGCGACCGGCTTCATCTGGGCGACGTTCCTCGCGGCGGCGCTGCCGCTGGCCTTCATCGTCTTCTACGTCGTGCGCGCCGGCATGCGGCTGTTTTCGTACGACTTCCTCGTCACCAACATCCCGATCATCTCCGCCCAACCGGGACCTGGGATGGCTCCCGCCGTCGTCGGGACGTTGCTCATCACCGGCGCCGCGACCGCCATCGCCGTTCCCTTGGGTGTGCTCGGCGCGGTGTACCTCAACGAGTACGGCAGGCGCGGCGCGCTCGCGACGTTCATTCGCCTCATGACCGACGTGATGAGCGGCGTGCCGTCAGTCGTGATGGGGCTGTTCATCTACACGATCTGGGTGCTGCGCTACGGGCTGTCGGGCTTCGCCGGCGCGCTCGCGCTGGCGTGCTTGATGCTGCCGATCATCGTGCGCACGAGCGAAGAAATGCTCCGGCTCGTGCCCGCCGGTCTCCGCGAGGCGAGCGCCGCGCTCGGTTGCCGGACGTGGCGCACGACGGTCCGGATCGTGTTGCCCGCCGCGCTCCCCGGAATCGTCAGCGGCGCCATGCTCGCGGTGGCTCGCGCCGCCGGCGAGACGGCGCCGCTGCTGTTCACGATCGGCGTCGTGTCGAAACCGAACACGAGCCTGTTCGGGGCCAACACCGCGCTGTCGGCCCAGATCTTCAAGAACGCCCAGGTGCCGTTCCCCGCGGCGCAGGACCGCGCCTGGGCCGCTGCCCTCACGCTGATCCTGCTCGTGTTCGTCCTCACGCTCGCGGCCCGCGTCGTCTCGGCGCGGTTCGCCCGGAAGTAGTTCGAGATGGAAGTTATGAGCGAGACTCCGTTTGTGCCCTTGACGCCTCGGCCTGCGGTGGCGGCGGTTCCCGACGGCCCCGGCGACACCGCCGCCGTGCCGGTCTTCGAGACCGACGCGCTGAGCGTGTACTACGGCTCGTCGCTCGCGGTGTCCGACGTGAAGATGGCGATCAACCGCGCCGAGATCACGGCGCTGATCGGCCCGTCGGGCTGCGGCAAGTCGACGCTGCTGCGCTGCTTCAACCGGATGAACGACTTGATCCCGGGCGCGCGCGTCGAGGGGAGCGTTCGCTACGAAGGCGTCGACCTGTACGCCGACGGCGTCGACCCGATCGAAGTGCGACGCCGCATCGGGATGGTCTTCCAGAAGCCGAACCCGTTCCCGAAGTCGATCTACGACAACGTCGCCTACGGGCCGCGTGTTTTGAAGATGAAGGTCGACAGCATGGACGACCTCGTCGAGGAGGCGTTGCGGCGCGCCGCGTTGTGGGACGAGGTCTCGGGCAAGCTCAAGAAGAGCGCGATGGCGCTGTCGGGTGGCCAGCAGCAACGGCTGTGCATCGCCCGTGCCATCGCCGTCGCACCCGACACGATCTTGATGGACGAGCCGTGCTCGGCGCTGGACCCGATCGCGACGGCGCGCATCGAAGACCTGATGACCGAACTGAAGCACGACTACACGATCGTGATCGTGACTCACAACATGCAGCAGGCGGCGCGCGTCGCCGACCGCACGGCGTTCCTCACCGCCGTCGTCCACGAAGCGACCGGTGATCGCCACGGCGAACTCGTCGAGTTCGCGCCGACCGCCACGATGTTCACCGCGCCGTCCGACGAGCGAACCGAGGCCTACATCACCGGCCGCTTCGGGTGAGGCGGCGGTCCGAACTCGACGCCGCGCGTGGCGAGTTGGACCGCGCGCTGCAGGAGCGCGACGACTACCGCGCCATGGCCACCGACGCCATGGAGTCGCTCGAACGGCTGCGTGCCGCCTTCGACGCGGTCAACCTCGGCGTCGTGGTCGTCGATGCCGCCGGCGAGGAAGTGCTGCGCAATGCGGAAGCGTCGCGACTGGTCGACGCGCGCGGCACTGACGCGTTGGCAGCGCGTGCGCTGACCGACGTACTGCTCGAAGGCACGAGCGGCGAGACGGGCCGCATAGTCGAACTGCACGGTCCGCCGCCGCGCATCCTTTCGTTGACGGCGTCGCCACTGACCGGGCCAGGCGGGCCGACAGGCACGGTCGCCGTGCTGCAGGACGTCACCGACCGTTACCGCCTCGACGCCGTGCGGCGCGACTTCGTGGCCAACGTCAGTCACGAGTTGCGCACGCCGATCGGCGCGATCGTCGCCTTGGCCGACACGTTGACCGACGAGGACGACCTCGCCGTCATGCGACGCCTCGCCGGCCGCGTGGCGCACGAAGCCGACCGCGCCGGTCACCTCATCGACGACCTCCTCGACCTCTCGCGCATCGAAACGGGCGAGATCGAACGAGAAGAGGTTCCGGTGCGGCACCTCGTGACCGGCGCCGTCGACCGAGTCCTGGCATCCGCGGGTGCGCGGGCCCGCGATGTGTCGATCAACCACGATTTGCCGACGACGACGCTGGTCGTCGACGCGTCGCAGGTCGAAAGCGCGCTCGTGAACCTCATCGAGAACGCCATCAAGTACTCCGATCCCGGTTCACCGGTTGCCGTGAGCGCTATCGACGCCGGCGACCGAGTCGAACTGATCGTCACCGACCACGGCATCGGCATCCCGCCCGCCGATCGGGACCGCATCTTCGAGCGCTTCTACCGCGTCGATCGGGCGCGCAGCCGGGTTACGGGCGGAACCGGCCTCGGCCTCGCCATCGTGCGCAATGTGGCGCGCAACCACGGCGGCGACGTGCACGTGGACTCGCGCGAAGGCGAAGGGTCTACCTTCGTTATTCAACTCCCGCGCCCCGGCGCCGGGCAGACTCCGGAGCAGACATGACAGAGACACGCAGGGCCTTCCACGAAGAGCTCGACGCCATTCGCTCCGACGTGATTCGCCTGGGTGCGCTGGCGGGCGAGGCGATCGAAGCCGCGACGAACGCGTTACTCGCCGCCGACCTCGGCGCCGTCGAACGCGTCGTAGAAGACGACCACGTGCTCGACGACCTCACGCACGACATGGAGCAGCGCACGTGCTTGCTGCTCGCGCAACAGCAGCCGATGGCGGCGGACCTGCGCATGCTCGTGACGGTCCTGCGGGTGATCCACGAACTCGAGCGCATCGGCGACCTCATGACGAAGGTGGCCAAGGCGACGCGGCGGCTCTACCCCAACGAGATCGAGCCGAAAATGCGCGGCCTCATCGACCGCATGCGCGACCAGGCTGCCGCGCAGCTTCGTCTCGCCATCGAAGCGTTTGCCGATCGCGACGTAGCGCGCGCCGCCGCCCTCGGCGACATGGACGACGTGATGGACGAGCTGCAAAAGGAGCTGTTCCAGACGATCTTCTCCGCACGCGAGCCCGACGACTCGACGTTGCAGCTCGCGGTACAGATGGCGCTTGTCGGGCGGTACTTCGAACGCGCGGGAGACCACGCGGCCAACGTCGCCGACCGCGTCCTGTTCATGGTCACGGGCCACTTCAGCTTCGAAAACGCAGCAGGCGAAACCTCTGGCGAAACGAACCCCTAACTCGGCGGGCGCACTCGGCCTGCTCGCCCTCATCTGGGGGTCGAGCTTCCTGTGGATCAAGGTCGCGCTCGAGGGGCTGACGCCCACCCAGGTCGTTGCCGGGCGCATGCTGGCCGGCGCGGTGGCGCTGTCCGTCGCCGCCAAGCTCGGGTACGCCGCGTTCCCCTCGACGCGCCGCCAGTGGCAGCTCGTCACGACGCTGTCGTTGATCCAGAACATCTTGCCGTTCGCGCTCTTCGCGTGGGGCGAGGAGCGGATCACCTCGAGCGCGGCCACGATGATGAACGCCACCACACCGCTGTGGACCGCGATCATCGCCGCCGCAGCGCTGCTGCCCGGCGAACGTCTTGACCGGCGACGCGTCGGCGCGTTGCTCGCGGGGCTCGCCGGGGTCGTGGTGATCGTCGCGCCGTGGCACTCGGGGATCGGCGGCCAGGTGCTCGGGGAAGTGGCGTGCCTCGCCGCTGCGGCCTGTTACGGCGTCGGCTTCGTGTTCACGTCGCGTTACATCCTGGGCCAGATGCCGACGCGCGCCGCGGCGGTCGGCCAGATCGTGTCGGGCGCGCCGATTGCGTTGCTCGTCGGACTCGTCGCGACGGCCGCATCGCACGACACCCCGCACGTCGACCTACACATCGCCGGCGCGGTGCTCATGCTCGGCGCGTTGGGCACGGGCCTGGCGTTCCTGCTGTCGTTCCACTTGCAGGCGACGACGGGCCCGACGGCGACTTCCGCGGTCACGTTCCTGATGCCATTCGTCGGCGTCGTGCTCGGCGTGGCCGTGCTCGACGAGAAGGTCGGTTGGAACGTCGCGTTCGGGGGCGCGCTCGTGTTGCTCAGCGCGGTGCGGGTCCGCCCGAAGCGCGTCGTCGAGGCGCAGCTGTCCGAAGCGTGACCTACCAGTCGTCGTCGTAGTCCGTGCCGCCGCTGGCGTCGGCGCCGGCACCGGTGTTGACGACGAACAGGAACCCCTTGTCGGGGTCGAACACCTTCATGCCTCCGGACCCGATCGACCCGACGATGCGCGTCGCGTCCGCGTTCCAACGCGGCGCTCCGGTGTTCGCAGATCCCGGCACCGCGCGGAGATCGGAGCCGTCGGGCTTTACCGTCTGCATCTCGTTGCCGTCGAAGTAAACGATGCGGTTGTTGACGCCCCAGTCGGGTTGGCTCGCACGATCGGCAACGACGCGATGCCCCGATCCGTCGGCGTTCACGACCGAGACAACCGCTCGGTCGTTCACCACCTCGCCGTACGCGACTTGCTTGCCGTCGGGTGACCAGCACGCGTACCCGGCGTTGATGTCTCCCGCCACGTGGGTCGCGGCGCCGGACAACGCGTCGACAACCCACACGCCGTCTTCGCGCGACGCGACGATGCGGGTGCCGTCGGGCGACCAGTCGGTGTGCGCGCCGCTTGGCTGCACCTTCGTCTCGGCGAGCAAGAGTCGTTCGTGGCTGCCGTCCCAGTCGGCGACCATCACGCCGGCGTCCTTGCGGATGAAGGCGATGTGCCGGCCGTCGGGCGACCACGACGCGCCCCAGTTGAGGACGTGGGTCGTGCCGTGCGTGAGTTGCGCGAGGCATGACCCGTCGGCGTTCACCGAGAACACGTGCTCGATGGGCTCGCTCCCCGGCAACCGGCGATCGAACAGGATGCGCGTCCGGTCGGGCCGCGTGCACGGGTCACCGGCGGGCACGGTGACCGCGGTGGTCGGCATCGCCGGCAGTGTCGTGATCGTGGGGTCGACGGGAACAAGCGTCACCGGCACCGACGGGATTGACTTCGGTGCCGTGTGCAGCGTCGTCGTGCCGCGCCCACACGTTGCGAGCAAGCACATCACCGCGACCAACAGCCACGTCCAGCGCGCCACGCCATAACCCTACCGATCGGCTCTTGTGAAAACATTCACAAAGGCGTACCGTTGTCTCCGTGACGGACCGCAAGCCCGCGGGTGCCAGCTTCGAGTCGTGGGTCGACGCACAGATCAACGAGGCGCGCGACCGCGGCGAGTTCGAGAATCTGCCGGGTTTCGGTAAGCCGTTGCCCGACCTCACCGGTGACCACGACGAGCTGTGGTGGATCCGCAACTGGCTCAAGCGCGAGAACCTCAGCTTCACGCCGCCGGCGATTGCGTTGCGCAAAGCGGCCGAGGATCTGCTGGCGACGCTCGACAAGTTCCCGACCGAGCGCGGACTCCGCGCCGCGCTCGACGAACTCAACGCGCGCGTACGCGAGATGAATAGGTCGTTCGTCGTCGACGGTCCGCCGTCGAACATGATGCCGCTCGACGTCGAGCCGATCGTCGTGCGGTGGGCGGCACTGCGCGCCGAGCGCGCCGCCGCGGTCGTCGAAGAGGTCGTTGCGGAACCTGTCGCAGCGCCGAAGCGCCGCTGGTTCCGTCGCACTCGGCAATAATCGCCACTCCCATCCGGGGGTGTAGGTCAGTGGTAGACCGGCGGCCTTTTAAGCCGCGCGTCGCAGGTTCGATCCCTGCCACCCCCACACATTCACTTCTCAACATTCGGACAAAACCCAACAGACGCTCAAGCGGGCCTCTTTGACGCCGATACGCTGAGTATGTGGAAAGGTCGGCCGACCGAGACGAAGGCGAGGATCAGCCAGTCAGCGCTGATCCTGTCGATGATCTCGATCGCCTGGCCGTCATCGAGGCTGAACTTTCAGACGCCGAAGCAGAGCTTGATTCGATGGATAACCCCACCGTCGATCAAGACCCAGGTGCAGATCTGTAACACCTTCGAGATGCCCAAAGTCACCACGCCGAAGGCCGTCCACGATTGGTTCACCAAGTACGTCGCGGCGCCGCACTACAAGAAGCACGAGACGCTGCGATTCAACTCCGCCGACGGCGTGCGCCTCCACGCGGTGCGCCTCGCCGGCCCGGTGAACTGCGGCGTGACGGTCGTGCTCGTGCACGGTTTCGGTCACTGGCATCGCCATCCGAAGATCCACGAGTTCGCCAACAAGCTCGCCGAGAGCGCGAACGTCGTGGTCCTCGACCTGCGCGGCCACGGCTTCTCCGGCGGCACGAGCACGCTCGGAGCCCTCGAGTGGCTTGACGTCAAAGCCGCCGTCGAGCAGGTGCCGGCGAATCAGAAGCTGGTCCTCATGGGCGCCTCGATGGGAGCCGCCGCCGTGGTGCTCTACGCCGGAATGGCGGCACGCGGCGACGGAGGCCGTCGAGCCGACGCCGTCGTCGCCGTGTCGGGTCCCGCGTGGTGGGGCGGGCGCGACGCGCCGAAGGGTGTCGGCCGCGTCCTCGAGCTGGCGCGGTCACCGCTGATGCGGCGGGCCATGCGTCACCTCATGCGCGTGCGCATCGACGGCGTGCGTCCCGCCGGCCGCATAGACCCCGTCACCATCGTCGGCGAGATCGCGCCGACGCCGTTGGTCATCGTGCACGACCGCGCCGACTGGTACTTCGGTGTCGACCAGGCCGAGGCGATGCGCAGCGCCGCAGGACCTACCGCGCAACTGTGGTGGCGTACCGGTGGCCACGCGACCGACCTGTTCAACGACGAGCTGCGCGAGCGCATCGTCAGCGAAGTCGTGCAGCCGCTGGTTGCGGGCCACGACCACGCCGCCGCCGACGTCGCCTAAAGCGCCACGGGCGCCTCGTCGTCGTCGGCCGCCGCGCTGAACACGCCCGCCATCTCGATCTCGCCGCCGTCGTCCACCGCGAGCCACCGCCCTTGGACGTTGCCGACGCGCAAGTACGGATTGCCGAGCCAGTTGTCGATGGCGCCGATCACGCCGCCGTGCGTGACGACGAGCGTGCACGCCCCGGGGTGCTCATGCGCGACGCGCTGCAGCGCGGCGACGACGCGCGAGGTGATCTCGCCTTCGCCGCCGGGCATCGACTCGAGTTCGCCACGACGCCATCGCTCGAGCAGACCTGGCCATTTCGCTTCGATCTCGGCGCGCGTGTGGCCTGAGATCTCGCCGACGTCGCGCTCGCGCCACCCTTCGTCGACCGACGGCTCCGGGAGTCCGAGACGGTCGGCGACGATCCGCGCGGTTTCCAGCGCGCGGTCGAGATCCGATGCGACGACGCTGTCGATGCCGTCGTCGCGCACAGCTTCGGCGAGCGCGCGCGCCTGGGCGCGCCCGGCGTCGGATAGCGGCGGATTGGCAGCTCCCTGCCAGCGGCCTTCGGCGTTCCACACCGACTCGCCGTGACGAACCAACAGGATGCGCTTCGCCACGCGCCAGACATTACGGTCCGGTCGTATGGCGCTCGATATTTCCAAGCTCGGCACGACCTACGACGAACTCACGGAAGTGATCGACGGCGATCGCGCCAAGGCGTACGCCGCCGCGACCAACGACGACAACCCGGCGTACACGTCGGGGAAGTACGCGCCGCCCGTGTTCGCCGTTGTGCCCGCGTGGGCGGCTCTCGGTCTGGCCGTGGGCGACGTGATCCCGCCGGAAGTGTTGATGATGGTCGTGCACGGCGAGCAGGACATGCACTTCGCGTCGCCGCTCGTGCCGGGCGTGACATTGCGCACCGCGGCCGAGGCCTACAGCATCCGCGTCGGCGGGAGCGGCACGCGCTTCACCGTGCGCACGCGTTCGGTCGACGAGGCCAGCGGCGACCTCGTCGTCGAGCAGTACATCACTGTGTTCCTGCGCGGCGTGTCCGACGGCGAGAGCGCCGGGCCCGACAAGCCCGACCACACGTTCCCGGCCGACGCGCGCGCCAACAAGGTCGGCGAGTTGTCGGTGCACGTCGACGACGACCAAACGTTCCGTTATCGCGACGCGTCGGGCGACCAGATGCCGATCCACCTCGACGACAACTTCGCCAAGTCGGTCGGCCTGCCGGGCATCATCGCCCACGGGTTGTGCACGATGGCGATGACGAGTCAGGCCGCGATCAAGGTGGCGGCCGAGGGCGACCCGGGCCGGTTGAAGCGCCTGGCCGTGCGCATGTCGAAGAACGTGTTCCCCGGCAACGACGTCGTCACGACGCTGTACCGCGGCGCGGCTCCGCGGACGTTCCCGTTCGAAGCCCACAGCGCCGGCGAGCTCGTCATCTCCAACGGACTCGCCGAAATCCTCCCCTAACAACGAACTGGTCCTCCCCACAACCGCCAGGCGGTTGTGGGGAGGACCAGTTCGGAGGGGTTGCGGGCGCGGCGGTCAGCCGAAGCAGACCTCGAACCACAGGTAGAACACGACGACGAGGATGAACCCCGTCGCGATGGCGGTGGTGTGCTTCTCGAGGTACTTCTTGACCGTCGTTTGACCCGTGCCGGCGATGAGGCCGAGGCCGTTCAGCTCGAAGAGCGCGATCACGATGATGACGGGCAGCCACCACATGAGGCGCTTCGAGCTCTCAGGGTTCTGCGCGTACAGCGGCGCGAGGTGGCTGGTGAACGCCATGAAGAAAACCAGCGGGATCGAGAACACCGTGTTGGTACGCGATGCCAGTCCGGCCTTGCGGCCGGCCGGCACGGCCTCTTCCAACGCAGGCTGACCCGCCATGACGCCTTGTGCGGACTTGATCACCGTCTTCTGGTTGCGCCAGATGACGCCCCACACGTTGGCCAGCATGATGATGCCGAGCAACGCGCCCGTAGAGATCGACGCGCCCATCGGTGACTTCATGTAGTCGCCGTCGAAGTTCTTCTGGAAGCCCAGGATGAAGAAGCCGGAAAGCACGGTCAGCACCGCCGCCCAGCGGAACCACCACAGCGCGCGCGGCACGAGCTTCGAGATCGCCTCCGTGCGAGCGGGCGCGTCGAAGGTGGCGAACGCGGGCGTCTGCACGTAGTTGAAGTAGTAGAGCAACCCGATCCATGTGATGGCGCCGAGATAGTGCGCGTACCGCGAGAGCAGGATTCCGCCGTCCCGCGACCAGATCTCCAATGCGAGCATTCGCATTCCTCCTAAATGTCCTTGTGTCGCTAGCTGCAAGCTAACACTGCGTTACCGTGACTCTCGTGGACGACCAAAGCGATCGCTGGCGCGACCTGGGTGAATTCATCCGCCAGCAGCGCGGAACCGCGCGCATGTCGTTGCGGCGCATGTCGGAAATCGCCGGCATCTCGAACCCGTACCTGAGCCAGATCGAGCGTGGGCTGCGCAAGCCGTCGGCGGAGATCCTGCGTCAGATCGCCAAAGCCCTGCGTATCCAGGCCGAGACGCTGTACGTGCGCGCCGGCATTCTCGACGAGCGCGACCCGTCCGACGACCTCGCCGGCGAAATCCTGCGCGATCCGTTTCTCAACGAAGAGCAGAAGCAAACGCTGCTGCGGATTTACCTGTCCTTCCGGCACGAGAACGAGGACCGCCCCGTCTCGCCGACGGTCGAAGAAGACGGCAACGGGGAACAAGCGAGCGCCGAGTAGCGTTTTGTCCCGCTGTGCGTCGTCTTGCGGTTCTGTCGTTGCACACCTCGCCCCTGGCGCAGCCAGGCACGGGCGACGGTGGGGGGATGAACGTGTACGTGCGCGAGTTGTCGTCCGCGCTGGCGCGCGCCGGTGTCGAGTGCGACGTCTACACGCGCGCTGACCGTCCCGACCTCGATCCGATCGTGCGCGTCGAGCCCGGCTTTCGCGTGCACCACATCGAGTCGGGTCCCGCGGCGTCCGTCGAACGACACGTCTTGCCGTCGTTGGTCGACGGGTTCACGCGCGGCGTGCTCGAGCGTTTGCGCGACGCGCCGGCTGACGCGCTGCACGCCAACTACTGGTTGAGCGGCGTCGCGGGCCACGCGATCAAACACGCGCTCGACCTACCGCTCGTCTCGACGTTCCACACGCTGGCCCGCGTCAAGGCCGACGCCGGTGACTTCGAACCCGAGACGCGCGTGCGCGCCGAACACGAAGTGATGGCGTGTTCGGACGCGGTCCTCGCGTCCTGCAGCGTCGAAGCCGCGCAGCTGCGCCAGCTCTACGGCGTCGACCCGGAGCGCATCGAGATCGTGGCGCCGGCCGTCGACCACGCGTTCTTCGCTCCGGGGAACCGGGCGCAGGCCCGCCGGGCGATCAACCTGCCGGTCGATGCCCAGATCCTGCTCTTCGTCGGCCGCATCCAGGCGCTGAAGGGCCTCGACGTCGCCATCACGGCGTTTGCCCTGGTCCCGGACCCCAATGCCGTGCTGGTGGTGGTCGGTGGACCGAGCGGACCGGAGGGCGAAGCCGAGCACGAGCGGGTCGAAAAGCTCGCCGTGGACCTTGGGGTCGCCGATCGCATCATCTGGCGGGAGCCCCAGCCCCACGAGCTGCTGTCGACGTACTACCGGGCGTCGAACGTGGTGCTCGTGCCCTCGCGCTCGGAGTCATTCGGACTGGTCGCGCTCGAAGCGTCCGCGTGCGGCACCCCGGTCGTCGCTGCGGCCGTCGGTGGGCTGCGCACGTTGGTCGAGCATGGACTCACCGGTTTCCTCGTCGAAGGACGCGACCCGTCGGCGTTCGCGGCGTTCGCCAGCGAGATCGTCGGCAACGAGAAACTCGCCGACGAGATGGCACGCAACGCCGCGCGCCAAGCGATGCGTTATCAGTGGTCGATCTCGGCGGCGCGCCTGCGCCGGCTGTACTCGGACCTCACCGCACGCACGTTGACGCAGTGTCGTTAGACGGCGACGTCGGCGCGCCGGCTGATCGACAAACGCTCGACCGCCTCGCCGCGCTCATCGACGAGTGGACAGCGACGCAGCTGCACGACAACGCGTCGGTGCTCGGCATCGAAACCGAACTCGACAACGGCGTGCGTCGTTGGTTGCTGCGCTTGGCGGGTGAAGAGAAGCAGTTCATCGCCGTGTGGTTCTCGCTGCGGCAACGCAGCTTGTTCGTCGAGACGTACTTCATGCCGGCGCCGGAAGAGAACGTCGAGGACTGTTTCACGTACCTGTTGCGGCTGAACGCCCGCCTCGGCGGCATGCGCTTCTCCATCGGCCAGGAGGACGCGGTGTACCTCATGGGGTCGATCTCGGTGCACCACGTCGACGAAGGCGAGCTCGACCGCCTGCTCGGGTGCGCCTACGCCTACACCGAGGCATATTTCCGTCCAGCCATGAGAATCGGGTACCGGACGCGCTTCGCCGGATGAAGACGCTGGTACTCGGCCTTGCCGGACCAGACGACCTGCCTGTAAGTTCTGCGGTCTGCAACGGGCCCGGTTGGGTGCGTCCGTCGTTCGGGGAAGTGCGACGGCCGTCTCGGCCGGGCCCGTGGCTTACTTCCCTATGACGCTCCGACGTAGTTCCGCTGTCGTCGTCGCGACGCTCGTGTTCACGGGTGTGCTCGCGCCGCATGCCCTCGCGCAATCGTCCAACGACAAGCGCGTGCGAGCGGCGCGCGAGTTGAAGGCGTTGCAAGCTTCCGACGCGCAACTCGCGCAAGCCGTCAAAACGCTCGACGCGCAGGTGCAGGCGACCGACCTGCAAACCGAGTCGGCGCGCCAGTCGGTGAAATCCGCGCGCATCTCGTTGGATCTCGCGGAGTCGCGTTTGCATCAAGCAGAGAACGCGTTGGCGCGCGTGCGCGGACAACTCGTGTCGCGCGCGTTGGCGGAGTACAAGCAGCAAGGCAGTCTCGACAACTCGCTTGGTTCATCGGCCGACATCAGCGAGGCCATTCGTCGGCGCGCGCTGCTCGATCACGTCACCAAGGTCGACAACGACGTCATCGACCAACTGCACGCGACACGCGAAGACCTCATGCGCCAGCGCGCCGCCGCGCAACGCGCCAAGGCCGTTGCCGACGCACGCGAACGCGTCGTCGAAGAACGACTCGCCGCGCTGGTGCGCGACCGCGCGGCGCGTGGACGCTTGAGCGCGGCGCTCGAGAAGCGCATCGCCGAGGTGCGCTCCGAGGCCGTCGCCATCCAGGGCGACGACAGCGCGGTGCGCCGCATCCTCGGTACCTCCGGTGGTCCCGTCGATGGCGGCACCGTCGTCGGCAAAACCTCGAAATACGGGCTCCAGTGGCCGCTCAAGGGGCGCCTGACGTCAGGATTCGGCCGCCGGTGGGGCCGCCTGCACGCCGGCATCGACATCGCGGCACCGAAGGGGACGCCGATCCACGCCGCCAAGGCCGGGACGGTGGTTTTTGCGGGCCAAATGCACGGCTACGGCAACGTCGTCATCATCGACCACGGCGGCGGCCTGTCGACGCTGTACGGCCATCAGAGCCGTCTCGGCTCCAGCCGCGGCCAGCACGTGGCGCAAGGCCAGACGATCGGCTACGTCGGGTCGACCGGCCACTCGACGGGCAACCACTGTCACTTCGAAACCCGCATCAACGGCAAACCACAGAACCCGCGAAGCTTCTTGCCGTGAAGTTGGTGATCAGCGGCGGCGGGAAGATGGGTGAGGCGCTTCTCGCGGGCCTGCTGCGCGCCGGGTGGGCGGCGCCCGAAGACATCGCCGTCGTCGAGCCCGTCGCCGAACGCCGCGCCTATCTGACGGAGACCTTCGCGGGTGTGCACGTCGGTGACGTCCCTGTCCCCGCCGACGGCGCCATCATCGCGGTGAAGCCCGGTTACGTCGTCGAGGCCGCGAGCGCGCTGTCCGATGTCGGTGTCGGTCGCGTGTTGTCGATCGCGGCGGGCGTCGCCACCGCAACGATCGAAGGCGCGCTGCAACCCGGGACGCCCGTCGTGCGCGCCATGCCGAACACGCCCGCGCTGGTCGGCGCCGGTGCGGCCGCAATCGCCGCCGGCGCGGCGGCGACTGACGACGACGTCGCGTGGGCCGAAGCGATCCTGTCCGCCGTCGGCATCGTCGTGCGCGTGCCCGAGGAACAACTCGACGCGGTGACGGGGCTGTCGGGTTCGGGACCGGCGTACGTGTTCCTCGTCGCCGAAGCGATGATCGCCGCCGGCGCCGCGGATGGCTTGCCGTCCGACGTCGCCGAACGACTCGCCATCCAAACGATCATGGGCGCGGGCCGCATGCTCGCGGAGTCGGGCGAGTCACCCGAGGCGTTGCGCGCCGCCGTCTCGTCGCCGAACGGCACAACCGTCGCCGGCCTCGGCGTGCTCGATGAGCGCGGCGTGCGCGACGCGTTCGCGGCGGCCGTGGCGCGCGCCACCGAGCGGTCGCGTGAACTCGGTCGGGGCGAGTAGTGGCGCGCGCCTACGACACCGTTTCGTTCCTCTCCGACTTCGGCCACAAGGACGAGTTCGTCGGCGTCGTGAAGTCGGTGATCCGTTCGATCGCTCCGGCGACGACGGTGATCGACCTCACGCACGAGATCGCGGCGCACGACATCCGCGCCGGGTCACTCGCTTTGGCGCGCGCTGTGCCGTACGTGGCCAGCGGCGTCGTGCTCGCCGTCGTCGATCCGGGTGTCGGCACCGACCGGCGCGCCGTCGCCGTCGAAGTGGCGGGAGGCGAGGGCGTCTTCGTCGGCCCGGACAACGGGCTTTTCGCCGCAGCGGTAGCGCTGACGGGGGGCGCCGAGCGTTGCGTCGAACTCACGAACACCAAGTTCCACCTGGAGTCGATGGGAGGCACCTTCGCCGGACGCGACATTTTCGGGTCGGCGACGGGCCATCTGTGCAACGGCGTCGATCTCGAGGAGTTGGGCAACCGCATCGATCCGGTCACGATGACCCCGGGGATGCTGCCGATCTCGCGCGTGGAGGACGACGGATCACTCGTTGCCGAGGTCCTGTGGATCGATCGGTACGGCAACGTGCAGCTGAACGTCGACCTCGACGAGATCGAGACGCTCGGGGATCCCGTGGCGATCGCGCAGGGCGACAAGAGCCGGGTGCTGCGGCGAGCCGCCGCATACGCATCGGTCGCGCCCGGCGATGTCGGCATCGTGATCGACGCCTACGGGCTCGTCAGCCTCGCCGCCGATCGTTCGTCGGCCGCCGATGCGCTCAAGTTGCGTCCGGGCGACTCCGTCACCCTCCGCTCAGTCGAGTAATCGACTAGGCGCTTCGTGTGCGGCTGGGGGTTGTTCGCAACCCGCTTCGGGACGGATCACGTCCCCAACCTGCACACGAAGCGCAGACTTTTCGCCGTTGGGCTCAGGCGGCGCGGTCGACTGCGGTGGTGCCGCCGGCGGCGACTACCTTGTGACCACTTTGCGCCCCGCAACGACGATCGCTCTTGTTGTTCTGCTTCTGCTGATCGTTGCTGCTGCCATCGTGCAATTCGTTGTCATTGCTCACTGACCGCACGACTTGGGCGGGCGCAGCCGTCGTCGGCGGCGCTGTTGTCGGAGGTGCCGGAGGCGCCGGCGGCGTCGTGGTGCGAGGAGCCGAGACGTGCGGCGTGGTGACCCGCGGCGTCGTCGTGCGGGGGGCCGCCACCACGGGTGCCGGAGCAGGCGCCGGGTTCGACGCAGGCTGCACGCTCGAACCGCCCGCCACAGCAGCGAACTCGTGCGCGGTGTACATCAAGCCGTCCGGCGTACGCACCGTGCCGACACCGATGCGATTGAAGCGCGGATCGACGAGGTTCTCGTAGTGGTGCGGGCTGGCGATGAAGGCGCTCATCAAATCGCTGACCGTGGGGCCGACGCCGACGTTCTCGCCGAGGCGAGTCCAGTCGATGGTCACGCCGTCCGCGAGGTTCGAACGGTGGAAGATCGTGTCCTGGCCGCCCATCGTGATCGCCCAGTTGGTGGCGATCGAGGTCAGGTTGCTGTCGACAGTCAGGTCGCCCAGGCCCTTCGATTCGCGCAGCTGGTTGATCGCCGTGACGAACTGTGAGGACTCGCTCGATGCGAGACCAAGTTGTGCCGCCGGCGTCGCCGCCGCGCAACCCGCCGACAGCGGAGAAGCGACCGACCAAACTGCGGCCAGGCCCGCCACAACCAGTGTGGTTGAGAATGTCGTAAACAGTGCCCGAAGTTTCACCTCCGGCCTATCGGTTGATCGTTCCTTGGATTAAGTGGGTATTCGTTGGGATCTGTAGATGAACCTGTCAGCAATCGTTGAGAATCACCCGGCCGATGCGCCGGCGTTGGTGAGCCGCGGCGCGGTCACCACCTACGGCGACCTGCGGAAACAGGTCGCGGAAGTGCGTGGCGGGCTCACGCGGATCGGCATCGAGCCCGGTGATCGAGTTGGGCTCGCGTTGGCGAACAATTGGTTTTTCGTTGTCGCTTATTTGGCGACCTTGGGCGTTGGGGCGGTTGCCGTGCCGGTAAATCCCAACAGCCCGGCGGCGGAGCTGCAGGGTGAGCTGGCATCAGTCCGCCCGAAAGCGTTGATCGCAGGCGCCGCGGCGGCCAATGCCGTCAACGGGCTCGACAACGGCGCGCTCGGCATCGCCCACGTGTTCGCGCCCGACGGTTCGGGCATCGAAGGCGCGCAGGACTTCGAGTCGTTGCTCGGCGGCGAGCCGACGCCGATCGTCGACCGCTTGCCCGACGACATCGCCGTGTTGATCTTCACCGCGGGCACCGGCGGTGCACCCAAGGCAGCGATGCTCACGCACAACAACTTGTTGTCGAACATCGAGCAGGCGCAGAGCCACCAGGGCCAAGAGGTCCTGCCGAGCGACGTGGCCCTCGGCGTGTTGCCGATGTTCCATATCTTCGGGCTCAACGTGGTGCTCGGCATCGCGCTGCACGCCGGCGCGTCGGTGGTATTGGTCGAGCGCTTCGACCCCGTGTCGGCGGTCGACACGATCCGCGACCGCAAGGTGACCGTCGTCGCCGGCGCCCCCACGATGTTCGCCACGATGATGTCGCTGCCGCGTGCCACGGCGCGTGACCTCGCCAGCGTGCGACTGGCGTTGACGGGCGCGGCGACGTTGCCGCCCGAAGTGGCGTCAGGTTTCGCCGACCACTTCAACGTCCCGCTGCGCCAGGGCTACGGCCTCACCGAGGCGTCGCCCGTCGTCACCGCGCAGGCGCTCGACGGCGAACCGCGTCCGTATTCGATCGGCCAGCCCGTGCCCGGCGTCGAGCTCCGCCTCGTCGACGAGGAAGGTGAGGACGCGCTCGAAGGAGACGCCGGCGAGATCTGGGTGCGGGGCCCGAACGTCTTCCCCGGATACTGGGAAGACGAAAAGGCCACCGCCGACGCCAAGACCGAAGACGGTTGGCTGCGGACCGGCGACGTCGCCGTCACCGACGACGACGGCTACCTGTACCTGATCGATCGCGCCAAGGACCTCATCATCGTGTCGGGGTTCAACGTGTATCCGGCCGAGGTCGAAGCGGCCATCGCCGCGCACCCCGGCGTCGTCGACGTCGCCGTCGTCGGAGTCGCGCATCCGCATACGGGCGAGACCGTGAAGG
>JBEEFV010000050.1:0-23383 GCA_041166405.1 Actinomycetota bacterium | reverse complement strand
TCGTCGCAGTCGGCAAGATCTAGCTTCGAAAGCAAAGCCCCGGTCCGGTCGGAAACGACCGGACCGGGGCTTTTTTCGTTGTCCCACGGCTTAATTTCCACTAATCCGATAGGAATAGCTATGATCGCGGCTCGACAGTACTGCCGGCGACCAAAGGGGCCCCGTGACACACAAACCTCGACACTTGCGCGCGTGCGCGGCGGGCGTCCTCCTCGCCGTTGGCTTCGTCAGCGCGGGCCTCGTCGGTAAAGCCGCCGCCGCGGCGCCGCCGTACGAACCCGACCCGCACGCCGTCGGCACCCTGGCGTTCTTCAACGCCGAGGGCCAGCAGATCTTCTCGGGGAATATCAACGACAAGCCCTTCGCGACGTGGGTCCAGGCGTCGCACGAAGGCCGGCAGGGCGACAACAAAGCCACGCTCTTCGGATACCTGCCCAAGAGCGGTCAGGACCCGGCGGCATTCTCCGGCGAAGCGCTCACCAGTTCGCAGACGTACCCGAACAACACGGCGCCGGGCGCGCTCGGTACGTCGAGCCTGCCGATCGTGAAGGTGTCGAGTTCCGACACGAGCCTCGCCGACCTGGCTTCGGACTTCCCGAACACTGCAACCGACGAATACAAGGGTCTTTACCAGCTGCGCATCAAGACCTCGGGCCCGGGTCAGGCGGCGGGCGACACCTACGACGCCACCAGCATCAAGATCGAAGGCACCACGTGGACGCAGGTGTATCCGGCGCCGACGCCGCCCGATTCGTCGACCACCACGTCCTCAACCGGCGCGCCGAGTTCGTCCACGTCGACGTCGACCACAGTCCACCCGTCGTCGACGACATCCTCCACGACGCCGACGTCTACGACCGCGTTGGCGTCGACCACGACCACGACGGCGGCTTCGGGCGCCACCACGACCACGACCGCAGCGAACGGTCTCGTCGTGAAGAACGCGAACGGCACGACATTGGCGCCGGGCACGCCCCTCGCACCCGGCTCCACGCTGTCGATCACCGGCGGCGGATACGCGCCGGGCGAAACCGTCACCGCCGTCGTGCGCTCGACACCGGTGACGCTCGGCAGCGCGACCGCAAACAGCGCCGGCAGCGTCGCGCTGACCGTAACCCTGCCCCGAAAGCTCGAGCCCGGCAATCACACACTGAGCCTCGAAGCCGCCAGCGCGACGAAGACGTTCGCGTTCAGCGTCGTCAGCTCGCTGTCACGCACGGGCGCCGACGTCGTCAACTACGCCACCTACGGCTTCGTTCTGCTCGTCGCCGGCGCCGCCGCGGTCGCTGTCGCACGTCGCAACCAAGAGAGGAACTCATGAAGTACCGCACGAAGGCACACATCGCACTCGCCGTCGCGGCCTTCAGCGTCGTCGCGGGAACGCACGCCGCGAAGGCCGATTACGCACCGTCATCGACCGACGTCGTGGGCGAAGGCGGTGAGACGCCGCAGTACACGCTCGACTTCGGAGCCGACGGCGACACCGCCGGCAACCTCGGTTACAACGCCGCCAACAACGTCAACAAGCTCGTGAGCTTCGACGCGACCGCGGACTCGAATGGGCGCCAGGCCTACGCCAACGGCAGCACGCTGGCGTCGCCGAAGGCGCTGAGCCCCACAGTCGTGTACCGCGCCGGGACGAATCCCGTGTTGCGGATCAGCAGCACGGGCGGCGGCTACTCGGCGTTCCTTGCCGACACCAAGAGCGTGCGCACGTTCGACTTCGGTCGTGCGGCCAACGTGCCGACGGCGGCGAACCAACAGACCGCGGCCAACAACGGGTGGGGTTTCCTCCACGTCGTACGCCTCGGTCGTGACCCGCTGCAGGTGGTCGCGGCCAACACGACCAACGCGCCCGCCGGCCTGTCCGCCGCCGAACTCGTCAAGATCTACAACGGTACGTACAAGCATTGGAACGAGATCCCGGGGAACTCCGGGGGATCGACCAACGCCATACTCCCGTTGATCCCGCCGAGCGGTTCGTCGATCAACAAGACGTTCCTCGCCGACCTCAAGGCTGCGAACGGCGGCCAGACCGTCACGCTCGATGCCGGCGTCGGCACCGTCGAGCAGAACGATCCGGGCGCCATCACCAGCGCCGCGAGCCCGGCCGACGCGATCGTTCCGTTCTCGATCGCGCGCCTCAATCTGTGGAACAGCGGTTACTTCCACAATCCGACGACGGCCTTTCCGGGCGATGCGAGCGCGCTGCAACCCGGCGTGAAGGCCCTCACGGCGGCGGCCCCCGACAGCGCGGCGGCGTACGACAACGAGAACGTCATCTGCGTGTATTTCCGTGAGAGCGACGTGAACGCGAAGGGTCCGTGGCAGCCCGGCAGCACGAAGAACTTCATCAAGACCTTGTTCTCCGACCCGAGCGGCTCGCCGTTCTTCAAGAAGTCGGCCGGGCAGGCGCTCATCGCAGCGTCCGGTGTCATCCCTGACTACGCAGATCTCGGCAACGTCTCTGCTGGCTAAACGCCGGCGGGGCGCCGCGACCGTTGTGGCCGTCGGCGTGCTGCTGTTCCTCGGCGGAGGAGCTGCAGCAGCCGACGGCCCGCCGTATCACGACGAACGCGTCACGGCTGCGCTCGGGCTGTGCGACAGCGCCGGTAACCAGATCCGCGAAGGCTCACTTGTCGCGCATCCGTTCGTCACCCTCGCCATCGCCACGCAACCTGGGCCCGCGGAATACGCGGGTGAAGGCCGCACGGCGACACTGTTCGCCTACCAGCCGCGAAAAGGCACCGAACCCGGCGAGTGGAGCGGCGAGCAGTTGACGTCGTCGACGAAGTACGCCGACGCCACGCACCCGACGTCGAAGGCCGAGGCAGCGGACGAGTCGCTCGCCGACTACCTCGACACCTATCCGGCGCGCTGGGACGGTTGGGTGCAGTTACGGATGTTGCTCAGCGCGCCGGGCACGCCGGCGCTGACCGATTCGTACGCGGCGGCCGACATCCACGTCGACACCGCCCACGGCAGGTGGGAGCAGGTTGGCGCGCCCGACGTCGCGTGCGCGCCCGCCGCCGCGCAAGCGGTGTCGCTCGAAGAACAGGTCGGTCTCACGCACGTATCGACGACGACGCCCGGTGAAGCGACCCCGGCGAGCGAGGCAGCGCCTGCGGCGACGCGGGCGCGCCACGCGAAGTCGACGGCGGGCGGCGGGTTCAACCTGGCGATCGCCGCCCTCGCCGGCGGAGCGGTCGCGCTGGGCGTGGGTGTGGCCGTTGCGCGGCGGCGCCAATCTCCACTAAACTGATAGGAATTATGACCTCGACGTTGCTCGATCCGCCGGTCGAAGCGACCGCTCCGGCTCCCTTTGCCGAAGCGTCGCACCTCGAGGCCCGCGCGGTCTCGGCGTGGTACGCAGGCCACAAGGTCCTCGCGCGCGTCTCGCTCACGATGCCCGGCAACAGCGTGACGGCGCTGATCGGTCCGTCGGGGTGCGGCAAGTCGACGTTCTTGCGCATCCTCAACCGCATGCACGAGACGACGCCTGGCGCCCAGATGGCCGGCGAGGTGCTCCTCGACGGCGAGGACATTTACGCCGCGGGGCGACGCGTCAACGACACGCGTCGACGGATCGGCATGGTGTTCCAGAAGCCGAACCCGTTCCCGGCGATGTCGATCGGCGACAACGTCGTCGCCGGGCTGAAACTCACGGGCGCGCGCCTGAAGCGCTCCGAGCGCGACGCCGTGATCCAGCGCTGCTTGTCGCGCGCAGGACTGTGGAACGAAGTGAAGGACCGCCTCGATCGCGCAGGTTCTTCGCTTTCGGGCGGCCAACAGCAGCGGTTGTGCATCGCGCGCTCGCTCGCCGTTGACCCGGACGTGCTGCTCATGGACGAGCCGTGTTCGGCGCTCGACCCGACGTCGACGTTGCGCATCGAAGAAACGATCCACGAACTCGCCGCCACCATGACAATCGTCATCGTCACGCACAACATGCAACAAGCGGCGCGCGTGTCGGACTCCTGCGCCTTCTTCCTCGCCACCGAAGGCAATCCCGGCGTCATCGTCGAGTACGGCACAACGGACCAGGTGTTCCACGCGCCCGTCGACCCCCGCACAAACGACTACGTCAATGGACGGTTCGGCTAGCGCGCTCGACGAGCCGAGAAACATCGACCAGGGGCTTTCGCGTTCGGACCGTGTGTTCGTCACGAGCGCGCGTTCCGTTGGCGTGTTCGTCTTCGTGCTCGTCGCCGCGATCGGACTGTTCCTCGGTTACCAAGCGCTGCCGACGCTGCACCACTACGGGTTTCGCTTCTTCACGGAGACGCAGTGGGTCCCCGAGCGCAACATCGTCGGCCTCGCGGCAGTGCTTCTCGGCACCGTCGAGGTCGCGCTCATCGCGCTCGCGGTCGGGTTCCCGCTCGCACTGTTCACCGCCCTGTTCGTGAGCGAGTACGCACCGGCGCGCGTGCGCACTGCGTGCGTTTCCCTCATCGACTTGATGGCCGCGGTACCGAGCATCATTTACGGGCTCTGGGGTTTCTTCCTGCTCCAGCCGCGGGCGATGCTGGTAGCGCGCTTTTTGGCGCAGCACTTCTCCTTCATCCCGTTCTTCCGCGTCGACACCGATCCGAACGCGGCGGCGTGGGCGCAGTCGAAGTTCACGGCGTCCGCGTTCATCGCGGGCCTGGCAGTGTCGATGATGGTGATCCCGCTGGCGGCGGCGATCATGCGCGGCGTCTTCGCGCAAGCGCCGCTCGGCGAACGCGAAGCCGCGAAGGCACTCGGCGCGACGCGTTGGGGAGTGATCAAGACAGTCGTCTTGCCGTTCGGTCGCCGCGGGATCATTGGCGGCACGATGCTGGCGCTCGGGCGCGCGCTGGGCGAGACGATCGCGGTCGCACTGATCATCTCGCCGGCGTTCGAGATCAAGTGGCACGTGCTCAGTGTCGGCACCGCGACGGTCTCGGCGCTGATCGCCGGCCGCTTCGGTGAAGCGACGCACGCGCAGCTCTCGGCGCTGCTCGCCGCCGGATTCGTGCTGTTCGCCATGACGCTCGGCGTCAACACCGTCGCCGCGGTCTTCGTCAATCGCAGCCGCAGCGGCGAAGGCAGCGAGATCTGATGACCGTCGTCGACCTCGACCGGCCCCGGCCGGTATCGACGCGCACGTTCGACGACTACGCCGCCCTCGGCGGCGCCGCCGTCGGATCGCTGGCCACCGTGTGGTTGCTGTACAGCCGCGTGTTCGCGACACAAGGCGCACTCGGGTTCATCGTGTGCTGGTACGTGGGGTTCATCGCGCTGTACGCCGCGGTGAGCGCGTTCACGCAGCCGCGCGTGACCGTCGTCGATCGCGCGATCTCAGCGGTCGTCCACGGAGGCGCCGCGGTGGTCGGGATCGCGCTCGCCACCACGATCGGCTACGTCTTCGTGAAGGGCTGGCCCGCCCTGCACCACCTCAACTTCTACACGCAGGACATGGGCGGTGTGCGCCCGACGGCGCCGCTCACGCAGGGCGGCGTCCGACACGCCGTGGTCGGCAGCGCAATCGAAGTGGGCCTCGCCGTCGTCATGGCGATGCCCCTCGGCGTGGCGACCGCGGTGTACATGGCCGAAGTAGGCGGGCGGCTGTCGAACGCAGTGCGCACCGTCATCGAAGCGATGACCGCGCTGCCCGACATTCTCGCGGGGCTGTTCGTCTACACGGTGCTGATCATCGGCTTGCACTGGGAGCGCACCGGCCTCGCGGCGTCGATTGCCCTCGCGGTCACGATGCTGCCCGTCGTCGCTCGGTCTGCCGAAGTCGTGCTCAAGGTCGTGCCGAGCGGGCTGCGCGAAGCGAGCCTCGCCCTCGGCGCATCCAAGTGGCAGACGACGACGGGCGTCGTGTTGCCGACGGCGCGTAGTGGCCTTGCGACCTCGCTCATCATCGGCATCGCCCGCATCACGGGTGAGACCGCGCCGCTGCTGATCGTGTCGGGCGCGTCGACGTTCTTCAACACGAACCCGACGCACGACCCGATGAACTCGCTACCGCTGTACATCTTCACCGCGGTGCGCAGCGGTGAGACGAACTTCGTTGCGCGCGGGTACGGCGCGGCGGCGTTCCTGGTCTTGTTGGTCCTCGGTTTGTTTGCCCTCACGCGTGTGCTCGCGCGCGGGCGTCTGGAGTCGAAGTGAAGTTCCGTTCGTTGTTCGCCGCCGCTGCGGTTCTCGCCCTCGCGACGCTCGCGCCCACTATCCCTGCCGGCGCCGCAGGCAGCCATGCGCTGATCCAGGGGTCTGGGTCGAGTTGGAGCGCCAACGCCGTCAACCAGTGGATCGCCGATGTGCAACCGAAGGGACTGCAAGTCGTCTTCACCGCGAACGGCTCAGCACAGGGGCGCAAGGACTTCGGGTACCGCACCAACGACTTCGCGGTGTCGGAGATCGGCTTTCGCGGGTCGGACCCGTTGACGGGAGAGTCCGACACGCCGCAGGGACGCGACTTCGCGTATCTGCCGATTGTGTCGGGCGGGACGTCGTTCCCGTATCAAGTCCGTGATCACGGCGAACTCGTGCGCAACCTGCGTTTGTCGGGGGAGACGTTGACGAAGATCTTCACGAACAGGATCACCGACTGGTCCGACCCGTCGATCACCGCCGACAACAACGGGCGTCAACTCCCGTCGCTTCCGATCATCCCCGTCGTGCACTCCGAAGGCTCGGGCACCTCGGCGCATCTCACCGACTACTTCGACGCGCAGTTCCCCGAACTTTGGCGTTCGTTCTCGGGCCACGCCGGCTTCACGGAGTACTACCCGCGCAAAGGCAACGCGGTCGCGCAGAGCGGCTCGGACGGAGTGATGAACTTCCTCTCGAGTTCTGCCGCCAACGGCGCCATCGGTTACGACGAATACTCGTATCCCCTCGGGAAGAACTATCCCGTCGCCAAGATCGGCAACGCCGGCGGCTTCTACACGCTGCCGTCGCAGTACAACGTCGCCGTCTCGCTTACCCGTGCCGTGATCAACAAGGACAAGTCGTCACCCGACTACCTGCTGCAGGATCTCAAGCAGGTTTATGCCTACGACGACCCGCGCGTGTATCCGCTGTCGTCGTACTCGTACCTGATCCTGCCAATCGGCGCCGACGACTCGAAGATGACCACGGCGAAGCGTCAGACTCTCGCCGACTTCCTCTACTACTCGATCTGCGACGGGCAAAAGGAGATGGGACCGATCGGCTACTCGCCGCTTCCGGTCAACCTCGTGCAGGCCGGGTTCGACCAAATCGCGAAGTTGAAGGAGGCCGACGGCGACGTGGACCTCACGAGCCGGGACGTGTCGACGTGCAACAACCCGACCTTCATTGCCGGCCAACCCGACCGCAACTACCTCGCCGAAGTCGCGCCCCAACCGAGCGCCTGCGATCAGTCCGGTCAGGGTCCGTGCACCGACGGGAAGTCGCCGGGATCGACACGCAGCGCCGGGAACACCGCGACCACCGGCGGCAGTGCGGCGTCGAGTGGCGGCGGCGGTCGCGCGTCGGCGGCCGGCACGAGCGTCGCCGCGGACGGCACCGTCATCGGCGCCGACGGGAAGCCGCTCCTCGACGCGAACGGCAAACCGGTGACGGCTGATCTGTACCTGGGCGAACGTGCGTCGGTTGACACGCCGGCGTCCGTGCGTCCGTATCGGGCCGGGTGGGCGGCGATCGCGGCACCGTTCGCCGTGTTGCTGCTGCTGATCGCGGTGGCGACACCGGCGATTGCAACGCGACTGGCGGCGACGCGCCGAGGCCTGTCGTGAACCGCAACCGCGTCATCGCATTGGCTGCGCTCATGCTCGCGGCGTCGTGCATCACCGTTCGCCCCGCCGCCGCACAAACGGATAGCGCCGCTGTCACCAAGACCAAGCGCATCGCGCGCGTCCACCTCACGAACGGCGCCGACGACGTCGTCGAGGAGAAGGACTTCACGCTGACGGTCGACCAGACCACCAACCTGCGGTTCTTCCAGGAACTACACGTGTCGTGGTCCGGCGCGCACCCGACGGGTGGCATCGTCGCCGACCCGAACTCCGGCGACGCCAGGGAGGAGGAGTACCCGGTCGTCTTGCTGCAGTGCGCGGGCGACGCGCCCGAGTCGTGCTGGACGGCGACGGCGGGCGAGCGTTTCGCGAGTTCGTACGCCACGGCGTTCCCGCAGTGGCGGCTGGACCGTTACGCCAGCGCCGAGCAGCGCAAGGCAGTTGTCGGTGAGCCGAACCCGCGTCCTGACGCGTGCTTCAGCGCTGCGCCGGCCGAACGTTGGGTGCCCTTCCGCGGTGGCAACGGCGTGACGTACGCCGGCGGCCCGACGGGCTGCGCCGGCATGGCGCCGGAAGCGGCCAACGTCGGCGGGCTGTCGTTGCCGAGCAACACGACCTACGGCGTCACGTCCGGCGACGGGACAGGCAACGCCAAGTTCACGGTGTGGACAGGGGAGAACAACGCGTCGCTGGCGTGCTCGGCCTCCGTCGCCTGCTCGCTCGTCGCGGTACCGATCCTCGGGATCAGCTGCGACGTGGCCGCCGAAGGACTGCCCGCCGAAGATCGCGCCAGCGATCCCGACGTCGCCGCCGAAGCCGACGCCGCGTGCAAGGGCACTGGTCACTTCAAGCCCGGCCAGATCGTGGTGCCGGCGGGACACGAGGACCCGAGTGTGGCGGGCGAGCTGTGGTGGTCGGCGTCGAACTGGCGCAACCGCGTCACGGTGCCCCTGTCGTTCGCGCCGGCGTCGAACGCCTGCGACGTCGTCGGCGCGAAGCGCGCGTCGCTCGACCTCTACGGATCGGAATTGATGACGCAAGCGACGCTGCAGTGGCTCCCGAAGTTCTGCCTCGACGCCAACTCGTTCAACGTCAAGCACGTGCAGACCGGCGAAGTCGCGGCGCGCTCGTTGCTGAACTCCGGCGGAGTCGACGCGGTGTTGTCGAGTGACGTACCGCCCGAGCCCTTCACCAAACCGGTCGTCAACGCGCCCGTCGCGCTCACGGCGTTCGCCATCGCGTACGCCGTCGACGACGCGCAGGGCCACAGCGTCGGCACGCTCAAGCTCACGCCGCGCCTGCTGGCGAAGCTGCTCACCGAGTCGTATCCCGCGATCAACGCCATCAAGGACGACTACGCCGCACTGGCGAAGAACCCGCTCAACGTCACGCTCGATCCGGAGTTCACTGCCCTGAATCCGACGATCGCACAAGGCGTGCCTGCGTCCGAAGCCGCATCGACGCTGCTGACGCTGTCAAGCGATTCCGACGTGACGGTCGCGTTGACGCGCTACATCGACCACGACGCTGACGCGCGCGCGTGGCTTGACGGTGCGCCCGATCCGTGGGGCATGGTCGTCAACCCGAATTACAAGGGCATCACGCTGCCGGTCACTTCGTGGCCGCTGCTCGACACGTTCGAGCCCACGCGGCTGTACGAGTCGGGCACGAACGACTGCCTCAAGAACGACCCTGTGCCGTACCTTCCGCTCGTCGCCGCGCCGATCGCGCGCCTGAACCCGATCGCGCAGGCGATGCAATTCGCGCTGGCGAAGCCGAACACCGTGTGCGTACAAGTCGCCGAAGGGACGAGCGAAGGCGAAAAGCTCGTAGCGCAGGGCCGACAGACCCAGGGGTTCCGGTTCATGCTCGGTGTGGTGTCGCTCGGTGACGCGCGGCGATTCGCCCTCGACACCGCGTCACTGCAGACATCGGGAGACGCGTTCGTGGCGCCGAGCGACGACAGCGTGGTAGCGGCGGGCCAGCTGCTCGGCCCCGATCCCGAGACCAACTCGTGGCCGATTCCGTACGCGAAGTTCGCGACAAGCGACGGTAAGAAGGCGTATCCCGGCACGATGGTCGTGTACGCGCAGGCGCCGACCGAAGGGCTCAAGAACGACGACGCGGGGCGGATCGCCACGTTCCTCGACTTCGCCGCCACCGACGGACAGAAGTCGGGCACCGAAGTCGGTGAGCTGGCGCCCGGTTACGTGCCGCTGACCGAGGCGAACGGGCTCGGGGGACTGTCCTCCTATACGCACAACGCGGCGAACGCCGTGCGCCTGCAGCAAGCGTCTGTTCCCGCCGTCATTCCCGTCGACGCCAGCGCCGCGGCCGGCGGCGACGAATCTGCACATGCGCCGTCCAATTCGGCATTCGATACGGCGAACACCGCGCTGCGGAGCCCGCCGCGCGTAGCGACACCTCCGAATCCCGTTCTCGGCGTCGCGCAGCAAGTGGGCAACGTCGTCAAAAAGGTCGCCGGTGCCACGGCGGAGGCCGTCGCCGGTCTGGTGGCCGCGCTGTTTCCGTTGGTCACGGTGGCGGGAGTGGCCGCTGGGCTGAGCGCGCTCGGCGTTGGCTTCTCCGGATGGCGCAAGCGGCGATGGCAGACGTAACCCTCGCCGCACCGCGCCGCGTGCTGCGTGTGCGCGCCGACGCGTGGCGCACGCCGGTGACGGTGTTGTTGGCGACGGTTGCCGTGGCGTCGCTGTGGTTCGTGGGCTTCGGACGCGTGCTCAGCGGTGTCGAAGCGCACCGAGCGCAGGCAAACCTGCGCGACGCGTTCCGCGCGCAACTCGCGACCGGCGAAGCACCGGCGGGGAACAAGCCGGTCGTACGCGGCGCGCCCGTCGCCCAGGTCACGGTCGCGGCGCTCGGGCTTCGCGACGCGATCGTCGTCGAAGGCACGACCAGCGCCGAATTGGCGCGCGCCGTCGGGCATCGCCGCGACACCGTGCTTCCGGGCGAAGAAGGCACGTCGGTACTCCTCGGTCGCAGCACCCTGTTCGACGCGGCGTTCGCCGGCCTCAGCAAGCTGCTGGGCCAGCCGATCTCGGTCACCACCGGCGAAGGTACGTTCCGGTACCGCGTCGACCGCGTGCGCCGCGCCGGTGAGCGCACCTCGCCCCCGCTCAAGGTCGGGCAGGGCCGCCTGACGATGATCTCGAGCGAGCGCGTGCCGGGCAGCTACTCGCTGCGCGCCGTGTACGCCGACGCGACGCTCATCGGCACGCCGGCGCCGCCGTCCGTGGGACGGCCGACTTCGGTGCTCACGGCTGACGAGACGATGCGCGGCGACCCCCGCGCGCTGCTGACAGTGCTGCTCTGGCTCGAAGCCATGATCGTGGCGGCGGCGGGGATCGTGGCGATGCGGGCGCGCTGGCGGAGCACCCCACTCCTTCTTGTCGCGTCACCAGTAATGCTGGCGCTGCTCTGGGGAGCGATGGACGCCGCAGCGCGGCTGCTCCCGAATGTCTATTAGGTAGAATCCCCACTAATCCTGTAGGCTTTACGGGAACACTTAGGAAAGAGGTATCTAGATGGCGCGCGTCCGCCGGCGTTTCGCCACCGTCCTCGCTGCCGGCCTTGCTTTGAGCTTGGTCGCCGGCGCGTGTGGCGGCGGAGATGACAACAAGAAGAGCTCGCCCACCACCGAAGCCGGTGGCAAGGAGCTCCCCGCTGCCGAGTTGGCACTCGTCGCCTACTCGACACCCCAGGAGGCGTTCGAGAAGATCATCGCCGCCTTCCAGAAGACCCCCCAGGGCAAGAACATCACCTTCACGCAGTCCTACGGCGCCAGCGGTGACCAGAGCCGCGCCGTCGCCGCGGGCCTGCCGGCCGACGTTGTCGAGTTCTCGCTCGAACCCGACATGACCCGTCTCGTGAAGGCGGGCCTCGTCGCCGACGGCTGGAACGCCGGCGAGTACAAGGGGATGGTCACCGACTCCGTCGTTGCCATCGGCACCCGCAAGGGCAACCCGAAGAAGCTGAAGGACTGGGAAGACCTCAACGGTGACGGCGTGGAAGTCATCACGCCGAACCCGTTCACCTCCGGCGGCGCCCGTTGGAACGTCATGGCCGCCTACGGCGCGTTGAGCAACGTCGGCAAGGACGACCAGAAGGGCCTCGACTACCTCAACACGCTGTTCGCCAAGCACGTTCCCGTGCAGGACGACAGCGCCCGCAAGTCGCTGCAGACCTTTGTCGGCGGCAAGGGCGACGCGATTCTCGCCTACGAGAACGAAGCGATCTTCGCCCAGCAGAAGAACCAGCCGCTCGACTACGTCGTGCCGGACCGAACGATCCTCATCGAGAACCCCGTCGCCGTCACGAAGAACAGCCAGCACCCGCAGCAGGCCAAGGCGTTTGTCGACTTCCTGTACTCGAAGACGGCGCAGCGCATCTTCGCCAACAACGGCTATCGGCCCGTTCTCGCGGGCGTCGCCAAGAAGAACGAGTTCCCGACGCCGAAGAAGCTGTTCAAGATCAGTGACCTCGGCGGCTGGTCCGCGGTGTCCACGCGCTTCTTCGACCCGGCCACGGGCGTGCTCGTCAACATCGAGAACCAGCTCGGCGTTCCGACGCAGAAGTAGACGATGCGAACCCGTCGGCCGCCGACGACGGGGATCGGATTGGGGCTCGCAACGCTCTATATGAGCGTCATCGTGTTCATCCCGCTCGCCGCCATCGTTCTCAAGTCTCAACACGCGGGCTGGTCCGTGTTCTGGTCCGCGATCACTGCGCCCCAGGCGTGGTCCTCGCTCAAGCTCACCATCGGTATCGCCGCGCTCGTGACGGTCGTCAACGTCTTCATGGGCACGCTGCTGGCGTGGGTGCTGGTGCGCGACAACTTCGTCGGCAAGCGCGTCTTCGACACGCTGATCGACTTGCCCTTCGCGCTGCCGACGATCGTCGCCGGCCTCGTGCTGCTGTCGCTGTACGGCAACAACAGTCCGGTGCACATCAACATCGCCTACACGCGCACCGCGGTGGCCGTGGCGCTGGCGTTCGTGACGCTGCCGTTCGTCGTGCGCACGGTGCAGCCGGTGTTGCTGGAGATGGACAAGGAGATGGAAGAAGCCGCGGCGTCGCTGGGCGCGGGCCGGTTCACGACATTTCGTCGTGTCGTGCTGCCCAACCTGTACCCGGCGATCGCCGGCGGCGCCGCGCTGTCGTTCGCACGCGGCATCAGCGAGTTCGGCTCGACGGTGTTGATCTCGGGCAACTTGCCCGGCAAGACGCAGGTCGCCGCCGTACAGATCTTCGGGCTGATCGAGAGCGACAACGTCGTGGCCGCCGCGGCCGTGTCGACCGCGCTGCTCGTTATCTCGCTCGTGGTGCTCGTCGGCATCGACGTCGCGCAGCGGTGGGCGGTGACGCGTGGGTAGCCGTCGGGCGAAGTGGACGATGCGCGTGGTCGCGCTCGCCTACTTGTCGTTCCTGTTGATTCTTCCGGTCGGACTCGTGTTCTGGCGCACGTTCGAACACGGCGTCGGCCCGGTGTGGACCGCGCTCAAGGCGCCGGCGGCGACGCACGCATTGCGCCTCACGATCGAAGTCGCGGTGCTCGCCGTGATCGCCAACACGCTGTTCGGTGTCGGCGCATCGCTCCTGCTCGTGCGTGGCCGATTCCCGGGACGGCGGTTGTTGAACGCGCTCGTCGACCTGCCGATCGCCGTGTCGCCGGTCGTCGTCGGACTTTCGCTGATCCTCGTCTACGGCCGCAACACGTCGGTCGGCCACTTCTTCGGCAACCACGGCGTCGACATCATCTTCGCGGTGCCCGGCATGGTGCTGGCGACGGTGTTCGTGTCGCTGCCGCTCGTCGTGCGCGAAGTGGCGCCGGTCCTCGAGGAGATCGGCAACGAACAAGAACAGGCTGCCTGGACGCTCGGTGCGCGTGGTTCGCAAACGTTCTTCCGCGTGACGCTGCCGTCGATCAAGTGGGCCGTGCTCTACGGCGTCGTGCTCACGCTCGCTCGCTGCCTTGGCGAGTTCGGCGCGGTCGCCGTCGTCTCCGGGCGCCTCGTCGGCAAGACGCAGACGGCGACCCTCTTCGTCGAGGAGCGCTTCCAGAATTTCGACCAGCCTGCGGCGTACGCAATGGCGTTCGTGCTCGCGGCCGTCGCCATCGTCACGCTGATCACCATCAATCTTTTCCGCCCGGACCGGGAGCACTGAGCATGGCCATCGCGGCTCGCAACGTCACCAAACGCTTCGGCGACTTCGTCGCCCTCGACGACGTCAGCGTCACGATCCCGGGCGGATCGCTCACGGCGCTGCTCGGCCCTTCGGGGGGCGGTAAGTCGACGCTGCTGCGTGTGATCGCCGGGCTTGAGTCACCGGACTCCGGGTCGGTCGAGATCGAAGGGACCGACGCCACCGCGCTGCCCCCGCAGCGGCGCAACGTCGGCTTCGTGTTCCAGCACTACGCGGCGTTCAAGCACATGACCGTCGCGAAGAACGTCGCGTTCGGCCTGTCGATCCGTAAGCGGCCGAAGGACGAGGTCGGGGCGCGCGTGCAGGAGTTGCTCGAACTCGTCCACCTCGAGAATTTTGCGGACCGATACCCGGCGCAGCTCTCGGGCGGTCAGCGCCAGCGCATGGCGTTGGCGCGCGCGTTGGCGGTGTCCCCGCAGGTGTTGCTGCTCGACGAACCGTTTGGCGCGCTCGACGCGCAAGTGCGCAAAGAATTGCGCGCGTGGCTACGCCGCCTGCACGACGAGGTGCACGTCACGACGGTGTTCGTCACCCACGACCAGGAAGAAGCGATGGAAGTGGCCGACGAGATCGTCGTCATCAACGCCGGTCGCGTCGAGCAGATCGGAAGCCCGAGCCAGCTCTACGACGAGCCCGCAAATGAGTTCGTGATGGGTTTCCTCGGGCCGGTCACGCGGCTACGCGGTGAGCTGATCCGCCCTCACGACATCGAGGTGTTCACGTCGCCCACGGCCGGGACCGTCGAAGCGACGGTCGAGCGCGTCGTCAGCCTCGGGTTCGAAGTACGCCTCGACGCCGTCGCGAACGGTGACGCGGTATGGGTGCAGATCACTCGCGGCGAGTGGGAGAAGCTCGCGCTGCAACCTGGCGACACCGTGTACCTCAACGGAGCGCCGAAACGCGCGGCTGTTACTGAGACGTGACCTTGACGACCTTCGCCGGGACGCCCGCGAGGATCGCGTAGTCGGGGTACTCGCCTTCGGTCACAACGGCGCCGGCGGCGACAACCGTGTTCCTGCCAATGCGGGCGCCCGGCAACACCACCGTGTTCGTCCCGAGCCAACTGCCCGACCCGATGACGACCGGCGCTTCGGTCATCCATTGTTGCTTGATCGGAAGCGTCGGATCGTCGAAGCGATGGTTGTGATCGGTGACGTAGACGTTGGGCGCCATCGTGATGTCGTCACCGACGTCGATCCCGACGCGTGACACGAAAAACGACCCGCGCCCGATCGAGCAGTTGTCGCCGAAGCGCAATGCCCACGGCTGCGCCAGCTTCGGCGCGAGGTCTTCACCGAAGAGCCCAGCGGACATCGTCACGTGCGGACCGATCAGCGTGTGCGCGCCGATGTAGATGAAGCGCTCGTTGAAGATGGCGCCGGGCGGGAACACGAGCGCGCTGCCGTCGCCGAACGCACCGAACTGGCGCGCCGTGCGATCACGCGGGCCGATCGTGCCTTTGCGCTCGGCCCACCGCGCCAAGCGGTAGAGGACGTCGGCGTAACGCAGCGCGCTACGCCGATGCTTCGTACGCCGCGTTGGCGAGCGCGACGAACCGGTCGAGTTCGTCGGCGCTCAGCACGCTCAACGCTCGTGTCATCCCGGCGTTGGTTTCGTCCTCGGCCTTGTTCCAGTCGGCCGCGATCTCCGCAGAGCTTTCGGTCGGATCGCCCCAGCCGAAGATCGAGACCATGTGCGGCTGACGGTGACGCACGGCGTCCTCGGGCGCGATCCCTTGCTCGAGTACGGCGCGGGAGTGCAATGCGAAGCGCAGCTCGCGCAACGAGTTCATGTGATGCGCTGCCGCCGCCTTCGACGACTCGGGCGGCGCGAGGTTGCGCCAGCCGGCGAACACCGGTGCGTTCGTCGCGTCTGCCGCGGCGGCGACCTTTTGCGCGAGCGACGCCAGCGTCGCGGCGTCGACATCGTCGGGAATGTGCTCCTCGGCCCACTTCGAGCAGCACTTCTGGAACTCGACAGCGGCCGCAGAACGCGGCATCACGTCCTTGCTCGCGCCCCAGTTCGCTTTGACGTTGTCGGGATGGAAGAACACGAACGCTTCGGTAACCGTTTCTGCGTCGACGTCGCCGAGCACACCGCCGCGTCCGCCCGCGTAGAACGACATGCCTTCGAAACCGATGGTGGCGCCGTACATGTAGGTGGCGGCGTCGAGCATGAACCGCGCCGTGAGGTGGCTGACGGCTTCGGCGCTCGCGACCGCGGCTTCTTCAGGAGTCATTCGCGTGACGTTAGCGATTACCTTTCGGCGCATGATCGTTGTCTCCGGTGTCCTCAAGATGAACCCCGACAAGCACGATGAGTTCGCCGAGGCGGCCATCAAGATGGCGGCGGCGTCCAACGCCGAAGAGGGGGTCCTGGCGTACGGGTTCTACGCCGACCCCGCCGAACGCGGGTCGTTCCGCGTCTTCGAGGAGTACGTCGACGGCGACGCACTCACGAGCCACTTCAGCTCACCGCACATGGCCGAATTCATGGGCGCGCTGGGCAGCTGCGGCATCACAGAAAGCGCGCTGCACAAGTACGACGTGAGCGAGAAGTCCAAACTGATGTAGTGAACGAGGACGCCAACCGCGCGCTCGCCGCTGCCGGCGGCGCCCTCTTCACGTTGTCGGCGGGCGCGGCGCTCGTCATCGGACGGGACCAACGCACGCCAGAGATCACGGTGCTGCTGCTGGCGCTGACGGTCGTCGTCAGCGGCCGCTTCGGCGGTCGGTTCGGTGGCGTCGCGTCGGCGGTGATGGCGGCGACGACGTTCGACTTCTTCCACACGAAGCCCTATCTGTCCCTGAAGATCTCCGACGGCGACGACATCGCCGTCATGATCGTCATCCTGGCCGTGGGCTTGGTCGCCGGCGACCTCTCGGCGCGCGCGTCGCGCGACCGGCGCACGGCGTCCAAACGCGAGAGCGGCGCGGAGGCCGTCGGGCGGCTGCTGAAGGTCGCACGCGAACGCTCGACCGCCGACCTGGAGTTCGCGGTGAAGGTCGAGCTCACGGAGATGCTCTCGCTGCGCGAGTGTTACTTCACGACTGACGACGTGGCGCAACCCGAACTCGGTGCCAACGGCTCGCTGCCGACCTCGGACATCGTGTACCGCCGCGACGGCTTCGAGTTGCCGCCCGAGGGCATCGCCATTCCCGTCGAGGCAAAGGGTTGTCGCTTCGGGGTATTCGTGTGCGTCCCGAACCCGCAGGTCGGTATCGACCTGAAGCGGCGCGAGATGGCCGTCGCCGCGGTCCACGTGTTCGCGCTCGCCAAAGCCGGAGACCCGCGCCGTGGATGACGACGCCGCACTCACGTACACGTCGTATCTCGCCCTCGACGAAGTCCTGGCAGCGCAACGCCCCGTGTCCGACGAGCACGACGAGATGCTTTTCATCGTCGTGCACCAGGTGTACGAACTGTGGTTCAAGCAGCTGCTGCACGAGCTGCGGCACGTGCGCGACGTGCTGGCGCAAGGGAACGCCGCCCACGCGCTGCACACGCTCAAACGGATCCTCACGATCTTGAAGGTCGTCGTCGCACAGATCGACGTCCTCGAAACGATGACGCCGCGCCAGTTCCTCAGCTTCCGCGAACGCCTGGCTTCGGCGAGCGGCTTCCAGTCGAAGCAGTTCCGCGACATCGAGGCGCTGCTTCCGCAACTGTTCGACGCCTTGGTGGCCTTCCTCGCGATAACCGGTGACCTCGAAGACGGGCTCGTCGCGGTCTACGCCGCCGATGATGTCGGCGCGCAGCTGTGCGAGCGGTTCGTCGACCTCGACGAAGGCGTCCAGGAGTGGCGGTACCGCCACGTGAAGATGGTCGAGCGCACGATCGGTACGGCGCACGGCACCGGTGGATCGCGGGGCGCGGCGTACTTGCACACGACGCTGTTCAAGCCGTTGTTCCCCGCGCTGTGGGCCGTGCGTGACCGCCTGTGACCCCGGAGGAACTGGCGCCGCACTACTCCCGTTTTCGCGTCACTGAGCGCGTGCTGCTCACCGGCCACTCGCATCAGGCGTGGCCTGACGTCGCCTTCGACGGCCAACGCGAGGCGTTCGACGACGCCGCCGAATTCGCGGACGACAAGTGGGCGCGAGCCTCCGCAAAGGCCGAACGCGTGCGCGACGGATTCCGAGCGTTACTCGGCGAGCCGCGGGCAGAGATCGCGCTCGGCGCGTCGACCCACGACCTGGTGCTGCGGTTCCTCTCGGCGCTCGACCTCAAGGCGCGCCCGCGCATCGTCACTACCGACGGGGAATTCCACACGCTGCGCCGGCAACTCGGACGCCTCGGTGAGGCGGGCATCGAGGTCGTGCGCGTACCCGTGGACCCGATCGACACGCTGGCGGAGCGCGCCGCGCACGCCGTCGACGAGTTCACCGCGGCGGTGTTCGTGTCGTCGGTGTTGTTCGCGTCGTCGCGGATCGTGCCGGGCCTGCCGTGGCTGGCGCGCGCTGCCGAAGCACGCGGCGCCGAATTGCTCGTCGACGTGTACCACCAACTCGGCGCGGTGCCCTTCGACCTCGGCGGGCTCGAGGGCGCGTGGATCGTCGGCGGTGGCTACAAGTACCTCGAGCTCGGCGAAGGCAACTGCTTCATGCGGCTGCCACCTCAGGCCGAGCGCCTGCGGCCGGTGATCACCGGCTGGTACTCCGAATTCGACTCGCTGGCCGCGTCGCGCACGCCCGGCGAGACGCAGTACAGCAGCGGCGGCGCCCGCTACGCGGGCGCGACGTACGACCCGACGAGCCACTACCGCGCGTCGAAGGTGTTCGACTTCTTCGCAGCGCACGGTCTGACGCCGCACGTGTTGCGCGGCATCTCGCTGCGCCAGACGACGCTCATCGCGCAGCGGCTGGGGTTGCGCGAACCGCGCGAGCACTTCGGCGGCTTCGTCGCGCTGACTACGCCGCGCGCCGCCGAACTGCGCGACGCGTTACGCGCCGAGCGCGTGCACACCGACACGCGTGGTGACGTGCTGCGCATCGGCCCTGCGCCCTACGTCAGCGACGCACAGTTGCACCGCGCGCTCGACGTCCTTACGGCAATGATGCAGTGATGGATATCTGGGAAGCGATGTACACGACGCGGGCGATGCGTCGCCTCGACACCAAGCCCGTCCCGCAAGAGGACTTGTGGAAGATCTGCGAAGCGGCGACGAAGGGTCCGTCGGGGTCGAACGCGCAGCCGGTGCGCTGGATCGTCGTCACCGACGCCGAGAAGCGGGCGAAGCTCGGCGCCATCTACAAGAAGTGCTGGGAGCCGGTGTCGAAGATGTACGGCGGCAACATCGACCAGAGCGATACGCAACAAGCGCGCGTGTTCGGCTCGGCCAACTACCTCGGCGACCACATGGGCGACGCCCCGGCGATCATCATCCCGGCGTCAAAAGGCGGCGATCCGGGCTCGGTGTTCGGCGCGCTCCAGAACCTGTTCCTGGCCGCACGCGCGCTGGGCCTGGGCACCACGCTGACCACGGTGCACCAGTTCGCGGAGGACGAAGTGCGTGAAGTGCTCGGGATCCCGTCGGACATCAAGACCTGGGCGATGGTCCCCGTGGGTTACCCGTTGGGGAAGTGGGGCGAAGCCAAGCGCCGCCCCGTCGAAGAAGTCACGTACTGGGACGGCTGGAAGGCGACCCGGTCCCGGCAGTAGCGCACGGGTTGAGCTTGTCGCGCAGCGTGCGGCAGATGTCTTCGAGCTGGCGGCGCTGTTCCTTGCTGAGAACCTCGACGTAGCTCGACTGGATGTCGTCGATGTGTTGCTTCACGGCGGCGACGGTCACCTTGTTGCCCTTCGCCGTCAGCTGCGCATAGGCGCCGCGCGCGTCCTCGACGCAGTTGGCGCGCTCGACGAGCCCGTCAGCTGCAAGCCGATCGATGGCGCGTGAGAGCCCGCTCGGTGTCAGCCCGGACTGCGCGGCGAGGTCGGCCATGCGCAGTCGCTGGCCGTCGGATCGGGCGAGGCGCAACAGGATCTCGAAGTTCGCCGGGAGGCCAGCGCGGTCGAGCTCGCGGCGCAGCGCATCGTGGGCCTCGATGAAGAGACCAACGGCGGTGATGCGCTCGTCGTGCAGGACCGGATCCACGTTCCGAAGTGTACCTGAGAAAGTACTTGCATACGCAACAATCTCTGCTAAAGTTGCTTGCACACGCAAGTAACAGGAGAGACAAAGATGACCACCACCGCCCCCCAAAGCAACACCCGTCAGTTCAACGGCCTGGATATTCCCGAGGCCGGGACCTTCGCCATCGACGCATCGCATTCGTCGGTCGCCTTTACCGTCCGCCACCTCATGGTCGCCAAGACCAAGGGCCGCTTCGCCGAGTTCGCCGGCGAGATCACGATCGACGAAGACCCGCTGAAGAGCTCGGTCGCCGTGACCATCCAGTCCGCGTCGATCCACACCGCCGACGACCAGCGCGACGGCCATCTGCGCAGCGCTGACTTCCTCGACGTCGAGAAGTATCCGACGGTGTCGTTCCAGAGCACGTCGGTGCAGCACAAGGGCAGCTCGAGCTTCGCCGTCGAAGGTGAACTCACGGTGCACGGCGTGACCCGCCCCGTGACGCTCGACCTCGACTACGAAGGCACGGTCACGGACCCGTGGGGCGGCCAGCGCGCCGTCTTCAGCGCCAAGACCAAGATCAACCGTGAAGAGTTCGGCCTCACGTGGAACCAAGCCCTCGAAACTGGCGGCGTGCTCGTCGGCAAAGATGTCACGATCGATCTAGAGGTTGAGGCGGTGCGCCAGTAGATGCCTGCAGTTTCCGTCGACGACGTTCTCACGCTTGATCCGATTGCGGTGTCGCCGCCCGACGTACCGGCTCGTCCGGTGCGCCGGGTGAGCACCGCGCCGTCGGGTTACGAAGGCGAGGGGTTTCCGGTGCGACGCGCCTTCGCGGGCGTCCCCCACGAGTTGCTCGATCCGTTCGTCCACATGGACCAGATGGGCGAGGTCGAGTACGCCGCGGGTGAAGCGCGCGGCACACCGTGGCATCCCCACCGGGGGTTCGAAACGGTGACGTACATGATCGACGGCACGTTCGAGCATCAGGATTCGATCGGCAACGGCGGTGTCATCACCGACGGGTCGACGCAGTGGATGACCGCGGGCGGAGGAATCCTCCACATCGAGAAGCCGCCCGAACACCTCGTGCGCACCGGCGGCCTGTTCCACGGCGTGCAGCTGTGGGTGAACCTGCCGGCGAAGGACAAGATGATGCCCGCGGCGTACCAGGGAATCGAAGCCGGCGACGTGAAGCTCGCGCGTACTGCCGACGGAGGCGCACTTGTGCGCGTCGTCGCGGGCGACGTGGCCGGAGTGCACGGCCCGGGCTCGACGCACAGCCCCATCAACTACGTGCACGCCACGATCGCGCCGGGTGCGGAGCTGTCGCTGCCGTGGCGCGCCGACTTCAACGCGCTCGTCTACGTCCTTTCCGGCGACGGTTATGTCGGGCCCGAGAAGCAGCCGCTTCGGACCGGTCAGTTGGCCGTGCTCGAACCGAACCACGAGGGGCCGGTCGTAGTCACCGCCGCCCACCAACAGGAGAGCCGGTACGACGCGCTCGACGTGCTCGTGCTGGGCGGCAAGCCCATCGGCGAACCGATTGCGTGGCAGGGGCCGTTCGTGATGAACACCCGCGCCGAGTTGCAGCAGGCCTTCGAGGACTTCCACCTCGGCAAGATGGGCGTCATCCCCGACTAGCTGTTCGCCGCCTGCAGTTCGTCGAGAACTGCCAGCGCCGCGGTGACGGCGTCGTCGATCGGCAGCGGCTCGCCCAAACCGACGGCGGCGCGCAATTCGTCGTACGCCGCAGCCGCCGCTTGATCGCGGGCGAAGCCGATGGACGTGCGGAGTTGATCCACGGTGGCGAGCAGCGTCGCGCTCGTCGCCGGCGCGTCCTCGGCCGCGACTCGCGCCGACAGTTCCAGGCTCTCCGCCAGGTCGGCTTCCGCCGCCGTCTCGTGCCCGAGCACGATCGCCTCGCGCAAGAACGGCAGCGCCGCCGAGGGTTGGAGGTCGTCAACCTCGACCGCGGCGAGGCAGTAGAGCAGGTAGACCGCCGACTCGGCGTTGCCGGCTTTGCGCGCCATTGCCAGCGCGTCACCGAGGGTCGTGCGTGCCTGGGCCAGGTCACCGCGCTGCCGAGCGATCTCCCCCGCGAGATTCGTGAGCGAGAACTCGACGTCGAACCACTCCAGTTCACGCGCTCGATCGAGGCCGTCAAGCGACAGGTCCCAGGCGGTTGTCAGGTCGCCACGCTGGCACGCGACGTTGGCGAGGTGGCTCAGGCACAACACGACGTCGCGGTCCTTCCCCCTGCGCTGGGCAGCGTCGAGCGCTCCCGTGAGCAGCGCTTCGGCGGTGTCGAAGTCGCCCTCGAACAGCGCGACCTGCCCGAGGTTGCCGAGCATGAACTGCGCGTCGTCAGCGTTGCCGGCGCGTTCCGCCACGTCGACGGCCTGGGCGAAGTAGCCGCGCGCCGCGTCGCGGTCGCCCTGGTGCAGCGCCAAGCCGCCCACCTTGGTCAGCGCCTGCCACCGTTCCCGTACGACGAGCTCGGTCGTCGCAGCGAGCACGGCGTCGCTGACGGCGCGCCCCTCGGACCACCGGCCCTTCCGGTCCCAGAACGGCTGGAGATACACGAGGGCGCGCAGTTGCAGATGGCGATCGTGGTCGGCACCCCAACGCATCGCCGCCGCCAGGTCGTCGCTGATCGTTTCCACCCACTCGTCGCGCTGCATCTCCTCCTTGTCGATCCCGTCGACGAAGTAGCGGGCGTGACGCTCGGTGACCTCGTCGAGCTCGTCGGACGCCGTGAGCAACTCGCGCGCGAACGCGCGCACCGACTCGAGATACCGCAGCCGCGTGGTCGGCGATTCGGAAACGAGCGACTTGCGGATCAGCGTGGCGAGCGTTTCGTCGACTTCGGGGATCTCGGTCCCGCACACCGCGCGTGCCAAACCGAAGTCGAACTCTGAAGGGAACACCGCCAGTCGGCGGAACAGTCGTTGTTGATCGTCGTCAAGGAGGCTGTAGCTCCAGTCGATGGCGCCCCGCAGCGTCTTCTGGCGATCGGCGGCCGTTCGCTTGCCGTGGGTGAGGAGTTCGAAACGATCGTCGAGTTGTTGCGCGACTTCGGCGAGGGACAGCGTGCTCGTGCTCGCCGCCGCGAGCTCGAGGGCGAGCGGCAGGCCGTCGAGGCGACGCGCCACGACGACGGCGTGCGGCAACGTGTCTTCGTCGAGCGCGAAGTCGGGGTGTACCAACGCGATGCGATCGGCCAGCAGTGCGACGGCTTCGCCGCCATCGTCGTCGACACCCAGCGGCGCCAACGGCAACAGCCGTTCACCGTCGAGCTCCAGCGGTTCGCGGCTCGTCGCCAACACGCGCACGC
>JBEEFV010000049.1:0-28652 GCA_041166405.1 Actinomycetota bacterium | reverse complement strand
CCCAGCAGCTCGCGAAGTTGGAGCGCGGCCTCGGCGTCAGCCTCTTCGACCGCGCCGGTGGACGGCTCGCGCTCACCGACGCTGGGCGCGCACTCGCGCCTGTCGCCCAGGAGATGCTTGCTCTGGCTGCCCACGCATCCGATGTCGTGCACAGCTCGCCACCGCGCCAACGTGTCGTCATCTCCGGGATCGCTTCCGCCTTGGCGGCCCAAGTCGTCCCGGCGCTCGCCCGCCTTCGCGAACTCGGGGACATCGTGGTCGTCGAAGCCGAGGACGTGGCCGCGCTCCGCGAGTTGCGGTTGGGCCACGTCGACATCGCGATGATCCAGGAGTACCCCGGAGACGAAGGCGGTCGAGACAAACGACTCGACTATGACGTCGTGGCCACGGACGCTTTGCGACTGGTGCTCCCGCCCGCATGGCCGGCGACGACGAAGCTTCGCGATCTCCGCGGCCTGCCGTGGCTCGTCAACGGCACCGGCACCCGATGCGAGGCCGCCACCAAGCGCGTCCTCCAAAAGGCCGGCCTCGATGTGACGATCAGCGCCGACGTCTCAGACAACCAACTCCTGCTACGCCTCGTCGCCGAAGGCTACGGCGCAACCATCGTCCCCGACCTCGTGCTCGCACACGCCGGCGCCCAAGTCACCGTCGCGACCGAACGCCTCGGAGTCTCCCGTTCTCTGCTCGCCGTCACCCGGCGCCGTCCAACAGCAGCGACCGCCGCCATCGTCGCCGAACTCCACGGAACCTAGAACGACACAGGTGGCCCTCGCCGACGCGCAAAGCGCGCTCCTCGGCGGCGACCTTTGAGAGCAATGTCGCCTGCGCCCCGCTCGACGCGCTTGTCCAGTCGCTCATCTTGGCAGACCGACGGTCCCTCGTTGCCGACGCCGACGGCCGGCGTTCGGTCTGCCAAAGGAATTTCGTGGCCCGTCTCGCTGCGCGGGTACGGCTGTAAGGGTGCTCGGTCTCCCGGCACTTCGAGCGCGAGCCTTCGGTCTCGACGAATCCGAAGCCGGCCGGGCTCGACGAGTCGCGCGGTGATGCTTCACCATGATGCGTTCCGATCTGGTGAGCGTGGAAACAGACCGCCACGCCCGTTCGAGAGGGAGTTCGGGCGTGGCGGTCTGTTTGGACGGGCTCCTGGGGGAAAGGAGAGGTCCGCGTCAATGCGCGTTAGCTGCCCGGCGGGTCGGGACCCCCAGCCACCGAATCCTCGGCGGGCGGATCATCGACGACGTCGCCATCGCCATGGTCGACGACGCCATTGTCAGCGCTGTCGTCGTCGCCGTCCGCGTTGCCGACGCCGTCGTTGTCATCGGCGTCGTTCTCGAAGTCATCATCGACGTCGCTGTCGGTCGCGACGGCGCCTTCGGCGAGGTTGTCGAGCAGTGCAATCGCGAGTTCGATACGAGCGCGGTGAGCGTCGTCTTCGATGAGGACCCGTTCCGGGAACCAGCGAATGCTGAGCACCCGGTCCGGGCGGAAAGTAATCCAGCGGCACCCGGCATTCGAAGTGCGTGGGTCGAGCTGATCGGCCCAGCGCGCCGAAGCGGGATTGCCTTCGTCGTGCTCCTCGACGAGCGCGAGAAGCCGCAGCGCGTGTTCGCCGTCGATGTGCTTGAACACCACGGTCCGCGTGTCGTAGTCGACCTCGACACGGCCACGGGTCGCCTTGTTCAACAACGTTCGGGCGCGGGCAATGAGCCGATCGACGACGTGGTCGTCTTTGGGGACGAGGACTTCGGTGAAGCCGGGCAGGGACGGGGTATGCATGACAGAACCTCCAGGGGGTTGCTGACGGAGTGCCTTCGCCGACGTACGTCCTCTCACCGACGCCGAAGTGCGTCGGTGCGAGGACGCGACGATGTCGCTCAGTGCCACGCGGCTGCCTGGCGTTGTCGCGGTCGCCCAGGCGGGTGGAACGACATGGGAGGTGGGCTTCGTCACACCGGACGACATCGACGTCGACCGTGGAACGATCGACCTCCCCGGTTCCGCTCGGGTGTTGCCTCGCACGAACGAGCTGACGCCCTTCGGGATCATGGCGTTGGCGACACATCTGGAGCGCGTTCGTGACGGCGAGAAGTGCTTCAGTCCGCGGTCGACAGCGTTCTCGGCCAGTGTGTCGGCGTGCCAGGCGTTGTCGTCCGTCCTTCGCAAAGCACACCTCGCGCATCTTCCAAACGTGCGCATCGACTCGATCCGCGCCTGGGCCGGCCGCCGCGCCTACGACGCCCACGGCATCGAAGCCGCCGCACGCCTTCTCGGCTGTCGCTCCCTCGACACTGCTCTGCGCATCGTCGGAGCAGGCCGATGAGCGTCGACGACTACGCCCTCAACCTCGAAGAAACGCTCGACGCGCTGCTCGAGTCCCCCCAGGTGTTCGACCTCGCCGACCTCATCGACGAGTTCACGCCCAAGACCCGCGGCCGCAACCGCGAGCACCCGTCCTGGCTCTGGGTCATCTACCTCACGCTCATCTCCGTCGAAGAGTCGTCCCGCGCCGTCGAGCGCACCATGAAAATGCTGTGGGTGCGCCGCCGCCTTGCCGCCGCCTACAAGGAACACGACCTGAGCCTCGAAGCAGGCCTCAAGCTCGTGCCGCCGATGACGCGTGGCCAATACAGCTGGTTGCGGGACCGTCTCGCGGCGACTCCGGGGTTCTGGGTCGAGGCCACCAGGCGCTTCGGCGAAACAGCGGCAGCGATGGCCAAAGCGATCGGCATCTGCGACGACCCAAGCGCCGGCTACACCAACCCACCACTCTCGTCGTGTTTGATCGGCGACGGAAAGACCCTCGCCGCCCTGTCCAAATACACGGTGAACGGCGAGGTACTCAAGACGGGCGAAATCAAACTTCGGCGCTTCGATGCCGACGCGCGCTACTACACGAACGGCGCTGACGAAGTTGTCTTCGGTCACCACTTCGCGCTGATGTCGGCCCGCAACGGCCATCCGAACGAGACCATCATCACGGGGCTCGACTCCGTCCGGTCCGGTGAAGGCGGCGAAGCCGCGACATCGGTCCGGCTGGCGAAGCAGGCGAAGCAGCGCCTCGACGCTCTCGCCGTTCTGTACGACAACGCCATGCGCGGCATTCATGTCGACGACCTCTACGGGGTCGGACTCGTGACCGTCGCCCCGGTCGCGGCAAAAGTCCGGGCATCGAAGTCGACTAAGCGCGTGCCCAAGGACACTCCCGCCGGCACGGCAACGATCACTACGCCCACCGGCACGACCTACGAAGTCCCAATCCATGCCATCGACGGCCGCCCCTATCTCGTCGACGTCACCCAGAATGGAAAACGCGTCCTCGTCGAGCTCGACGAGAAGAAGATCGAACACCGCCCCCGCAAGAAGGGCGGCAGCACCTTCTACGGCGTCCTTAAAGCGCCGTCCGGAGCCACGATTCGTATCCGCTACGACACCACCGACGAAGACCGTGCCAACGGCTTCAATCGCGCCGAGAACGTCCGGCCGTTCCCACCCGGCACCGATCGCTACAAGCGGCTCTACAACTACCGCCCCACCGCCGAGTCCATGAACGCCCAGCTCGAACGCTCCCTCGGCCCGTGGCACCGGGCGCACAGCTACACGCGCGAGCACGTCGAGCTCGACGTGCTCGGATTCGCTCTCCTTAATAATGCGAAGGCGGCCTATCGTCACTGGCTCCGCACGGGCCAGGCCGACGCCGCCTAGAACACGCACCCGAACAGAGCCACCTCCACTCCACCGCGAACAAAGAGCGGCCATCCGGACCCTACGGTTCGGGTGGCCGCTCTTTCGCGTGCAAACCTGGAGATCCCACGGACATGCTGAACCCGCTGACGCCGTTCGAAGTCACGAACCGCAATACTTCGCCAGCTACTTAGCCAGTCCTCTGGCGCTAGGTGTCCGGCACGCGTAATCGTCATTGTTCGCCCGCGCACACTCGCACCGCGTCGCCGAACGCCGGCCAGCGCGACTGCGAGAGCTTGTCGCTCGTCGGCGGCCCGCTCTACAAGGTCAGCGACGTCCATCACCTACGAGAAAGCATCGCTTCCGGGCTCCTCCCTGAACGCCGTCCGCGCCACGCTCCGGCTCGGACGCGTCGGCTGCTCGGGCGGCGGCGCGCTTGGTTGGATCGGAATCACTTCGCCGACGTTCGTGCGGGTCGGGGAGAATGCTGTGTGGCGGCCGACGCGTTTTCTGGGGAACGTCGATGGTGGCAGCTCGACATCGCTGGCGGCCGTTTGCGTTGGGAGTTGGCGCGGGGCGCGTTCGTCGCCAGTCCGAGCCTCGCAACGTTCATCTTGTTCGTCGTCGCTCTCGGGGCGATCCTCGCGCCGCTGCTCGCTCTCCAGGTCGGCAACACGGTCACAGCCGTGCACGCGGCGGCGCGCGGTGGCCCGGGGAGTGCAGCGGCCGACCAACTGATCCGCCACATCCTGATTGCCGGCGCGATTTTCTTCGTACGCCAGGTATCCGCGCCGCTGCTGGATCCGCTGGCCGATCAGCTCGGCCTGCGGTTCCGCAGCCTCGTTTTCCGTCGGACGTTCCGGGCGATGGTGGCGCCCTCGAGCGTCGCCCATCTCGAAGACCCGACCAAGAAGGACCTGGTCTTGCGGGCGGCCACACCCGGCCGGTACGGGCCGAGGACTGCCCTATGGGGATTGGTGTTGCAGTGGGCGGGCCGGCTGGGCGGCGTCGGCGGGTTCGTCCTCCTGTTCGCCTACCGCTGGTGGGCGGGGTTGCTCATGGTCGTCGTGGTTGTGCACGCGCTCCGGCGAATGCGCGTGGCGCTGTTGGACATGGTGATCGTGCAGCATCGGGGGACGCAGGTGCTGCGCCGCTCGGAGTACCTCCGGACCCTTGCTCTCGATCCGGCGGCGGCCAAGGAAGTCCGCGTCTTCGGCCTGGCGTCGTGGCTCGTCGACTGGATGCGCGACGAGTGGGGACGGGCCATGAGCCCCGTCTGGTCACGGCGCTCGGCATCGGCACGCGACGCGGCGCTCGGCATCGTGCCTGTCGTCGCCGCGTGCGGCTTGGTAATCGCGGCCGCGGCGGCGGACGCGGCTGCGGGACGAATCAGTGTTGGACAGGTCACCGTTGTGGTGCAGGCGCTGCTCCTGGCGTCCACGGTCGCCTCGGTCACGCAGAACGACCACTGGGTTGAGCTTGGAGCCGGCGCCGTGCAGGCGATGCTGGACCTCGAGGCGGCCACGTCCGACCCCAGCGCTTCGCTGCCCGGCACGACGCCGGCGCCGATCCCGCAGCGCGAGATTCGGTTCGAGTCGGTGTCCTTCGCCTATCGCCCGGACCTGCCCGACCTGTACCACGGGCTCGACCTGACGATCCCGGTCGGCCGGAGCCTCGCGATCGTCGGGGCGAACGGCGCAGGCAAGACGACGTTGCTCAAGCTGCTGGCGCGTCTGTACGACCCAACGGCGGGACGGATCACCCTCGACGGAGTCGATCTGCGCGAGTTCGAACCGACGTCATGGCAGCGTCACATCGCCGCCATCTTCCAGGACTTCGTTCGCTACCCCTGGAGCGCCGCCGACAACGTCACGCTCGGCCACGCCGTCGACGCCGAAGCACTCCAGCGCGCCGCGACCCTCGCGGGTGCCGCCGAGTTGGTCGAGCAGCTCGCCGAAGGCTGGGACACCGTGCTGGCGCGCAACTACGGAGGCGCCGACCTGTCCGGCGGTCAATGGCAACGCATCGCCCTCGCCCGCGCGCTCTACGCCGCATCCCAAGGCGCGCCGGTGCTCGTCCTCGACGAACCCACCGCCCACCTCGACGTCCGGCAGGAGGCGGCGTTCTACGAACGGTTCCTCGCGGTCACGCATGGCCTCACCACTGTCGTGATCTCGCACCGCTTCAGCACCGTGCGCCGCGCCGACCGCATCGTCGTGCTGGACGACGGACGCGTCACCGAGGAAGGCACCCACGACGAACTGGTCGCGCTCGGCGGCCTCTACGCGCAGATGTTCGCCGCGCAAGCCGAACGCTTCACCGATCCGGAGGCGGCCGATGCTTAACCACCTGCGCACGGCGCGACTGATCGCCGGCATCCCGTTTCGCGTGAGCCGGTGGCGTCCGCTCGTCGCGATCGCCACTCTCGTCGTCAGCCAGGCGAGCGCCGTTGCTACCGCCGTTTTTCTCAAGCTGCTCGTCGACGCCACTCTCCGACACGACCGACACGGCGTCGTCGTCGCCGCCGGGCTTCTCGCTGCCACGGTGGCGATCAATCTCGCCGGCGCATGGCTGTCGTTTTCGGTGCGGGTCGGCATGACGGAGCGCGCCTCGCTGGTGCTGGACAGCGACCTCGCTCTCCTGGCCGCATCCGCAGAAGGGATCGAACACTTCGAGCGGCCGGAGTACCTCGATCGCATCGAACTGCTCCGCCAGGAACACCAAAATCTCGCGTCGATGCCCGATTCCGCGGCGTGGACAATCGCGCTGCTGTTGCGCTTGATCGCCACCGTCGCGGCGCTGGCCTCGATAACCCCGGCCTTGGCGCTCTTGCCGGTCTTCGCGTTGCCGTCGTTGGTGACGGGAGCGCGAACCCAACGCCGCAGCGTGCGCACATGGGCCGACATCACCATGATGTGGCGGCAACAGTTCGACGTATTTCAACTCGGTTCGAACGAAGCGCCCGGCCGGGAGACGCGCGTCTTCGGGATGCAGGCCGGGCTCGAAGCACGCTTCCGCGGCCTGCTCGCCGGCGGGGATCAAGCGCTCGGGCGCGCCGCGCGCCGCAGCGCGGTCGAGGAGTCAATCGGCTGGGCGATCTTTAGCGCGGCCTTCGTCGGCGCGCTCGTCGTTCTCGGCCAACAGGTCATCAACCACCGAGCCACCGCCGGCGACCTCGTGCTGGCTCTGACGTTGGCCGCCCAACTCAACAATCAGATCGCGCTGTTCGCCTCGAGCACGGCCGCCGTCATCCGGAGTTTCGGCATCGGCGAGAAGCTGCTCTGGCTCATGGACTACGCCACCGAGAGTCGGGCCGGTCGACCGGACGAGACGGGTGCCGTCCCGCCTTCGCTGCGTGACGGCATCCGTTTCGAAGCGGTGACCTTCCGTTATCCAGGGACCGACCGCGACGTGTTGACCGATGTCTCTCTTCAGCTTCCGGCGGGCGCGTCGATCGCCATTGTCGGCGAGAACGGGGCAGGAAAGACCACCATCGCCAAGCTGCTCACCGGCATGTACCAGCCGACGTCCGGACGCATCACCGTCGACGGCGTCGACCTCGCCGCATTTCCGCTGGACGAATGGCGCACTCGCACCGCCGCGTCGTTCCAAGACCACGCGCACTTCGAGTTCCTCGCCCGTACCGCCATCGGTACCGGCGATCTCGCCCACCTCGACGACCTCGACGCCATCGCCCACGCCACCGACCGCGCCGACGCCGCCGACCTCGTCGCCTCGCTTCCCGACGGCCTGTCGACCCAACTCGGCCGCCAGTTCGAGGACGGCAGCGAACTCAGCGGAGGCCAGTGGCAGAAAATCGCCCTCGCGCGCGGCCTCATGCGCACCGCGCCACTGCTGCTCGTTCTCGACGAGCCCACAGCCGCCCTCGACCCGCAAACCGAAGCCCGCCTCTTCGACCGCTACGTTCACGCCGCCTCAGCCAGTGCGGCGGTCACCGGCGGAATAACGATCTTGGTCTCGCACCGCTTCTCGACCGTTCGCTTCGCCGACCTCATCATCGTCATCGACGGCGGACGCGTCATCGAGACCGGTACGCACGAGGAACTCGCCGGCGCCGGCGGCCTCTACGCGGAGCTCTACGCCTTGCAGGCGGCCTCCTATCGCTAACGCAGCGGATCGGAGGAACTCGACGCCGCGCGACTCCGACCGTGGGTTCGGGTTCTGTGACTGCGGCTGTTCGCTCGCTTCGTCGGGTCGGCGTGGGACCGGTCCCTTGCCTCCCTATCGGGAGAAGGCCACCACGAAAGCCTCCTGTTCCGCAGTCTCGATGGCGCGTTCGCAATAGTTCGACCGAACCCACGCCACGGATCCTCCGGCCCCTGGCCGTCGAGGACAGCGAGGCACGCCAGCGCGGTTCCCGTCCGGCCGTGCGCTCCCCAGCAGCCGACTTCCACGCGTTCACCGCGCTTGGCACGCTGGAGTGCACCGGCCAGCTGCTCCCTCAGTGAATCGCCGTCGTCCGCAATGCCAAAGTCGGGCCACGCCAGGTGCTCGTGCTCCCAGGGAGGGTTCCACTTCTCGTCGAGGTACAGCCCGAAGTCGGGCAACAGATCACGGGCGTAGGGTCATCCTCTGCCTCTTCGAATGACACCGCCCAGACTTCTGTTCCGCTCGGCAACGCCACGGGCGTTCGATGCCGGTGGCGCTCGTGGCGCGAGCGCGCGTGGTCCGCGACCGTGCACAAGACCTCCGCGTCCTCAGGCCAGCCAAGCCCACACGCTCGGCACTAGATAACGACTCGACGTATCAAGCCGCGCTCCGCGTCCGTCACGACCCCCATCTTGGTACCGGCCGGCCTTCGCCGCGGCTCGGTAGAGCCGCGTGCCCCAACGAGGCCGCGCTACGGGCGTGGCAGGACCAGCTCGTAAACGACGACTCGGCCGGTGTCGGCAAATCGCTTGGTAGAAGCATGCTCGCCGATATAGGTGAACCCTGCTCGTTCGGCGGCTCGTCGCGAGGCGACATTGTCGGGATGTGCCTCGAGCACAACTCGCGTGACCTTGAGAGTGACAAGCCACTCGATCACCACGCAGAGCGCGTCGCTGAGGGAGCCACGCCCGCGTTTGGCGGGGCCCAGCCAATAGGCGATCTCCGCGACGTGCTCGTTGACCGTGACCGGAAGGTGCCCGATGAGCTCACCAGTGAAGCGATCGGCGATCGCGAAGCCATAAACGCCTGGGACGTCCTCGGATGATGCGATCGAGTCACGAGCCACCTCGACTGTCAGGTCCCTCGGCTCGGAAGTCCACCGGAACACAAGCTCGTCGCGTTCCGCGACGTACCACTCTGCGTCATCTTCCACCCAGCCGCGGAGGCGGACCCGCTCACCAGTTAGGTCCGGGCAGTGCACAGACTGAGTTTCGCAGCCGCGACTGTCCCCCGATCGCCGCTCGGTGATGCTTCGGCTTGTCGTCCATCCGCGGACGCTTCGCTTGGATCATTCCAAAGGGGCCGGGCGAAGGCCCTCACGTAGCACTTGCGTATCGCGCCTCCACGCGCGGTGCGACAGGCCGCCGCCTTGCTCGGGAAACGCCGAATCTACGGCGTGACGGATCGAGCGTTGACCCTCGTACGTTTCGGGACTTGACGTGCTCGCCGCGGGCGCACTCGGAGTACAGAGTCGAGTACCGCCAAGACACCGCCCGCGCGTTCCGCGTCCGCGACGCCGCCCGTCTGGAGCATCGCGATGAGCACGGAGATGATGATGGTTTCAAGCCCGATGGCGGTCTCGGACGCGTCGATGTCGTCGCGTATCTCGCCGCTCTTCTGTCCCGCGTGGATCGCCGAGGCGAGACCCGCGCGTAGGGCTGCCTCCGCGGGCAGCACTAGGAGGCGGTCCGTGGTCTTGCCTTCGTCGCCTGCGAGGACGCGGCGGGCGAGCGGGTGATTGTCCACGGCGACGAGCAAGCGGGCGAACAGGGATGGCCAGTCACCGTCGAAGGAGCCGCTGATCAGATCCGGGAGCGCGTCGTGAATAAGGCCCTCGGCATCTTCGTCGACGGCCGCCGCGAAGAGTTCTTCCTTGGTGGCGAAATACACGTAGGCAGCGGTCGTGCTCATACCTGCCTCCCGGCAGATCTCGGCGACCGACGCCGCCTGGTAGCCGACGGCCGCGAACCGGGCGATGGCGAGATCGAGCAGCGTCTGGCGGGTGCGGGCACCCTTAGTCACGTCGAGCACGGAGCGAAGCATACGCCATCGCTTCGGAAATAAGGACTTTACTTATTCCCTAAGTTCCTCTACTCTCCGCCGGCATGCCCACAACGCTCGAAGAACGCATCGCCCGTCTCTCGACGACTTCAGCTCGTCGCGTCATCGATCCCGACGACGCCGTTCGAGGACACATCGACGCGGCCGAGGCGGTCGTGGCTCCTGAGTTGCTGAGCGTCGCTGGCCTTGGCCTTGAGCTCAGTGCGGAGCAGTGGAAAACGCTGGCCCGCGAGGAGGTTGCGTCTATCACCGAAGCCGGTATCCGCTTCGAGTTGCTCCTCATCGCCGGCTTCGCACGCCAGTTCGCCTACGAGCCCGACGTGACAAACCCGCGGGCCGTATACGTGCTGCACGAGCTCGGCGAGGAGACGCGTCACTCCCGCTTGTTCATTCGCCTCCTCGATCAGTTGGCTCCGATGGCGCAGAACCCGTTCGTGTCCGGTCCGCTCGCGACGGTCGATCGTTGGGTGACGGCCTTTGTGTTGCGTCGGCCGTTGCTGTTCTACGTGATGGTGCTCGCCGGCGAAGAGGTTCCTGACCTCTTCCAGCAGTTGGCGAGTGAACACGCCGGGACCGATCCGTTCTTCCGGTCAGTGAACGTGTATCACCGCGCCGAAGAAGCCCGTCACCTCGCGTACGCCCGCCTGCGCCTTCCCGAGCTGTGGCATGGCGCATCCCGGCTCGACCGATTCCTGGTTCGACGGCTCGCCCCGTTGGCGCTGCGCGCCGTCTTCGACAGCCTCGTCCACCCCGGCGTGTACGAGACCGTCGGTCTCCGCGGGTGGAAGACGTGGCGCGCCGTTCGGCGGAGCGCGTCGCGAGTCGAGTTCCGCGGGCGCGCGCTGCACGGCGTCCTTGCGGCGTTGGTCGACGCCGGCGCGATCAATGCCAACCGTGTGCCGGGGCCTTGGAGGCGGCTCGTCGGACAATGAGCGTGGACGAACAACAGCTCGCCGCCGCTCCGCCGCGAGGATGGCGCGCCCTGGAGCCGAGCCATCGCTTCCTGCTTGTCGTGCTCGGAGCCACGAGCTTCTTCGACGGCTACGACCGCGGACTCATCTCAATCGCGCTGCCCCAGATCCGCGCCACCTACCGCCTGACCCAGTCGGCCGCGTCCGGCTGGATCGCGGTGTTGTTCCTGGGCGCGGTGCCCGCGGTAGTTCTTGCGCGCTCCGCCGATCGGATCGGTCGGCGTCGACTTCTGCTCATCTCGATCGTGGGCTACAGCCTCGCAACCGCGGCCACGGCGTTCGCGCCAGGCGTGGCCTCCTACGTCGCGTGCCAATTCGTGGCGCGCATCTTCCTCACCGCCGAGAGCGCCGTCGTGTGGGTAATGGTCGCCGAGGAACTTCCCGCCTCTGCCCGTGGACTCGGCTTCGGATGGCTCGCGGCGAACGCTGCGCTCGGGTTCGGCGCGGGTGCCATCGTCTACGGCGCCGTCTTCACACCACTTAACCTCTCATGGCGCTGGCTCTACCTCCTGGGTCTGCCGCCACTCACCGCCGTCGCTTTGCTGCGGCGCCGACTGCCCGAGACGCGCCGCTTCGCCGATGCCCGCCTGACCGGTCAACTCCACCGCAGGTGGCATGAGATTCTGCGACCACAGCACCGCCGCGCCTTGGCGCTGGTTCTCGCAACCGCTTTCCTGCTCGAACTCACGACACAAGCGAGCGTGTTCGCGCTCGACTTCTTACAGACCGACCGCGGCCTCTCCGTGGCCCGCGCGAACTTCCTCCTCGTCGCCGCTGGCATTCCCGCCATCCCGATCATGGTCATCGCCGGCGCACTTTCGGATCGGTTCGGCCGACGCGCCGTCGGATGTGGTTTCGGCGCGCTCGGACTCGTCGGCGCCGCCGGCTTCTTCTGGCTGCCGGGCGGCGTGCCAGTCCTGTGGCCAAGCCTGACGCTGGTCATCGCCGGCCAACTCGGGTCCTGGCCCGCGCTCGCCGGCTACAGCAGCGAACTGTTCCCGACCGGGCTGCGCGGCCAAGCCGGATCGTGGGTCGAACTCGCACGCGTCGCTGGCGACTCCGCCAGTCTCGGCCTCGGTGCCGTGCTCCTCACCGTGACCGGAACCTTCCCCCGCACCGTCACCTTGCTCGCGCTGGGGCCAGCCGCCGCGATCGTCATCGTGGCCACCCTGTTCCCCGACACCCATGGCCGTGAGCTAGAAGAGATCACGCCCGCGGCAACCTAGATGTGCTCCCTCATGAGGTTGTTGTCGCGTCCTCCAAAACATGTTGTTGTCACTAGAAGTCGGTGACGACAGCAATCAGCGCTGTCGGTAGCGAGAACGAGCCGCCAGCGCCCCGCGCTTCGCCGCCATCGGCGCGAGTCGCGAGCTGACTCGCCGGCGAACCCACCCTGAGACCCGGCGTTCGGACGCTCTAGTCATGTGAACGATGGCGACCTAGACCGAGAGCTGTTGCCGAGGCACTCGGGCGAGGTTCCGGGGTCCGAGAACGATCGGCAGCGCGATCGCCGCAATCAGATACAGCACGGCTGCGCTTGCGTAAAAAGCGGTCGTACTCTGGCCGGTCGCGGCGAGGTGTTGAACGACCGGGCCCGTGACGATGTTGAGCGTTCCGTGTATCGCGGCGGTAACGAGCACGGTTCCGCGAGTGGCGTTGTAGATCGCGGTGTAGCCAACTGACGCAGCGATGGTGATGATCGGATACCACCACAGCGGGACGTGGCTGTTTGGCCCCCCCTGCAGCGTGAGCGGAAGATGCCAGATCATCCAAAGAAGGCCGACGAGCAGGCTCGCGGCAAGTGCCGACATTCGGGTTTGGAGCGTAGGAAGGAGGAAGCCGCGCCATCCGATCTCTTCGACGGAAGCGGCGATGATGAGCGGCGCGGCAGCGCCTGCCCCGCGCCCGATCTCTGCGGCGGAGGGGACCACGGCCAGGTTGTTCGTCAGATGGACGACGGTTGCGAGAAGGGCCGGCTGTAGGGCTGCGCCGAGGATCGCGAACGTCAGCCAGCACGCAGAGATGCGCCTCCGCGTGAGCCAGCGGCGAAATTCCTCGAGTTCAAGAACCGGGCTCGCCTTCAAGGCGGCAACCACGGCGGCGATGGGCACGATCGCCCACAGCAACGACGTAGGGCCGGGCGGGGCCGGCGTCTCGCCGTTGATCGAGCGAGCAATGTCCGGAATCGCTGAAAGACCCGTCAAGGTGAGGACGACCGCGCTGAATATCAGGATGCACCTTGCGTTCGTCGACAGTCGCGGAGCGTTCATACCGATCGGTATTCAATACCAATCAGTATCGAGTTGTCCAGTGCGGACTATGCTGAGTGTGTGGCAACGCGAGAAGCGCGAGAACAGACGCGCCAACGACTCGTCACTGCAGCCGCCCGCGAGTTCGCGAAACGCGGAGTCGACGCCTGTTCGGTGGACCTCATCGCGAAGGCCGCGGGACTTACGAAGGGCGCCGTGTACTCAAACTTCCGTACGAAGGACGAGCTCATTTTCGCCGTTATGGACGAGCACCGGACAATCGTCGACCCGAGCTCGCTGCTGGACGCCACACTCCCACTCCGCCTTCAGCTGCGCGACTTCGGACGAGCCGTTGCGAAAACGCTGCGCGGCGCTGACCGTCAGCTTGTACTGCTCGACCGAGCGCTGCAGACCTATCTCCTGTCGCATCCCAGAGCAATGAAGCAGTATCGCCGGATGCTTCGCGACATCTGTGACCTTGGTGGCACAGCATTGGAAGAGGCCGCAGCCAAACGGGACGAGGCACTACCGATGCCGGGCCGGCAGTTTGTGGAAGTTCTCATGGCGCTCACGCGAGGGATGGTCGATGGCGCCCTGCACGATGCCGACCTGCTCGACGAGGAGCGATTTGCTGACGCATTCGCGTTGCTATGCGCTGACCCGCGATGACCATGGTGCCCCCGAAACGTCACGCACCGCATTTCTCAAAACGGCGGCCGTACTGTGATGACGAGCGCCCGGAGTCGGCGCTCACCGCTGTCGCTGACGGCGTCCTACGCGTTGCGGATTCTCCCGGAGCGTCGCCCACCGAACGCCTGGTGTCGAGCGTCAACGCCGCTTCGGTGCTGAACGCGCACGCCCTCATCTAGCGGCGCAGCGTCGGCCAAGCGCGTGCCGTGCCTGCGCCACCAACGACGGTCTCGACCGTCACCTCTCCGAGCGAGCGTCGAGCCGCGTCACACCCATACGAAAGGCTTCGGCAACGCCGACGCGAATGAGCCTCCAGCCCAACCCCATCGCACAGGGCGCGGGCCGAGCCCGGAGTGTCAACTCAACACGCGCCGAGCGGCCTGAACCGCGCTGGGCACGACCGCGCGCACCGACACGACGTCGCCAGTCTTCGGCGCGACGACTTCCTTCCCGCCGCCGGCGTAGATCGCGACGTGGCCAAGGTCGACGACCGTGCCTTCACGCGTGCTGCGCGTGAAGAGCAGGTCTCCTGGCCGCAGGTCGGCGACATCCGTCACCGCGACGCCGACGAGGACCTGTTGGCTTGTGGTGCGCGGCAGGACGACGCCGATCTGGGCGTAGGACCACTGGACGAGTCCGGAACAGTCGAAGCCGACGCCGGGTGCTTCGCCGCCCCATTGGTAGGGCACACCGAGCTGCGTCATGGCAGCGCTGACGACAGCGTCGCCTGAGCCCGTGACGGTGGTTCCGTCGGCCGATTCGTCGGAGCCGAGGCCGTATTCGGTCGCCTTCGCCATCACCAGTTCGAAGTACGCCTCGGAGTGGTTGTAGCGGAGCACGGCGGCGTGCACGTCGTCGATCGACGGTGAGCCGCTGCAGAGGTACGCGGCCGCGGAGTAGATCGAGTCCCACGCGTTCTCGATGTTCGGCGAGGCGTCGGGTGGGCGGTCGGGCGCGAGCTGTCCCCACTTCGCCCAGGTCGTGGACAGGAACTGCATCGATCCGAGGGCGTGCGCCCAGCCATCGGGCTGTGACGGGTCCCGGATCGCGCGAGTGCCGTTCGTCCCGTCGAGCGGGGGACCGATGATGGGTGGCGCGACATCGCCGGTGGTCGGGCCGGCGTGTCCCTGGGCGTGCCGTGATTCGACCCAGCCGATCGCGGCGAGCACCTGCCACGGCAGGCCCTGACACGTGAGCGACGCCGCCATGTAGACGGGCAGCAGGTCGGGCGGGATCTCGGCACGAGCCGCGGCGGAAGCAGCAGACATCGTCGCGTTGGGTCCGGTGAACACGGCGGCGATCGCGACCGGTGTCCCCAACAAGCAGCCCGCGATGGCGAACAGGAGCTTCACGAAGGTCCTCCTGGTCCGCCCCGCCCGCGGGGCGGACCGAAGACATCTACGTACGCGCGCCGGCGCGAAAGCGCGATCAGAAATTTTGCGTCGCGCTTTCGCGCTCCGCGTCGTACGTGGATATGCGGTGGAGGAGATGACTCGCCTTCCCGATCAGACCAGGAGGCACCGTGATCCATTTGATGTTGGCAGCGCCGGTAACCGTCACACCGAGCTCCTCGGGAATGCCGGGCGCCGCGCTGCTGGAACAGATGCTCGGCTGGCTGGCGCAGATCGCGCTGTGGGGATCGCTTGCCAGCATCCTCGTCGGCGCGGCGGTCTACGGCCTCGCCCAGAACACCGGCAGCTACAGCAACGCCTTCCGGGGCAAGCAGCTCGTGGCCGCGGGAGCGATCGGCGCCATCCTCGCCGGCCTCGCGCCCACGGCCGTCAACATGCTCTTCAGCGCTGCGGGGAAGTAGTGGCGCAGCGCGCCACCACGCCCTCCGGTGGCCGGTCGAACCGCAGGCGCGCGGCGTACGTCGCCGTCGCCGCGTTCCTGCTGGGACTGGCCGCTGGAGGCGTCCATCGCGGAGGCGGCGGGCACGAGCAGCGCGCCGTCTCGGACCGTCCGTCCATCCCGCTCGTCGCCGCGGCAGCGTCGCCGCGGCGCGGCGAGGTGCCCGCCGACTTCGCGCGATCGAAAGACGGCGCGGTCGCCGCGGCGGCGCGGTACGTGACGACCGGACAACTGCTGCTCGATCTCGATCCGCTCGCGGCCGAAGCCGCCGTACGTCACATGGCCTCAATCGTTACCGCCGATCAGCAAGTGGCCGACACCCTGGCGAAGCTCGCGGCGGCTCGTGACGCGCTGAGCGACGGCACGGGTCCGATCCGCTTCTCGCAAGCGGTACTCGCACAGCGGCTCGACTCGTACACACCGTCACGCGCCCGTGTCTCAGTGTGGAGCGTCGGCGTGCTGTCGCGGCTCGATGTCGCGCCGCCGCAGGCGAGCTGGTCGACGTCCACGCTCGAGCTCGTCTGGGAGACGGGCGACTGGCGCATCCGTTCCGAGACGATCACGCCCGGTCCCGCGCCGATGCTCGACGCCAGCGCCGCGCCCGCGACCAGCGCCGAACTCGACACCGCGCTGCACGGCTTCACCGAGTTCAAGGATGCACAGTGACACGGACACGACGCGTCGCCTTCGTCACGAGCGGACTTGTCGGCGCGCAGCTCGTCGCAGCGGCGCCGGCGCGCGCCGACGTGCCGGGCAGCGGCATCATCACGAACCCGATCGGCAGCATGATGGGAAGCGCCGCCGGGTGGGCGTTCGACAAGGTTGCCGAAGGCATCGCCAAATGGGTGCTCGCGGCCGTCGGCTTCTTCGTCAACGGCGTGCTCGACTTCCTGCGCAGCTCGGCCCGGCCCGACGTCGAGGCGGTCTGGTTCTCGGGCAAGGACTCGCCGTACGCGACCGTCCGCAACATCGCCGGCGTGCTGCTGGTCGGCTTCGTCTTCCTCGGCCTGCTCCAGGGTCTCCTCCACGGCGACGCCGGTGGGATGCTCCGGCGAGTCGCGGGGAATCTGCCGGCCGCGGTCGCGGGCATGGTCCTCACCACTGCCGTCGTCGCGCGCCTTCTCGATTTGACTGACGCGCTATCGAATGCCGTCCTGTCGAGCAGCGGCGATCAGGCGATGCACTTCTTGTCCGGCTTCGGGGTCGCCGTAACGGCGGCGACCGGCGGTTTCGCGGCGGTCGTGATCGGCCTCGTCGCCGTCGTCGCCGGTCTCCTGCTGTGGGTCGAACTCCTGGTGCGCGCATCGCTGGTCTATCTGCTGGTCGCCATCTCGCCGCTCGGGTTCGCGGCGACGCTGTGGCCCCTCGCTCGCGGGTTCCTGCGCAAGACCGTCGAGATCCTGCTCGCGGTGATCCTGTCGAAGTTCGTCATCTCCATCGCGCTGGCGATCGGCGTCGCGGCGCTGTCGGCGGGAAGCGCTGGCGCCGGCCAGAACGCGCCCGCTGCGGCGGGCGCGAGCCTCGGCACGCTGCTCGTGGCGACGGTGCTGCTCGGCCTTGCGGCGTTCTCGCCGTTCATCGTCCTGAAGCTCGTTCCGATTGCCGAGGGCGCGCTGTTGGCGCAAGGGATCTCGCGCGGCCCGGCGCGCGCGGCGCAGACCGGAGTGTCGACGTACTCGAGCGCGCGGATGCTCACGCGGCTGTCGGGCTCGTCGACGGGCGGCCAGGGTGGGTTCCGTCTCCCGCCGCCATCGTCACCAGAAGTCGGAGCGGCCCCCGCAGGCGGCGCGCCGTCGGGTCCGTCAGCACGTGCGAGCGCGTCCGGGTCTGCTTCCGGCGGCGCGGCCACGGGCGCCGCCGGCGCGGTCGGAGGTGCCGCGCTCGTAGGTGCGGGTGCAGCCGCGGGCAAGGCGAAGGAGGCCGCGCACCGCTCGACCGCGGCTGCCACCGCCGGAGCGAACGTTGACGCGCCGCCGAGCGACGGAGGCACCAAGCAGTGACCGCCTCGGTCGCGACCGAGGAGCGGTTCTACCGGTTCGCGCCGCTCGACCGGACCGGTTGGCTGCTCGGCCTGGGTGCTGCGCAGTGCATCTCGCTCGGCGCGGCGATCCTCGTCGCGGGGTTCTTCCTGCAGGCTGGCGCGGCCGCGCCATTCGTCCTCGCGCCGATCATCCTCGGCGCGGCGTTCGGCTTCGGTTCGTGGGAAGGCCGCGCCGTTCACCAGTGGGCGCCGGTGCTCGTGCGCCACACCGCGCAACGCGCGCTCGGCCGGCATCGTTGGCTGGCTCCGATCCCGCTCCTCACCGGGACCACCGCCGATGCCGATGTCGAACCGGCGCTACCACCGTTCCTCGCCGACATCGAACTCATCGACGCAGGCGCGGTCACCTGGTGCCCCGCGACGCGGGACCACGGCGTCGCGCTCGTGCGTGACCGACACGACCGCACAGTCTCGGCGTCGGTTCCTGTCCAGGGGCGCGAGTTTTCGCTCATCGAGCGCGCCGACCAGGAGCGCATCGTGCAGCAGTGGGGTGACGCGCTCGCGGGGTTCTGTGTCGAGCGCGGCTCCGTCGTGCGCGCCCGCGTAACGGAGTGGTCCGCGCCCGCGGGCGTCGCCGACAACGAGAGCTTCGTCGCCGAGCACGGTGCGGACCCCGTGCGTAGCCCTGCCCGCCGCGCCTACGACGAGCTGCTCGCTGAGGCCGGCCCGATGGCGGTGCGGCACGAAGCACTCATTACCGTCACTGTCGATCCGCGCCGGGTGCGGTCGCGCAAGGGCGCAGACGATGCGGAGGCCACCGCCTCCGAGGTGTTGCTCGAAGAACTCCGGCTCCTCACCGTCCGTCTCGAAGCCGCCGGTCTTGCCGTTGGCGCGCCGCTGTCGGTCGGTCAGACCGCCGAGGTGCTCCGCACCCGCCTCGACCCGCGCGCCGCCGGACGGCTCACTGCGCGCTCCGCGTCGCTCGCGCAGCTGGCGGGCGTCGTGTCGCCGTACTCGTCCGGACCGCTCGCCACCGCGGCCGAGTGGACCGAGGTGCGCGTCGACGGGTCCTGTCACCGCGCGTATTGGATCGCCGAATGGCCACGCCTCGATGTCGGACCGAACTGGCTCGAACCGCTGCTCCTGCACGCCGGCGGCGTGCGCACGTTCGCCGTCCACTACGAACCCGTTCCGCCGTCGCGGTCGCAGCGTCGCGTCGATCGCGACTCAACGCGCCTGGCGGCGGACGAAGAGCAGCGCTCGCGCGCCGGGTTCCGCATCGGCGCGCGTCACCGGCGCGCCCAGTCCGCCGTGCTCGAACGCGAAGCCGAACTCGTCGCCGGGTACGCCGAACTCGAGTACGCCGGCTTCGTCGTCGTATCGGCGAGCGACTCCGAAACGCTGGCGCGGTCGTGCGCCGAGTACGAACAGGTCGCGGCGCAAGCGGGCCTCGAGTTGCGCGCCCTCGAAGGACGCCACGACCTCGGACTCGTGTGCGCGCTGCCGATCGGGCGCGGCATCGCTCGGAAGCGGCTCGCGTGACGCCCGTCCTCGACCGTCTGCGGATCGAGCGTCACCGCTCCACGACCGCGCACGTGTCATCCGCCTACCCGTTCCTCGCCGAGGCCGGCTTGGGATCAGCCGGCGTGTACCTCGGCACCAACGTCTTGACGGGCGGCGGCGGCTTCGCCTTCGATCCGTTCGAGGCGTACCGAGCCGGGCTCGTCACCAACCCCAACGTGCTGCTCGCGGGAGAGCCCGGCACGGGGAAGTCGGCGACGGCGAAGTGCTTCATCTACCGCGCCTGCGGCGTGTTCGGCCGCTGGGTCGCGATCGCCGACCCGAAAGGCGAGTACCTGCCGCTCGGCAAAGCGCTCGGGCTGACGGTCATCAAGCTGCATCCCGGCGGGGCGTGCCGCGTCAACCCGCTCGACCCCGGCCCGACCGCGACCACCGACGGTCCCGACGAGATCGCGCAGCGCCAATCGGCGCTCGTCGGCGCGCTGCTCGGCTCGGTGCTGCACCGCGACCTCACTCCGGTCGAGGACGCCGTGCTCGGGTGGGCGACGCTGCACCTGGCGCGCGCCGCGACGAGCGGACAGGCCACGTTGGCGGACCTGGTCGCGGTCATGGCCAACCCGACGGCAGAGATGGCGACGCGGGCGCGCACGTCCGAAGCGGAGTTGGCGCGCTCGGTCGACGCCGCGGTGTACGGCCTCGGCAAGCTCCTCGACCGCTCCCTGCGCGGGATGTTCGACGGACCGACCAACGTCGACCTCGACTGGACCGGCCCCGGAATCGTGCTCGACCTCTCGGCCGTCCACCACGAACCCGAAGCGCTCACGCTCGTGATGCTGGCGACCACCGCGTGGCTGCAAGCGGTTCTGGCGCAGCCTGGCGGCCGCCCGCGCCTGCAGGTGCTCGACGAGGCGTGGTCGCTGCTGGCGTCGGAGCGGACGAGCCGTTACTTGCAGTCGTGCTGGAAGCTCGGCCGGTCGTATGGCGTGGCCAACATCGCGGTGGTCCACCGGTTGTCTGACCTGCGGGCGCAGGCCGACGACGGCACCGCGGCGGCGAAGGTCTCGATGGGGCTGCTCGCCGACACCCAGACACGCGTGCTTTTCCGCCAATCGTCCGATCAGGTTGCCGATGCCCGGGCGTTGCTGGGACTTACGACGACTGAGACGCAGGTGCTCTCGCGGCTGTGCCGCGGGCGTGCGCTGTGGAAGGTCGGCGGGCATACAGCGATCGTGCAGCACGCCATCGGCCGCGCCGAACGCGCCTTCTGCAACACCGACGACCGGATGGCGACATGAACCGTCCATCTCCCGCCTCGCCCCGAACGGCGTCAGGGATCGAGCACAACGAATTGTTCCCGTGGGTGATCGGGATGTTCGGCGCGCTCGTCTTTGTGACATGGGCCGGTGCCGCGCTCGCTGCAATGGCGAACGGTCACGCCGGACGGATCGCGTTCAGCGACGCCGGCAGCGCGCTGGTGAAGCTCGTCTCGCATCCGGGCGACCCGCGCGGCGCGTGGCCGCCGCGCGCCAGGTCGTCGTTGCCGGGACCCGTCTTGTACTGGACGGCCCAGCTCGTCGTCTTCGCGTGGGCCGCGGCAGCTGCGTGCGGCGCATGGTGGTTGCGGCAACGACTTGGCGATCGGCGCGGCGCGTTCGGCGTCACGCGCGACGCCGGACTCGCTCGGCCGCGCCACCTCCGCCGGCTCATCGTCCGCACGCCCGAGCCCGGCAGGGTCACGCTCGGGTTTTCGAACGGGCGACTGCTGGCGTGCGAACCGCAGGCGTCGCTCGCCGTGATCGGACCGAGCGGGTGCGGCAAGACCGCAGGCTTCGCGATCCCGGCTCTGCTGGAGTGGCGCGGGCCGATCATCGCCACGTCCGTCAAAGGCGACCTCCTCGCGGCGACGCTCAAGCACCGGCAGCGCCGCGGCAAGGTGTGGATCTACGACCCCACCGGCTGCTCCGCCGAGGATCCCGCCCCTTGGTCAGTGATCGACGCCTGTCGCACCTGGCAAGGCGCGCTGCGCACCGCGGCGTGGATGGTCGAGGCGGTGCAGCCGGCGCGGGACAGCCTCGCCGACGCCGACTACTGGTACTCCCAGGCACGCAAGGGCATCGCCCCGTACCTCTACGCGGCGGCACGCGCCGGTGTCGGTATCGGCCAAGTGGTTCGCTGGGTCGACCGCCAGGAGCGAGCCTCCGTAGAGAAGGTTCTTGTCGATGCCGCGTCGCGCGGAGCCGAGACGCTCGCCGGCGAAGACGACAACGAACACGCCGACGAGGGGCAGTGGAACGAGTTGCGCGATGCGACGCTCGCCATGTTCCGCCGCATGCTCGCTGCGGGCGACGGGCCGATCGCCGCGATGGCCGACGCACCGTTCGACGAATGGCCGCTCGAACTCGCCGAACAACTGAACCAGACCATCGAGGCGGAGTGGCAGGCAGACCGTGCCGTGCTCGCCGGCGATCCCGAGGCGCCGTTGGTTTCGGGACGGGCGCTGTGGTCCAAGGAGCCGCGGCTGCGCGGCTCGGTCTTCGCCACGATGGAGAACGTCCTCTCCTCGTGGGCCGACCCATCCATCGGCTACACCGCCCAGCCCAGTCCCTTCCGGATCGACCTCGACGAGTGGGCCGCGGGCGACAACACCATCTACGTCGTCGCCACCGCACATGAACAGACGCGGCTACGGCCCGTCCTCACGGTGCTGCTGCAACAGACAATCCGGCACGCTTACGACACCGCGGCGCGCCAAGGTGGGCGCCTCGAAACGCCGTGCCTCGTGCTGATCGACGAGGCCGGCAACACGGTCACGCTGCCCGACCTGCCGGGCTACGCGTCGACCGCGCGCAGCCACGGCATCACCCTCGTCACCGTCTGGCAGGACATCGGCCAGCTCAAGGCGAGCTACCGCGCCCGCGCCCAGACCGTGCTCAACAACCATCGGGCGAAGCTGTTCGGCACGGGTATCTCCGACCCGGACACGCTCGAGTTCGTCTCGCGCCTCATCGGCGACGAGGCGCAGGTCGAGCGCAACGTGAGCACCGACCTCGCCGGCGGTCGCCGCTCGATCAGCGAGCACTCGACCTACCGCCGCGCCGCGCCCATCGACGTCGTGCGCCGTCTTGGCGTCGACGAGGCCGCGCTGCTTTACGGCAGCGAGCTTCCTGCGCACGTTCGGCTGCGGCCGTGGTTCAGGACCAAGGCGTTGCGCGCCACCGCCGACCGCGACGACCTGATCGACAACCTTGGGAGGGCTCGTGCGCGTCTGCGTCGATGACTGTGGAGGACGACCCGCGTTCGCGGTCGTGGACGCGGGAACTGCGGCTCCGCCACCGGAGGCTGTCGACGCCGCGACCGGTAGCGCCGTTGTGTCGGCTTGCGAGGCCGCCTGGTCCGACGTCCGCCAGCACCATCCCGAGTTGCCCGACGTCGTGGTCATCCTCGGTTCCGGCGTCGAGCGGGGGCGGCTCGTCAAGCTCGGCCACTGGTGGGGTGGCCGTTGGCTGGCCGACGGCGAAGTGCGCGGCGAGGTGCTGCTCGCAGGCGAGGCGTTGCACTTGCCGCCCAACCAAGTGTTCGAAGTTCTGCTTCACGAAGCGGCGCACGGGCTCAACGCGGCGCGAGGCGTCAAGGACACCAGCCGCGGTGGCCGCTATCACAACCAGCGCTTCGCCGAGACGGCGCGCGAGGTGCTGCTCACTGTTCGGGCGATGCCGCCATACGGGCTCGCCGCCACGTCGCTAAGTGACGCGGCAGCGGAGCGATACGCGCCGACTATCGAGCGTCTCGGCGACGCGATCCGCATCGCGCGCCAGCTCGAACGCGACGTGAGCGTCGGAGCCGAAGGACAACTCGGCGCCGAGGGAAGCACAGGCGGAGAATCGAAGACGAAGAGCGCGCTGGCGGCCGAGTGCCGATGCGGGCGCAAGCTGCGCATGGCGCCGTCGGTCCTGGCGCGCGGCCCGGTCGTGTGCGGCGTCTGCGGTAGCGAGTTCTCGACCGGCGCAGAGGTTTCGGCGGGCCGACTGTCCGCTCTCGACTTCTCGTTCGTCGAACGCCGCAAGGCCCAAGTCGAAGGAGTCCTGAAGGAACTCGGTGACGATCCCCGGCTCGCCGACTGGTACCAGCGCGTCGGCACGTTGCACGAAGTGCCGATCGAGGTGACCGATGTCGCCGAGGCTGAGCAGCTGACGCGCATGGCGCGCGCCGCTCTGAAGGCCGACGGTTCACTCACCGGACCGACCGTCGATGTCGAGGGTCGCGAGCTTCAAGCAGGCGACCGGGTCATCGTCACCCGGGAAGTGCCGAGCGGACCCGAGGCCGGCACGCCTGGACGCGTCCAGGAAGTCGACCCGGACCTTGGTGCGGTGCGTTTCGACTTCGCGACGTGGGGCCGCGTGCGCGTGCCGCTGGCGTCGGCGCTCGCGCAGTCGGTCACGCACGACTACGCGACGGTGGTCGCTGAGCCCGAGGTTCGGCTGAGCGAGGTGAGTCTCGACCGCGGGATGGAGCGCGTCACGCCGGGCGTCGAGTTCTGAGGTGGCCGCGGGACGGCGACCGATCGACGCCGCGCTTATCTACGCCGAGCGCGGCTGGCCCGTCTTCCCATGCCACACACCGGCACCGATGCCCGGCCGCTGTACTTGTCGCGTCGACGACTGCAGCTCGCCCGGCAAGCACCCGCGCGTCGCCGGTGGCCTGAACGCAGCCACCGTCGATGGCGCGCAAGTCGAGGCGTGGTGGTCGCGCTGGCCAATCGCGAACGTCGGCGTCCGCACCGGCGCGGCGAGCGGACTCGTGGTCATCGACATCGATCCCGCTCACGGGGGAACCGAAAGCCTCGAACGACTCGTCGCACAACACGGCGAGTTGCCAGAGGGGCGAGTGGTGCGAACGGGAAGTGATGGCCGTCACCTCTACTTCCTCCATCCGGGCGGCCTTGTCCACAACGACGCCGGTCGCAGGCTCGGACCGGGTCTCGACATCCGGGGCGATGGCGGGTACGTGATCGCGCCGCCCTCGACTCACACGTCGGGCGGCCGGTACGCGCTCGAAAGCGGGGGCGCCGATCTACCGGAGATGCCTGAGTGGATGCTGATGCTCGTCCGCCCGCCCGAACTGGCGCGGCCCCGTGTCGCGCAAGATTGGCGACCGACCGGAGATACGACCGCCTGGGCGAAGGCCGCGCTCGAAGGCGAGCGGGCGCGTTTGCGGACAGCACAGCCTGGAATGCGGAACCACACACTGAATCGGGTCGCCTTCAGGCTCGGTCAAATCATCGCTGGAGGTCAGCTCGAAGAGAGCGAGGTCGTAGGCCTACTCGTCCGCGATGCGCTTGCAACCGGACTGGGCGAGCGCGAGGCGCTGGCGACAGTTCAGTCAGGTCTAACCGCAGGTGAGGTTGTTCCGCGGGCGCCTTCCGGTCCTCGACCTCACACCGACGGCGCTGATGTCGCACACTGAAAGGTCGCCTTCGGAAAGCCACGGGCATCCGATGTGATCGGTGCCGTCAGCGAACTGGGCGGGCGGCATCGCTGAGCCGGACGGCGGCCGTCTTGAAAATGCCGCCCTTCAACGAAGTTGCGCCCGCGGACACAACCGACGGCGAGCCGTACCCCGTTCGAACGCCACCTGTTCGCGGAGTCCGGCAAGTTCCCGGCCAACCTCAACGACTGGGAGACCACTGTCGTCACGCAGAACTGGGGCGCCGATCGACGGCCGCCTGGTAACGAAGCGCTCCTCGCGCGGCTCGCTCTGCGCTGCGCGTCGCATATCACGACGGAAGCGAAACGTGGAAGTCACTGCAAGTCGACTTCGTTGTCATTTCCCGTAAGGACGGAACCCTCGTTGCGTCGATCGTCGATCCGCACGGCGACCACCTGGCCGATGCCAAGTTCAAGCTCCGCGCATTTGCCTCGTTCGCCATGCAGCCGGGTCATTCGCCACGTGCGCGCCGCCGTATCTAAACAAGACGGATGCCACCGCGATCCACGCCGCGCTCGGCCCTAATCAACGCAGCGCGGCCTTGGACAAGTGCCGTTCGGTGCGTTCCTCGATCGCTGCCTTTCGACCACGCGTTGGCGGCCACTGCTTGACACGTCAACGCACGTCACTCTTGCTCACGTCCGGGTCGACCACCTGGCAGCACAGACGAGAGAGACGGCGGGGACGCGGCGGCAGCCAAGGCGCAGAGGCTCGACGGAACGCAAACGCGTATCGAACCCGTCCGTACAGTCGACGATCTGCGGCATGACGGGTGTCGAACTGATCGCGATCTACTTGCCAATATTGAGATCTGTCATGACTACCCCCTTGGTCGGTTGTAGGCGGCCATTTTTCGTGTCAGTCGGCCACCTACTTGTCAGTGCCGTGTCAGTACGGCCACGAACTTGTCAGGAACAATTTGGGGTCACATCGCCTCTGTTCCCGCTCATGAGCTGTAGGGGGCCCATCCTTCGTGAGAGTTGGCCCAACCAAATTGAGAGTGCCGTGAGAGTACGGCCACAAAATGACAGTGAATCTCGGCGAGTTCCTCAGCCGCGCGGCGGGGGCTCAAATCTTCGATTTCGTTGGCTAATGGCCGACATCGTTGCTTTTCCACACTTTTTCGACAGCATTTCAACTTCTCTCTGTTGCTCGAAGGCGCGACGATTAGCGATCGAGTCTGCCTGCCCTGCCATCGTTCGTTACCATTGGCGCTTGGCGCGACCGACCCGACATCTCCCTAGGGCACTCGTTTGATGATTCGCTCGGCCATGCAACTCCACCCGGAGCGGAAGCTGCTCGCGACGCATGTCGAATCGTGGCTCGATCGTCTCGATTCGGACACCGATCTAAATGTCGACCTCGGTCGATGGCGAAGCAGTGGCATGCACGCCGACGCGTACATGCAGGGTCTTCTGTCGCTCGTGCTGCGTCAGGGCGGACGAGTCGATGTACGGATCCCGAGCACATCGTTCGCGCCCGGGCGCCTAGAGGCGGCTCTTCGAACGCCGGACGTGCGTGATGGTCCTGACCGCTTAACCAGCTCCGAACGCTTGCTTGGCGGCACACTAGGCGGCCTCATCGTTGGCCATCTGGGCACTCTCGACCGACCGGAGATTCCGCTCGCCCAGCGCGCGGAACTCGACCGACGGGAGCACATCTTCGGCTTCGGCCCGGAGAGGGCGATCGCACGACTTGTTGATCCGGGCGGCACGAGGCGGCCCAATCCGGCGAACGCTCCGAAGCGGATGAACAACCTGCGGCGTCGCCTCCGTCAGCTTGCTGACGCGTTCGGGGTGGCTCAAATGAAGCCAATGTTCGGCACGTCAACGCAACCGACACGGACGTGGGAGTGGATGTTCCAGTTTGCGTTCGAAGCACTCGAAAACACCAACGACCACGGCGCTTTCGATCTTCAAGGTGAGACCTTGAGGATGGTGCGGTTCGTTCAGCTTCGACGAATCCCCGTCCTGCATTCTCAGGGCCTTGGCCCCCTCACCCGGTCTGCCGAAGCCGCGACCGCCCACTATCTGAAGCGACTCGCAGCTTCCGAACGCAGCCACCGACCCAGTTGGTCGCTGATAGAGGTAACGGTCGGCGACGGCGGTCTGGGCATTCCAGCGTGGATAGCGCACGGAGTCGACATCTATGAGCGGCCTCACCAAGAGGAGATGAAGCGTCTTCGCGAGGCTCTGCTTCCCGACGCGACTACGAAGTCGTTGTGGGAGAGCGGCAGAGGCTTGGGCTTCACGAAGATGCTCCAAGCCGCTCACCATCTCGACGGACTCGTGATGGTTCGCACCGGTAGATGCGCGATCTCGCGTACCTATCTTGATGCCGACGGGCAACCTCAACGCGTCGATTTCGATGACGGAGGCTCGGATGCGTACGTTGTCGATGAAGCCGGCGAGTTGCCTTTGACCGCCGGCACAGTCGTCACCTTGCTCTATCCCTATTTCGGGTAACGGTGCGAGTCTTCGTCAACGCTGTTGGTCATGGCGCGCCTACTGGCACGACCGTTCAGGACGAAGCAGAAATTGGCGTCGACACACTGCTGTGGCTCCCGGTCGCGCGGACCGTCAACGTGCTCCAACTCGACAACATCGTCGTCGGACAGGCCAAGAGCGTCGCGCTTCACAGTCAAGCCGTCGTCATCGGGGTTCCTCCCGAGATCGACGGGGATCTTCGCGACTATCCGGAGGCGCTTGATTATCTCCATCGGCGTGTTGAGAAGGCGCCCATCTACGTCGCCCGCATTGTCGATGGTGTGCCCCGCCTGGACCTGGAGCGCGGTGAGTCCGTGTTCGAGAAAGACGCGAATGTTCTCGAAGTGGTCCGGCGCGCTGACATGGAGTCGTTGTTGCGCCGGGGCGGTGCGGAGTTGCCCGCACACGACACGCTCCACTACGACGGTCCGAACGGTCGCCACTATCGGGCCTTCATTAGGCCTGGTTTTGCGCTCCGCGGACTCGATGAAATCGACCGCGTTTCGTTCTGGTTGGCGGAACACCTCAAGGGTTGCACTCAGATAATCGTCGACCACTGGGCGCTGATCGGTCTTGCCTCGAATCTGCACGACTACCTGCGGCGGCTCGGGCTCGCCGAGTATTCGGCGCCGGGTCGGGTGGAGTGCGTTGAGTCGTACGACGAGGACTACAACAACCTGCACGGACGCATAAGCCGCGCCTTCAAAGGTGACACTGGCGATAAGACCGGAGTGATCATCTCCGTGAACAGCTCCGGCGCGTTAGCTCGTCGCCTCGTGTCGGTGGCGAGAGAAATCACCTCAGAAACAGCGGTGGTCTCGCTTAGCCAGACAGCAGGCGACTGCGAGTACGCGGTGCCGAGTCTCTGCGGTTTAGGGCCGGAGTTTCGCGCGATGGCCGCCGATGATTGCGATGCTTGCCGCGAGGACCACTCAACTATCGTGCCAATCGAGCACGACACGTATCTTCTCGCGCTGGCGGCGTTCGTTCGCCCGACCTCTATTCGCATTCCCGCCGCCGCAGCGGGCAAAGACTTCTTCAGTCGATACGCCGGAACTGGTGCAGCATGCGTGCATCGCACCCACGCTGATGGCCGCCACCACGCCTTCTACATCGATGTCGCAGCCATCCTCGACCACGCGGAGTTCCGCCAAAGGCTTGGCGCGTTGCTCTCGCGGTTGTCAGATGCACGCATCGAAGTTGTGGTCGCGCCGCGGCACCCTGTAGCCGAGCGCCTCGCTCGCATCGTGGCCGACCAGCTTGGTGTACGCCACGTCTGTGTCGATGAGGGCGCGTTAGGTAGCTGCGATCCCGACGATCAGAAGATGTTGCGAGAGGCCTCGCGAATCTGCCTCGTCGACGACGTGGTGATCACTGGCGGACGCGTCTACCGCTTCCGCAATCGACTTATCGACCTTAAGAAGGCGCAGGGCGCGCCAGGCGAATTCGAGCTGTTCTGCCTTGTGGGTGTCGCACGCCCGCCTGATCTTTCAACGCTTCGTGG
>JBEEFV010000048.1:0-46181 GCA_041166405.1 Actinomycetota bacterium | reverse complement strand
TCGAGCGCGCGAATGACGCGACGGCGATTGGTCGGTTGCATCTTCGCGGCGGCGTCGGGGTCGAGCGCCACGAGGCGCGCGTGCAGCGCCGCGGTGTCGGTGTCGGCCTCGAGCGCCGCCTTCACCTCCGGGAACTGCGGCGGCACCGACAGCCCGTCGACCGCAGCGCGCACGTACAAACCCGTGCCGCCGACGAGCAACGCCCGCTTGCCGCGCTGCTCGATGTCGCGCACGGCGTTGGCGCAGTCGCTCTGGAAGCGGCTCACGGTGTAGTCGTCCGACGGCTCGACGATGTCGATGAGGTGATGCGGCACCTCGGCGCGCTCCGCGGCGCTCGGCTTGGCAGTGCCGACGTCCATGCCGCGGTAGACGCACATGGCGTCGACGGAGACGATTTCGAACTCGTCGTTCGTCCGTGCGATCGCCATCGCCTGCGCCGACTTGCCCGAACCCGTGGGTCCGACGATGGCGACGTGGCTAAATCGCCGCAACCGGGATGCGGGTCTTGTGCCGCGGCGCGGCGGTGACCTCGACGAGTTCACCGAGGAGGTGGTGGCGTGCGGCATGCGTGATGCGCACGTCGGCGTAGGCGCCGACGGCGACGCCGGGCGCGTGCGCGAAGTGCACGAGCTTGTTCTGCGTCGTGCGACCCGACCACCGGTTGTCGTCGCGCTTCGACACGCCCTCGATCAACACCGACTCCGTCTTGCCGACGCGCGCTTCGTGACGTTGCAGCGCCGATCGGTCGAGGACGATCTTGAGGCGGTCGAAGCGCTCGGCCACGACGTCGGCCGGCACGAACGCGTCGGTCATCGTCGCCGCCTCGGTCCCCGTGCGAGGCGAGAAGATGAAGGGATACACCGAGTCGTATCCGACTTCGGCCGCGACGGCGAGCGTCGCTTCGAAGTCGTCGTCGGTCTCGCCCGGGAAGCCGACGATGATGTCGCTCGTGATGGCGAGGTCCGGAATCGTCGCCCGCGCCTGGCGCACCTTGTCGAGGTAACGCGCTGCGGTGTACCCGCGGTGCATCGCCGCGAGGACGCGGTCGCTGCCCGACTGCAACGGGAAGTGCAGGTGATTGCAGACTGCGGGTACTTCAGCCATCGCCTCGAACACTTCGGGACGCATGTCCTTCGGGTGCGGCGACGTGAAGCGGATGCGCTGCAACCCGTCGATCGCTCCCGCCTCGCGCAGCAGTTGTGCGAACAACGGACGGCGCTTGGTGAGGTCGCGGCCGTAGGAGTTCACGTTCTGACCGAGCAGCGTGACCTCGGTGACGCCCTGCGCGACGAGGCCTTCGATCTCGCCGACCAAGTCGTCGAGCGGCCGGCTGATCTCCTTGCCCCGCACCGACGGCACGATGCAGAAGGCGCACGAGTTGTCGCACCCGATCTGAATCGTGACCCACGCCGCGTAGGAAACTTCGCGCCGCACCGGTAGCGCGCTCGGGAACGCGTCGGACTCTTCGAGGATCTCGGTGATCGGCCCGTTCTCGCGAGCTTCGTGGAGCAACTCCGCGGCGCGGCCGACGTTGTGCGTGCCGAACACCGCGTCGACGAACGGCGCCTTGCGCTGGATCAGGTCGCGGTCCTTCTGCGCCAGGCAGCCGGCAACGGCGATCTGCATGTCGGGCTTGTGGCGCTTCGTCGACGCCAAGTGGCCCAGCGTGCCGTACAGCCGGTTGTCGGCGTTCTCACGAATGCAGCACGTGTTGAGCACGACCACGTCGGCATCGTCGGCCGAGGCCGCCGCCACCATCCCGTCGGCTTCGAGCAACCCGGCGATGCGCTCCGAGTCGTGCTCGTTCATCTGGCACCCGAAGGTGCGCACGAAGTAGCGACGGGACTCGGACATAGCCCGTCCAGGCTACCGGCTCGCTTTCTGAGTGGGTCTACCGCCGCTCTGCGTCGGCAGACCCTCTCAGAACGAGTTCAGTCGTTACTCGGCGCCGGCGAGCTCGATCGGCTCGTCGTCGCCCTCGCCTTCACCGAGCGGCACGTCTTCCTGACCGACCCCGGAGGCCTTGCAGATGCGGTCGTACAGCGTGACCATCAACTCCGGGTTCTCGAGGAGGAACGTCTTCGCGTTCTCCCGGCCCTGGCCGAGCTGCTCGCCTTCGTACGTGTACCAAGCGCCGGCCTTCTTCACGATGCCGAGATCGACGCCGATGTCGATGACCGAACCTTCACGACTGATGCCCTTGCCGTAGACGATGTCGAACTCGGCCTGCCGGAACGGCGGGGCCACCTTGTTCTTCACGACCTTGACCCGCGTCTTGTTGCCCACAACTTCGACGCCGTCTTTGATCGCTTCGATGCGGCGGATGTCGAGGCGCACCGACGAATAGAACTTGAGGGCGCGACCGCCGGGCGTTGTTTCGGGCGAACCGAACATCACACCGATCTTCTCTCGCAGCTGGTTGATGAAGATGCAGATGGTGTTGCTGCGGTTGAGGTTGGCGGTGAGCTTGCGTAGCGCCTGGCTCATGAGGCGAGCCTGCAGGCCGACGTGGGTGTCGCCCATCTCGCCTTCGATCTCGGCACGCGGCGTGAGAGCGGCGACCGAGTCGATCACCAACACGTCGAGCGCACCGGAGCGGATCAGCATGTCGGCGATCTCGAGCGCCTGCTCGCCGGTGTCGGGCTGCGAGATGAGCAACTCGTCGGTATTCACACCGATGGCCGCGGCGTAGATCGGGTCCATCGCGTGCTCGGCGTCGATGTAGGCACACGTGCCGCCGTTGCGCTGCGCCTCGGCAACAACGTGCATTGCGAGAGTGGACTTACCAGATGACTCAGGGCCGAAGATCTCGACGACGCGCCCGCGGGGCAGACCGCCCACGCCCAGCGCCAAGTCGAGGGCCAATGCACCGGTCGGGATGGTCTCGATCGCCATGTTGGGCTTGTCGCCCATGCGCATGACTGCGCCCTTCCCGAACTGCTTCTCGATCTGACCGAGCGTCGTGTCGAGTGCCTTTTCGCGCTCCACCGGGAGCCCCTCTCTCTCAAGTTGTTTCTGACAAGCGCCACCCTACGGAAGGGGTGTAACAACAAACACGAGTGTAATTCCGAACAACCGTTCGATTCAACGACCCTCGGCCAAAATCCTCGGGTGCCGGACTTCGACGACCTTGTGGATGAGGCGATGGCCGCGCCCATTTCCGGATGGGACTTCTCGTGGCTCGACGGACGGGCGACGGAAGCCCGCCCGTCGTGGCGGTTCCGCGAGCGCGTCGCGGAGCGCGCCGCCCACGCGCACGCGCTGCTCGACATCGAGTGTGGCGACGGGCGACTGCTCGACTCGCTGCCCCATCGGCCGGCACTCACCGTCGGCGTCGAGGACTACCAGCCCCGCGCCGGGATGCTGCGCGCGACGGGCGCCGCACTCCCCGTGCGCGACGCAGCGTTCGACCTCGTCATCTCGCGCCATCCCGTGGTCGCACACTGGGACGAGATCGCGCGCGTGCTCGCACTGGGCGGCACGTACCTCGCGCAACATGTCGGGCCTCGCAGCGCCGCCGAGGTCGGCGAGTGGTTCGTCGGACCATGGCCGGCCTCGGATGCCCGCACGCCCGAACGGGCGCGCCGACTCGCCACCGAGGCCGGACTCGACGTCGTCGACCTGCGCTACGAAGAACTCCCGATGGTCTTCGACGACATCGGCGCCGTCGTCTACTTCCTTCGCCTGGTCGTGTGGATCGTCCCGGACTTCTCCGTCGAGAAGTACCGCGACCGTCTGCGCGCCATGCACGACGCCATGCCGTTCCACGCCACATCCACGCGTTTTCTCATCGAGGCCGCGCGGAAGTGAGTGCGCGCTAAGGCTTGGGCACCGTCGCCAACTGTGAGGCGATCACCTCGCGCTCACCGTCGTCGGTGATCTCGGCGACGGCCTGCTCTGCCAGCGCGTAGTACTTCGCGTGCTCTTGCCGATCGCCGGCTGCGGCCGCGGCGCGCGCCACACCTTCGAGCATCGACGCGCGGCGCCAGTCGGTCCAGCCCTCGCGCTCACACGTGGCGAGGGAGCGGCGCGCGTATGTCATCGCCAGCGCGCCGAGGCCGAGCAACGACGCGCAATGGGCGATCTGCCAGTCGCCCGTCGCCGTTTGCTCGACGCCGCCGACAAACCCCCAATGCCATCGCGACGCGAACGCGCGCTGGAGCATCTCCGCGTCTTCGTCGGGCGTGCGGTCCGGCTTTTCGATCAACTCCCACGCGCCGTTGAACCCTTCGATGGCGAAGAACTGGTGCGCGACACGCTCGGCGTCTTCGTGCATCAACCGTCCTCACGTAGTCGGCGTCGCAGCAAGTCCATCAACGAGATGGCGCTGAACTGGCGCACGCGGTCGCGATCGCCGGGCAAACGCACCTCGACCGAGTCCACGTCGCCGCCGCGCGCGATGCCGTAGAACACCGTGCCGACGGGTTGGCCGTCCTGCTCGTCCGGTCCGGCGACGCCGGTGACCGACAGCCCGATGTCGGAGCCGAGCACCTTGACCGCGCCCACCGCCATCGCCTTGGCCGATTCCGCGGACACGACAGGACCTTCTGGCACGCCGAGCACCGAGAACTTCACCTCGGACGCGTACGACACGATCGAACCGCGGAACCAGTTCGTGGCGCCGCGCACCGCAGCGCAGCGGGATCCGACGAGGCCGCCCGTCAGCGACTCGGCCAAGCCGAGCGTTTCGCCACGCGCCACCAGCATGTCGCCGACGACCGCCTCCATCGTTTCGTTGTCCACGCCGAAAACGAGGTCGCCCAGCAACGCCCGCACCGCCGCCTCCTCGTCGGCCAGCGCGCCCAGCGCTTCGGCCTCGCTCGGCGCCTTGGCGGTGAGGCGCACTTTGATGCCTTCGACGCCCGACGCCAGGAACGCGATGGTGACCGGTGCATCGGTGGCGTCGTGGTGCGCAAACCGCTCGTGGAGTTGCTGCGCCAACATGCTCTCGGACTGGCCCCACGTGCGCAGCACGCGGCTGCGGATCGTCGCCGTCTCCCCCGAGCGCGCCAGGAGGTCGGGCAACACCGCGCGCGTCACCATGTCCTGCATCTCGTACGGAACACCCGGCACGGCGTAGATCACCTTGTGCCCGACGGGGCAGATCAGCCCCGGAGCGGTCCCCATGGTCTGGTCGATCACCGTTGCGCCGACGGGCACGTCGGCTTGGCGCAGGTTGTTGGCGGCCATCTCGCGTCCGCGCGCGCGGAACATCTCCTCGATGCGCGCCGCGATCGCGTCGTCGCGCACGAGTGGCACGGTCATCACTTCGGCGATGGCCTCACGTGTGATGTCGTCCTGGGTCGGGCCGAGCCCGCCGCACACGACTACCGCGTCGGCGCGCGCGAGCGCGCACCGCAGCGCGTGCACGATGCGCGCCAGGTTGTCGCCGACCGCCGTCGAGTAGTGGCGGTCTATGCCGGCAGCGGCGAAGGTCTCGCCCAACCACGCCGAGTTCGTGTCCACGATCTGGCCGAGCAGTAACTCCGTGCCGACCGCGACGACCTCAACTCGCACGGACCTTGCGGCCTCCCTCGAGGAGGTATTGCGCACCGGTTATCAAGGTGAGCACGACCGCGACCCAGATCAGCCCTCGGTACAGCCAGTGCTGGTCCGTCGTCAGCGGTAGCAGCGCCAAGCCGATGGCGACCTCCGTGAGGACGGTCTTCACCTTCGCCCACCACCGCGCAGGGACGCTGATGCCGCGTTGCGCCAGCCACGATCGATAGAACGACACCGCAACCTCACGCACGCCGATCAAGACGACCGGCAGAACCGACAGGTCGTCGCGTGACACGAGCGCGGCGAGCGCGCCCAGCACGAGCACCTTGTCGGCGAGCGGATCGAGGAACGCACCGGAACTGGTCGTGCCGTGGCGGCGTGCGAGGTAGCCGTCGACGCCATCGGTCGACGTCAGCACGATCCAGAAGGCGACCGCGGGCCACGACGCTCCGCCCGACGCGATCATGACCAACAGGAACGGGCTGACCAGCAGACGCAGAACCGTGACGAAATTGGCGGGTGTCGCCAACGCGGACGAGCCGAACGAGGATTCCGTCTTCACGACGCAACGGCCTCGAGATCGACTCCTTCCACGCCCGTGACGGTAACCGTCTGAAAGGTGCCCGCCGGAAGATCGGCCGGCACGCGCACGACACCGTCGATCTCCGGCGCCTCGCGATGCGACCGGGCGACGCCCGGTTCGTCGACCAGCACGACGTGCGCGCTGCCCACGTGCGCGGCGCGGCGCGCTCGCGTGATGCCGTCTTGCAGCTCGTTGGCTTCGGCCAATCGCTGCTTGATGAGCCCCGCGTCGACGTGGCCGTCTTGCGTGTCGGCGAACGTGCCCTCCTCGCGCGAGTACGCGAACAGGCCGACCCAGTCGAACTGCGCCGCCTCCATGAACCTCAGCAGATCGTCGTGATCGGCCTCGGTCTCACCGGGATACCCGACGATGAAGTTCGAACGGATCGTGGCGTCGGGGTAACGGCGGCGGATGTCGTCGATGCGCGCCAGGAACTTGTCGCCGTTGCCCCACCGACGCATGCGCTTGAGCAGCGGCGCCGACGAGTGCTGCAGCGACAGGTCGTAGTACGGGACTCCGGTCGCACCGATCACGTCGATCAGACCATCGGTGAGATCCGACGGATACAGGTAGAGCAACCGCACACGCTCGACGCACGCCGCGACGTCTTCGACGAGAGGAATGATCGACCGCCGCTGACCGATGTCGTTCCCGTAGCTGGCGAGGTCCTGGGCGACGAGCACGATCTCCTTCGCTTGAAGGGCGTCGACCTCCGCGAGGATCGACTCGCGCGTCCGGGAGCGTTGCTTGCCGCGGAACGACGGGATGGCGCAGAAGCCGCAGTTGCGGTCGCAGCCCTCGGCGACCTTCACGTAGGCCCACGGACGCGGCGAGCGCGGTCGCGGGAGGTTCAAGAGATCAAAGCTCGGGACGTCGGATTTGCGCCTAAGCGCGATCGGCACACCGAAGCCCGCCACCTGGTCGACTTCGGGCAGCGCGTCCGCCAGTTCCGACCCGTACCGCTCGGCCATGCAACCCGTGACCACGAGCCTGGCGTCGGCGCGCTTGAGCTCGCCGAGCTGGATGACGGTGTCGACCGACTCTTGTCGCGCCGCGTCGATGAAGGCGCACGTGTTGACGACGACGACGTCGGCGTCACCCGCGGAAGCGGCAGGGACGTACCCGTCGGCCTCGAGCTTGCCGATCAGCTTTTCGGAGTCGACCTCGTTCTTCGGACAGCCGAGCGTCTCGACCCAATAGGACTGCGTTGCCACCGCCCTAAGGGTACGAGACGACCCCTAGAAGTTCAGTTTCAGGCCGGGGCGCGCCCACGTGGTCTTGGCCAGCTTGCCGAACGCCGACAGGGTGATCCACGCGGTGCGCATGTCGTCGCCACCGAAGCAGATGTTGGTCGGCATCGGGTCGGGCATCTCGACGCGCTCGACTAGCTCGCCGCTCGGGCTCACGACGGTGATGCCCGCCTTGTTGACGAGCGTCGCGATGCAAACGTTCCCTTCGGCGTCGATCGCCAGCGAGTCGTACAGGTCGCCGTGCTCGCCATGCGAAACGAGGTTGCCGCCGCCCGTGAGCGGATTGCCACCGGCCAGCTGGCCCGGCCCAGTCACGTCCCACGAGTAACAGTGCGCGTTCGAGGTCGTGACGGCATAAAGCTTGCTCCCGTCCGGCGACAGGCCGATGCCGTTGTACCCGTGGTCGCCCGCCGCGACCTCGCGAATCTCCGAACCGTCAGCCTTGGCCCAGTAGATGAAGCCGCGGTCGATCGCACGCGCCCGCGTCTTGCCGAGGTCGGTGAACCACAAGTCGCCGTTGGCGTCGACGACGATGTCGTTCGGTCCGTTGAGCGGGTTCTCGCCGCAGTGCGTGTACACGGTCGTGATCTCACCGCTGTCGATGTCGACGCGCTGGATCGAGCCAGTCGTGTAATCCGGCGGCACGTTCACCCCGCCCGGTCCGAGCGGGATGTTCATCTCGCCGATCTCGGTCCACAAAAAGCCGCCGTTGTTGCAGACATACAGCGCACCGTCGGCGCCGACGGCAAGCCCGTTGGGGCCGCCGCCGACTCTCGCGACGGTCGTCTTCTCGCCATCGGGCGCGACGCGTGTCAACTGACCGCTCTTGATCTCGACGACGATCACCGACCCGTCCGGCATCGCGACGGGTCCCTCGGGGAACGCCAAACCTTCGGTGACGATCTCGATATCGCTCACTGTGGGTGACTCACTTTCACGATGGTGTGGATGCCGCCGCGCACGAGCCAGTCGGTGGTGACCGTCATGGAGACGGGCGACAGCGCGGCGACGAGGTCGTTGAGGATCCGGTTGGTGACGTCTTCGTGGAACGCGCCCTCGTTGCGGTACGACCACAGGTACAGCTTGAGGCTCTTCAGCTCGACGATCTTCGGACCGGGCACGTAGCTGATCGTGACGGTGGCGAAGTCGGGCTGTCCGGTCATCGGACAGACGCAGGTGAACTCCGGCGTCTCGCACGTGACCTCGTAGGCGCGCCCGGGGTGCGGGTTATCGATCGCGACGAGGTCGCGTGACGGAGAACTGGGCACGGTGCGTGAACTTACTCAGTCACCGTCAGACCGGTCCGGTCCGGTTCGAGCTGGAGGACGCGCCCGGCGACGCCCGTCTCTGCGAGGAGGTCGACACCCGCGCCGTACACCGCGTCGACGTCGCCGCGCATCGCGACGGCCAACAGCGTCGAACCCGCGCCCGACCAGCACGACCCAAGAGCGCCGGCTTCGACCAGGCCGCTCATGATTGTCTCGGACTCCGGGAACAGCGGGATGCGATACGGCTGATGCAGCGTGTCGTGCATCGCCTCGGGCACGAACGCGTCGGCGTTGGCGAACCCGGCAATCAACAACCCGAGGCGGCCGAGGTTCACAGCGGCATCGTGCAGCGGCACTTCGGCGCGCAACGCAGCGCGCGCGTCGCGCGTCGACAGCATCCGATCCGGAACGACGACGACAAACGCCAGCCGGTCGTCGAGTTCCAGTTGCGTCGCGACCGACGCGTCGTCGACAACCGTCCCGACGACAAGTCCACCGAGCACCGACGCCGCGGCGTTTTCGGCGTGGCCGTCGATGCGCGTCGCGATCGCCAGCGCGTCGCGCGCGCCGGCCGCGGCCGCAGTCGCCGCGGCGAGAGCCGCGCTGCTGCCGAGACCGCGCGCCACAGGAATTTCGGAACGAATCTCGATGGCGACGTTGTCGTGACCCAACACGTCGCGCGCCACACGCGCCGCCATGTGGTCCGGGCCGATCGGAAAGTCAGCGCCCTCACCTTCAGTGGTGATCGACAGCGTGTCCGCCGGTTCCACGGACACGTCGATGTAGAGGCTCAACGCGATCGCGAGCGCGTCGAAACCAGGTCCGAGGTTGGCTGAACTACAGGGACAACGCGCGCGCATTGCAACAACCTATGACGGCCCTGCGTGGGGCGAGCGGAGCGAGGGGCCCCACGCGAAGGGAGGAGGACGGGGATGGGGCCCCGTCCGGGAAATGTGATGTCACTTTTTGGTGCACCCCGTGGTCGAAAGAAGTGACGGGATCCAACTTCCCCCCCGTCAGGAGGCAGTACCCATGCATGACTTTCTCACCCTCGCCTTTGTAGGCCTCGGTGTGTTCGCCGTCGCCAACTTCGTCGAGGACTTGGTGCCCGCGCTGCGTCGTTACCACGGCTTCATCATGTTGGCGCTCGGCATCGGTGCGGCGTACTGGATGGACTACAACATGTTCGCCGGTTGGCACATCGCGGTGCGCAACGAGACAGTCGCCACGTTGATGACCGGCTTCGCGTTCGCCGGAACCACCAGCGTTTGGCGCGGCATCCTGCACTGGATGGGCACGTCCGAGGGCGACGAGCCCGAAGTGCGCCAGTCGCACATGCGCCTCGCGGCATAACACAGCCCTACTGAGCGAGAGGGGTTCGCGCAAAGATGCGCGGACCCCTCTTGCGCGTCTGGACTCAGGACGCTTGGTCGAGCGCCTCGAGCTCTTCGACGGTCATGAGCACGGCTCGGGCTTTCGACCCTTCGGAGGGCCCGACCACGCCCGACTCCTCGAGCAAGTCCATCAGCCGCCCAGCGCGGGCGAAGCCGACCTTGAGCTTGCGCTGCAGCATCGACGTCGACCCGAGCTGGCTGCGCACGACGAGATCGCGCGCGGCGCGCAACAGCTCGTCGTCGGAGTCGCTGCCACTGCTGCTGGCGAAACTGCGATCGCCGGGGCCGCTGTCGTCGCCCTCGACGCCTTCGACGTAGTCGGGGCGCGCTTGGCGCTTCCAGTGCGCCGCCACCTTGCGCACCTCGTCTTCGCCAACCCATGCGCCTTGCACGCGCCGGCCACTCGACGAGTTCGCCGTCAGCAACAACATGTCGCCCTTGCCGACGAGGCGCTCCGCTCCCGGCTGGTCGAGGATGACGCGGCTGTCGGTCTGGCTCGACACGGCGAACGCGAGGCGAGACGGCACGTTCGCCTTGATCACGCCGGTGATGACGTCGACCGACGGCCGCTGCGTCGCGATCACGAGATGGATGCCGACGGCGCGGGCCATCTGCGCGATGCGACAGATCGAGTCTTCGACGTCGCGCGCCGCCACCATCATCAGGTCGGCGAGCTCGTCGACGACCACGAGGATGAACGGCAGGCGGCGGTACTCCTTGTCCTCGCCCGGTTCGGGCTTGAGGTCGCCGCGATCGAACGCCGCGTTGTATCCGGTGATGTCGCGCACGCCGACTTCGTAGAGCAACTCGTAGCGCCGCTCCATCTCCTTCACGGCCCACGACAGCGCGTTGGCGGCGCGCTTCGGGTTCACGACGACCTGCGTGAGCAGGTGCGGCAACCCGTTGTATTGGCCGAGCTCGACGCGCTTGGGGTCGATGAGGATCATGCGCACCTGGTCGGGAGTGGAGCGCACGAGCACCGACGTGATGAGGCTGTTGATGCAGCTCGACTTGCCGGCACCCGTGGCGCCGGCGATCAGGATGTGCGGCATCTCGGCGAGGTTCGCCATCACGGCGCGTCCGGCGATGTCCTTGCCGAGCGCCACTTCGAGCGGGTGCTTCGCCTGACGCGCCTCTTCGGTGGCCAGGATGTCGGCGAGCGCGACCAGCTGACGGTCGCGGTTCGGCACTTCGACGCCGATCGCCGACTTGCCGGGGATCGGCGCCAGGATGCGAACGTCGGGCGACGCCATCGCGTAGGCGATGTCCTTGTTCAGGCTCGTGACCTTTGCGACCTTGACGCCCGGCCCGAGTTCGAGTTCGTAGCGCGTCACGGTAGGACCGACGGTCATGCCGACCAATCGCGTCTCGACGCCGTGCGCCGCCAGCGCATGCTCGAGCGTGCGGCCGCCCGCTTCGATCATGCGGCGGTCGATCTCGACCGCCTTCGATCGCTTGAGCAGCGCGAGGGCGGGCAAACGCCACGCGCCCTCACGATGCGCGGGACCGAGGTCGATCGCCAGCTGATCGGCCGACACCGGCGCGGTCGTCTCCGGCACCGACACGGTGATCTCGGGTTCGGGCTCGGGTTCCGGTGCGGGCTCGTCGTCCTCGGCGAGCGGCGGAACCACTTCGAGCATCGGCGGCGATTGCGTCGCTGGATGGCGACGCGTCGCGTCGACGCGCTCCTCGACGTCGGGCGTCGTCGCCGCCGCGAGGTGGCGCGCCGAGCCGCTCAACACGTCGATGACCTTCTTCATCCCGCGCACCAGGTGACCCCACGCGTCGCGCGCCGAGAGGCGCAACAACACCAGCAAACCGACGATGCCGAGCGCGCTGAGGATCAACGCCGCACCCGGCACCGCGAGCAAGCCGCGCAACGGCTCGGCCATCGCCACGCCGACAAGACCGCCGGCGGCGCGCAATTCCTCCGCGGGGTCGGTCCAGGACGGCGTGCCGTTCGCCAGGTGAATCAGCCCGGTGCCCGACAGCACCATGAACGTGGTACCGATGACGACCCGCGCCGGCTCTTGGCGCGGGCGGCCTTGCAGCAGCGCGAAGCCGACGCCGGCGATCGCGACCGGCAACGCAAGCCGTCCCCAGCCGAACAACAGCCCGGCGACGTCGCGCAGGAACCGGCCGACGGGCCCGGTCAGGTCGGCGTAAATGCCGAGCGCCGAGACGACGCCCAACGCGACCAATAACAGGCCCCACACGTCGTCGGACTGCCGACCGAGGTGCGTGGCGAGGGACTTACGGGTGCGCTCGAAGGTCGAAACCTTGCGTTTGGGCGCAGGACGGCGCGCGGCCGTCGAGGACGTTTTCCGAGTGCGAGCGGGGCCTCGCTTCGTTGTGGCCATGGCCAGATAAACCGTACCTACGTTCGGTCCGCCTGAGGTGGAGGGTAGCGCCTCGTGAGACCCGTGCAATGCGAACTGGTCCTCCCCACAGCCGTCGGACGGTTGTGGGGAGGACCAGTTCGCAGGAGTTGTCGCGTCGCTACACCATCGTTTGGCCGCCGCTCGTGTTGAGTGCCTCGCCGGTGATGTAGTTGCCGTCGTCGCTCATCAAGAACGCGATGGCGTTGGCGACGTCGTCGCCCGTTTGCATGCGCCCGAGCGGGATCTCGCGCTGGAGCCAGCCTTCGAATCCTCCGGGCATGCCGGCAACCATCGTCTCGAGCTGACGGTCCTTGTTCAGCAAGTCGGTGTCGACCGTGCCCGGGCACACCGCGTTCACGGTGATGCCGGCGGAGCCGAGTTCCATCGCCCAGGTCTGCGTCAGCAGGATGATCCCCGACTTCGCCGCGCAGTACGCGCCGAGCGCCGGGATGCCGCGCTTGCCCGCTTGCGAGGACACGCTCACGATCGCGCCCGGCACTCCCGCTGCGACCATGCGCGCCGAGGTCGCCTTCGTGACGAGGAACATGCTGCGCAGGTTGAGCGAGATGATCTTGTCGAACTGATCGGCGGGCAGGTACGTCAGCGGGCCCATCCCCATCCCGAAGCTGCCACCGCCGACGACGTTGGCGACGAGTTGCACCGTGCCGAGCTTCTCGGTTGCCTCGGCGACGGCGGCTTCCACCTGCGCTTCGTCCGTCACGTCGGCCTTGATGCCGACGGCGCGTCGACCCATCGCCTCGATCTCCTTGACGATCGTCTCGAGGTCCGTCTCCTCTGCCATGCCGTGACCCGGGAAGTCGGTCATCGGTGCGCCCAGGTCGACACACGCCACGTCCGCGCCTTGGCGCGCGAGGCGCAGCGCCGTCGCGCGCCCGATCCCCCGTGGCCGCGCCGCTCCGGTGACGAGCGCGACCTTGCCTTCGATTCCCGTGTACGCCATGGGCGGTTGTCTAGCCGCTCCGTCTGCGAACTGGTCGCAGGTTGGGGGGCGTTAGACCTCCATGACGATCGGCACGATCATCGGTCGGCGTCGCGTGCGCGCGTTGACGAACTTGCCGAGCGACGAGCGGGCCGCCTTCCGCAGCGTGTCGACGTCGGTCGACGCCACTTCGCTGACGTGTTTGCGCACGGTCTCGCGCGCCTCTTCGAGCAGCCCCTCGGCTTCGGGCGCGTACACCCATCCGCGCGTGATGACTTCGGGGCGACCGATGACGTCGCCGGACTTGCTGTCAACGGTGACGACGACGATGACGACGCCCTCGTCGGCCAACACCTTGCGGTCGCGCAGCACGAACTCGCCGACGTCGCCGACGATGCCGTCGACGTAGAGGTATCCGGCGGGCACTGTGTCGCCGAAGTCGATGCCGGCGTCGCTGAGTTCCACCACATCGCCGTCCTCGCACAACAGCACGTGGTTGTCGGACATGCCGAGCGTCTTCGCCAGGCGGGCGTGGTGCGTGAGGTGACGGAACTCGCCATGCACTGGGATGAAGAACTCGGGGCGCGCCAGCGTGAGCAGCGTCTTGAGTTCCTCGCCCTTGGCGTGGCCCGACACGTGGACTTGCGCGATACCGGAATGCACGACGTCGCAACCGAGGCGGTGCAGCCCGTCGATGACCTTGCCGACGTTGCTCTCGTTGCCGGGAATGGCGTGCGACGACAAGATCACGACGTCGCCTTCGCCGACTTTGATGCGCTTGTTCTCGCCTGCTGCCATCAGCGCCAGCGCGCTCAGCGGCTCGCCTTGCGAGCCGGTCGAGATGACGCACACCTTCTCGGGCGCCAGGTCGCCGACGTCGTCGATGTCGATGACGGACGCGTCGGGCACGTCGAGCAAGCCAAGGCTGCGCGCCAACGCAACGTTCTTGCCCATCGACCGACCGAGAGTCGCGACCGTGCGACCGTGATTCACGGCCGCGGTCATCACTTGCTGGATGCGGTGGATGTGCGACGCGAAGCACGTGACGATGACGCGCTTGTCGGTGTTGTCGCGGAACAGGTCGCGCAGCGTCTCGCCGATCACGGTCTCCGACACCGTGTGGCCCGCTTCCTCCGCGTTGGTCGAGTCGCCGAGCAACAACCGGATGCCGTGTTCCGACGACAACGCGCCGATGCGGGCGATGTTCGTCGTGCGCCCGTCGACGGGCGTGAGGTCGAGCTTCCAGTCGCCCGAATGCAGGATGATGCCCTGCGGCGTGTGCAGCGCGATCGCGAACGCGTGCGGCACCGAGTGCGTGACCGGAATGAACTCGACGTCGAACGGCCCGATCTTGATTCGATCGCCGTCGGAGTTCACCACGCGGAAGTCTGTGCGGTTGGTGAGCCCCGCTTCGTCGATGCGGTTACGCGCCAGCCCGAGCGTCAGCGCCGAGCCGTACAGCGGGAACTCGAGGTCGCGCAGCAGGAAGTGCAGCGCCCCGACGTGGTCTTCATGACCGTGCGTGAGGACGCACGCCTCGACGCGATGCGCGTTCTCGCGCAGGAAGGTGAAGTCGGGCAGCACGAGGTCGACGCCCGGCATGTCGATGTCGGGGAACATGAGACCGCAGTCGATGATGAGCAGCCGGTCGTCGACTTCGACGACCGCGCAGTTGCGTCCGATCTCCCCCAGTCCGCCTAGAAAAATGACTCGGACTGGGTTCGCCATCCCCTAGTTGTACTTCGGCGCAGCCAACGACCCCAACGATGCGAGCAATTTGGCCGCCGCGGCGTCGAGGTCGGGCGAGCCCGGGCCCATCGGCAGACGACACTCCCCGACCGGCAGTCCGAGGCATCGCATCACTGCTTTGGTCGGGACCGGGTTCGGGAACGCGTCGCTACCTTCGAACTCGTAGGACGCGGCCAGCGCGGCGTTCAGCTCGCGCGCACGGTCGACGTCGCCCTTGAAGAACGCTTCGATCATGTCCTTTTGCGCGGCGGCACTCCAGTGGCTGGCGACGCCGACGACACCGCAGGCGCCGACGGCGAGGAACGCCAGCGTGAGCGACGAGTCGCCCGAGTACACCTCGAAGTAGTCGGGCGCGTCGCGCAACAGCACGGCGGTCGACGTCGGGTCCTTCGCCGCGTCTTTGTTGGCGACGATGTTCGAACAGTCGGTGATCAACTGGAGGAACGTCTCGTTGGCGATCTTGCGCCCACTGCGGATCGGGATGTCGTAGAGCATCACCGGCAGATCGGTGGAGTCGGCGATCGCCTTGAAGTGGCCGTACATGCCCGACTGCGACGGGCGGTTGTAATACGGCGTCACCGCCAGGATCCCGGCAGCACCGACGGCTTGCGCGGCGTTGGTCATCTCGACGGAGTGCGCGGTGTCGTTCGTGCCCGAACCAGCAATGATCGGGATCGTGACCGCTTCGGCTGCGGCACGCCACACGTTCACGCGCTCTTCGTCGGTCAGCACGGGCGATTCGCCGGTCGTGCCCGTGACGACGAGGCCGTCGTTGCCGTTGTCCTGGAGGTAGCGCGCCAGCGTGGCGACCGCGTCGTAGTCGACCGAACCGTCGTCGTGCATCGGCGTCACCATCGCGGTGAGGACCTGGCCCCACCGTCCCGCATTTCTACTCACGACGCTTCTTCCTCCATCTCCGTCGTCGGCTCGCTGCCGCGCTCGATCCCGAGCGTGGCCATCAGATCTTCGTGCAGTTCGAACCACACGGAGTGGTAACTGTCGATCATCGGCTTGGTCATCCAGTCGTGCTCGCCGGCTTCGACCCGGGCGCGCGCGGCGGCGAGCCGGGGTCCGTAGTTGCCGAAGCGTGCGAGGCCATCCGCCAGTTCAGCGCAGATCGGTTGCGCCGCGCTATCGACTTTGCCGAGACGCGCCACGACCTCTTCGTCGTACGCAGCGTCCTCGTGCCGGTTGCGTTCCGGTGGGGTCTTGTTGTCGACCGGCGGGTAGAGCTGCCAGTCGGTGCACAACCGCAGCAGCTGCGGATTGAGCTCGAGGAAGCGGTGATACAAACCCTCGACCGTCCCACGCAACGCCGCGGCGTCGAGTTCGGCCGCGCAACGCTGCGCGTCCTCGTCGCGCCCGAAAGGCGTCAGTGCCCATCCGGCGAGGCTGCCCGTACGCAACGTCACGAAGCCGTTCGCTTGGTGGGCGCGCATCGCATCGTCGACTGCGTCGACGCCGAGGCCGGTCGTCGCCGCGATCTCAGCCGTGCCGGTGACGCCGCGCACGCGCACGACGTGCAGCGCGGCAAAGGCGGGATCCGACTGAACGCTCACGGCTGCGAGCGTAAGCGCGCGACAGATGCGCTACGAGACGCCGTCGGTTTGGGACTTCAGGTCGAAGATGGCCTGGCGCGTCAGGCGGATGGCGCGGTCGAGACCTTCGATCGCCTCCGTGATCCGGTCGTGCACCTCAGGCGTCTCCGCGACGACCGCGGCTCCCGACAGGCGCAGACTGGCGGCGAAGATCTCCTGCAGCGCTGAGTCTTGAAGATGCTCCGCGATGCGCACGTGATCGGCCGTCCGGATCAGCTCCGCCTCGCGCTCGCGGCGACGGTCGTACTCGAGGACAACCGACGCCTGACTGGCGAAACGACCCAGCAGGTCGATCTCCTGGTCGCTGAAGGGCGTGTCGCCGCGCACACGGATGAGCACGATGCAGCCGTACGGCGCGCCTTCGAAGGTGATCGGAACGTAGGTCGTCGGGCCCAGGTTCTCGATGAAGCGCCCCACCATCGGATCCGCGGAAAGGTCCTCGACGCTGCCGGGCGACCGCAAGTGCGCGACCCGGTCCGACAACTTTGCGGAAGGGATCACGCGCCCGCGGTAGGCCTCGGCCAGCTTGCCATCGGCGGCGGGCACGTACATGCCTCCGTCGGGAGAAGGCAGGACGATCGAAGCCAGCATGGCGCCGACGAGCTCACGCGCCGCGACCGCGACCGCGCCTAGAACCTCGTCGCGCGGGCGGCCGCGCAGCAACAGCGCGGCAACGTTATTGAACGTTTCGATCACCAGCTCGCGATGGGCGATGGTTTCGAACAGGCGCGCGTGTTCGATGGCGACGCCGGCGGCGGACGCGAAGCTGACGAGGATCTCTTCGTCGACATCGGTGAACACCTCGCCGCCGAGCTTGTCGGTCAAGTAGAGGTTGCCGAAGACCTTGTCGCCGACGCGGATCGGCACGCCGAGGAAGGACCGCATCTCGGGATGGTGCTCGGGCACGCCCGAACACACGGCGTGCTCGCTCACGTCGGGCACCCGAACGGGCGCCGCCTGGTCGATCACATGACCCAGCAGCCCGTTGCCCTTCGGCAACGCACCGATGGCGTGAATCTCGTCGGGGGTGAGCCCGACGGTGATGAAGTCGCTGAGGGTCCGCCCGTCCGAGTCGAGAACGCCGAGCGCGCCATAGCGAGCGTCGGCCAAATCGACCGCCGCGGCGACCACGCGTTGCAGCACTGCATGAAGGTCGAGGTCCTCCCCGACACTGACCGCCGCATCGACGAGACGCCGGAGGGCTTCCGGGCCCGCGTAACCCGCCATCCCCGCCACCGTACGCCCGTCATCCGTGGAAAGAAACGTGCAAAAGTCCCCTTTATGCGTGCTGCCGTGCTCAAGACGATCCCCGGACAACTCGACATCGAGGAGGTGGTCGTCGGCGAGCCAGGGCCTGGCGAGGTCCTGATTCGCACCGCAGCGGCCGGTTTGTGTCACAGCGACCTGCATTTCATGACCGGCGCTTATCCGTATCCGACCCCGACCGTGCTCGGCCACGAGTCGGCCGGCGTGGTCGAAGCGGTGGGGCCGGGCGTCACGTACGTCCAGCCGGGCGACCACGTGATCACGTGCCTGTCCGTCTTCTGCGGCAAGTGCGTGTACTGCCTGAGCGGCTTCCCGAACCGCTGCACGAAGGAGGGCCTCACCCGCGACTTCACCGGTCCGCAGCGGCTCGCGATGAGCGACGGCTCGCCGTGCCACCAGTTCCTGCACCTGTCGAGCTTCGCCGAGAACATGCTTATCCACGAGAACGCACTTGTGAAGATCCGCGAGGACATGCCCCTCGACCGCGCCGCGCTCATCGGCTGCTCGGTCACCACCGGCCTCGGCGCCGTGTTCCGCACCGCCGCGGTGCCGGCGATGGCGACCGTCGCCGTGATCGGCTGCGGCGGCGTCGGGCTCAACATCGTGCAGGGCGCGCGCATCGCCGGCGCGTCGCGGATCATCGCCGTCGACATGAACGAGACGAAGCTGAAGATGGCCGAGCAGTTCGGGGCCACCGACCTCGTCAACGCGTCGACGGGCGACGCCGTCTCGCAGGTGCAAGCGCTCACTGGCGGCGGCGTCGAGTACTCGTTCGAAGCGATCGGCCTCAAGGCGACCGCCGAGCAGGCGTGGCAGATGCTCGGACAGGGCGGTACGGCGACGGTCGTCGGCATGATCCCGATCGGCCAGTCCGTCGAGCTCAACGGCTTCGACTTCCTCGCCGAGAAGAAGATCCAAGGTTCGAACATGGGCTCGAACCGGTTCCGCTTCGACATGCCCCGCTACGTCGATCTCTACCTCGACGGCCGCCTCATGCTCGACGAGCTCGTATCGGCGCGCATCGCGCTCGACGAGATCAACGACGGCTTCGAGGCCATGAAGACGGGCGAGATCGCCCGCGACGTCATCGTCTTCGACTAACGACCTTCTGCGGGTTGTGGGTGGGGGGCGTCCCACAACCCACAGAAAGTCGAAGCTTTAGGCAGTCTTGGACGAGTCCTGGGTCTCGCCGTTGGCGAGGGCGAACATCTCGTACTCCTCGCCGGTGTCGGCCCAGTCCTCGAAGGCGATGACGCCGAGCTCGGTGAACTTCTCGCGCAGCCAACCCGGCTTGCCCTTGTCGGCACCGGCGTCGAGCAGGCCGAGCTTCTTGCAGTTCGGCACGATCTTCGAGAACAGCATCGACTGGAAGCCCTGGCGCTCGGGCGCCTGCATCACGAGCTGCACCGCGTCCTTCACCGGGATTCCCATGCGCTCCCACACTTCCTGCTGCAGGAACCGGTCGCGCATCCGCACGGCGGCTTCGAACGCAAACTCCTGGCGCTCGCGCAGCTCGGCCGTCGACAGTTCCTTGTAGTAGTCCTGCAGCGACAGCACGCCGAACGCCACGTGACGCGCCTCGTCGCTCATGACGTAGCGGAGCAGTTGCTTGAGCAGCGGCTCAGTCGTCAGCTGGTGGATGAAGCCGAACGCGGCGAGCGCCAGACCCTCGACCATGATCTGCATGCCGAGGTAGGTCATGTCCCAACGGCTGTCCTGGATGATGTCGTCCAACAGCATCTTGAGGTGCGCGTTGATCGGATAGTGACCCGACAGCTTCTCGTCGAGGTACTTGGCGAACACTTCGACGTGACGGGCCTCGTCCATCACCTGCGTCGACGCGTAGTACTTCGCGTCGATCCACGGCACGGACTCGACGATGCGCGCCGTGCACACGAGCGCGCCCTGCTCGCCGTGCATGAACTGGCTCAGCGTCCAGTTCTGCGACTCGACGGCGACCTGGAGCCACTCGTCGTCGCCCCACTTCTCGAATGGCGTGCCCGTGAGGTCCATGCCGGAGTTCAGGCCGGTGCTGTTCGACGCGGCGTTGTTCCGCGCGACCTCTTCCTGGTCGACGGGCGTCTCCCACGGCAGGTCGGTCTGGCCATTCCACATCGACGTCTTCGCCTTCTCGTAGAGACGGTCGAGCTTCGGGCGATGACCCTTCTCGTAGTCCCACGTGAAGATCGTGTCGTAGTGCGACTCGACGTGACTCACGACGGCGTCGCGTTCGGTGTTGGTGACCGAGAGGATCGCTTCGAGGTCGTTGATGTCCTCTCGCCCGATGATCGATTCGTTTTCAGTTACTGACATGGGACGCAACTTCCTTTGTAGTGAGGGCAGGCATGACGAACGTGCGCACGAGTTGGCGCGCGGAGGCTTCGTCGGTGAGGTCGTATTCCGACGACGGCGCGCACGAATAGGACAAGACGATGCGCGCCACCCATTCGGCGGCGCGGCCCGCGTCTTCACCCAACCACGGCGCAAGGTACGGCGACGCAAACGTCCGGACGTTGGCGAGGATGCGGTCGAGGTTGGTGAACGCGAAGCGGGGCAGGATCTGCTCGGGCTCGTGCTCAATCAGGAACTTCAACGCACCGTGGTGCTCGAGGTGGCGCGCCGCGGTGACGACCGCCGTGACAATCGTGTCTTCGAGGTTGTCGGCGCCCTGCACAGCCTCATGCAGTTCGCCGAAAAATCGGTTCAGCTCGACGGCCGAGACCAGGGCCATCAGGTTTTCCTTGCCGCCGGGGACCGTGCGGTAGAGGGTGGCGCGGCTCAGGCCGGCTTCGCGGGCGACGTCGTCGAGCGTGGTCTTGGCCAGGCCCCAGCGCGCAACACAGCGCAGGGTGGCATCGACGATGTGGTCTTCGTGACCACGCAATTCGATGACAGGCATCGGTTGAGACGATAACGACGAATCTGTCTCACTGTCAATGGTGTCTCAGCGTCTCGCGGAAGACGCCCGCGAGTAACTCGGTCCTGACCAGCGCATTTACCTGTTCTCGGTCGGTCAGGTCCCAGCTGCCCTCGGCGTTGAAGAACGACAACAGCAGCCGCGAAACGTGATCGGCGACCTGATCCACGGTCAATCCGTCGGCGAGGCGGTCGGCCTCGGGCTCGAGGTGGGTCTTGACGAACTGGGCGACCATGGCCCGCACGAGACTGTCGTCGACGCTCATCCGCGGCAGCAGGAGGTCGGGTTCGGTTTCGAGCACCTTCTGGAACACGGCGTGCTGCTTGAGTGCGCCGCGCGCGAAGACGATCGCCTCTTCCAGCGTCGTCTCGAAGTCGGGAGCGTGCTCGATGGCGAGCGCGAGTTCGGCGAAGAACCGCGCCGTCTCCCACCGGATGGTGTCGCCGATGAGTTGGTCCTTGCCGCCTGGGAACTGGCGATAGACGGTGGCGCGGCTGACACCGGCCTCACGGGCGACGTCCTCGACCGTCGTCTTCGCGATGCCGTAACGGGCGACGCAGGCGAACGTGGCCTGGAGGAGACGCTCGGTCGACACGCCGCGATCGCGAGGCCTCACCTCGTCATCGTACGATCGTGCGATGCCGGACGACGTCACGCCCGCAGAGCCGCCGGCGCGGACCGAACAGGAACGCCGCGCGCGACGCCGGCGGCTCACGATCCTGCTCATACCGATCGTGACCTTCGGCGTCGCCGGAATGGTGATCAACATCTTTTCGCCGCACTTGATTTTCACGCACCCACTCGTGGTCATCTTCTTCAACCCGATCAACCGGTACCTGTTGGCCGCGGCCAACAAGGTGAACATCTACGAGTTCTTCGCCGTCGCGTTTTTTCGGCTGCTCCTGACCGACCCGCTGTTCTTCCTGCTCGGGCGCTGGTACGGCGACGGCGCGCTCGACTGGATCGAGAGCAAGACCGGCAACAGCGGCATGGTGCCGTGGGTGAAGAAGTGGTTCGGGCGCGCGGGCCCGCTGTTCGTGTTCCTGGCGCCGAACGGAAACATCTGCCTGCTCGCCGGCGCGTCGGGCATGAACGTGCCGTTGTTTGTCGGCTTGAACGTCACCGGCACGATCCTGCGGCTGATCCTGATCAAGAAGACCGCGAACCTGATCAAGCCCGTGCTCGATCCGACGCTGCGGTTCGTCCACCGTTACCAGTGGTGGCTCGTGGGCTTCTCGGTGATCGCGTTCGGGGTCCAGGCGCTCGTCAACCGCAAGCAGGGCAAGACCCCGGTCGAACTCGACAGCGTCGGCAAACTCGCCGACGAGCTCGAAGCCTCGATCGACGCCGCCGAAAACGAGCCCACCTAGCGAAGTGGTCCTCGTCACAACCGCCGCACGGTTGTCGGGAGGACCAGTTCGGGGTTTGGGAGTTTTGCTGGCGCTACATCGTGCTGGCGTCGATGACGAAGCGGTAGCGGACGTCGCTGGCGACGACGCGGTCCCACGCGTCGTCGATCTGTGACGCCGCGATCGTTTCGACTTCGGCGGCGATGCCCTGTTTTGCGCAGAAGTCGAGCATCTCCTGGGTCTCAGCGAGACCGCCGATGCACGAACCGGCGAGCGTGCGCCGATCTGTCGCCACCCATCCGGCCTCGAACGTCATCGGCTCCGGCGGCAGGCCGACGAGTACGAACGCGCCGTCGACGCGCAGCAACGACAGGTAGTGCTCGAGGTCGACCGGCACCGACAGCGTGCTGACGATGAGATCGAACTTGCCGCGCAACGCGTCGAACGTCGCCGGGTCGCTCGTCGCGTAATAGGCGCTCGCACCGAAGCGCTTGCCGTCGGCCTCCTTCGACAACGAATGCGACAGGACCGTGACGTCGGCACCCATGGCACTCGCCAGCTGCACGCCGAGGTGCCCGAGCCCGCCCATGCCGACGACGGCGACCGACTTGCCCTTGCTCGCGCCCCAGTGGCGCAGCGGTGAGTACAGCGTGATGCCGGCGCACAACAACGGCGCGGCGGCGTCGAGGGCGAGCGCATCCGGGATGCGGAACACGAAGTCCTGATCGACGACGATGTGCGTCGAGTAGCCGCCGTGCGTGACGCGCCCGTCGCGGCCGATCGCACCGTACGTCTCGGTCACCCCGACTTCGCAGTACTGCTCCCGATCCGTGACGCACGACGCGCACTCGCGGCACGAGTCGACGATCACGCCGACCCCGACGCGATCGCCGACGGCGTGGCGCGTGACGCCGCTGCCGACGGCGTCGACGATGCCCGTGATTTCGTGGCCGGGCACGAGCGGGTAGGTCGTCTCGCCCCACTCCCCTCGCGCCGTGTGGATGTCGGAGTGACAAATGCCTGCGTACTTGATGGCAACCGACACGTCGGCAGGGCCGAGGTCGCGCCGCTCGATCGTCGTCTTCTCGAACGGCACCGAAGGACCGTTCGTGGCGTAGGCCGTGACGGCGCGCACGTCAGGCGAGTCCCATCAAGTCCGCGAGTCCGACCGTGAGGCCCGGACGGCCCGGTACCGCTTTGGCCGCCATCAGCACGCCCGGCATGAACGACGTGCGATCGAACGTGTCGTGACGGATCGTCAGCGACTGGCCGGTGGTCCCGAATATGACTTCCTGCGACGCGATCATCCCGCGCATGCGTACGGAGTGAATCGGGATGTCGGCAGCGGCCTTGGCGCCACGCGCGCCAGGAATGTGTTCGATCGTCGTCGGGTCCGGGGCCCACTCAGCCTTCGCGGCGGCGATGCGCTGCGCGGTGTCGATAGCCGTGCCCGACGGCGTGTCCTTCTTGCCGTCGTGGTGCATCTCGATGATCTCGACGGTGTCGAAGAACGGCGCCGCCTTCGCGGCGAGGTAGCCGTCGAGCACTGCTCCAACCGCGAAGTTGGCGGCAACGATGCAGTTCGGCGCGCCGTCGCCGGTGAAGAGATGGCGCAAGTCGTCGATGTCCTTTTCGCCAAATCCGCTGGTGCCGATCACGGCGTGCGTTGCGTGCGTGGCGCACCACGTCGCGTTCGCGCGCGCGGCGTCGATGACGGTGAAGTCGATCGCGACCTGCACTCCGGCGTCGGCGAAGGCGTGCGCTTCCTTCGCAATCGTGATGCCCTCGATGACGTCACCGCTTGCATACGGGTCGACGCCGGCGACGAGGTCGAGCTCAGGATCAGCGGTGACCGCCGCGCAGATGGTTCGGCCCATGCGGCCCGCCGCCCCGAACACGCCAACCCGAATCGGATTTGCCATCGGCGAATCCTCTCACCAGCCGGCGATGCGATCCGTTATTTCGGCTTCGCTCACCGGGCCGACGACGGCGACGACGCGCGGCGCGGCGCACAGATCGTTGACCACGCGCGCCACGTCGTCCACCGACACATCGCGGATCCGCTGCGCCGCAGTGTCGACGTCGTCGACGCGCCCGAGCGCCAGTTGCGACGACGCGATGCTCGCCATGCGCGCGCCGGTGTCCTCGAGGGCGAGATGAAACGCGCCGACGAGGTGACGCTTGGCGATGTCGAGTTCCTTCGCGGTGACGCCGTCGTTGGCCAGACGCGTCAGCTCCTCGCCGATCACTTCGAGCGTGTCGCAGTTCTTGGACGGAGCGGTCCCAGCGGAAATCACCAGCAGCCCGGCGTCGCTGAACAGCGATCGGTAGCTGTAAATCGTGTACGCCAGCCCGCGCTTCTCGCGCACTTCCTGGAACAGCCGCGACGACAGACCGCCCCCGAATAGCTGGTCGACGACGCCCAGCGCATACCGGTCGTCGTCGCGTTGGTGCACGGTCGGGATGGCGATGCACAGGTGCACCTGCTCGGTCTCCTGTACGTCGACGGCGACGACCGCCGCCGGGCGTGTCGGAGCGGGCCGTTCGTGCGCACCGGCGTCCGCGCGCCGCGCCGCGCAGATGGCGTCGCCGGCGGCGCACACTTCGTCGTGGTCGATCGCTCCCGCGGCGGCGAGCACGATGTTCGCCGGCGTGTAGTTGGCAGCGAAGAACTCGGCGATGTCGTCGCGCGGCATCGCCTCGATCGTCGTCTGCGTCCCGAGGACGTCGCGACCGAGTGGATGGTCGACGAACGCCGACTCCAACACGAGGTCGTGCACCCAGTCGGCCGGTTCGTCGTCGCGCTCGAGGATCTCCTCCACGATCACGCCGCGTTCGACCTCGACGTCGTCAGGCGCGATCAACGGTTGGCTCATGATGTCGGCGAGGATGGCGAGCGCTTCGGGCCCGTCGTCGTCGAGACACTTCACGTGAAAGCCGGTGTGCTCCCGCGCCGTGAAGGCGTTCATGTCGCCGCCCATGGCGTCGATGGCCTCGGCGATGTCGGACGTGCTGCGCGATTGCGTCCCCTTGAACAGCAGATGCTCGAGGAAGTGCGACGCACCGGCGAGCGCGGACGACTCGTCACGCGAGCCGACGCCGACCCAGGCGCCGTACGCGACCGAGCGCGCCCCAGGGACGCGCTCGGTAACGACGGTCAGGCCCGAATCGAGCCGTGTGGTCTTCAGCAACTACGGATGGTTAGCGACGTCCGCCGCCGCCACCGCGGCGCGGGTTGCGACGCGGGCCGCGGTCGTCGTTGCTGCGAGCCGGACGCTCCTCGGCGGGACCGAGGTCGCCGAGCGAGTCGCCGAGTTCGCCGTCGAGGAATTCCTCGAAGCTCGCCGTGGCGACCGCACCGCCTTCGCTGCTCGCGGCGGTTTCGCCGCCGCCTTCTTTCGCCTCCGGCGCGTCGCCGACGATCGACAGGCTGACCTTGCCCTGCTGGTCGATGTCGTCGACGCGCACGTCGACCTCGTCACCGAGATCGACGACGTCTTCGACCTTGTCGATGCGCTTGCCCTGGCCGAGCTTGCTGATGTGCAGCAGGCCGTCACGACCCGGGAGGATGTTGACGAACGCACCGAACTTGGTGATGTTCACGACGCGGCCCTTGTAGACCTCGCCGACGTTCGCACGCGGCGGGTCGAGGATCAGCTCGACGCGGCGACGGGCTTCGGCGACAGCTTCGCTGTCCTTCGAGCCGATGGTGACCGTGCCGACCGTGCCGTCGTCGTCGACGGCGATGTCGGCGCCGCTCTCCTGCTGGATCAGGTTGATGACCTTGCCCTTCGGCCCGATCACTTCGCCGATCTTGTCGAGCGGGATCTCGAAGCTGACGATCTTCGGTGCGGTCGGCGCCACCTCATCGCGAGGCTCGGCGATCGCCTTGTTCATGACGTCGAGGATCTGCAAACGCGCTTCGCGCGCCTGGTCGAGCGCTTGTGCCAGCACTTCGGCGGGAAGACCCTCGATCTTGGTGTCGAGCTGCAATGCCGTCACGAACTCGGCGGTACCGGCGACCTTGAAGTCCATGTCGCCGAACGCGTCCTCGGCGCCGAGGATGTCGGTCAGCGTCGTGTACTTGCCTTCGGCGTACACGAGGCCCATGGCGATGCCGGCGACGGCGTCGCGCATCGGCACGCCGGCGTCCATCAGTGCCATCGACGCGGCGCACACCGAACCCATCGACGTCGAACCGTTCGAGGACATGACCTCGGAGACGGCGCGGATGGCGTAAGGGAACTCGTCCTTCGGCGGCAGCAGCGGCACGATGGCGCGCTCGGCGAGCAAACCGTGGCCGACCTCGCGGCGCTTGGTGCCACCCATGCGGCCGGTCTCACCGTTGGCGTACGGCGGCATGTTGTAGTGGTGGATGTAGCGCTTGCGCTCGGTGGGCGTGAGGCCGTCCTGGAACGGGATCATCAAGTCCATCTTCGGCATGCCGAGGGTGACGATGTCGAGCACCTGGGTCTCGCCGCGCTGGAACAGGCCGGTGCCGTGCGCCCGGGGAAGGATGCCGACGTCGGCGGACAGGTCCCGGATGTCGGTCACGCCTCGACCGTCGATGCGCACGCCCTCTTCGACGATGCGCTTGCGGACGAGCTTCTTGGTGAGCGAGCGAACCGCCGCCTTGACTTCCTTCTCGCGACCTTCGAACTCACCGGCGAGCTGCGTCAGGATGGCTTCCTTGGCGGCGTCGTTGGCGGCGTTGCGCTCTGTCTTGTCGACGATCGTGTTGGCCTTGGCGATCGAGTCGGTACCGACTTCGCTGACGCGTGCGAACACGTCGTCGCCATAGTCGGCCTGCGGCACGAACGGCGTCGCTTCGCGTACGCCGGCTTCGGCGACGAGCTTGCGCTGCAGTTCGATCGCTTCGCGGATCCACACCTTGGACGCTTCGAGGCCTTCGGCGATGACGGACTCGGTGACCTTCGGCGCGCCGGCTTGGTAGTACTCCCACGCCCGCTCCGAACCGCCGGCCTCGACCATCATGATGGCGATGTCGCCGTCGGCGTTCTCACGGCCGGCAACGACGATTTCGAACGTCGCTTCCTCACCCTCTTCGTAGGTGGGGTGCGCAATCCAGGTGCCGTCTTGCGAGTACGCCAAGCGCACGCCGCCGATCGGGCCGTCGAACGGGATGCCGCTGAGCATGAGCGCGGCGGACGCACCGTTGATGGCGATCACGTCGTGCGGGTTCTCCATGTCGACACCGAGAACGGTGGCGACCACCTGGGTTTCGTTGCGGAACCCTTCGGCGAACGACGGGCGCAGCGGACGGTCGATGAGGCGGCACGTCAGCACGGCCTCGTCGGTGGGACGGCCTTCCTTGCGGAACACCGAACCGGGGATGAAGCCGGCGGCATACTTCTTCTCTTCGACGTCGACGGTCAACGGGAAGAAGTCGATGCCCTCACGGACACTTGACTCGGCGTTGGCCGTGACGAGCACGAGTGTGTCGCCGATACCGACGACGACGGAGCCCTGCGACTGTTGCGCGAGCTTGCCCGTCTCAAATGACAGCGTCTTGTCGGTGCCAGAAATTGGCGCCGACACAGAAACGATTTTGGAACCCATGGGGGTCTCTCTCTTTCTTTGCTGGCTCCGGCCTTCGGCCACGCCAGGTATGTAAGAGGCGACTCCGTGAGCCAGTTCCCAGTTGGCATCCTCCGAGTCATCTCTCGGGGAACATCAACTGGCAGCTGACTACTTCTGGTCGCCAGTTGTAGAACGAGCGCCCTCGCGGGCGCTCGACGTAGTTGCTTCGTTTAGTTGCGGTGGCCGAGCTTGGCCACAATCGCTCGGTATCGCTCGATGTCGGTCTTTCGGAGATACGCCTTCAAGCGCTTCTGCTTACCGATCAGCTGCATGAGGCCACGACGGGTGTGGTGATCACCCTTGTGCATACGCAAATGCTCGGTGAGGTGCTTGATCCTGCCGTCGAGCAGCGCGATCTGGACTTCGGGCGTGCCCGAGTCGTTCTCGTGCTTGCCGTATTCGGCGATGACCTCAGCAGTAGTGGGCATGTAGCAGCGTGTCCTTGAAATTCTCTCGATCGAGTGGTTGGCGAGTGAACTCGCGCTAACCGGGGTTAAAAGATAGCAGGTCAGTACCTTTTGGAGCATGTTGCGGGTCTCGGGGAGCTGCGTAATCCCTGATCACGAGCTCAAGATCAACGTATCTCGGTCATCCGGACCCGGCGGGCAGCACGTCAATACGACCGAATCGCGCGTCGAAATCGTCTTCGACGTGGAGGCGTCGCAGTCGCTCGGCCCGCGCCAGAAAGCGCGGCTGCTCGACAAGCTCGGCCCCGTCGTGCGTGCCGTCGCCAGCGACGAACGGTCGCAGTTGCGCAATCGTGCGTTGGCCGAAAAACGGCTCGCCGAACGCATCGCGGCGGCGCTGCGCGTCGACAAGCCCCGCGTCGCCACGAGAGCGACGAAGGGGTCGAAGGAGCGCCGCCTCCAGTCCAAGCGAAGGACGGCCGAGGTGAAGCGCGCCCGTCAGGGTCGCTACGACGACTAGCGGGAGTGGTTACTGGCCGAGGGCTTCGCGGGTGGCGGCGACGTCGGCGTGCATCTGCTTGACGAGGTCCTCGACGTGGTCGAAGCGCTGCTCGCCGCGGAGGCGTTCGACGAAGGCGACGGCCGCCGGCGTGTCGTAGAGGTCGCCGTCGAAATCGAGCAGGTACGCCTCGAGCAGTGAGGCCTTGGCGTCGACGTAGAACGTCGGGCGCCGACCGAGCGAGACCGCGGCGGGCCGCGTGACGCCGTCGGGTGTGGTGTACAGCGCGGCGTAGATGCCGTCGGACGGCATGCACACACCGTCGGGCACGGCGACGTTCGCCGTCGGAAAGCCAAGTTCGCGTCCGCGTGCGTCGCCGTGCATCACCGCGCCGCGTACTTCGTGCGGACGACCCAGTAGCGCGGCGGCGCGGCGGACGTCGCCCTCCTGAAGCAGGCCGCGAATGCGCGTCGACGACACCGCTTCGGCGCCGGTCGCCAAAAGCCGCATGCCGAGCACGTCGAAGCCGTGGACGGCGCCGAGGCGTTGCAGCATCTCGACGTTGCCGGCGCGCTTGGCGCCGAAGTGGAAGTCGTGACCGACGACGATGGCGCGGGCGCGCAGCCCGTCGAGCAGGACTTCGTTGACGAAGTCCTCGGCGGTTTCGTGCGAGCGGTCGTCGTCGAACTTGATGACGACGACGAGATCGAGCCCGGTCGCCTCGAGCAGTTCGAGACGCTGTTCGAGCGACGTGAGCCGGCACGGCGCCGACTCGGGGCGCACGACGGTCGCCGGGTGTCGATCGAAGGTCACCATCGCGCTCAAGGCGCCGCGGGTGTCGGCCAGGTGACGGACCTCTTCGATCACGGCGCGATGGCCGAGGTGCACACCGTCGTAGGCACCGATGGTGACGACGGCTCCGCGATCGCCGACGATGGCGCGGGCGTCCGCGGGCTCGGTTACGACGTCCATCGGAGCAAACGCTAACTGCCGAGTAGCACGACGTCAGCAACGAGGCGCTCGTCGACGGGCCGGTACACGGCCACGAGTTCGCCGGCGGCGTTCAGAACGCTGACGTATTCCGACACCAAGCCCAGGAACGTGTCGTCGAACACCGCGCGGCCGTGGGCGACGGCGTCGAGCCCGTCGGCGTCCACCGTGAGTGTCGGCAGGTGCACGACGAGGTCGGCCATCGGGCGCGCCGCGTCGGGCGCCAAGCGGTCGAGCGGCACCGCCTCCTCCGCGATGAACGAACCGACGGCTCGGCGTCGCAGGTTGCGCAAGTGGGCGCCGCCGCCGAGGGCGCGACCGAGGTCGTCGGCGAGCGTGCGGATGTACGTGCCCGTCGAGCAGACGACGTCGACCGCCACCACATTCGCTTCGACGAAGTCGATGACGTCGAAGGAGTGGATCGTCACCGGCCGCGGCGCCCGCTCGACTTCGATGCCTTGCCGCGCCAGCGCGTGCAGGCGCTTGCCGTCGACCTGTACCGCCGAAACCATCGGCGGGATCTGTTCGATGTCGCCCACGAACTTCGTTGCTGCCGCGCGTACGTCGTCCAGCGTTACCGCGCCCATGTCGAAGGTCGCGGTCACCTCACCTGATGAGTCGAGGGTCGACGTCGTCGCGCCGAGGACGACTTCACCGCGGTACGCCTTCTCGAGTTCGCCGACGAACTTCAGCAGCCGCGTGGCGCGCCCCAAACCGACGAGCAACACGCCGGTCGCATCAGGGTCGAGCGTGCCGGCGTGGCCGACGCGTTTCTGGCCGAACACCTTGCGGCAGCGCGCAACCACGTCGTGACTGGTCCACCCCGCCGGTTTGTCGACGACGACGAATCCGTCAATCACTGCGAGCGCGGGACTGCCTTGACAGCGACGGCGACCGCTTCGCGCAGCGCCGCTTTCACGGACTCGAGCGAGGCCGACGACGTGAAGCCCGCGGCGTAGCGATGCCCGCCGCCGCCGAATCCCGCGGCGACCGCCGAGACGTCGACTTCGGTCACCGATCGCAGCGACACGCGGATGCCCTCGGGCGTTTCCTTGAGGACCGCGCTCACTTCGGCTTCCTTGGTGCGCCGCACCAAGTCGATGAGTCCTTCGGTCTCCTCGACCGTGACGTCCGAGTCGTGCAGCTCCGCCGCGGTGACCCACGCCATGACGAAGCCGTCGCGCTCGTTGAGTTCCGCGCGTGCGAGGCACGTTCCCGCAAGTCGCAAGTAGGCGAGCCGGTGTTCCTCGAACAGTTGGCGCGACAGTGCGGGGATCGGCAGGTCGAAGCGCGACAGCTCTTCGGCGAGTGAGAACACTTCGGGCGTCGTGCTCTGGTACTGGAACCGGCCGGTGTCGGTGACGAGACCGGTGTAGAGACACATCGCCGCGTCGCGGGTCAGCGCCCACCCGAGCCGCTGCGCCAGTTGGCGTACGACAACCGCAGTGGCGGCGGCGTCCACGTCGATGACGTTGATCGTGCCGTAGCGGTCGTTCGACAGATGGTGGTCGAGGACCACGAGTTGACCGGCGTTGAGCGCCGACGCTCCCAGTTCGCCCAGGCGTGCCAACGAGCCGCAATCGAACGTGACCATCACGTCAGGCGTCGACGGGAAATCCTCGGGTGCCGTTGCGGTATCCAGACCTGGCAGGTAGGCGTAGTGAGGGGCCACGACGAAGGGCGCCGGCCACGACGCCACCGACGGCTTGCCGTTCGCTTGGCACAGGTGGTGCAGACCGAGCATCGATCCGAGCGCGTCACCGTCGGGCGCGACGTGGCACGCCAACGCGAGCGACTCCGCGCCTTCGATCGCCTGTACGGCGCGGTCGAGCTCGTCAGTCGTCACCGTGCTCTTCTCGCTGCCGCTTCAGGATTTCTTCGATGCGCCATCCTGCATCCATCGCCGGATCGCGCTCGAATCGGAGCTGCGGTGTCCGCTTCATCCGCACTTCGCGTCCGATGTCTCTTTGGACCGACACGCGGGCCTCTTCGAGCGCCTCTTCTACCTCGGCGTCGTCCTTGCCGCGCGTCGCGTAGAACACGACGCCGTGGCGCAGATCGGGATCGACGTGCACGCCCGTGACAGTGACCAACGCCAACCGCTCGTCGGGGTTGCGCTCGAGCGAATCGGCGACGACGGCCTGCACGAGCCTGTCGACGCGCGCCGTGCGCGGGTAGCGCCGAGCGTTCGTGCGTGCCGATTCCCGCTGCGTCACCCCTCCATTGTGCCGCTTAGGTGCGTCTGCGGTTAATCATCACTGCCGCACCGACGACCAGCGCGCCCGCGGCAACGGCCACCGCGAGCGCAACCCAGATGCTCACGTCGCCGCTCTTGGCCGGCGTCGACGTCGTGTAATCCGCGGCCTTCACCCCGGCGAAGATCAGCATCGCCGGGAACTGCGAGATCGGGCGCAGGTCGGTGTAGCGCTGCCGCGTGCCGTCGCTCGCTGTGGTGATGATCTCGGAAACGAGGCGGCCTTTCTTCGTGGCTTGGCCGCCGAACCCGAAGTAGTGACACGTGTACGGCTCGATCTCCGCGCCTTCGAAGTGGGCCCACTTGCCTTGGATCGTGCCGGTGTAGCCGAGGTAGCCGACCGGATCCTTGAGCGTGAACCCGTCGGGGATCTCGATGTCGACAGCCTGGACGGGTTTTGCCTCGGCGGCGACACCGATGTTGATCATGACGTCGACGCCAACCTTGATCTCGGCCGGCACCGAGCAGAAGTGGGCGTCGGCGCGCGGCGCGTTGATGCCGGCGAGGGCGACCGCAGCCGCGCCAGTCAACAGTGCGAGGATGATTCGCATGCGCCGCATCTTGCTGACGGTAGTGATCGCCGCCGGGATCCTGATGGCAGGGGCTGCTCCCGCGTGGGCGCACTCAGTCGCGGGCACGGGCGCGACCAACTACCGGACGACCCTCAAGCGGGTGTCACCGACGCTGCCCGGCCTTCACATCAAGGTGATCGAAGCCGGTAGCCGTATCGAGTTGTCCTACACCGGCACGAAGACGATCTACGTACTCGGGTACGTCGACGAGCAGTACTTGCGCATCGACAAGCGCGGTGTGTTCCAGAACCTCAACTCCCCCGCGACCTACATCAACAAGACGCGCAACGGCGTGAACCCGCCCGGTGACGTCGACCCACGCAAGCGGCCGCAGTGGGAGAAGGTGTCGAGCGGCGAGCTGGCGCGCTGGCACGACCACCGCATCCACTTCATGGGCGGCATCAACCCTCCGGCGGTGCGCAATCAACCCGGCGACCGCCACGTCATCCAGGACGACTGGCAGGTGAAGGTCACGGACGGCACGACGACCGCGGTCGCGCACGGATCCCTCGTGTGGGTGCCGGGCCCGTCCGCCGCGCCGATGCTCCTGCTGGCGCTCGTGTTGATGGCGGCCCTGGTCCTGCTGGCGTGGCGCGTGTCGCCGTTCGTGCCCGTGGCAGTGGCGACCGCGGTGCTGGTCGTGATCGACGTCGTGCACGCCTATGCCATCGGTTTCGCCAACGCCGGTGGCTTCGCCAGCAAGGTGGCGCAGACGTTTGCGTCGTCGATCGTGTCGGTGCCCGCCTGGCTCGTCGGCGCGGGCGCCGTCGTGTTGCTGTTGCGCCGGCGCGTCGACGGATTCTTCGCCGCCGTATTCAGTGGCGCGATCGTCGCCGTCGTCGGCGGCCTCGCCGACCTCACGGTGCTGTCGCGTTCGACCGTGCCGTTCGCACTCTCGGCGTCAGTGGCGCGGCCGATCGTCGCCGCGTCGTTGGGCTTGGGTATCGGCGTCGCCGCCGCCAGTGGTCTCGCAATTCGGCGGCTGGAGCCGAACGGCCCGCCACCGCGTGACGACTAGACCCGCGGGATCTCGCGCTCTTCGTAGGTCTCGATGACGTCGCCCTCTTGGAGGTCGGTGAAGCCCTGCAGGATCATGGCGCACTCGAAACCGGACTGGACTTCGCGGACGTCGTCCTTGAATCGACGCAGCGATCCGATCGTGCCCTTCCAGATGACCGTGCCCTCGCGCAGGTAGCGGACCTTCGAGTTGCGGGCGATCGTGCCCGACTGCACGTAGCAACCGGCGATTTTGCCCGCGGGAGACGAGAACAGCGCACGCACTTCGGCTTCGCCCGTGATGACTTCTTCGTACTCGGGCTTGAGCATGCCGACCATGGCGGCTTCGAGGTCCTCGAGCAGCTTGTAGATGATCTCGTAGAGACGCATCTCGACGCCGAGGTTCTCGGCGAGCTCGCGGGCCTTACGGTCGGGTCGGACGTTGAAACCGATGATCGTCGCCCCCGACGTCGCGGCAAGGGTGATGTCGGACTCCGTGATGCCGCCAACCGCGCGACGCACGAACGCCAGCTTCACTTCGTCGCGCTCGAGCTTGCGCAGCGACGCGGTGACCGCCTCCATCGAGCCGTGCACGTCGGCCTTGAGGATGATGTTGAGCGTTGCGGTTTCGCCGCGCTGGATTTGGTCGAAGATGTCCTCGAGCTTGGCGCCGCCACCGGTGGCCGCGGCGCTCGACGCCAGACCGGCGAAGCGCTGACGCTGCTCGCGGTGCTCGGCGAGAATCTTCGCCGCCTTGTCGTCCGCGACGCGGAAGTCGTCGCCCGCAGCGGGCACGTCGTTGAGACCGAGCACCTGCACCGGCATCGACGGCAGCGCTTCCTTCACGTTGTCGCCCTTGTCGTCGACGAGGGCGCGCACGCGACCCCAGGCCGCGCCGGCGAGCAGCGTGTCGCCCACCCGCAGCGTGCCGTTCTCGACGATGACGGTGGCCACGGGGCCGCGACCGGTGTCGAGGTTGGCTTCGAGCACGACGCCGCGGCAGGCGCCCTCAGGGTTGGCGACGAGTTCGTCGGCCAACTGCACGTCGGCCACGAGCAGGATCTGCTCGAGCAGGTCGTCGATGCCCAAGTTCTGCAGCGCCGAGACCTGCACCATGATCGTGTCGCCACCCCAGGCTTCGGGCGTGAGGCCCTGCTCGGAGAGCTGCTGCATCACGCGATCCGGGTTGGCGTTCTCGCGGTCGATCTTGTTGATCGCCACGACCATCGGCACGTCGGCCGCCTTCGCGTGGTCGATGGCCTCGATGGTCGTCGGCATGACGCCGTCGTCGGCGGCGACCATCAGGATCACGATGTCGGTGACGTCCGCGCCGCGGGCGCGCATGGCCGTGAACGCTTCGTGGCCGGGCGTGTCGATGAACGTGATGAGACGGCCGTCTTTTTCGACCTGATACGCACCGATGTGCTGCGTGATGCCGCCGGCTTCTCCGGCGACGACGTTGGCCGACCGGATGCGGTCGAGCAGCAGCGTCTTGCCGTGGTCGACGTGACCCATGACGGTGATGATCGGCGGGCGCGGCCGCAGGTCGGCCTCGTCCTCGTCTTCGTCGTCGAAGTACTTCGCAGTGAGTTCGGCTTCGCGCTCGAGACCGGGATCGACGAGACGGATGGTGGCGCCGACTTCGACGGCGAACAGCTCGATGGCGTCGTCGGACAGCGACTGCGTCGCCGTGACCATTTCGCCCTGGCCGAACAGGAAGCGCACGACGTCGCCGGCGGTCCGGTTCAGCTTCGGACCGACCTCCTGCGCCGAACTCCCGCGCTCGATGATGACTTCACCTTCGGGGATGGGCGCGTTCGACGGCATGTAGGCCGTGATCGCGGTTGGCCCGAGCTCCTCCATGTCGCGACGACGACGGCGCCTGCGCCCTCCGCCCTGACGACCACGCTGGCCGGGGCCACCGCCGGGGCCGCCGCGCTGGCCGGGCCCCGCCTGGGGTCCGCCGCGCGTACCGAAGCCCGCGCCGAAACCGCCGCCGGGGCCGCCCTGTCCTCCACCGCCGCGATAACCGCCACCACCGCCGCCGGCACCTGCCGGACGCGGACCACCGGGACGACCGGCACCCATGCCGGGACCGCTACGACCGGGAGCCCCGGTGCGTGGACCGCCGGGTCCGCCACCGGGACCGCCGGCGCCCATCGGCCGGCGCACGCCCGGGGGCGGCGGGATCGGCTTGCCGCTCGCGGAACGCGGCGGACCGGGGGGCGGCGGAATCGGCTTGCCGCTCGACGACATCGGCGGGCGCTGGCCCGCGGGTGCGGTCGGTGCAGCCGACGCGGCCGGCGCGATCGGTGTGTCGCCTTCACCCGTCGCCGGCGCCGGGGGCGCGGCAGGGGCGGGCGTGGGAGCGGTCGGCGACGTGCGCGGACGCGGCGGGCCGTCGAGGCTCCCGGGTCCTGCGGGCCGGGGCGCGGGCGCCGGGCGCGGTGTCGGCTGCTCGGGAATCGGCGCCGGACGCGGCGCGGTGACCTCGCTCGCGGGACGCGACGTGACGACGCGCCCGGTGGTGACGCGGGTCGAAGGCGCCGGTACCTCGGGCGCGGGATCGACGACCGGTGCCGCGGCAGCGGGTGCCAGCGGCTCTTCGGGCGCAGGCGTGGGCGCGGGTGCCTGAGCCGGGGCCGGCTCGGATGCGGCGGGCGCGGGCGCGGGGGCCTCGGCGATCGGCGCCGGAGCTTGCGGGGACACGGATTCTTCGGCTGCGGGCTCGATCGGCGCCGCGGCCTTCTTCGCCGTGGCCTTCTTCGCAGCGGTCTTCTTGACTGGTGCCGGCTCTTCGGGCTGCACCTCGCGGCGCAGGCCATCGGCATCGGCGCGGCGACGCACGCGGTCGGCCTGCGGGTCCTCGATGCTCGAGGAATGGGTCTTCACGCCGATTCCGAGCGCGAGAGCAAGATCGAGTGTCTCTTGGTTCGTCATCCCGAGCTCCTTGGCGAGCTCGTGCACTCGAATTTTCTTCTGAGGCAAATCTTTCCTTCGTGCTTGTAAATGCGGCCTTCTAGCTTCTCACAGTTGGCCGAACCGCTTTGAGTTGTATCGCCGGATCACCGGTGATTTCGCTCCGCAACGCCCGTGAGAAGGCCTTGCGTCTCTTCGCTTTTTCGATGCAAGCCGGCGAATCCACGCACAACCACGCACCTCGCCCGGCCGACGACTCGCTCCACGCGACCTCGCCCTCCCGGGTGGCCACGATGCGAGCGAGCGGGCCCGGCGCATCGACTCGTCCGCAGCCGATGCACGTCCGCTGCGGCGTTATGCGTCGGCCTCCGACGTTTCGACGACGGTCTCGGACGGCTCGACCGCCGCGGGCTCTTCCATGATCTCTTTGATCTCGTCCTCTTCGACGGCCTCTTCGGCCTTCGCGTAATCCGCTGCCGAGACGATGTCGCCCTCCTCCGAGCGCCACACCATCTCTCCGCTGTCGGGATCGGTGACCCACTCGCCCTTGGCCCACTCTTCGCCCGCGTACCCGGCCTCTTCTTCGGCGATCTGGGTTTCGGACTTGATGTCGATACGCCAACCGGTCAGGCGCGCTGCGAGGCGCGCGTTCTGCCCTTCCTTGCCGATGGCGAGCGACAACTGGAAGTCGTGGACGATGACGGTGGCCGTGCCGGTCTCGTCGTCGAGACGGACCTCCTTGACCTTGGCGGGCTGCAGGGCGCGCATGACGAACTCCTGCTGATCCTCGCTGAAGGGGACGATGTCGACCTTCTCGCCGCGCAATTCGTTGGTCACCATGCGCACGCGCGCACCGCGGGCGCCGACGCACGCGCCGACGGGGTCGACGTTGGAATCGTTCGACCACACGGCGATCTTCGTGCGGTGACCGGGCTCGCGCGCGGCGGCCTTGATCTCGACGACGCCGCCGGCAATCTCGGGAACTTCGAGTTCGAACAGTCGCTTGATGAGACCGGGGTGCGTGCGCGACACGACGATCTGGGGACCCTTGGTGGTCTTGCGCACTTCGACGATGTACGCCTTCAAGCGCGAACCGTGCTCGTAGCGCTCGTAAGGCACCTGCTCGGCCTGGGGCATCAGAGCCTCGACCTTGCCGAGGTCGAGCAGCGTGTACCGGTTGTCGGATTGCTGGATGATGCCGGTGACGATGTCGCCTTCGCGACCCGCGTACTCCTCGTACTTCATGTCGCGCTCGGCTTCACGAATGCGCTGGAGCACCACCTGCTTCGCGGTCTGCGCCGCGATACGACCGAAGTCCTCCGGCGTGTCGTCCCACTCCTTGACGACGTTGCCGTCTTCGTCGAGCTCCTGGCCGTACACCTTGATCTCGCCGGTGTCGGGGTCGATGGTGACCACGGCTTCCTCCGCTGCGGTGTCGAGGCGCTTGTAGGCGGCGACGAGCGCGTTGGCGAGCGCGTCAAGCAGCGTGTCGACCGAGATGCCCTTCTCGCGGGCGAGCACCTGGAGTGCGTCGAGGAAATCTGCGTTCATGAGGAGGCGACTTTCTTCTTCTTCGTGGTCGGCTTCGGCGCGGGGCCCCAGACGAACACGGTGCGGGCCTTTTCGATGTCGGCGTAGTCGTAGGTGCGGCCCCCGACTGTGACGCCGGAGTCGTCGGCGGCCTCGAGGAGGCCTTCGTGACGACGTTCGCCTTCGACGTGCGGCTTCGTTTTGATGCTTACCGTTTCGCCGAGCGCGCCCCGGAAGTGCGCGGGCGTGCGCAGCGATCGCTCGAGCCCCGGGCTCGACACCTCGAGCAGGTAGTGCTCGTCAGGGATCGGGTCGTGCTCGTCGAGGAGGTCCGACACGATGTGGTTCGCCTCGGTGAGCGCGGCCAGGTCGAGCGCGTCGCCGGGCCGCGTCAGCGTGATGACGAGCCGTCCACCGGCGAACTCGACGTCGAACACCTCGTATCCCCGGGAGGCGAGAGCGGGTTCGACGAGCATGCGCACAGCTTGTGCCTGGTCCATCTCTCTCCTTTCCAAGGTGCAATAAGAAAGCGTGGACCCTTGCGGGCCCACGCTCAACCGGTGTCGAACGTTTTAAACTTCGGCGTACGATTATATCCGGTTAGTACGAACGTGCCACTACCGCCACGAGGTCCTCTAGCTGGTCTTTTGGTTCCGGCAGCGAACCATCGGGGCGCCGTAGGCAGCGGACCGACACCGACGACGCATTGAGCGTGTCCTCGCCTTCCGGGGTCGCCAGCGCGCCCGGGATGGCGGCGAAACCGGTCTTGGCGGCGTCGATGGCCTCGTCGATCGAGGACGCTTCGACGGTATTGGCGATGAGGCGGGCCTGCGCGGTTGCGAACAGGTTGCCCTGCGCGGCGGCGAGGGCGTCGCGCACCGCGCCCGCAGCGGCGGCGAGGGCGACGCCCGTCTTTTCGCCGGTGTCGCGGCGCACCACGGTCACGTTGCCCTCCGCGAGGTCGCGCGGTCCGACTTCGACGCGCACGGGAATGCCCTTCAACTCGTGGTCGACCGAACGTCGCCCGAAGGCGACGTCGACGCGGTCGTCGACCTTGACGCGCACGTCGGCCAACTCCTTCGCCAGGGCGCGCGCCGCGTCGCCGGCGCCGTTCTCGTCGCGCACGACGACGATGACGCACTGCGTCGGCGCGACCGACGGCGGTAGCCGCAGCCCGCGGTCGTCACCGTGACTCATGATCAGCGCGCCGATGACGCGCGTCGTGAATCCCCACGACGTCTGCCACACGAAGTCGGTGCCGCCTTCCGCGGTGGCGAACGTCGTGTCGAAGGCGCGGCCGAAGTTCTGGCCGAGTTCGTGACTCGTGCACATCTGCAGCGCTTTGCCGTCGCCCATCATCGCCTCGATCGTCCACGTCGCCGTCGCACCCGGGAAGCGCTCGCGCTCGGACTTGCGTCCGACGTACGCGGGGATGGCCAGCACGTCGCGGATCGTCTCCTCGTACACGTGCTCGAGGATCTCGAGCGCGAACGCCTTGGCGTCGGCTTCGGTCGCGTGACAGGTGTGTCCTTCCTGCCACAGGAACTCCGTCGTACGCAGGAATAGACGAGGGCGCAGTTCCCAGCGCACGACGTTGGCCCACTGGTTGAGCAACAGGGGCAGGTCGCGGTAGCTCTGCACCCACTTCGAGAAGTACGTGTTGATGATCGTCTCGGAAGTCGGGCGGATGACCACGGGTGCTTCGAGTTCTTTGCCGCCGCCGTGGGTGACGACGGCGAGCTCGGGAGCGAAGCCCTCGACGTGCTCGGCTTCCCTGGTGAGGTAGTCCTCGGGGATCAACAACGGGAAGTAGGCGTTGTCGACACCGGCGCGCTTGATCCGCCTGTCGACTTCGCTCTGGATGCGTTCCCAGATGGCGTACGCCGTCGGTCGGATGACCATCGTGCCCCGCACCGGGCCGTTGTCGGCCAACTCCGCCTTGTTGATGACGTCCTGATACCAGCGAGGAAAGTCTTCGCTTTGCGGCGTGAGGACGGGCGCGGGCACAGCCCGACGTTACGCGGTGTCCTTGCGGATCAGTTCGATCTTTTGCGCGGAGTTGTTGGCGTCGGCGCCTTGGTCGTCGAGCAACGCGGCGCGGTCGCGTTCGGCTTCGCGCGTTGCTTTGGCGACATCGGCGCGCGCGATGGCGGCGTCGGCGCCGTGCTCGACGATGAACTCAGCCCACTCCACGAGCGACGCCACCATCTCGTCTTCCGGCACGACCGCCACGTTCACGCCCTTCACGAACAAGTGTCCTTTGTTGCGACCCGCGGCGATGCCGATGTCCGCGTCGCGCGCTTCACCGGGACCGTTGACGACGCAACCCATCACCGCGACCTGCAGCGGGATCTCGCGGTCGCCGAACGCCGCGAGCGCGTCGTTGGCGACCTTGTAGACATCGATCTCGGCGCGACCGCACGACGGGCACGCGATCAGGTCGACGTTCTTGCGCTCGCGCAACCCCAGCGCTTCGAGCAACTGACGGCCGGCGCGCGCTTCCTCGACGGGATCGGCGGTGAGCGAATACCGGATCGTGTCGCCGATGCCCTCGGCCAAGAGCGTCGCGATGCCCGCGGTCCCCTTGATCAGACCTGCGGGCGGCGGACCGGCCTCGGTCACGCCGAGGTGCAACGGCGCGTCGGTGACGTCGGCGAGTTGCCGGTAGGCCTCGATCATCAGCGGGACGTTGCTCGCCTTCACGGAAATCTTGACGTCGTGAAAGTCGACCTCGTCGAAGTACCGCATCTCGATCTGCGCCGACTCGACCAGCGCCTCGGGCGTCGCCGAGCCGTACTTCTCGTACAGGTCCTTGTCGAGCGAACCGGCGTTGACGCCGATCCGGATGGGCACGCCACGATCCTTCGCCTCACGCGCGACGGTCTTGATGTGCTCCGGATTGCGGATGTTGCCGGGGTTCAGGCGCAGGCATGCGACGCCGGCGTCGAGCGCGGCGAGCGCCATCTTGTACTGGTGATGGATGTCGGCGACCAGCGGCACGGGCGAGCGCGGAACGATCTGCGCGAGCCCCTCGGCCGCTTCCGTCTCGTTGCACGTGCAGCGCACGATGTCGGCGCCGGCAGCGGCGAGCGCGTAGATCTGCTGGAGCGTGCCGTCGACGTCAGCAGTTTTCGTGATCGTCATCGACTGCACGCTGATCGGCGCGCCGCCCCCGACGAGGACGCCGCCGACGTTTACTTGGCGCGTCTTGCGGCGCGCGGCAGCCGTCCCGTCGAACTCCATACGGAGTGGATTATCCCAGCTTGAACGGGTGCACGATGTCGAGCCACAGCGCACTGAGGCTCAGCAACGCCAGCGCCACGACGACGGCGTAGGCGACGGGCAGCATCTTGTTCATGTCGAGCATGTGGCGGCGGCCCTTGATGCGGCCCACGATCGCCTCGTAGGTGGCGACGGCCACGTGACCACCGTCGAAGGGCGGCAACGGCAACATGTTGAAGATCCCGACGAAAATGTTGATGGCGATCAGCAGCGTCAACACGGACGCCGTCCCCTGCTTCGCGGCGTGGCCGGCGATGCGGAACAAGCCCACCGGACTCAGCAACCGGTTGCCGTCGGTCTGCGGATCCGCGGGACCGGTCTGTGTCATCTGATGGCCGTAGTGCTTGATGTTGTTCTTCGTGAAGAGGCCGAAGAGCCCCTTCGTCGAGTCGACGGTGATGTTCTTCAACTCGGACGCGCTGTGCCAGAGCGCACCGGGGAACGGACGCCTGATGGTCTGTTCACCCGCTTTGATGCCGATGATGCCGTACTCGGGAACGCCGGCAGCCTTGTCAGCCGCGGTGCGGCCGTCGACGGGAGTGACGATGAAGTCGACGGGGCGGCCGTGGCGCTCGACGGTGACGCGCAGGTCGTGGCCAGCGGACGAATGGATGCGCTCCGCCGCGGCATCGAAGTTCGAAACGCGATGGCCGTCGAGGGCGACGACTTTGTCGCCGGGGCGAATGCCGACGGCGTACGCGGGCGCGAAGGCGCCGTCGTCGCGGTGCTTCATGACTTGCTCGATGGTCGTCGACGCGCCGGCGATCCCGACGGCGCCGAGCAGCACGACCATCAGGACGTAGGCGATGACGAAGTGCATGACCGAGCCCGCCATCGCGAAGCGCAGGCGCTGCCAGTAGTTCTTCGCCCGGTAGGTGCGGTCTTCGTCGGCAGGGTCGACCTCTTCGAGGTTGTTCATCCCGATGACGCGCACGTAGCCGCCGGCGGGGATGGCGCGCACGCCGTAGCGCGTCTCGCCGCGGCGGATCGACCACAAGACGGGACCGAACCCGACGAAGAAATCCGTGACCTTCATGTCGGCCCACCGGGCCGTGATGAAGTGCCCGAATTCGTGCAGCATGATCATCGTCAGGATGGCGACTACCACGAGGACCGGTGCGCCGACTTTGAACACGACACTCAGCGCGGCCAGCAGCGCCACCGTGATGCCGAGCCGGATCACACCGCGCTTGTTGTCGGCGTCGACGGAGCTTGGCCCGGGCCCCTCGTTCCAGCCGAGACGCCCTCCGGGCGCGGGGTGTTGCTTTGTAGAAGTCATCAGTCTTGGATCGCCTTAATAGCTCGGCGTGCCAGGTCCCGAGCAGTTGCGTCGGCCTCCAGCACGTCTGAAACGGTACTGGGCGAGGAGTTCGGTGCGGTCGCGAGCACTTCCTCTATGACTGCGCAGATCGCCACCCATGGGATCCGTCCGTGCAAAAAGGCATCAACGGCCTCTTCGTTCGCCGCGCTCAGCCACGTCGGCGTGACTCCTCCGCGCCTGCCCGCCGCGTAGGCGAGGTCGAGCGCCGGGAAGGCGGCGCGGTCGGGCGCCTCGAAATGGAGCGTGCGCGCCGCGGACCAGTCGAGGGCGCCGAACGCCGTCGGGAGGCGGTCCGGGATCCCCATCGCGTACCCAATCGGCAGCCGCATGTCGGGATCCGAGAGTTGGGCGATCGTGGACCCGTCGCGATAGGTCACCATCGAGTGCACGATCGACTCGGGGTGCACAACCACATCGATCTGGTCGTACCCGATGCCGAACAACTCGTGCGCTTCGATCACTTCGAGCCCCTTGTTCATCAGCGTCGACGAGTCCACCGTGATCTTCGGTCCCATAGTCCAGGTCGGATGATTGAGGGCGTCTTCGATGGTGACGGCCGCGAGCTGGTCGCGCGTACGGCCGCGGAACGGGCCACCGCTCGCCGTGACGACGAGTTTCGCCACTTCCGTGGCGTCTCCGGCCCGCAGGCACTGGTGGATCGCGCCGTGCTCGGAGTCAACCGGGACGAGTTCGGCGCCCGGCGTTTGCCGCGCCTTTTGCACGACGGGCCCCGCGGCGATGAGCGACTCCTTGTTGGCGAGCGCCAACCGCTTGCCCGCTTCGAGCGCGGCGATCGTGACCGGCAGCCCCGCGAAGCCGACGACGGCGTTGACCACGACATCGGCGGTGGTGGCCGCTTCGGCCAGGCCTTCGGTGCCGACAAGCACGCGTGCGCTGACGCGGGCGCGCACGGCTTCGGCGGCGTCGGGGTCGCCGACGACGACGACTGAGGGTTGGTAGCGCGCCGCTTGCTCGACGAGGGCGTCGACGGAACGGTGGGCGCCGAGCGCGACGACCCGGAACAGCTCCGGGTTGTGGTCGACGACGTCAAGGGTCTGGGTACCGATGGACCCGGTCGACCCGAGGACGGCTACCTCAAGCAATTACTCGGATGAGGTAGTACGCAGCCGGGAGGCAGAACAGCATGGCGTCGAAGCGGTCGAGCACGCCGCCGTGACCCGGCAGCAGCGATCCCATGTCCTTGATCCCGAGGTCACGCTTGATCATCGACTCGGCGAGATCACCCAGCGGCGCGGCGAGCGAGACCACGATCGCCAGCCACAGCGCCTTGCCGCCATCCCACGGATGCACGTGCGGGACGAAGCCGAGAATCAGCACAGTCACCACGATCGAGGCCACGGCGCCACCGATGACGCCTTCGATGGTCTTGTTGGGGCTGATCTCGGGCGCCAGCGGACGGCTGCCCATGCGGCTGCCGGCGAAATAGGCGCCGGTGTCGTTGGCCACGACGGCGATGACGACGCCGAGCAGCAACGCCACCCCCGTGTGGTTGTGACCCTTGCCGACGCCGAGCAGCAACGCGGCATAGCTGCCGAACACTCCCGTCCACAAGAACGCCAGGAGGGTGGCGGCGACGTTGACGGTCGGTCGCGCGTGCACGACACGAATCAGATACCACGCGAAGGTCGCGGCCGTGACGAGGACGATGGCCAACAGCACCGCCGTTTCACCCTTTTGGTACGCCGCGACCATGATCCCGAGTGTGCCGACCAGGCCGACGAGCGTCGCCGGCTGGTACCCGGCGCGGCGCAACACGTCGTACAGCTCGGCCGCCGCCATCACGACGACGCCGATCGCGATCAGCATCGACCACGCGGGGCCGAGCTTGAACAGGATCAGGGCGATCACGCCGAGACCACCGGCGAGCAGTAACGCCGCCTGCATGTCGCGCGGCGCCGTGGTCGACGCCGCGGCGCTGCGCGGCGACGGCGCGGCGCGTGTCGGGCGCGGTGGACGCGGGCGCGGCGGCTGCGCACCGCCACCGCCGGCGCCGGAGGGCTTCAGGCGAATCGGTGCGATCTCGTCGTCGACGCCGAGGTCGCCGAAGGAGTCGGCGTCGTCTTCGTCGTCGAAGTCGAACATGGATGCCGATCCGGGACGGGTCTCGTCGAGCGCACCCATCGGCGGCTCGTCACCGGCGAGCACCGACGCATCTTCGAAGCCCGCGTCGTCCCAGGCGTCGTGCTGGTCACGCCAGCGCGGCGCCCCGCCGGACAGCGCCGTCCACGCCGACAGATCGTCTCCGCCGTCGGCATCTTCGGTGAGATCGAGGTCGACGTCGCTCTCGCCGAATCGCCCCGACAGCACCGCGGGCACCTCGCCGGTGGGCGGCTCGGTCCAGTGCGGCAGGTTCGGCGGCGCCGCGACCGGGATCGCGATGGTCTCCTCGCCGTCGTCGCGCGGGAACAGCGGCGTGTCGGCGGGCGCCGGTCGCTCGAATCGCAGCGGTTCGGGCGGCGCCACGGGCTCGCCGGCGCGCTGGGCGGTGACGGCGGCGGCGGCTTCCTCGGCGCCGAGGATGCGCACGCCCTCGACCCGCGGTCGAGGAGGCTCGCCCTCCTCGTCGAAGTTGTCATCCCACTCGTCCATCGTTCCCCCTCCGGCCTGGTGATCAGACCGCGAGCAGTTCTTGCTCTTTGGCGGCCAGCAGGCGGTCGATGTCGGCGATCGACTGCTGGGTGATCTTTTCGAGGTCCTTCTCGGCCCGATCGAGTTCGTCGGTCGTGATGTCGCCGTCCTTCTCCAGCCCCTCGAGCGCCTTGCGGGCGGCGCGGCGTTCGTTGCGCACCGCGACGCGGGCTTCTTCGGCCTTGGAGTGAACGAGCTTGACCATCTCCTTGCGGCGGTCCTGGGTCAGCTCGGGAAAGGTGATCCGGATGACGCTGCCGTCGCTGCTCGGCTGAATCCCCAGGTCAGAGTTGCTGATCGCCTTCTCGATGTCCTTGATCGAGTTCTTGTCGAACGGCGAGATCACCAGCAGCCGCGGCTCGGGCACGCTGAACGACGCGATCTGCTGGAGCGGCGTGGGCGTGCCGTAGTAGTCGGCGCGCAGATTCTCGACGATGGTCGAAGAAGCCCGGCCCGTCCGCACGGTCGCCATGTCGTGGCTGGCGTGCGACACCGACTGGGCCATCTTGTCCTTGCATTCGGCCAGCGTCAGGCCGATGAGCGAATCATCTTCCATCAGGTAATCAGCGTACCTATGCCCTCACCCTGCAGGGCGCGACCGATGTTGCCGGGCGTCATCAGGTCGAACACGAGGATCGGCAACCCGTTGTCCATGCAGAACGTGATGGCGGTCATGTCCATGGCGCGAAGGTCCTGGTTGACGACCTCCATGAACGACACCTCGTCGAGCTTGACGGCGTTCGGGTCGCGTCGCGGGTCCGCCGTGTAGACGCCATCAACGCCGCCGTGGGTGCCCTTGAGCAGCACGCCGGCCTCGATCTCGACCGCTCGGAGGGCCGCCGGTGTGTCGGTGGTGAAGAACGGGTTGCCCATGCCCGCGGCGAAAATGACGATCCGGCCTTTTTCCAGGTGACGGATGGCGCGGCGGCGGATGTAGGGCTCGGCGAGCTGCGCCATCTGGATC
>JBEEFV010000047.1:0-14241 GCA_041166405.1 Actinomycetota bacterium | reverse complement strand
TGGCCGACGTCGAGTTCATGCAGTTCCACCCGACGGCGCTGCACCACCCGGCCATGCCGCGGCCGCTGCTATCCGAAGCGCTGCGGGGTCACGGCGCGATCTTGCGCGACAAGGACGGCAACCAGTTCGTCGACGAGCTGTCGGCGCGCGACGTCGTGTCGCGGGCGATGCAGGCGACGATGACGAACCAGGGCGTCGACCATCTCTGGCTCGACGCCACCGGACTCGAGAAGTTCGCCGAGCGCTTCCCGACGATCACGGCGTCGCTGACCGCCGTCGGCCTCGACCCCGCGAAGGACTGGCTGCCGATCGCACCGGCGGCGCACTACTTGTCCGGCGGCGTCGTCACCGACCTCGACGGGCGCGCCGCGGTCGAAGGCCTATGGGCTGCGGGCGAGGCAGCGTGCGTCGGCGTGCACGGCGCCAATCGTCTGGCATCGAACTCGTTGCTCGACGGCATGGTGTTCGCCGCTCGCGTCGTCGAAGCCATCGAAGACGACCGCATCGCGCCGGAGCCGACGGGTGCGATGCGCGCCGTGCTCGAAGGGGGCAGCGGCGGGATCCCCGGGCGCGTCATCGAGCGGCCGGAGATGGCGCGCGCGGTCGCTCCCGCAGCGCTCGGGCCGGACAAGATCCGTGACGCGCTCCAGCGCGCCATGACGCTCGGCGCCGGCGTGCTCCGCAGCGAGCAGTCGCTCCTCGACACCGACAAGGAACTGCTCAGCCTGCAGGCCGCGATCCCTTCGTATCTGCGTGAAGACGAACTCGAGTTGAACAACTTGTTCACAGTCGCGTACGCCTTGCTCGACGCCGCCAGCGCGCGCCAAGAAAGCCGCGGCGCGCACACGCGCACCGACTTCCCGGAAACGTCGCCCGACTTCCGCTGCCGGTTGGTGATCCAGTGACCGTGAACCTGCATCCGCCGATCGGCGCCGTCCGCGACGCCGTCGAACGCGCCCTGGCCGAAGACCTCACGCCCATGGGTGACCTCACGGCATCGCTCGTCGATCCGCTGTCGCGGGTGCACGCGGCGATCGTCGCGCGCGACGAAGGCGTGCTCGCCGGTTCGCTCTGCGTCGACGAGACGTGCCGGCAGGTCGACGCCGACATCCGTGTCGCCTGGGAGCGTCACGACGGCGATGCGCTCCGCAAGGGTGACGTTGTCGCCCATCTCGACGGCTTGCTGGCGTCAGTCCTGACGGCCGAGCGGACGGCGCTCAACTTCTTGAGCCACCTCTCGGGCGTGGCCTCGCTGACGGCGCGGTTCGTCGCCGCCGTCGCCGGGACGGGCGTACGCATCCTTGACACCCGCAAGACCACGCCCGGTCTGCGCGCGCTCGAAAAGGCGGCTGTGCGCGCCGGTGGAGGCCACAACCACCGCGGATCGTTGAGCGAGATGGTGTTGGTGAAGGACAACCACCGGGCCGGCTTGTCAATCGCCGATGCCGTGAAGCGCGCCAGCGATGCGTGGCCCGCGCGAGCCGTCGAAGTCGAGTGCGACTCGCTCGAGCAGGTGGCGGAGGCCGTTGAAGCCGGGGCGCGCATGGTCATGCTCGACAACTTCGCGCCCGAGGACGTTGCCGGCGCGGTGAACCTCGTCGGCGGGCGCGCGCTCGTCGAGGTCAGCGGGCGCGTCAATCTCGAAACGATCCGGCGATACGCGGAAGGGCGACCCGACGTGATTAGCGTCGGCGCGCTCACGCATTCGGCGCCCGTATTCGACTTCGGGCTCGACCTGGAGAACGCCTAGTGCTTCTGGCCATCGACGCCGGCAACACCAACACCGTCATCGGCTTGTACGACGGGCACAACCTGCTCACGCCCTGGCGCGTCGCCACGCAGGTCGAGCGCACGAGCGACGAGCTGGCGTTGCTGGTGACGCAGTTCCTCGCCCAGCACGACGTCGAGTTCGACGAGCACATCGAGGGCGTGTGCGTGTCATCGGGCGTGCCGCGCGTGACCGCGGCGCTGCGCGAGATGACGACGCGCTACGCACCCCAAGCGCGACTGATCGTGCTCGAGCCCGGCACGAAGTCGGGCATGCCGATCCTGTACGACAACCCACGCGAAGTCGGCGCCGACCGCATCGCCAACGCCGTCGGGGCGTACGACCTGTACGGCGGGCCGACGATCGTCGTCGACTTCGGTACCGCCAACACCATCGAGGCGATCAGCGAAGCGGGCGAGTACCTCGGGGGCGCGATCTTCCCGGGCATCGAGGTCAGCCTCGACGCGCTGTTCGCGCGCGCCGCCGCACTGCGCCGCGTCGAGCTGATCGAGCCGCGCAACATCATCGGCAAGACCACCGTCGAGTCGATCCAGTCGGGCGCGATCTACGGCTACGTTGCCCAGACCGACGGCCTCGTGCACCGCTTCCTCGACGAGCTCGGCGATGCCACGGTCGTCGCCACCGGCGGGTTGTCGGGCCCGATCGTGCGGTTGTCGGAGACGATCGAGCACCACGAGCCGTGGCTCACGCTGCACGGCCTGCGCATCATCTACGAGCGGAACGCCAGTTGACGGTTCCGTACCGGTTCGAAGTCAACGCGACGGCAGCGGGTCTGCGCGACGACTACGCGTCGCTGGGAGCCGGCGAGGAGACCGGGGTCACCGTCGCGGTCGCCGGCCGCCTGATGCTGCGGCGCGAGCAGGGCAAGCTCGCGTTCGGCACGCTCGACGACGCCACCGGGCGCATTCAACTGTTCGCCGGCAACGCGTGGACAGAAAACTTCGAAACGTTCTGCAAGCTGTCGCTCGGCGACTGGATCGGAGCCGAAGGCGAAGTCGTGGCCACGCGCACCGGTGAGCTGTCGGTGAAGGTCGCGAAGTGGACGCTGCTCGCCGAGACGCAGCGCAACTTCCCGGACAAGTGGAAGGGCATCGCGGATCCGGACCTGCGGTACCGGCAGCGCTACGTCGACTTGTGGGTGACGGAGGACGCGCGCAAGACGTTGTTGGCGCGCGCGAAGGCGCTGGCGTCGATGCGTCGGTATCTCGCCGACCGAGGCTTCGTCGAGGTCGAGACGCCTGTGTTGCACACGAGCGCCGGCGGTGGGACGGCGAAGAAGTTCGCGACGCACTTCAACGCGCTCGACACCGACTTCGAACTGCGCATCGCCAGCGAGCTGTATCTCAAGCGACTCGTCGTCGGCGGCTTCACGAAGGTGTTCGAGATCAGCCGCGTGTTCCGCAACGAGGGCCTGTCGCCTCGCCACAATCCCGAGTTCACGATGCTCGAACTCCAGGAGGCGTACGCCGACTACACCGACATGATGGTGTTGTTCGAAGACCTCATCGCCAATATCGCGATGGACGTGTGCGGTACGACGAAGCTCACGTACAACGGGCGCGACCTCGACCTCACGCCGCCGTGGCGGCGCGCCACGATGGACGAACTCGTCGAAGAAGCGACCGGCGTGCGCCTCGACGTCAACTCGCCGATCGAGGATCTGCGCAAGGTTGCCGACGAGCACGGTGTGCCGTACGAGAAGGACTGGGGCGCGGGCAAATTGCTCGTCGAGATCTACGAGAAGACCGCCGAAACGAACTTGTGGGGTCCGGTGTTCGTCATGGACCACCCGAAAGAAACTTCGCCGCTGGCGCGCGACCACCGTGAGCGGCGCGGCTACACCGAACGCTTCGAGCCGATCGTCGCGGGGCGCGAACTCGGCAACGCCTTCAGCGAACTCGTCGATCCCGTCGAACAACGCGCCACGTTCGAAGCGCAAGCGCGCGCCAAGGCCGGCGGCGACGACGAGGCGATGTCGGTCGACGAGGACTACATCCGCGCCCTCGAATACGGCCTGCCGCCGAACGGCGGGTTGGGCATCGGCGTCGACCGCCTCGTGATGCTGCTCACCGACTCGCAGAACATCCGCGACGTCCTGCCATTCCCGGCGCTGCGCCCCGAAGTCTTCTAACGCTTCAAAACGTAGAGGCGCGGCCAGTGACCCTTCTGGAAGAAGCGGTGCTGTTCGACCACGGTCCAGTCGCTTGTCTGCATTGCAGACTCGAAGAGTTTGATCTCGTGGGTGAGGACGTAGAGGTAGCTGCCCAACCCCGCCGCCGCTTGCAGGAGCGCCGGATACAGCACGGCGTTTTCCTCGTGCGAGCCCACCGAGGTTCCCCACGGAGGGTTCACGACGATCTTGTCGAACTCGCCCCGCGCATCGAGCACGTCCTCGTTGCGTAGGTCGACCTTCGCGCCGCGGATGGCCGCGTTGCGCAGGTGGGTCTTGGTTGTCGCAATCGCCTCGGGATCGATGTCGTAACCGACGACTTCGCGTGTGGGGCCCGCCAGCAGCCGCTCGATCAACAGCGTGCCGGAGCCGCACATCATGTCGAGGAAGCGATCCGCGGGTTGCGGGTCCGTCGCTTGGATGATCGCGGCGGCGATGGTCGCGTTGAGCCCGCCTTCGTAACGCTCGGTGCGCCAGGCGCGCGCCGAAAGCGGACGCGGCGTGAGACGAAGCAGCACCTCCCACTTGCTCGCGCTCTTCCGGAGCCTGATTAAGAGCTCGCCTTCGTCATGCTCCGCAAGGCCCGTCGCTTCCGCGATCGCGGCTCGCCAGCGTGTGAGTTCGGCGCTGTCACTTCCGGCTGCGCTCACGCGGAAGGACACGAAGCGCGACGGGAGCGCCTTTACGTGCGCGGCGATCGTCGCGACGTGCTCGGGGGAGATGAGTGTGCGCGGCCGCGCCACGTCGAACACGACGGATTCGTACGCCGCGACGACCGTCCGCCAGGACAACGCGTCGCGCACGTCGTCGACGTCGATCACCGCCTCGGTCTCGGTGACCGGCGTCGCGCCCGTCTCCGACACGACGAACGGCGACATGCCGTCGAGGTGTTCGAGCACGAGACGCGTCACAGGCCAAACGATGTCAGGTCGTCGTCGGCGCTCGTCCGGCAACGCCGCGTCGCGCCGCACGCGGTGCATTCGTGCACGATCACGAACTCGTCGCGTTCGTACAGGAGCTGTACCGGCCGCATGGGCGCGCGACACGACGCCGACCGGTCACCGGGATGCACGTCGACGTGCAGAGACCACAGACAGGTCGGGCAGTGATTCGTGTAACCGTCGCCGCTGACCGCGGTGCCACAGCGGGAGCAGCAGAAGTCCTCGCGAGTGCGCGCGAAGCGCCGCGACAGAGGAGCACCTCACTTCGAAGAGCCGAACAGGCGCGCCAGGTCGATCCATCAACGGATCGCCATTCGAGGGCGCACGGACGTCAGATCTCGAAGCGGAAAACCTCCGCCGGTGACCGTACCGAGCTAGCGGCGGGGCAAGGAAGCGATTAACGCGTCGCCGAGTTTCGACAGGCCGTCGCGCGCCGGGTTCTTCGGCAGTGCGCCCAGGGCGTCGGTGCCGCGGGCGAGGTAGTCCCGCGCGCGGTCGATCGTGTACTCGATCCCGTCGCTGGACCGCACCAACGAACGCGCGGCGTCGCGGGCGTCGAAGTCGAGGTGGCCGCCCAGCAGCGGGCGCAATTGCGGCCCGATCTCGCCGTCGGCCAGCGCCCGGATGACGGGCAGCGTGTAGACGCCCTCGACGAGGTCGTTGCCCGAAGGTTTGCCCAACTCGTCGTCGGTGGCGACGAGATCGAGCACGTCGTCGACGAGTTGGAACGCCATCCCGAAGTTGTCGCCGAAAGCGGTGAGCGCGTCGATCTGGTCGCGCGACACGCCGGCGACGATCCCGCCGATGCGCGAAGCGGTCGCCAACAACGAGGCTGTCTTGCCGTTGATCGACGCCGCGTGCGCCGCTTCGGAGCGATCGGCCGAGTACGCGGTCTTGAGCTCGCCGACCTGTCCCTCGCACAGACGCCCGATCGTCGACGCCAGCAGCGCCGCCACCTCAGTGCCGAGCGACGCCGCCAATTCCGACGCGCGCGACAGCAAAAAGTCGCCGGAGAGAATCGCGACCAAATTGCCCCATTTGGCGTTCACCGACGGCACACCGCGGCGTGTTTCGGCGTCATCCATCACATCGTCGTGATACAGCGAGCCGATATGGACGAGTTCGACCGACACGCCGCCGGTAATGACATCGTCGGTGACAGATGCACCCGTCGCCGCCGCGGCCATCATCGTGAGCACCGGGCGCAGTCGTTTTCCGCCGGCACCGATCAAGTGCCCCGCGATCTCGGTCAGATACGGGTCTTCGGCCGTGACGGCTTCACGAAGGCGAGCCTCCGTGCGCGTTAACCCGTCGGACAGCCAGGGAACATCCAGGACGTCCAAGACGTTGGCCATGTATCCCAACGGTACGTGTTGACGCTGTAAGACGGACAATTCGCGGCCGATCGGGTAACTACACACCTACCACGTAGACTCATAGCCAAAAGCCGCCACGGCAGGGGAGGCCACTTGTTCGAACGATTCACCGATAGGGCCCGAAGGGTCCTCGTCCTGGCCCAAGAAGAGGCCAGGCTGCTCAACCACAACTTCATCGGGACCGAGCACATCCTGCTCGGCTTGATTCACGAGGGCGAAGGCACCGCCGCGAAGGCGCTCGAGTCGCTCGGGATCACGTTGGAGGCTGTGCGCGAGAAGGTCGAGGAGACCATCGGTCCTGCGGGCGCGTCTACGACGGGTTCGCCGCCGTTCACGCCGCGTGCGAAGAAGGTTCTCGAACTGTCGCTGCGCGAAGCGCTGCAGCTCGGCCACAACTACATCGGCACCGAGCACATGCTGCTCGGCGTCGTGCGCGAGGGCGAAGGCGTCGCCGCCACTGTGCTGCAAAGCCTCGGCGCCGACCTGAGCCGCGTGCGCCAGCAAGTGATTCAGCTCCTGTCCTCGGGCGGACTCGGCGGGAAGGAAGCTGCCGCTTCCGGTTCCGGCCCCTCGGCCTCAGGCGCAGAGCCCGGCACGTCGGGTTCCGCCGTGCTCGACCAGTTCGGCCGCAACCTCACCACGCTTGCCCGCGAGCACAAGCTCGACCCCGTCATCGGGCGCGAGCGCGAGATCGAGCGCGTGATGCAGGTCCTGTCGCGCCGCACGAAGAACAACCCCGTCCTCATCGGCGAGCCCGGCGTCGGCAAGACCGCCGTCGTCGAAGGCCTCGCCCAGCGCATCGTCGTCGACGACGTGCCGGAGACGCTGACGGGCAAGCAGCTGTACACGCTCGACCTCGGCGCACTCGTCGCCGGGTCGCGTTACCGCGGTGACTTCGAAGAGCGCCTCAAGAAGGTCCTCAAGGAAATCAAGACCCGCGGCGACATCATCCTGTTCATCGACGAGCTGCACACCCTCGTGGGTGCGGGCGCCGCCGAAGGTGCCATCGACGCCGCGTCGATCCTCAAGCCGATGCTCGCCCGCGGCGAGCTGCAGACGATCGGCGCCACCACGCTCGACGAGTACCGCAAGCACCTGGAGAAGGACGCCGCGCTCGAGCGCCGCTTCCAGCCGATCAAGGTGGAGGAGCCGTCGCTCAGCCACACCATCGAGATCCTCAAGGGCCTGCGCGACGGCTACGAGAAGCACCACCAGGTCACGATCACCGACCAGGCGCTCGTCGCCGCCGCGAACCTCGCGGACCGCTACATCGCCGACCGTTATCTGCCCGACAAGGCGATCGACCTCATCGACGAAGCCGGCTCGCGCCTGCGCATCCGTCGCATGAAGGCCAAGCCCGGGCAGCCGACGGAGGCGCAACTGGCGCAGGTCCGTCGCGACAAGGAAGCGGCGATCGAAGCTCAGCAGTACGAAGTCGCCAAGGAGCTCGCCTCCAAGGAGAAGGAACTTCGCGAGCAGGTCGCCGCCGCGCAGGCTGCGGGCGTCGCGGTCACCGAAGAGTTCAAGCCCGAGGACAACCTCTTCGACGTCGTCGACGAGGAAGTCATCGCCGAAGTGCTGTCGCACTGGACGGGCATCCCCGTCTACAAGCTGACCGAAGAGGAGACCGCCAAGCTCCTGCGCATGGAAGACGAACTGCACAAGCGCGTCATCGGCCAGCACGACGCCATCACCGCGGTCGCCCAGGCGATTCGCCGCACACGCGCCGGTCTGAAGGACCCGAAGCGTCCGTCGGGCTCGTTCATCTTCCTCGGCCCTTCGGGCGTCGGGAAGACCGAGCTGGCGCGCACGCTCACCGAGTTCCTGTTCGGTGACGAATCGGCGCTGATCCGCCTCGACATGTCGGAGTACATGGAGAAGCACACGGTCTCGCGTTTGGTCGGTGCGCCTCCCGGATACGTCGGCTACGAAGAGGGCGGTCAGCTCACCGAACAGGTGCGCCGCAAGCCGTTCTCCGTCGTGCTGTTCGACGAGATCGAAAAGGCACACCCCGACGTGTTCAACACGCTGCTGCAGATCCTCGAAGACGGTCGCCTGACCGACAGCCAGGGCCGCACGGTCGACTTCAAGAACACCGTGCTGATCATGACGTCGAACCTCGGCACGGCCGACCTGCGGAAAGCGACGATCGGCTTCTCGAAGTCGTCCGAAGCGCTCACGCACGAGCGGATGAAGGAGAAGGTCAACGAGGCGCTGAAGGTCCACTTCCGCCCCGAGTTCCTGAACCGCATCGACGAGATCATCGTGTTCCACGAGCTGAGCAAGGAAGAGATCATCGAGATCGTCGACCTGCTCGTCGTTCGCATCCGCGAGCAGCTCGAGGGCCAGGGCCTCGGGTTCGAGCTGACCGTTGACGCCAAGGGTCTTCTGGCCGACAAGGGTTGGGATCCGCAGATGGGCGCACGCCCGCTGCGGCGTGCGATCCAGCGCCTCATCGAGCAGCCGCTCTCCGAGAAGATTCTCGCCAAGGAGTACGAAGCCGGTCAGACCATCCTGATCGACGGCGAGAACGGCGAGATCGTCTTCAAGGTGATCCCGGCGCTCGAAGAGACGCCTCCGGTCGAACTCGCGGGTTCCGGCTCCGGCACCGAGTAGAACATCCGGTCTATGGCCGGTGTTTACAAGTCGATCTTGGTCGGAACTGACGGCTCTGCCACCGCGGCGATCGCCGTCGACAAAGCCATCGAAGTCGCGGTCGCCACGGGCGCACAGTTGACCGTGTTCTCCGCGGGCAAATCGCCCAAGGCCGACAAGGTCGTGGCCGACGCCGTGGCGCGCGTGAAGATGGCCGGCATCAAGAAGGCCGTAGGTAAAGCCGTCGACGCTCCGGCTGCCGACGCGCTCGTCACCGAAGCCGTCAACGGCGGCTACGACCTGCTGGTGCTCGGCAACAAGGGCATGCAGGGGATTGGCCGCTTCGCCGGCAACAGCGTGCCGAACAAGGTCACGAAGATGTCGCCCTGCGCGCTGCTCATCGTTCGCACGACGTAGTTGCGCCTGCTTGCGGCCGCGGCCGCGTTGTTGATTCTCGGCGGATGCCAGGCCGGCGTGCGCGTCGGCATCGACGTCAGCGACCGCGGGACACGGGGACGCGTCGTAGCCATCGTGACGCTCGACCGCGACGCACAGAAACTCGTCGGCGACCTCAAGGGCAAGCTGCGCACCGACGATCTCGTCAAGGCCGGCTGGGTGATCGACGGACCCACAAAGGTCGGTACCGACATGCGCATCACGGCGACGAAGAAGTTCACGTCGGGCGCCGGCGCGACGCGCGCGATTCGGGAGCTCGACGGTGGCAGCGGGTTGTTCAGCGGGTTCTCGGTGTCGCAGCAGCGCTCGGTGCTGCGCACCACGACGCGCTTCCGCGGCACCATCGACCTCCGCAAAGGGATCGACGCCTTCAGCGATCCGACGCTGGAGAAGGAACTCGGCTCGCCCCTGGGCGCGACTCCCGACGAGTTCTCCCAGCGCATCGGCACGCAACTGCAGAAGGCGCTGCCGATCACGGTGGGCGTGCTGCTGCCGGGCCGCGTGACGTCGAACGCGCCGGTGGAGGACGGTGGCTCCGCAGCCTGGCATCCGAAGCTCGGCGATCGCCTCACGCTGGCGGCGAGCGCCAAGAAGTGGAACGTGTTGCCGATCGGGCTCGCTGCCCTGGCGATGTTCGCGGCCGGCACCGCACTCATCGTCGGCCTCGGCGGCCGCCGGCGTACACCCCTTCCGTAGGATCGGCGCATGGCGAAGACGCGGACGATTTACCGCTGCAACGAGTGCGGCGCCGCGCATCCGAAATGGTCAGGCCAGTGCTCGTCGTGCAACGAGTGGAACACGCTGGTCGAGGAGTTCGAACAGCCGCGCGCGACCGCCGCTTCGTACTCCGGGCCGGCGGCGCGGCCGGTACCGCTCGCATCGGTGGACCCTTCGGCGGCCAAGACCCGCCCCACTGGGATCACGGAGTTCGACCGCGTTCTCGGCGGAGGTCTCGTCGCGGGATCGGTCACGCTGCTGGGCGGCGAACCGGGGATCGGCAAGTCGACACTGACCTTGCAGTTGCTCAGCGCGCTGGCGGCCGACGGTCGCCGCGGCCTGCTGGTCTCCGCCGAGGAGTCGCCGCAGCAGGTACAGCTGCGCGCCCTCCGGCTCGGGTCGCGCCATGAAGGGTTGTGGATCGTGGCCGAGACGGCGTTGCCGGCGATCCTCGCCGCGGTGGCCGAGGTCAAGCCGGAGCTGCTGGTCGTCGACTCGATCCAGACGGTGTTCGATCCCGACCTTCAGTCGTCGCCGGGATCGGTGAGCCAGGTGCGCGAATGCGCGCACGCGCTCGTCATCGCCGCGAAGGCGTCGGGCGTCGCCACGGTGCTCGTCGGCCACGTCACCAAAGAAGGCACGCTCGCAGGCCCGCGTGTCCTCGAACACGTCGTCGACACCGTGCTGTCCTTCGACGGCGACCGCCACCACGCGCTGCGCTTGTTGCGCGCGTCGAAGCACCGCTTCGGTGCGACGGGCGAACTGGGCCTGTTCGAAATGCGCGACGCCGGACTCGTCGCCCTCGAAGACCCCACCGACTTGTTGCTCGGAGACCGGCGCCCCGACCTCGCGGGTTCGTGCGTCGTGCCGGTGATGGAGGGCCGCCGCACGCTGCTCGTCGAAGTGCAGGCGCTGGTGGCGGAGACGAAGGCCGCCATGCCGCGCCGATCCGGCCAAGGGATCGACTACAACCGCCTGGCGGTGTTGCTCGCGGTGATCGAGCGGCGCGTCGGCTACACGCTGTACCAAAAGGAAGTTTTCGCGTCGGCGATGGGTGGCGTCCAGATAAATGAACCCGCGGGTGATCTCGGCATCGCGCTCGCGGTGGTGTCCGCGCACAACGGGCGCCCGATCGCGGCCGACGTCGTGGCGTGCGGCGAAGTCGGCCTCGGCGGGGAAATCCGTCGCGTCGGTCAGATGGAGCGGCGGCTCGGCGAAGCGAAACGACTCGGTTTCGCTCGTGCGGTCGTCCCCGAAGCCACCCCCGACATTCCCGGCTTGACGTTGCTGCGCGTGAAGGATCTCCGCACCGCGATCGACCGGCTCGACCTGCGCGCCGAGACGTGACGCTGTCGCTCGCGCAGCTCGAGGCCGTGCGAGCGCGCCACCATCGCCTGGACCCGTCGGTTCCGATGTACGACGCCGCCGAGGCGGTCGCGTTCATCGTCGAGCGCGGTGTCGTGATGGCGTCGGGGAAGTCGAGCCTCCCGACCCTGACCGAGGCGATCGTGGGGCACTCGATCAAGGGCAGCTGGATGGCTGACCCCGAAGTGCAGCGTGTCTACGACTTGTGGATGGAAATGGACAAGAGCGCGGCGATTGCGAGCGCGCCACTCGTCCAGGGCAAGCAGGTGTACTACCGCGCCGATCTCGCCGACGCGGTACGCAGCATCGCCGGCAACGTCGATCGGCGAACGCGCGCCATCGCCGCGTTGAAGCCGCTGGAGCGGCAGTTGCGACGCCGTAATGAACGGCGAAGTGCGGATGGACGAGTGGGCGTCGATCAACGCCGTCACGACGAGCCGGGCCCGCACGGCGCGCACGAAGTTGGCGGCGTTGTCCCTCGTCACCAGCGAGGAAGTCCACACCGACGCGGGATACCACTCGGTCGTACTGCGGCCCGCGGAACGACAAACGACGCCCGTCGACTTCGACGACGCGACCCGAACGCTGTTGCTCGCCGCTCTCGGTGCCTGCGTCGTGGCTGACGCCAAAGAAGTGCGCAAGTGGAACGACTGGTCGAGTCTCGCGTTGGACAGCCTCATCGACGAAGGCGCGGTCGTGTTCGTCGACCCCGCGGCGCGCTACGTCGTTACGTCTGGTCTTTCATCGGACCCATGAGCGACACGTGGTTGCCGTCGGGGTCGACGACGATGGCGAAGCGCGCGCCCCAGAACGCATCCCACGGCGCAAGGTGCGACTCGTAGCCGAGACCGACCATGTGGTCGTGCAGCGCGTCGACATCGTCGCTCGAATCGACGCGGAAGCTCAGCATGCATCCGGCGTTCGCGTTCCAGTTCGGTGAGTAGCCCGCAGTGAGCGACTCGCTGTCGATGTCGAAACCGACACCGAACTTGCCGTCGTCGACGAGTTTGAGGTCGAGGTGCTGCGGACCGTCGTCGTTCGACCAGATCTTGTCGTCGGGGATGTCGACGCCGAGTGCTCGGTAGAACTCGACCGACTTCATGAAGTCCTTGCTGATCACGTCGATGCCGCCGAAGCGGGCGCGGGGAGGGGTCATGCGTGCAAGTTACGCTGGGGGTGTGCAGCCCCGGCGACCCGCCGTGATGATCGAGGCGCTCGCCGCCATCGCGCCCGGTACGGCGTTGCGCGAAGGCCTCGACCGCATCCTCCAGGCGAACATGGGCGCGCTCATCGTCATCGGCGACGGCCCCAATGTGCTGGCCGTCTCGAGTGGGGGGTTTCTCCTCGACGCCGAGTTCTCGGCACAGCGATTGTCGGAGCTGGCGAAGATGGACGGCGCCATCGTCGTCACGCCCGACGCGTCGCGCATCGCCCGCGCCAACGTGCACCTCGTGCCCGACCCCGGGGTCCCGACATCGGAGACGGGCACGCGCCACCGCACCGCCGAGCGCGTCGCTCGCCATCTCGACATCCCCGTGATCTCGGTCTCCGAGGACATGTCGATCATCACCGTGTACCGCGGCCGTCACAAGCACCGTGTGCAGCCGATCCCCGCGCTGTTGGCGAACGCCGGCCAGGCGCTGCAGACCCTCGAGCGGTACAAGCACCGCCTCGACACCGAAGAGAACACGCTCAACAGCCTCGAGGTGCGCGACCAGGCGACCATCCGCGACGTCGCGGTCGTGTTGCAGCGCATCGAGATGGTGCGCCGTGTCGCCGACGAGATCTACGACCGCATCGTCGAGCTCGGATCCGAAGGCCGCCTCGTGCTGTTGCAGCTCGACGAGTTGGTCGGTGGCGTCGACGAAGACCGCCTGCTCGTGTTGCGCGACTACGCCGCGGAGACCGCGTTCGATCGCGCCGAGAGCACCCTCGCCGGTCTGGCCGACGACGAGCTCGTCGAGTTGTCGGTGGTTGCTCGCGTGTTGGGCCACGGCGGTGTCGATCTCGACACGCCGATCTCGCCGCGCGGCTATCGCCAGCTGCACCGGTTGCCGCGCCTGCCCGAGACCGTCATCGACGCCGTCGTCGATCGTTTCGGTTCGCTGTCGAAGATGTTGACCGCGACCGCCGACGAACTCGACACGGTCGGCGGCGTCGGAGCAGTGCGCGCCCGCTCCATCCGCGACGGGTTCGCTCGTCTCGCCGACGCCACGATCGGTTAAGAACGCGGTCCATGCGGACCACTCTGTCAACCGGAACTCCTGCCGCCCTCGTGCGCCCCGACGGCGAACCGGCCCGCGGCGTCGTGCTGCTCCCCGACGTCGGCGGGTTACGCGATCTGTTCGACGACATGTGCGAGCAGCTGGCGCGGGACCACAACTGGGCCGTGTGCGCGCCCGAGCCCTTTCCCGGGAAAGAGGAGACGCCGATGGGCCCCGACCGGCTCGCGCTCATCCCGACGAACGACGACGAACGTTTCCTCGGCGACGTCACCGCCGCGGCCGAGCTGCTCGGCACGGAACGCACCGCCGTGATCGGGTTTTGCCAAGGCGGCATGTGGGCGTACAAGTCGTCGACGCTCGACGCCGTCGATCGCGCCGTCGCCTTCTACGGCATGGTGCGCAACGCCAGCTGGGCCCGTCCGGGCCACGCCGACGCCATCGACTTCCTCCGCCGTCCGGGCCGCAAGCCGGTGCTGTCGATCAACGGCGGCGTCGACCAGTGGACACCACAGGCCGACCTCGACGACCTCCGTGCGCTACCCGACGTCGAAGTCGTCGTGTACCCCGAAGCCGACCACGGTTTCGTGCACGCCGTCGAGCGCCCCAG
>JBEEFV010000046.1:0-86504 GCA_041166405.1 Actinomycetota bacterium | reverse complement strand
CTGGAGGCGCGCGTACACCTCGTCGGGTGACGCGCCGCGTTCCTTGTCGACCATCGCGCCGGCGCCGTCGTCGACATTCGCCGACGCCGGAAGCCCGCGCAGCATGTCGTCGAGGTAGGCGTCCATGCGGTGCTCGAGCGACGCCAGCGCCATCTCGTTCGTTTGCGCGAGATGCAACACCACGTCGCTCACGCTCCAGCCGTCACACCGAGATGGGTTCGACCACGCGGTGCTGTCGAGCGCGCCGATGAGCCCGTCGAGTTCCGCCTGCTGTTCGGCCAGGGCAGCAAGGATCTCGTTCACTGTTGCAAACTACGCCGCATGACGATTGCGACGATCGCTGACCTGATCCGCGTGCACGGCCGGGAGCGGCCCGACAAGCCTGCGATCACCTTCGGCGATCGCACGGTGACGTTTCACGAGCTCGACCTGCGGTCGAACCAAGTCGCGAACGCGTTGCTAGCCGAGGGCGTCGGCACCGCAGATCGCGTCGCCATCCTCGACAAGAACAGCATCGAGTACTTCGAGCTGTTGTTCGGCGGCGGCAAGGTCAACGCAGCCAACGTCGCCGTCAACTGGCGGCTGGCGCCGCCCGAGATCTCGCAGATCCTCAACGACTCCGAAGCCCGGGTCGTCGTCGTGGGTCAGGAGTTCGCGCCGATGCTCGACACGATCGCGTCGGACCTGTCTGCGGCCAAGAAGATCGTCGTGGTCGGGGGAAAGGCGGGTTACACGTCGTACGACGATTGGCTCGACGCGCAACCGACCACCGACACGGGCATCGATTCGGGATCCAATGACGTCGGGTTCCAGCTCTACACGTCGGGCACCACCGGTCTGCCCAAGGGCGTCATGCTCACGAACAACAACCTGTTCGCGCTGCTGCCGACCGCGGCGCCCGACTGGGGCTTCCGCGAGGACTCCGTCAACCTCGTCGCCATGCCGCTCTTCCACATCGGCGGCAGTGGCTACGCCACGGTCGGGTTCTTCGTCGGTTGCCACACGATTCTCATGCGCGAGGTCGACCCGGCGGCGATGCTCGCGCTCATCCCCGAAAAGCGCGTGACGAACATGTTCGCCGTGCCGGCGGTGTTGCAGTTCATGCTGATGGTCCCGGGCGTCAACGAGATGGACTTCTCGTCGCTCGAGACGGTCGTCTACGGCGCGTCGCCAATTTCGGTGGAGGTGCTCGCCGGCGCTATGCGGTTGTTCGGCGCGAAGTTCATTCAGGCGTACGGGATGACCGAGACGACTGGCGCCATCGTGTGTTTGATGCCCGACGACCACGACCCCGACGGGCCGAGGGCGCATCTGTTGCGCGCCGCCGGCAAGCCGATCGCCGGCGTCGAGTTACGCATCGTCGACCCCGACACGGGCGACGACGCGGCGACCGGCGGCGTCGGCGAGATCTGGACGCGCAGCGGCCAGAACATGCTCGGCTATTGGCGCAAGCCTGAGGACACGGCGAAAACAGTCGACGGCGACGGGTGGCTGAAGACCGGCGACGCCGGCTACTTCGACGACGACGGGTACCTCTACATCCACGACCGCGTGAAGGACATGATCATCTCGGGCGGCGAGAACATCTATCCCGCCGAGGTGGAGAACTGCTTGATGTCGCACCCCGGCATCGCTGACGTCGCGGTGGTCGGCATTCCGTCGGAGAAGTGGGGTGAGACGCCGCACGCCATCATCGTCAAAGCCGCGGGCGCGGATCCCACGCCGGAAGACGTGATCGCGTTCGCGCGCCAACGCATCGCAGCATTCAAGTGCCCGACGGGCGTGAGCTACGCCGACGCCCTGCCGCGCAACCCCTCAGGCAAGATCCTCCGGCGCGAACTCCGCGCTCCCTTCTGGGAGGGGCGGGAGCGCGGCGTCAATTAACCCTCCGAATCCTCCGAACTGGCTCTGTCAGCAACCGCCGGACGGTCGTCCGCAGAGCCAGTTCGGTCTGGGGAGGACAGGCGGCCGCGCACGACGAGGCCGTAGATCGACAGGGCGACGCCGCCGAAGCAGATAAGGGCGAGGACGCGCATGCCGCCGCGGGAGTGGAAGGGGATGAGCGTCGCAGTGCCGGAGCCGGCGACCCAGCACAGCTGGAAAATCGTTTCGTAACGGGCGAACGTGCGGCCGCGGATCTGCTCGGGAGCGTCGCGCTGCACGAGCGAGTCGAAGGCGAGTCGGCCGGCGGTCGAACCGAAGCCGATGACGAAGGCGACGAACGAGGCGGTGCGCAGCGAGAACGATGCGGCCACCCACAACGACGCGGTGCCCATCACGACGAGGCTCACGAGCAACAGGATCGGCTCGCGCAACACCTTGCGCAGCGCCGGCGCGATCGCCGATCCCGCGAACCCGCCGACACCGGCGGCGGCGATGGCGGCGGCGAAACCTTTCGTGCCCTGACCATGGGCGCGCAGCAGGAACGCCAGCAGGAACGTCAGGAACCCGACACTGGCGCGGCTCGCGCCCATCGCGACGCCGCCGCCGATGAGCCGCGAGGTCAACAGTGCGCGGTAGTCGCCCTTGACGTGTTTCTGCTTGGCGTTGCCCTCGGGCTTCGGCAACGCGAACGCGGATGGCAACAGCACGACGAACACCGCCGTCGCGACGTACAGCGACACGCGGGTCGAGATCACGTGCTGCACGCCGGCCGCGATTGCGGCGCCGATCGCCGCGCCCGCGACCGACGTGACCGACAGCCACGCGTTCGCCCAAATCAACGGGTGCGCTTCGCCGATGGCGTTGGGAACGATGGCGGCGCGGCTCACGCCGTAGGCGCGTGACAGTACGAGCAGTCCGAACGCCAGCGGATACAGCGTCAGGCGCTCGGTGCGCGTCGCCAGCAGCAGCGCCAACAACGCGCGACCCGACGCGCTGACGAGGATGCCGAGGCGGTACGCGCCGCGTCGGCGGTCGAGCGCCGGGCCGACGAGCGGTGACAACACCGCGAACGGCGTCATCGTCAGCAGCAGATACAGACCGACCTTGTCGCGAGCCTCACCGAGCGGCACGTTGAAGAACAGGGTGTTGGCGAGGGCGACGGCGACCATGGCGTCGCCGGCCGCGTGCAGCGCCTGCACCGACACGAGCCGACGGAACGAGACGGGTGCTTCCCGCAGCGGACGGAAGACGACCACCCGCTAACTCTTACGCGATCCACACCTCGGTGGCGCGCAGAGTTTCCGGATCAAGCGACACGATGTCGGCGCGCAATCCCGGGAGGAGGGCGCCGCGCTCGGCGTCGAGGCCAAGCAGGCGCGCCGGTGTCGTCGCCGCAGCTTGGATGACGTCGACGAGGTCGATCCCCGCGGCGCGCACCATGCGAGCGACGCATTCGTCCATGCGCGCGCAGCTGCCGGCGATGGTGCCGTCCGCAAGGCGCGGCGCGCCGTCGACGATCTCGACGCGATCGTGCGACTTCCACCCGACGGCGTCGGTCACCATCACCCACCCACCGCGACCTTTGGCGCGCGCCGCGGCGCGCAACGCCGCCGGGTGCACGTGCACGCCATCGGCGATGAGCGAGGGCACGAGGCGGTCGTCGGACAGGGCGGCGCCGAGGATGCCGGGGGACCGATGGTGCAGTCCGACCATGCCGTTGAAGAGGTGCGTGACAAGACGCGCGCCCGCATCGGCACCGGCGAGCGCTTGCTCGTACGTCGCGTTCGAGTGCCCCATGCTCACCAGCACGCCGCGCCCGCACAGCAACGTGATCGCGTCCAACGCCAGCGGTTGCTCCGGTCCGAGCGTCATGACCTTCACGATCTCGGGCAGCGCGGCCAGCCAGTCGAGGTCGAGCGGGATCACCCACTCCGGAACGTGCGCGCCGTGCGCGTCGCCGAGGAACGGCCCTTCGAGGTGCGCGCCGAGAATTGTCGGTCGTTGCGGAGACGTGGGGCGCGCCGCCGCGGCGGTGATGCGTTCGAGGCGCGCCGGATAGACGTCGAGCGGCGCGGTCACGATCGTCGGGCACCACGCCGTCACGCCCTGCGCAAACAGGATGGCGTCGATGCGGTCCCAGTCGCCGCCGTCGGCCGTGGCGACGTCGACGTCGTCGTGGCCGTTCACCTGCACGTCGACGAAGCCCGGGCACAGGATGCGCTCGGGCGCGCTCCCGGTGTGCGGACGCACGTCGACGATCGCGCCGTCGTCGACGGTGACCTCACCGGGCGTGAGCAGCGCATCGGGCGTGACGACGACGGACGCGGCGAGCGTCGTCACGCGTGGTCGTGGTGATGGTCGTCGTCGAGGAGCGCGGTGCGCACGCCGTCGACGAAGTCTTCTCCGTAGCTCACGCCCTCCTCGTAGCCGTCGCCCCACGGGTCGGGCAGATAGCCCTGCCACACCGGCGACAGCCCCGCGAGCAACGACGCCCCGCCGACCGCAGCCTCGATCTTCTTGCCGAGCGCGTGGAACGCCTCGCCCGGGACGGTCACCAAGCGCACGTCGCCGAGCATCCACTCGACGAGTTCGACCGACACCGGACCGGCGACGCCGGCGAGCGCGGCCAGCGCGCCACTCGCCTCGATCTCGACCCAGCGATGCCGTCGCACGCCGATGCCGGTGCCCACTGCCTCGCACGCGTCGAGTGCGGGACCGACGGCGCCGGCGACCCGCACGCCGAGTTCGTGCGCGTCCTGAAAGTTGTCGTTGTCGTAGAAGCCCTCGGCGTGTGCGTGCAGGGGCGGGTTCACGTCGCCGAGCGCGCCCGACAGCAACACGGCGCGCCCGCCGTGTGACGACTCGAGCGCGTCGCGGAAAGAGCCGACCCAGTCGCTCGACACCGCCAAGCTCGACGGGCCGAGCGCGACGGGATGGATCGACACGTTCGCCAACGCGCCGATGCGAGCCCCTGACGACGCGCGCACGTCGAGCGCGGCGAACGTCGGCGCGTACGGATAGCCGCGCCGGTTGACCGACAAGCCGTCGGGCAGCGACTCGCGGCGGTAGTGGAACGTCGCCGGCTCGGCGTTGCCGCGCGCCTCGAGCGCAGCGGCGACGCATCCGTTGACGAGGATGTCGCGGTAACCCTCCGGCGTCGGCCAGCCGAGTGCTTCGGAACCCGCGATCGCCGACGGCCCCGCGTGCGTGTGGATGCACGCCGTGAGCACGGCCGCCATCGGCAACCCGAGCGCCTCGCCGACGGCGGCGCGTACCGGGTTGGCGAACGACGGCGACATGCCGAGCAGGTCGCACACGATCAGGCACAGCGCCGTCTCGTCCGACGACGCGGCGTACAGCACCCGCGCTTCGAGGTCGTCGCGCACTTCGGTTGCCGGGCCGGCGCGTCCGCCGTATCCCGCAAGCGCAACGGGCAACGGCGGCGTGATCACGGCGCGCCCGAAGCCGACGCGCGTCGTCATACCGGTGCGGTCTCCCGGCCGCGCAAGTCGATCAGCAGGGTCAGCAAGAACGCGAACACCACGCCCACGTACAGCACGGTACTGACCGACGTGCGGTCGGCGAGCCAGCCGCCGGCGAGCAGGCCGAAGGGCACCGTGCCGCCAAAGCCCATGATCCACAGCGCCATCACGCGGCCGCGGATCTGCGGCGTGAGGTGGCTCTGCAACACGGTCGACAGCGACGTGATGGTCGCGAAGTAGAAGAAGCCGACGAGGAAGAGGATCGGGAACGCGATCGCCGGCTGGCGCAGCCAGGCGAGTACGCCGAGGAACACCCCGAAGATAGGCATGCCGATGCGAACCACCAAGGCCTTCGAATAGGGCACGAGGATCGTGCCGACCGCGATGGCGCCGAGCGCCGCGCCCGATCCGAAGCAGGCGAACAGCACGCCGTACGCGGTGCCGGTCACGTTCATGTCGAGGTTCTTGCCGGCGATCACCGGCAGCAGGCCGATGAAGCACAGGCAGAAGAACGAGAACGTCGTGATCATCAGCAAGCAACGGCCGATGAGCCCGTCGTGACGCGCTACACGGAACCCGCCGAGCGCGCGCTTAAGTCCTTGCTCGCTGCGGTCGGGGTACGGGCGCGGGATTGTGACCAGCAGCAGCGTGACGATGGCGAAGAGATACGTCGCGCCGTTGAGGGCGAACACGCCCCACGCGTGGATCGTCGGAATGATGAGGCCGCCGATGACGGGCCCGATCACGCGGGACAGGTTCAGCTGCACCGACTGCAGCGACACCGCGCCGGCAAGATCGTCTTGCCCGACGAGTTGCGGCATCACCGCAGACATGGTCGGCGCGAACAACGCGTTGCCGATCCCGATGCCGAGCACGCAGAAGAACAACGCGGCGTGCGACGGGTGATGCTGATACGCGAACACGGCGAGCACGAACGACAGCACCATCTGCTCGACCTGGGTGATGACGAGCAGCATGCGGCGGTCGATCGAGTCGGCGAGGAGACCGCCAAGCAGCGACAGCGCCAGCAGAGGACCGAGTTGCGCGAACCCGAGCAACGCCACGAAGCCCGAGGAGTGCGTCAGCTTGAACGCCAGCGCGCCGAGCGCGGCGTTTTGCATCCACGTGCCGATGTTCGACGCCAACGACCCTGCCCACACAAGGCGGAAGTCGCGGTGGGCGAGCGCGGCACGGGCGCTCCCGCGCCGATACGGCCGGTCGCCTTCGAGTAGCGCATCCTCGGTCTCTTCTTGGTTGGGGATGCGCTCCGCCGACATGGGGCGCCAACCTACGCGTAGCGTCGGGCGGCATGGACATCGTGAGCGAGCAGACGAAGTACGGCGTCACGGAGAAGCGGTTCGATCTCAAGGTCGGCAACGAAGTCGTGCCGGGGATGCTGTGGCTGCCGGAGGGCGCCAGCGGCCCGCGACCGAAGGTGTTGTTCGGCCACGGCGGCTCGCAGCACAAGAAGGTCGCGCACATTCGCTCGTTCGCGAAGCGACTGGCGGCGCACGGTTGGGCGTCGGTCGCGATCGACGGCCCCGACCACGGCGATCGCGTTCCGGAGGAACGGCGCGGCGAGAACCCGCTGCGCAACCTCACGGGCTCGCAGCTGAAGGAGCGGCAGATCCAGGCCGTTTCCGAGTGGCAGGCGACGATCGACGCCGTCGAGGCGCTCGACGACGTGGGCGCGGGGCCGACGGGCTACTGGGGCGTGTCGATGGGGACGATCTTCGGCGTGCCCCTCGTTGCCGCCGAGCCCCGCATCACGTGCGCAGTGCTCGGGTTGATGGGCGTCGGCGGTGGCGGGCGCACGTACGAGGACAAGGCGAAGTCGATCACGATCCCGCTGCAGTTCATCGTGCAGTGGCAGGACGAACTCGTCACCCCGGATCGCTGTGTCGCGCTCTACGAGACGTTCGGGTCAACCGAGAAGATGCTGATCGCCAATCAGGGCGCGCACGCAGCGGTGCCGCCGCACGTGTTCCCCATCAACGACGAGTTTTTCCAGCGCCACCTGAGGTCGCAGTAACGAACTCGTCCCACCACGCGAGTTCGTCGGCGTCGCCGACGGCTTTCTCCCATCCGATCATCGCCATCACGCCGAGCGCGCCGAGGTGCAGTTGCTCGTCCCACCACGGCGCGGTGTCGATGCCGCGTCGATCCAAGCCCTCGCGATACGCGGCGATGCTCTCTTCCTTGGTGCGCGGCAACCGCGCGCGATTGAGCGCCAGGTACCACATGAGGTCCCACGTTCCGGGCGCGGCGCCGGGGTACGCCCAGTCGACGAGGACGGTCTGGCGCGTGTCGGCGTGGTAGCCGAGGTTGCCCATCTTCCAGTCGCCCATGATGAACGTCTGCGGCGTCGTCCGCATGCGATCGGCGACTGACGACGGGTTCTCGCGTGCGACGCGCACCGCCGCCGCGAGGCGCGGTGCGCGCTCCGGCAAGAGCGCCCATCCCTCCCGCCCGACGCGGATCGGCGCCGGCGGATCCGCCGCCTGGATCTCACGCGCGATGTTCTCGTCGGAAAACGACGTCATGCGCTGCTCTAGCGTCGACAACCCGACCGTGTCTTCGAAGCCCCAGTAGGCGACGTGGAACGCCGCCATGTGATCCATGAACGCGTCGTGCTGCTCGAGCGTCACCGGCGCGTCGCCCTCGGGAACCAGCGACGCCGAGATGTCGCGCATCAGCTGCGCCTGCAGGTCGCCCTCCAACGCCATGCCCACCATGGCGTGGTCGATTTCTATGGGACAGCGGTCGTACAGCCCGGCCTCCCACACCTTGTATTCCCAGTGTTCGGTGTTGCCGGTGCAGCGCATGATCCAGTCGGCGTCGTAGGAGAGGATCTTCAGGAAGTAGCGGGCACCGTCGATCGTCAGCAGCTCGTACGAGTTGCCGGACTTGCCGTCTTCGGGGTTGATGGCGACGCGGTCGGTCGCGCCGGCGACGAGTTCGCCGATCGACGACGCGATCCGCGGCGGGGTCACTGCGCCGGAAGGGTCAACGGTCCCGATGCGACGATGGCCTTCGACAGTGGACGGCACAGGAAGCGCAGTCGCTCGCAGCCGTCGTCACCCAGTGGTTCGTACGCGAGGAGCGCGCCGGCGTCGGTCTGGTCTTCGACCCACTGGCGCGACTTGGCGCCCTTCTCGGTGAACGAGCCGTCGGCGTTGAGGTGGCCCTTGCGTTGCAGCGACGCCACCGCGGCGTCCCAGTCCTCGTCGGGCCAGGCGCGGCTCGTCTGGAGCGCCTGGCGGGCGATGTCGCCCGACGCCGCGTGGCACACGAGCGCCTCACATCCGTCGATGCCTTCGGCGGTCATGGCGGCGATGTGGATGTCGCCGCGGAACTCGCGCAGCAGCGTCTGCGCATGCCACAACACGAGCAGCGGATCGTCGGGCCAGGGGAGTGTTGCGTGGCCCGCGAACAGCGGCTTGCCGCTGAGGTGATTGCACGCTTCTTCGGCAGCGGTGCGCGCCAGCGCCGCAGCTTCCGCGACTTCGGGCGTGTCGGCGAGATCACCGACCCGATTGCGGATGGCTTCGCCCGCGGCTCGGTGCCGCGCCGCGAGCAGCGCCTCCGGCGTGACGATGTCCCAGACGCCGTCCATGGCGCGGCGCACGAGTGCGGGGTTGAAGTTGAAGAAGGTGGCGATGACCATCTCGGCGCTGACGGGTCCCATCGCCGCCGAGCGCGACGCGAAGTATCCCGATCGCCCGGTGACGCCGAGCGCGGCGTAGGCCTCGGTCGCTTCGGGCGCGAAGTACACGAGGCCGTGAATCATCTCGAGCGTGCGGTGCGTCTTGCGGGCGACGACGGGTTCCATCGCCCTAACCCCGCGCCACGTGCTCGTCGAGGAACGACAGCGTGCGCGCCAGCGCTTGGCGCGCTGCGTCCGGCCGGTACGACGAGCGCGTGTCGTTGAAGAACGCGTGCGGCGCATCGGGATACACGACGGCTTCGTACGACTTGCCCGCTTCGTCGGCCGCCTTTTGGAAACCGGGGATCGTGCCCACCAGTCGCTCGTCGAGCTCGCCGTGCAAGCACAACACCGGGCAGTGCAGGTTGGCGATCTGCTCGGGCGTCGGCGCCGCGCCGTAGAAGCCGACCGCACCCTTCAACAACGGTTCTTCGCACGCGAGTCGCGCCGCCATGCCGCCGCCCATGCAGAAGCCGATGGCGCCGATGTTCCCGTCACAGAACTCTTGTGCCGCCAGCCACTGCGTGGCGACGCGCAACTCGGCGATGAATTTCTCGAAGTTGCCGAACTGGCCGAACAGCGTGGTCATCGTCTCGTTCAACGCGTCGGCTTGTTCCTGCGGGAGCTTGGCCAACTCCGCGTTGCGGGCGTCGGTGTCCTGCCACGAACCCGTCGGGATCGTGTCGAAGAAGTCCATCAGCGCGCGCACCCGCGGCGGCGTGATGGCGTCGGGGCGTTGCGCGCCGCCGAGCGAATACACGTCGGGCGACACGGCGACGTATCCCGCGGCCGCCATGCGATCGGTCACGTCTTCGATGTGCGCGTCGACGCCCCACACCTCTTGCAACACCAGCACGCCCGGCAGCGGCTTGTCCGCAGCCTCCGGACGACTCACGTACACCGCGAGATCGCCCTCGGCCCCCGCGATCGTTTCCCAACCAGATATGAGCTTCATGGCCGCAACGTACGCGATCAGACGCGCCGACCGCCTGAGCGCGGGCGTCTCCAGGGCGGCACAGCCAGCCCCGAGACGCCCAGAGGCATCGTTCCGCAAGCTTGAAATGAGAATCATTCTCAATTACGTTCGCCTGGATGCGCTGGGCTTTGATCTTCGCCGTTGCGGTGTCGCTCGGGGGGTGCGGCCCGACGGCCAAGAAGGACGACGACAAGGTCGCGGTTGTCGCGAGCTTTTATCCGGTCGCTTACGCCGCGCAACAGGTCGGTGGAGACCTTGTGCGCGTGCGCAACCTCACGCCGGCGGGTGTCGAGCCGCACGATCTCGAGCTGACGTCGGACGACATTGACCACATCGACTCGGCCGACGCGGTGTTCCTCGTCGGGTCAGGCTTTCAACCCGCTGTCGTGGATGCAGCGAAGCGTCGATCGAAGAACACGTTCGACGTCGCCGCGGGATTGATCCGTTCCAAGGACGACCCGCACTTCTGGCTCGACCCAACTCTCATGGCCGACGCCGTCTACAACATCCGCGACGGGCTCAAGAGCGCGGACCCTGCTCACAAGTCGACATACGAGCGCAACGCCAACGCGTACGTAACGAAGTTGACGCGCTTGTGGAACGACTACGGGACAGCGCTCGCGCACTGTGAACGCAAAGAGATCGTCACCACGCACGCCGCGTTCGGGTATCTCGCCGACCGCTTCGGCCTCACGCAGACGTCGGTCGCGGGACTTAGTCCCGACGCCGAGCCCAGCCCGAAACGCATTGCCGATCTCGCCGCGCTCATCCGTCGCGACGGCGTCACCACCGTCTTCTACGAAGAGCTCGTGCCGCGCGGCTTCGCCGACACGTTGGCACACGACGCGCACGTGAAGACCGCCGTACTCAGTCCCCTCGAGGGACTCACGAAGCAGGAGCAGGCAAGGGGCGAGACGTACATCACCGTGATGCGACGCAACCTCGCGGCGCTCAAGACAGCGCTCGGTTGCTGACATGTATCGATACCTCCGCCAGTTCGTGCTCGTCATCGCCGTACTCACGCTCGTCGGCCTCGTTGCGCTCTGGCCGCGGGGCGGTATCCCGAAGCTGAACGACGAGGGCGGCTCGCTGCCGTACGTCAAAGCCACGGTCGTAGGCGCGATCACCAAGGCCTGCGCGGACCCCGAGGAGGACTTACCCGCCAAGTGTCGCGAGTACCGCGTTCACTTGCGCGATCGGCGCTCGGCCACGTTCCTCGTATCCAACATCGACTTCTCGGTACCGCCGATTCATAACGGCGACCACCTCCTGTTGTCGTACAACCGGCTCGCACCCGCCGAGTTCCGCTATTCATTTGTCGAGTTCGATCGTTCGACGCCGTTGCTAGGTCTCGCTCTGGTGTTCGTCGCCGTCGTCGTCGGGTTCGGTAGGTGGAAGGGCGTGCGCGCCATCGCAGGTCTCGCAGTGAGCGCGCTCGTAGTCATGTTCTTCCTGCTGCCGGCGTTGCTCAACGGCCGCAACACGACCGCGGCCGCGCTCGTCGCGACGTCTGTCGTCGCGTTCGCGGCCCTCTACATCGCGCACGGCGTCACACGTTCGACGACAGTCGCGCTCGTCGGCACGCTTGCCAGCGTGTTGCTTATCGCCGCGATCGCGACCGTGTTCACGGCGCTCGCCCACATGACCGGGCTGTCCGACGAGTCGTTCCAGCTTCTTCGCGTGACGGCGCGAGCGCTCGATCCGAGAGGCGTGCTGATCGCCGGCATGGTGCTCGGCGCACTCGGCGTACTCGACGACGTCACCGTCACGCAGGTGTCCGCGGTGGCGGAACTCCGCGAGGCGAACCCGGCAATGTCGCGGCGCGATACCTATCGCGCCGCGACCCGCATCGGTCGCGATCACGTGGCGTCCACCGTGAACACCCTCGTGCTCGCGTACGCGGGCGCGTCGCTGGCGCTGCTGCTGTTCTTCTTTCAAGAAGGCCGCGCCGTGGGCCAGATCCTCAACCGCGAAGTCGTCGCCGTCGAGATCGCGCGGGCCCTCGTAGGCAGCATCGGTCTCATCGTCGCCGTGCCCATCACGACCGCCCTCGCCGTTTCGGTGGCCGACCAATGACCGGCCATCACGCCGGCGCTCGCGGCCTACGTCGTCACCCGACCGCGCGTTGAGGCTGAAGAAGTCTGAGCGCGTTCACAGGAAAGTCTCAGGAATCGGGTCCACACTTGGTTTCATGAACGACCGGCTTCCCCGCGTCCTTGTGGTCGACGACGAGGAAAACATCACGTTCCTGCTCGATTCCGCGCTGCGCCACTTCGGCTACGACGTGCGCGTGAGCGGCAACGGCCGCGATGCGATCGCGCAAGTCGAGCGTTTCGACCCTGACGTCGTGCTGCTCGACGTGATGCTGCCGGATCTCGACGGGTTCGAGATCGTCCGTCGCCTGCGCCTCGACGGGTCGAAGGTGCCGGTGCTGTTCCTGTCGGCGAAGGACGCGACCGAGGACAAGGTGCGCGGCCTCACGCTCGGCGGTGACGACTACGTCACGAAGCCGTTCAGCCTCGAAGAAGTGATCGCCCGCATCCAGGTCATCCTGCGCCGGCAGGGAACCGATGCCGGTTCGAGCAAGCTCAACTTCGCCGACCTCGAACTCGACGACGACGCCCACGTGGTGCGGCGAGCCGGCGAAGTGATCGAGTTGTCGCCGACGGAGTACAACCTGCTGCGGTTCCTGATGGTGAACGCCGGACGTGTGCTCAGCCGCAATCAGATCCTCGACCACGTGTGGCAGTACGACTTCGGCGGTCACGCGACCGTCGTCGAGACCTACATCAGCTACTTGCGCAAGAAGCTCGACAAGCTCGGGCCGCCGCTCATTCAGACCGTGCGCGGCGTCGGGTACTCGCTGCGGATCGCGGCCTAACGCACGATGACGCTGCGCCGACGGATCATCGTCGGGTTCGTCGCGGTAGCCGCGGTACTGATCGTCAGCAACGTCGCGCTGTCGTCGCAGTTCCACTCGTTCTTGCTGCGCCGCGTCGACCAGCAACTCGTGAACAACGGCGTGTCGTTACGCGGGCGTCCCGAAGGCGTCGGCGGTGGGCCGAATCTCACCGAGTACTACGTCGCATCGCTCGACCCCGACACGGGCCAGGTCACGCATTACCAGTCGCCGTTCGAGGAGCAGCGTCCGTCGCCCAAGCTCACCGTCAAGGCGATCAACGCGCACATCGTCGACCCGGGAGAGCACGCGAGTCCGTGGACGGCGCCTGCCGTTTCAGGCGGTGGAAAGTGGCGGATGATCGCGCAGGTCGACCAGCGCGACGGCGACATCACGCTGCTCGGCATCAGCCTCGAGGGCTTGCAAGCGACGCTGGCGCACATGCGCGAGATCCAGATCCTCGGCAGTCTCGCGGTGCTGGCGGCGTTAGGTTTCGTGTCGTTCTGGGTCATGCGTCTCGGCGTGCATCCCGTCGCGTCGATGGCCGACACCGCCGAGAAGATCAGCGAGGGCGACCTGTCGCTGCGCGTCGAGCACCCCAACGAAACCACTGAGGTCGGGCGCTTGGGTGCGTCGTTCAACACGATGCTCGACCGGATCCAAGAGGCGTTCCGCATGCGCGAGGCGAGCGAGGCCAAGGTGCGGAGGTTCGCCGCCGACGCGTCACACGAACTGCGCACGCCGCTGACGTCGATCCGGGGCTACGCCGAGCTGTACCGCGCCGGCGGGTTGACGCAGACTGACGAGCTGCAGGACGCGATGCGTCGCATCGAAGCCGAAGCTGAACGCATGGGGTCGCTCGTCGAGGAGTTGTTGCAACTGGCGCGTCTCGACCAAGAGCAACCGATGGAGTTTGCCGACGTCGACCTTGGCGAGATCGCGACCGACGCCGTCAACGACGCGCGCGCCGTCGAGCCCGAGCGCCCCATCGGCATCCGCGTCGAAGGCGACGAGCCCGTCGTCGTGCGCGGCAACGACCCGGCGCTGCGTCAGGTGCTGTCGAACCTGCTGGGCAACGTGCGCGCGCATACGCCGCCCGACACACCGACCGTCGTCACCGTGAGCCGCAACGGCACCCACGCCATCGTCGCGGTGGCCGACGAAGGCCCAGGCATGGACGAATACGTCGCCGCGCACGTCTTCGAGCGTTTCTACCGCGCCGACAAAGCTCGGGTGCGCGCCGCCGGCGGCTCGGGGCTTGGCCTGTCGATCGTCGAATCGATCGCGCGCGCCCACGGCGGCACGGCCACGGTTGCGTCGGCACCGGGCAAAGGCGCGCGCTTCGAGATCAAACTCCCGATAACTGCGTAGCGGGCGCACAGGAAGTTCCCAGGTTCCGGGGAGAGGATCGTCGTATGGACACAACGATCCTCGAAGACGAAGTCGCAACGTCACCCGCGCCCGGTCCCGTTGCACCCGCTCCCAGCGTCTCCTCCCCAGCGCCCTGGAAGCGGAACATCGCACTCGTCGCCGTGGCGTTGCTGTCCGGTGGCACCGCGGCCGTCGCGACGCATGCGCTCGACGGCCGCGGTGTCACCACCATCTTTTCGTCGCAGCCGACGTCGGCGGCGCGCTCGCTCGCGCTCGCGGGCACGCGGCTCGACGTCGCACAGGTAGTCGCCAAGGTGGGCCCGTCGGTCGTCAGCATCCGCACGACGATCGACAACGGTCCGTTCTCCGGCGAGGCCGCCGGCACCGGCGTGATCATTTCCAGCGACGGCGAGATCATGACGAACGCGCACGTCGTCGACGGCGCGTCCACAGTGAAGGTCACGTTGGCCGGCGAGTCGACGGCGCGTGACGCCACCGTCGTCGGCGCCGACGCCGCCAACGACCTCGCGCTGTTGAAGATCGCGAACGTCTCCGGGTTGCCGGCGGCGACGCTGGGCAAGTCGGCGGACGTGCGCGTCGGTGATGACGTCGTCGCCATCGGCAACGCGCTCGCCCTGCGCGGCGGGCCGACGGTCACCCGCGGCATCGTTTCGGCGCTCGACCGCTCGCTCGAGACGGAGAACTCGACGATGACCGGCCTCATCCAGACCGACGCGTCGATCAGCTCGGGCAACTCGGGCGGGCCGCTCGTGGATGCCACGGGCAAGGTCATCGGCATCGACTCCGCAGTCGCGGCCAGCGGTGGGTCGACGTCGGCGGAGAACATCGGCTTCGCCATCGCCATCGACAACGCCAGGCCCGTCATCGACCGGTTGCGCACCCACACGGCGGCGCCCGCGGCGGGCTACCTCGGCGTGCGCTCGAGCGATCCGTCCGACGGGTCGCGCGGCGCCTTGGTGCAGTCGGTCGAGTCGGGTTCCGCGGCCGACAAGGCAGGCATCAAAGTCGGCGACCTCATCGTCGCCGTCGACGGCAAGACGGTTGACGGCGCGGCCGCTCTCGGCGCCGCCATCCAGCAGCACACGCCCGGCACGGCGGCGAAGGTGACGTTCGTGCGCGGCGGCAGCGAGCACACTGTCTCCGCCGACCTCGGCACCCGCCCGTCCTCGTGAAGAAACTCGCCACCGTCGCCGCCGTGTTGATCGTGGCGGTCGTCGGTGGGTCGTGGTTCTACGTGAAGGTGATCGACAAGCCCGCTCCGAAGCTGACCCTCGATTCGACGTCGGGCACCTCTACGCCCGCCGGCGCTGATGACGGCACCACTGACGGCACGTGGAACGTCTCGCAGGAGAGCGTCGTGCAGTACCGCGTCAAGGAGACGCTGTTCGGCGCCAGCAACGAAGCGACGGGCAAGACGTCGTCGGTGACGGGTTCGATCACCATCAACGGCGCGACGGTGAACGCCGGGTCGTTTATGATCGACATGAACTCTGTGTCGTCGGACAAAGCGCAGCGCGACGGTCAGTTCCGCGGCCGGATCATGAACACGTCGCAGTTCCCGACGGCCGCGTTCAAGCTCACGTCGCCGATCGCGCTCCCGTCGGTCGAGATCGACACGCCGATCAACGCCACGGCGATGGGCAACCTCACGCTGCACGGCGTGACGAAGCAGGTCACGTTCGGGGTCGTGGCCAAGCGCGTCACCGGTCAAATCAAGGTCAACGGCTCGATCCCCGTTCACTTCAGCGATTACGCGATCAACAACCCGTCCGGCGGCCCCGCCCAAGTCGGCAACGACGGCACGCTCGAGTTCACCCTCGTCTTCACTCGGTAGCTCCCGCGCTCCACTTCTTGTGTTGATCCGTCAGGGTCTTTCATACAAAACAGCACAAGAATGCCGGGATGGCTGACCCTTGGTGGAAGACCGGCGTGATTTATCAGATCTATCCGCGGTCGTTCGCCGACAGCAACGGCGACGGCATGGGCGATCTCGACGGGATCCGCTCGAAGCTCGACCATGTCGCTTCGCTTGGTGTGGACGCCATTTGGTTGTCGCCGATCTTTCCGTCGCCGCAGAAGGACATGGGCTACGACGTCGCCGACTACTGCGACGTCGATCCGCTGTTCGGCGATCTCGCGGCCGCCGACGCGCTGATCGCCGCCGCGCACGAGCGCGGCCTGCGCGTCCTGCTCGACTGGGTGCCGAACCACACGTCGGATCAGCATCCATGGTTCGTCGAGTCGCGTCAGTCGCGCGACAACCCGAAGGCGGACTGGTACTGGTGGCGCGACGGCGACCCGTCAACACCGCCGAACAACTGGGAGGCGGCGTTCGTCGGCGGGCCCGCGTGGACGTGGGTGCCCGAGCGCCAGCAGTGGTACCTGCACAACTTCCTGCCCGAGCAGCCCGACCTCAACTGGCGCAATCCCGACGTCGTCGCCGCGATGCACGACACGTTGCGCTTCTGGCTCGACCGCGGTGTCGACGGGTTCCGCATCGACGTCATCCATCTATTGGGCAAGCCCGAAGACCTGCCGCCGAAGCCCGACGACGTCGGCACGCAACTCACGTCCTTCTTCGACTTCGACGACACGCATCAGATCCTGCGCGACATCCGCGTGCTGCTCGACTCGTATCCCGACGAGCGCATGGCCGTCGGCGAGGTCTTTCTGCTGTCGACCAAGCTCGTCGCCAAGTACTACGGCAACGACGACGAGTTGCACTTGGCGTTCAACTTCCCACCGCTGTTCGCACGCTGGGACGCCGACGCCTGGCGCAAGCGCATCGACCGCGTCGAGGAGGAGATCACCGGCACCTCGTGGCCGACGTGGGTGCTGTCGAATCACGACAACCCGCGCCACCGCACGCGTTACGGCTCCGAAGCGCGGGCGCGCGCCGCCGCGGTCTTGTTGCTGACGCTGCGGGGCACGCCGTTTCTCTACGCCGGCGAGGAGTTGGGACTCGAAGACGCCGTCGTCGAACGCCAAGTCGACCCCGGGGGTCGCGACGGCTGCCGCGCGCCGATCCCGTGGGACGTCGTCGACGGCAACACGATGCTGCCGCTGTACAAGGAGTTGCTGTCGGCGCGCCGCGCGTCGCCGGCGTTGCACGCAGGCGCGTTTGCGTGGCTCGACAGCGCGCCCGGCACGCTCGTCTACGAACGCACGCTGGGTGACGACCGCCGCATCGTCGCCATCAACTTCACCAGCGAGACCAAGCCCGTGTTGCTACCGGAAGGCTCGTGGCTCGTCGAGGTCACCACCGGCGGCCCCGACTTCGCCGGCCAACTCGCCCCCGACCAAGCGGTCGTCCTGCGCGGCTGACTGCGCCTTTCGGCGCAGATTCAGGCGGAAATATGCGCCAAATGGCGCAGTGCCGCGCTCCTAGGAGGCGACGGGGACGCGCTCGGCGTCGCGGGCGGCGCGTTCGGCCACCTTGGCGGCGACGCGGCCGATGCGTTCGATGCGCGACAGCAACGCCTCGCGCGCCTGCTCGGCTTCGGGCGACAAATCCTCGAGCGACTCGACAGCCCAGTGGCGCAGCACGACCGGCACGAGAATCTTCTCGTGGTGGATCTGCATGTCGTAGATACCGGCCTTGGCGATGGCCTTGGCGTGCTCGCCGAAGTTCGGGATGCCGGTGCCGGGCATCTCGAAGTCGCGCACTTGCTTCTCGATGGCGATGACGAGCGAGGACGGATCGAGCTTGATCGCGGCAGCCACGATGTCGCGGTAGAAGAGGTAGTGGAAGTTCTCGTCGGCCGCGACCTTGCGCATGATCTTCTGGCCGCGACCGTCGGCGGCGAGCATCTCGCCGGTGTTGAAGTGCGCGATGCGCGTCGCCAGTTCCTGCAGCGCCACGTACGCCATGCCTTCGGCGGCGTTCGGCGGCTGCGGCACCTGACCCGTCGACACCTGCACCATGCGGTCGCGCTCGAGCGACACGGGGTCGACGGCTCGCGTCACGGTGAGGTAGTCGCGGATCACGATCGAGTGCCGGCCCTCTTCGGCGGTCCAGCGCTTGGACCACGCGCCCCACACGTCGTCACGGCCGAACATCCGCTCGATGTCGCGGAAGTAATAGGGGAGGTTGTCTTCGGTCAGCAGGTTGACGACCAGCGCGCTGCGCACGGCCGGCGGGATCCGCTCGTCGTCGGCGACCCACTCTTCGCCCGGCTCGAAGTCACGGCCCTCGCTCCACGGCACGTATTCGTGCGGGAACCACTCCTTGCTGGAGGACAGGTGGCGCTCCATGAGGCGCTCGGCCTCAGGCACCAGCTCGTTCAAGAGGGCAAGATCGTCCAGATGTACGGGCATCGAGCCAGTCTACCGACCGGTCGGTAGACCAGTTACACCGGCTAGGAATAGACCGTGGAAGTAGTGCCCTACCAGGACTTTGGTGCCGCACTCATCGACGAGGCGGTCACGCCTGCCCGGATCGCGCACGCGGTTTCGGAGGTTGCGGGCGATCGCGTGGAGGTCGGCCCGCTGCTCGTCGGACCCGGTGACGCCGCCTCCGTCATGGCCAAGGGCACCATCGGCGGCCCGACGGCGACGCCCGCCGCGCCCGAACCCGACGGCACCCGCCGTTTCACCGTCACCATCCCGGTCGACCTGCACCTGTCGGTGAAAGTCGCGGGAACGCTGCACCGCTTCGAGTCGACCGTCACCGTGCACCTGCGTCTGGCTGTGCGCACGGCGGCGCGCCCGCTCGGCCTCATCATCGACATCGCGACGCTCGAACCGGCCGACCTCGACGTCGACGTGCGCGCCTCGGGCATGGTCGCTCGCGTGCTCGGTCGGTTGGGCAACGTCGAGGCCAAGATCCGCAAGGAAGTCGTCGACTTCATTCGCGAGCGCCTTGCATCCGACGATGCGCACGCGGCGCGCGTGATCAACATCGCGGACGCCGTCGAGCAGTTGTGGAAATCGTGAGCGCACCGGCGCTGCATCACAGCGGGCGTTGCGACGAGTGCGGGTTCGACAGCAACACGATGGACAACGACGCGCTCGTCGACGCGATCGCGTCGTTCTCCGTCGACGCCGACGCACTGTCCGACGCGCGCCCGTCGCCCGAGGTGTGGTCCCCGCGCGAGTACGCCTGGCACATGCGCGACGCCATCGATTGGTACGCCGAACGCATCGAGTTGGTGCTGACGACGGAGCGGCCGCAGCTCGAAGGACGCGACTTCAGCGTCGATCCCGCGCCGGGACGGTCGCCCGATGTCGCGCCCGTCGTCGCCCGCCTGCGCGCGCTCACGCCCGAGCAGTGGCAACGCGTGGGTATCGGGAGCAGTGACGGTGGCGGGCGCGACGTCCGCAACCTCGCGTCGCGCCTCGCGCACGAGTGCGTGCATCACGCGCTCGACATGGAACAGTCGCGCTGATGGAGCAACGGACCCCGCTGCGGCAGCTGTGGGACAACGCCGGCCCGCACCGATCGCGTGCGCGGCTGGCGACGACGTTTTCGATCCTCAACAAGATCTTCGACATCGCGCCGGAGTTGCTCATCGGCGTCGCCGTCGACGTCGTCGTCAACAACAAGCAGTCGCTCGTCGGCCGCCTCTTCCACATCGACAGCCGCGTCACGCAGTTATGGGTGCTGGCGGCGATCAACGTCGTCGTGTGGGTGAGCGAGTCGATCACCGACTACATCGCACACCTGCTGTGGCGCAACCTCGCACAGGCCGTCGAACACGACCTGCGGATGGACGCGTACCGCCACATCCAGGAACTCGAGCTCGCGTACTTCGAAGATCGCACCTCGGGCGGACTGATCGCGACGCTGAACGACGACGTCAACCAACTCGAGCGCTTCCTCGACACCGGCGCGCACGAGATCGTCATCACGACGTTCAACGTCATCTTCGTCGGAATCGTGTTCCTGGTGATCTCGCCGGTGCTGATGGTGTTGGCGTTCCTGCCGATCCCGGTGATCGTCATCGGCTCGCTCCGCTACCAGAAGTCGCTGGAGAAGCGCTACGACGCGGTGCGCGCCGCCGCCGGCAACATCGCCGACACGCTGACCAACAACCTCGGCGGCATCGCCACCATCAAGGCGTTCAGCGCCGAGCAGCGCGAGGTCGACCGCGTCGCCGAAGATTCGCTCGCCTACAGCAAGGCGAACGCCGAGGCGATCCGCTACTCGAGCGCGTTCGTGCCGCTCATCCGCATGGCGATCCTCGCCGGGTTCACGATGACATTGCTCGTCGGCGGGCGCGCCGCTTTGCGCCACGACCTCGAACTCGGTGCGTTCACGGTGCTCGTCTACATGACGCAGCGCCTGCTGTGGCCGCTCACGCGGCTCGGGGAAACGCTCGACTTGTACCAGCGCGCCATGGCGTCGTGCCGGCGCATCTTCGGCTTGCTCGACGTGAAGCCGACGATCCGCTCCGGCGACCGCGAGTTGCCAAAACCCGTGCAGGGCGCGGTGCGGTTCCAGAACGTGCGCTTCGCGTACAGCACGGGCGCCGACGTCATCCACGACCTCACCATCGAAATCCCCGCGGGGGAGACGCACGCGATCGTCGGCGCGACCGGCTCCGGCAAGTCGACGATCGTCAAGTTGCTGCTGCGGCTGTACGAGCCGCGCGGCGGACACGTGTTGGTCGACGGCGTGCCGATCGACGAGCTCAGCTTCGCCTCGCTGCGCGGCGCGATGGGCTTCGTCAGCCAAGACGTCTTCCTGTTCCAGGGAACCGTGCGCGAGAACCTCACCTATGGACGACCAGATGCCACCGACGAAGAGGTCGTGCGCGCCGCCACCCTCGCCGAGGCGCACACCTTCATCGAGTCGCTACCCGAGGGCTACGACACCGTCGTCGGTGAGCGCGGCCAGAAACTGTCGGGCGGGCAGCGCCAGCGACTCACGATCGCCCGCGCCATCCTGCGCGACCCGGCGATCCTCGTGCTGGACGAGGCGACGTCGGCCGTCGACAACGAAACCGAAGCGGCGATTCAACGGTCGCTCGCACGCGTGGCGCAGGACCGTACGACCATCGTGATCGCGCACCGCCTGTCGACGGTGCGTCACGCCCACCGCATCCACGTGCTCGAAGGCGGGCGCGTCATCGAGGCGGGGACGCACGAGGAACTTTTGGAGATGGGTGGCCTTTACGCCGCGCTGTGGCGCGTGCAAACGGGTGACGCCGCCTACGAGTCGTCCTAACGTCACGCCCCCCCGCCCGCCCATCTCTTCGGGTCAGCTCGCTACGCTCGCTTCCCGTGTACGACGCCATCATCGTGGGAGCTCGGTGCGGCGGATCCGCCACGGCGATGCTGCTCGCTCGCCAGGGCCACTCGGTTCTCGTAGTCGACCGCGCCGAGTTCCCGTCCGACACGTTCTCCACGCACTTCGTCACCGCGCCCGGCACGGCGCTACTCGACCGCTGGGGTGCCATTCCGAAGCTGAAGGAACGCGGCGTCCCGTTCTTCGATCACATCGTGCTCAACATCAACGGCAACGTCATGAAGACGACTGACGTGTTCGGCGAGCTGCAGGTGTGCTCGCCGCGGCGCACCGATCTCGATCCGGTGCTGCGCGACATGGCCGTCGAAGCCGGCGCCGAGGTGCGCATGCAGACGACCGTCGCCGACTTGCTGCGCGACGGCGACGGCCGGGTCACGGGTGTGCGGTTGCGCGACGCCGCCGGAAACGTCACCGAAGAGTCGGCGTCGATCGTCGTCGGCGCCGACGGGCGCACGGGGATCGTCGCCCGCACGGTCGAGCCGAAGACGCGCGACGAACACGAGATCCATGGCAGCGGCCTGTACGCGTACTTCGACGACTTCGAATACGAGTCGGAGGCCGCGTCCTTCTTCGACGGGGCGTTCCTGTTCGCGTTCCCGACGGGGGCGCGCAGCGCCTGCATCGGCACCGAGGTCGACAACGCGCTGAACGATGCGATTCGCGTGGATCCGGAGAAGGTGTTTCTCGACCGCATTGCCGCCGACGACGACTTGCTGCAACGCGTCAAGGCCGCGACCCGCGACGGGCGCTGGCACACCGGCGAACTCACCACCGGCTTCTTCCGGCACGCGGCCGGTCCCGGCTGGGCGCTCGTCGGCGACGCCGCGTGCACGAAGGATCCGCTGCTCGGCCACGGCATCACCGACTCGTTCGTCGGCGCCGAGCTTCTGGCGGCGGCGATTCACGACGATCGCCTCGACGAGTACGACGACGCGCTGTGGCGCACTTTGCAACCGATCTACGAGGCGAGCCGCGACGCCGCGATCGACCTGAACAAGTCGGGCGACGACCTCTTCGCCGCCGTCATGCCCGCGCAAATGCTGGTCCGCGAAGAACTCGACATGGTCACCGCCGGCGGCCCGACGCTCTAACACCGAGCGTGTGCGTACTTAGGAGGGCACAGCCCGACTAAGTACGCACACGGGACCTGACCGCGTACGATTACGGGCCGAAATGGCGGTGACGATGGTCCCGGGGACCGAACTTCTTCCTGACGTGTTGCCGACGGATCGGCTGACGGCGTCGGGCAAGGCCGTGCCCGCCGTGCGCGAAGGCCTGCGCAAGATCCCGAACCTCGCCAACGCGTGGAGCGTCGTGTTCTGCTGGGTGCAGATCCTCGCCCCGATCTACCTCGCCGTCCGTTTGAACAATCCCGTCATGTGGGTCGCAGCGTTCCTGCTGTGCGGACGCGGGTTCGCGCTGCTCAACATCCTCGGTCACGAGGCGGCGCACCGACTCCTGTTCTCGAAGAAGTCGGTCAACGACTTCGTCGGCCGCTGGTTCCTGGCGTATCCGGCGTTCACGCCGATCGACCTGTACCGGCGCGCCCACATGGCGCACCACCGCGACGAGTTCGGTCCGGAAGAGCCCGACATGAACCTGTACCAGGGCTATCCGATCACGCGGGCGTCGCTGCGGCGCAAGCTCACGCGCGACGCGTTGGGCAACTCCGGGTGGAAGAGCCTGAAGGGTCTCCTGCTGGCGGCGCGCAAGCCAACCGTCGCCCGCACCATCCTCACGGTGCAGCTCGTGATCTTCGTGCTGTTCGTCGCCGCCGGTCACCCGTGGCTGTTCCTGTTCCTGTGGATCGCGCCGTGGATGACGGTATGGCGCGTCCTCAACCGTCTGCGCGCCATCGCCGAGCACGGTGGCATGACCCGCTCGAACGACCGCCGCCAGACGACGCACCACGTCAAGCAGGGGTTCTGGCCGCGCTTCTGGCTGGCGCCGTACAAGACCGGCTGGCACCTCGCGCATCACGTCGACATCGGCGTGCCGTTTCGCAACCTCCCGGCGTTCCACAAGGAGCTGGTGGCGTCGGGCTGGGTGACGGACAGCCTCGAGTACCCGAGCTACTTCGCGCTCTGGAGGGCGCTCTCGTCGCGCGAACGCGTCACAGCCCCTCAGTAGCCTCGGCGGCGTGACCCTTTTCGACGCGTCTGACGGCAGCGGCAACGAACCGCGCCGCGTGTCGCTCGTGCGGCTCGCAGGCGAGATCAGCCGTGGCCTGTCGGGCATCGGGCGCATCGCCGTCGACGGCGAGGTCCACTCGGCCAAGGTGTACAACGCGCGCCGGTATTTCACGCTGCGCGACCGCAACGCCCGCATCAGCGTGACGGTCGCGGCGCGCAACGTGCGCCACTGCAAGATTCAAGACGGCGAGGCGGTGCGCGTCATCGGCACGCTCAACTGGGACACGACACGAGGCGACCTGCGCCTCGACGCCCAGTCCGTCGAGCCGCGCGGTGAAGGTGCCGTGGCGGCCGTCATCGCCGAGGCCCGCGAACGGCTCGAGCGCGAAGGCGTGCTCAACCGTGAGCGCCGACCGCTGCCGTTGCTGCCCCGCGTCGTCGGCGTCATCTGCGGCCAAGAGGCGGCCGTGCGCAAAGACATCGAATCGGTGATCGCGTCGCGCTTCCCGGGCTATCCGGTCGTGTTCCGGCAGTCACTGGTGTCGGGCGGCGCCGCGCCCGCAGCCCTGGTCGAAGCGGTGCTCGACCTCGACGCGCGGGAAGAAGTCGACGTCATCATCCTCGCCCGCGGCGGCGGCGACGCCACCGAGTTGCTGCCGTTCAGCGACGAGGAGTTGTGCCGCGCCGTCGCCGCGTGTGCCACGCCGACCGTCTCCGCCATCGGCCACGACGGCGACCGCCCGCTGCTCGACGACGTCGCCGATCACCGCTGCGGCACTCCGTCGATCGCCGCCGGCCTCGTGATCCCGTCGGAAGCCGAGATGCGCAACCAGCTCGACTACTGCCTGCACCGCGTGACGGAAACGGCGTTCGCACAACTGGCCCGCGCCGAGGCGCGCCTCGACGGTGAAGCCCCCGGACGCGCCCTGCGGTCCGGCCTCGCCGTCGCAGCGCTGCGACTCGAGCGCGCCGTCACCCGCCTCGACGCCGCGCACCCGCGTTCGCTGGTCAAGGCCGCCGACGCGCAACTCCTCGGTTTCACCGCCACGCTCGAAGCGCTCGACCCGGTGCGCGTGCTCGAACGGGGCTACGCCGTTGTGCGCGACGCGCAGGGCGCAGTTGTGCGCGACACATCGCAGATGTCGGCGGGCGACACCGTCCGCGTCGCCGTCGCCCGAGGCGCGTTCACCGCCGACGTCACCGAAGTCGAGAAGAGATGACCACAGAACCCACATACGAACAGATCGTCGAAAGACTCGAAGCCGTCACCGCGCAACTGGCCAGCGGCACCGCCGGCATCGAAGCCGCGGCCGACCTGTTCGAACAGGCGCAGGCATTGCACGCGGCGGCCAGCGAACGCCTCGAACAAGTACGCAAGCGCCTCGAGGCGCTCAGCCCCGAGCCGGAGTAGCCCACTCCCAGGACCAGTTGCGGTGCGTGCGCACGCCGGGGGACCAATACCGCCACACGCCGAACAGCGTGCCGCCGGTGCGGTCGAGCCAGGCGCGTGCCGATGGCTCCTGCACTTGGTGCACCGTCTGCATGATGCCGCCTTCGAACACGCGGTAGCCCGCCCACACACCGGGCCAGTCCTTGGTCGACCCGATCTCGGTGATGAGCAGTGACTTGTAGTGGCGCCGGTGATGACGGTGCGTGTGGCCGCAGGCGATCACCGATCGGGGCGCGGCTTCGTCGAGCGCGTCGAGCAGGAGTCGCGCGTTGCGCGCCGGGATGCCGGGCGGGAACTCGTTGGCGACGTTGAACCGCTGCGGGTAGTGGTGCGTGGCCACGAACAGCGGCCGGGCCGACTCGTGCGCCAACCGGATCAGTTCGTCACGGTCCGCCTCGGTCCACTCACCGAGGTGGTAGTCGCGCAGCGACGGCAGCATCACGATCCGCAGCCCCGGCACGTCGACCGCGGTCGCCCTCGTCGCAGTGTCGATGCCGCGGCTTCGTAGCACCGCGGCGCCGTCGACGTCGTCGGTGCGGATGTCGTGGTTGCCGAGGATGGCGGTCATCTCGACGCCGGCGTCGCGCACCAGCGCGGCGAACCACTCGAACTCCTCGACGCTGCCTCGGTCGGTGAGGTCGCCCTTGCCGAGCACGCGCTGCGCGCCCCACTCCTTCGCCTCCGTGAGCGCGGCGCGCAGGCACCGCGCGGGGTAGGGCTCGACGTCGTCAGGTTCGCGGTACGCGAACGGCCGACCGAACCCTTCCTCGCCGATGTGAACGTCGTTGACGGTGGCGAACCGGTACAGCTCGCGGCCCGGAGGTGGCGCGGGCTCGACGGTGAAGTCGCGAGCTATGAGCCAAACCTCGCGACGAGAGCGTCACGGGCGCGCGACGCAAAGCCGACGCTCGTATCCATCAGCTCGAGGTACTGCGTCACCGTCTTGGCGCCCACCACCGGCATGTTGCCGTTCTCGAGGAACGTGCGGATGCGCTTGGCGAGTTCGGGGTCGGTGACGGTGGTGATTCCTTGCAGCGCGCGGCCGTGCAGGTTCGCCGGCAGACGCTCTTGCAGGTCGGCCCAGTGCGTTTCGATCCAGTCCCACACCACCGTTTGTTGCGGTCCCGCCATGAGATAGATCAGGACGAGCGAGACGTCCTGCGAGCGGATCTCAGTCGTGCACAAGTCGCAGGTGCGGCGCACGAGCGCTTCGTGGCCGACGTTGCCCAGCGCGTACCGGTACTGCTGTTCGTCCTGGGGCGTCGTGGCGCTGCGCAGTCCGTCGAGCAGCGTCTGGAATCCGCCTTCGTCGGCGGCGCGGCCGAACGTCATCAGCGATGCGCGGCGGATGTCGCCGGTGAGGGCCGACGCGTCGCCGTCGTGCGCGGCGTTGACGCGCCGGCGCGCCTCGGCGATGACGGCGTCGTCGGCCCCCGCGGTGCCGAGCAGTTCCAGCACGGTGCCGCGCACGATGCCGTCCAGATCGGCTTCGTCGGCTGCCCGCGTCCAACCGAGGCGCGCCGCGGTGGGGCCCGCGAGATCGCGGACGAATGCCCGCACGCCGTCGACGGGATGCACGCGGACGAGCACGCCGGAGATCTCGGCGAGTAGCGCCCACGTCGCGGGGTCGGTCTCGTCCTTGTACGTCGCCAGCAGGTCGAGCGTGGCGTCGATATCGGCGCGGCCCGCGAGCGTCGCCGCCCACGCGTCCGACACGAGGTTGTAGCGCTCGAGGTCCGACAGGGACGACAGGTCCGCCGCGATGCGCGCCGCGAGCGCGTCGTCATAGGCGACGCGGAAGAATCCCCAACCTCCGGCGTTCACCACGATGGGCCCCGACGACGCGACCGTCAGCGTGATCGGGGCGTCACCGAGCACGACCCGCTCTTCGCCGGCGCTGCTGCGCACGACTATCGGCGCCTGCCACACCGTGTCGTCGGCCATCCCGTCGTAGCGAAAGCGCGTCTGGGACAGCGTGAGCGTTGCGCCGTCGGCGGCCAGCGACGCCGTCACCAACGGATAGCCGCCTTGATAGATCCAGCTGTCCATGATCGAGCGCGCCGGCTGGCCGCTCGCCTCCTCGAGCGCGTCCCAGAGGTCGGTCGTCTCGGTGTTGCCGTAGGCGTGCTTGCGCATATACAGCCGCAGGCCTTCGCGGAACACGTCGGCGCCCAGGTACTGCTCGAGCATGCGGACGACGGCCGAGCCCTTTTGATACGTCAGCACGTCGAACATGGCGTCGGCTTCTTCGGGCCGCTTGACTTCGATCTCGACCGGACGCGTCGACGCGAGCCCGTCGACCTTCATCGACGCGGCGCGCTCGGTGGCGAACTCACCCCAGCGCTTCCACTGGGGACGGAATGCGTCGGCGCACATCATCTCCATGAACGTGGCGAAGGCTTCGTTGAGCCAGATGCCGTTCCACCACTTCATCGTCACGAGGTCGCCGAACCACATGTGCGCGATCTCGTGCGCGACGACATCGGCGACGCGCATGAGTTCAGTCGTCGACGCCGTCGCCGGATCGATGAGGAGCGCGGTCTCGCGGAACGTGACGCAGCCGAGGTTCTCCATCGCGCCGAACGCGAAGTCGGGCAATGCCACCAAGTCGAGCTTGAACGACGGGTAGGGGATGCTGAAGAAGTCGCTGAAGAACCGCAGCGAGTGCTCGCCGATGTCGAGGGCGAACTCGCCGAGGTGTTCTTTGCCGGGCACGCACGCCACGCGCAACGGCACGCCGCCGGCGTCGACCTCTTCGGTGAACGTGAGCGGCCCCACGATGAAGGCGACGAGGTACGTCGACATCGTCATCGAGTCGGCGAAGCGAACGCGGCGCCAACCGTCGTCGATCGGATCGTCGGCGACGACGTGGCCGTTGCTCAACGCCGTCTGCCCCGGCGGCACCTCGAGGGTGATGCCGAAGCTCGCCTTGATGTCGGGCTCGTCCCAACACGGGAAGGCGCGGCGGGCGTCGGTTGCCTCGAACTGCGTGGTGGCGATGACGTGGTCGGCGCCGTCGGCGTCGGTGAACGTGGAGCGGTAGAAGCCGTGCAGCTTGTCGTTGAGGGTGCCGGTGAACTCGGTGTGCAGCGTGTAGTCGCCCGCGGCGATCTCGGAACCGAAGGCGAACGTGGCCTGCTGCTCAGCTTCGTCGTAGGAGATTGTGCCTTCATGAGACGTGCCGTCGGCTTGTTCCAGGCGTGCCCGACTGATGTCGAGTTCGATGGCGTTGAGCGTGATCGCGGAGATCGTCTCGTGCACGTTCACGGTGACCGACTCGCGTCCCGTGAACGTGAACGCCTTCAGGTCCGGCCGCAGCGAAACGTCGTAGCGGACGGGCGAAACATTGCGGGGCAGGCGGTACGGAGCGTTCTCGGGCACCGGAGCAGTATTGCTGCTGTGGGAAGATCCGTCTGATGCATCGCCGTCCCTTGGTAGCCACTGTCGTTACGACCGTCGCCGGAGCGTTCCTCGGCGCCGTGCTCGGCGCGCTCGTCGGGCGCGTCATCGCCTTCTTCGGAGACGAGACCGTGCAAGTGAGCGTGCCGATGGTGTTCTGCGGAACGCTCGGCTACTTCGTCGGCGGTGCTTCCGCGGCGAAGGGTTCACTCGACCGCTTCGGTGCGAAGCGCAGCGGGCTCGGCGCGTTCGTCGCCGTGGTCTTGCTCATCGTGGTCGTCGGCGGCGCGAGCGTCTCGCACACCGCGGGCGTCGTGATCTTCGTGCTCGGCATCGTCGCCGCCGCCTTGGCTGGTGCCGGGGCGACGTTCGTCGCCAGCCCCCAGGCGGCTCCCGTGTTGCGGGGCGGGGTGCCGCGTGCGGTGCCGCCGCCGAAGCAGGCCGAGGCCGCGCCCGAAGAACAGGTCGAAGCGGAGTACGTCGCCGAGTCCGGAACGAGTCGCGCCGCGGTGGCGACGCGACCGGCGATTCGCAAGGTGCCCGTCGTGCAACCGCAGCCCGAACCCGAGTCCGACGCCTCGGCCGAACGCGACTCGAACTGGACGCTGCCCGAGTCCGCCGCACCGCCGCGCCCGCGTCGCGACCGTCCGCTGCGCCGCGACGACGCCGCCACGGCGAAGCCCGCGCCCGCGCCCAAGGCAAGGGCGCCCAAGAGGCAGGCGCCGAAGATCACCCCGCCGCCCGCGCCGCGGCAGCGCCCCAGGGGCAAGGACGCCAAATGAGTTCCGAAGTCGTCTGCATCGGGAGCGCGATCGTCGACGTGCTCGTGCGCGTCGACGACGCCTTCATCGCTGACGCCGGTCTCGAGAAGGGCACGATGCGTCTCGTCGAAGCCGACGAAGCGAAGCGCTTGTACGCCGCGCTGAGCGACGCCGTCGAGCAGTCGGGCGGCGGCTCGGCCAACACTGCGGCGATCGTCGCCAAACTCGGCGGTGGCGTGACCTTCATCGGACGCGTCGCCGACGACGCCCTCGGCGCGTCGTTCACCCACGACATCCGCAGCGTCGGCGTTACGTTCAATCCGCCGTCGGCGACGGAGCTGCCGTCGACCGCGCACTGCACGATCCTCATCTCGCCCGACGGCGAGCGCACGATGAACACGTACCTCGGCGCGTGCAGCGATCTCGGTCCCGCCGATCTCGACGCCGACGCGATCGCAGCAGCGTCGGTGCTCTACACCGAGGGGTTCTTGTGGGACGCGCCCGCGTGTCGTGAGGCGTCGCTCGCTGCGATCGAGATCGCCAAGGCGAGCGGGACGCAGGTCGCGCTGGCGCTCAACGACCAGTACTGCGTCGACCGCCACCGCGCCGAGTTCCTCGACGTCCTCGACGGGAGCGTCGACATCGTCTTCGGCAACGAGTCAGAAGTGTGCGCGGTGTTCGAGACCGACGACCTCGAAGACGCCGGTCGCCGTCTCGGCCAGCTTTGCCCGCTCGTCGCCACAACGCGCAGCGAGAAGGGTTCGGTGCTGTACGTGAAGGGCGAACGGATCGCGGTGCCGGGCGTGCCCGTCGACAAGGTCGTCGACACCACCGGTGCCGGCGACGCCTACGCCGGCGGCTTCCTCTACGGCATCACGCACGGCTACGACCCCGCGGCTGCTGCCGCGCTCGGCTCGGCCTGCGCCTCCGAAACCATTCAACACATCGGCGCGAGGCCCGCAGCCGACCTCACAAAACTTCTGTAAGACCGTTAGACCATTTTGCGGCCGCGCTCGATGATGGCGGCGCGGCGCTTCTCCACTTCGGCGGGGTCGAATCCGCCGCGGCGCGAGTTCCAATCAGCGGCGTTGCGCGCTTCGATGCGCAGTCCGTCGTCGTAGATCGACCCGGTGATCTCCGCGTACTCGGCGAGTAGGGCGCGCACCGAACGCTGATCGTTGCCGGCGATGTCGGCGGCGATGGACAGCGTGACCGGCAACAGGTCGTCGTGCGGGACGACGCGGTTGACGAGCCCGAACGCCAGCGCCTCCTGGGCGTCCATGAAATTGCCCGTCAGCGACATCTCGCGCGCCCGACGGATGCCGACGGCTTGGGGAAGCAGAACGCTGAGGCCCCACCCCGGAAGGAGTCCGACACGCGCGTGCGTGTCGCCGAACTTGGCGCGCTCCGACGCGATGAGGAAGTCGCAGTTGAGGGCGATCTCGAACCCGCCGGTGACCGCGGCGCCGTTGACCGCGCCGATGACGGGCTTGGAAACCGTCGGCCACGGCGTCGTCCAGTCCTTCTCCTTCGTCGGACCGCCACCGGCGAGGTTGCTGCCCGACGACCCGAGCTCGCGCAGATCGAGTCCCGCGCAGAACGCCGGATCCGCGCCGGTGAGCACGATCACGTCGACGTCGTCATTGGCATCGGCCGACACGATCGCCTCCGGCAACGCCCGCAGCAGTTCGGACGACAGTGCGTTGCGCGCCGCAGGACGGTTGAGCGTCAGCAGCGCGACGCGATCGCGTACGTCGACGAGGAGAGTGTCAGACACTGTCTTCATCCTTCGTGTGGGGGCTCATGACGGCGATGCCGATGGTTGAGCCGGCGGACTTGTCGAGCGTCGCGATCTGACGACCGGCCTGCACTGCGTCCTTGGCGGCGTGCAGTGCGTCACCCATCACCTTGGCGGTGAGTTCGAGATCCGACGACGTGAACGCCAAGCCGAAGAACCGGGCGCCGCCGGCGTTCTCCATCGGTTCCTTGGGGCCGATCAACTCGAGGATCGGCTGGCCGAGTCGGAAGAACACCTGCATCGCCGGCGCGCCGTACGTGCCCGTCTCACGCTCGCGCAGCGCGCGCACGCCGAGTGCTTCGAGTGTCGCGACGGTGCGGCGCAGATCGGGCGACGTCAGCACGACGTGGTCGATCTCGAAGACGCCGTTCGGGTGCGCGCCGGCTGCCTCGACGCCGTCGTCGGCCCACGTCGTCGGGATGCCTTCGACGGTGTCGGGCCCTTCGCCGACGAGCGTCCACCTTCGGATGCCCTTGCCGACCGACGGGTCGAAGACGACGTCGACGTGGCCGACACGGCAGCGGTCACCGTCGACCGTGAACCCGATCTCTTTCCACACCGCCGGTTCGTCGCCGACGACCAACTCCTTCAGCACACCCATGAACCGACAACCTAGGTTGAAAGAGCAATGGGGTTCCTGCCGCATCACGAGCCGCATCCCGACGGCCACTACGCCGAAGGTATGCACATCCTCGTCGGACGACAGACCGTGCAGATCGTCGACCTCAGCAAAGGCGACGACCCGTTCGACGTGCCCGACGAGGGCGGCCTCTATCTCGGTCACTACGAGACGCAACACGTGTACGGCCACGACAAGGAACCCGACGCCGGCATGCCGCTCATGGGCCTCTACGGCAAGGTCGACGACGAGCGGTGGACGATCGCCGGCCGCGCTGTGCAACTCGTCGAGTGGCAACGCACGCATCGCTTCTGCGGACGCTGCGGCACACCGACCGAACCCGCGCCGCCGCCGAACCACCGCGCCATGGTCTGCCCGAAGTGCGGACTGCTGGCGTTCCCGCGGCTGGCGCCGGCGATCATCGTGCTCGTCACGCGCGCCGACGACGGCAAGGCCCTGCTCGGGCGCAACGCCAACTTCCCCGTGGCCATGTACTCGTGCCTCGCCGGCTTCGTCGAGCCCGGCGAGACGATGGAACAGGCCGTCCACCGCGAAGTACGCGAAGAGGTCGGCGTCGAAGTAACCGACGTGCGGTACTGGGGTAGCCAGCCGTGGCCGTTCCCGCACTCGCTGATGCTCGGCTTCCGCGCGACCTACGCCGGGGGCGACATCGTGTTGGAGGACGGCGAGATCGCCGACGCGCAGTGGTACAGCGCCGATGACCTGCCGATGATCCCGCCGGGCATGTCGATCGCCCGCCGCCTCATCGACGACTGGGTGGAGAACGGCTAAATCGTTTCCCGCGTGCTGACGACGGTTGCAACATGTCGCCATGCCCGCAGACTGGAAGGTCGAGCCACTCGACCTCGACAACGCCGATGACGTAACCAAAGCGGCGTACCTGCGCGTCGCTCAGCACTCGCACAACGAGGCCATTCCCGCCGACGGTCCCGTCCCCGAAGACGAGTTGTGGCACGAAGTCCAGAACATCGGCGCGCGTCACCCGAAGCACTACTGGGGAGTGTGGGACGCCGACCGCGTCAACCTCGCCGGCGTCATGTGCGTGTCGTGGGAGGACTACGAGGACAACCGCGAGCTTTCGTGGGTCGAACTCGACGTGATGCCCGAGTACCGCGGCCAGAAGTTGGGCGCAACGCTGCTGCAGGTCGGCCTCGAGTTCGCGAAGGAACAGGGGCGCCCGCTCGTCGGGTTCGACGCCAACAACCACGTGCCCGCGGGCGCGGAGTTCCTCAAGGCGATCGGTGCGGATCACAAGTACACCGGCCGTTTCAGCATGCTCAAGTTCGCCGAAGTCGATCGTGCGCAACTCGAAGGCTGGGTGAGCCGCGCCGCCGAGCGAGCCGGCGATTACGAACTCGTGCGCTGGGACGGCGCGTGTCCCGACGAGTTCGCCGAGGCGTTCGTCAACGAGCAGAACGTCATGAACACCGCGCCGACAGAAAACCTCGAATACGAAGACGAGGTGTTCACCGTGGCGCGCCTGCGCGACCGGGAGGCGATGCAGCGCCACCGCAAGATCGACCAGATCACCCTCGTCGCCCGCCACACGCCGACCGGCGAGATGGTCGCCCACACCGACGTCTGGTTGCCGCAGCGCTGGCCGACGAAGGCGTACCAGAACGACACCGGCGTGAACCCTGCGCACCGGGAGAAGGGTCTCGGTCGGTGGCTCAAGGCGCAGATGCTGTTGCACCTGCTGGATGAACGCCCGCAGATCGACAACATCTCGACGTGGAACGCGGGGTCGAACGAAGCGATGCTCGGCATCAACTACGCCATGGGTTTCCGCACGGTCACCGAGTTCGCTGAGCATCAGGTGCGGGCCGACATCGCGCTCGAGAAGCTGGCAGCGATTCTTGGCTGACGGCTTCACCGTCGAACTCCTGCCGGAGAATTGGACCGACGAACAGGTCGCCGATCTCAACGCGTTCGAGAACACGCTCAACGCCGAGCTCGACCCGGAGATCCCGCCGCGCCCGGCGTCGGTCACGCGCGCCCACCGCGATCTGCGGGAGGACCCGATGCACGTGTTCGTGGCGCGCGACGCCGCCGGCGCAGTCGTGGGATCGGCGTGGACGGATATGCCCACGCGCGACAACACGCACCTGGTGTTCACGTTGCCGTCGGTGCGCGCCGACCTGCGCCGCCGCGGCGTCGGCACGGCATTGCTCCGAGGCGTCGTGGAGATGACACAGCGCGCCAATCGTTCGGTGCTCATCCTCGGCTGCGACTTCCGCAACGCGGCGGCGGACGCGTTCGCGGCGTCGCTCGGCGCCGAACTCGCCTTCGAAGGCCACGTCAACCAACTCACGATCGCCGACGTCGACGTCGCCGAGATGCAGCGTTGGGTCGACGCAACGCATCCCGACTACGACATCGAATGGGTGCCCGACGGCGCGTATCCCGAAGAGTGGCTCAGTGACATCGCGCGCCTGCACGACGTGTTGGCGAACGACGCCCCGATGGGGGATCTGCCCGTCGAGGAGCGCACGACGTCGCTCGACGAGCTGCGCGCCGACAATCGCCGGCAGGAGGCGTACGGCAACACGCGCTGGACGGTCGTGGCGCGACATCGCCCGTCGGGCGAAGCGGTCGGTTACACCGAAGTGGTGCACACCGATCGCGATCCGGTCCACGTCTTCCAAGGCGCGACCGCTGTGGAGGGCAAGCACCGCGGGCACGCGCTGGGTCGCCAGCTCAAGGCGACGATGTTCCTGCGCGTGCTTCGTGACGCGCCCGACGCCAAGTACATCCGCACGTTCAACGCGGACTCGAACGAACCGATGCTGGCGGTCAACGTGGCGATGGGATTCACACCGCTCATCGCCGGCGCGCGCTGGACCATCGAACCGCAGAAGGCGGCTGAGTGGCTGGAGAGCCGACCATGAAGATCGAAGAGTGGGACGTACTCGCGGCGTCCGAAGACGATCTGCGGCAGCGCTACGCGTTCGTCGCGGCCGTCGATTCCGAAACCGACCCGGAGACTCCCGTCGAGCCCTACGAAATGTGGCGACGCGAGATGCTCGAGGTGTCCCCGTTCCACGACTCGAAGCGGTGGGAGGTTCGCGATAGCTCCGGGATCGTCGGCACGGGATGGCTCGGGCTCGGCCGCGGCGAGAGCAACACGCACCTCGCGCGCTTCAACATCAACGTGCGCAAGGACGCGCGTCGCAACGGCGTCGGCCGTGAACTGCTGTCGGCGATCGCGGACGCCGCCGAAGCCGACGGCCGCACCACACTCAGCTGCGGCGCGCCGAAAGACTCGCCCGGCGAAGCCTTCCTCGGCGCGGTCGGCATGGAGCAGAAGCTGCTCGATCGACGCAGCCGCCTGCGCGTCGCCGAAGTCGACCAGTCGCTCATCGACGGCTGGATCGACGACGCCGAGCCGAAGACAGCGGACTACTCGCTGCTGTGCATCGACGGACGCACGCCCGAAGAACACGTCGCCGCGATCATCGAACTCGAAGAGACGATGAACGACGCGCCGCGCGACGACCTCGACATGGAGGACTGGCACCAAACGGTCGAGGAGTACTACGACGGCGAGGAGCGCGCCCTGGCGCGCGGCTCGAAGTGGCTCTACCTCGTGGCACGCCACGAGCCCACCGGACAGTTCGCGGGTTTCACCTTCCTGCAATGGCATCCCGATCTGCCGCAACTGGTGTGGCAGGGCGGGACGGCGGTGCGCCGCGAGCACCGCGGTCACGCGCTTGGCCGCTGGCTCAAGGCGACGAACTACAACCTGCTGCGAGAGCGCAACCCCGCTGCCGAGTTCATCGACACGTGGAACGCCGGCACCAACAAGTGGATGCTCGCGATCAACGACGACATGGGGTTCCGTCCCTACATCTGGTACTCGGCACGCGACGCCAAGATCGCCGACATCAAGAAGGCGATCGCGTAGCGCGCCACGCGCGGTAGCCGCCGACGAGATCGGTGGCGCGGCCCAATCCCAACTGCCGCAGCGTCGCCGCCGCGAGGCTCGACGAGTAGCCCTCGTTGCACACGATGATCGCCCGCGTGTCGGCGTCGACACCGTCGAGCTTCCACGGCGACGACGGGTCGAGCCGCCACTCGAGGTGAATGCGTTCGACGGCGACCGCGCCCGGCAGTTCGCCGTCGGTGCGACGGTCCGCCTCCGGACGGATGTCGACGACGACCGCGCCTGCGGCGACTTCGTCCGCCAGGTCTTCGGGTTCGACGCGGTCAAGGTTGCGCCGAACCTCTTCGAGGAGGCGCTCCACGGCCGACTCAGGAACGGGCGGTGTCGAGTTCAAGGAAGTTCATCGTGGTGAGCGGCGGCGAGTACACGTGCAGGCTAAGCGCGGTAGTCGCCTCCGTCCCGACGTCGTGCACCGCGCCCGGCGCGACAAACGTGACTGCGCCGGGGGACAGTGCACGGACGCCGTCTGGTGTCCGCTCGCGGAGCTCCCCGCTGATGACGGTGAAGGCGGCGCTCGACGCGCCGTGGTCGTGCGGCGTCGTCCAGTGGTGCGCTGGCCAGGCGATGAGCCAGGCGTCGGCGTCTTCGGAGCGATAGATACGGATCGCGTCGCGTTCTGGCCCGTCGGGGCGCACGACGCCCGACCAGCGCGCCGCACGCGGCCGCAGTCCGTCGAGGAGGTTCGATAGCGCTGAATCAATAAAGTCGATAGGAATAGTCATATATTGCCGAGTGCGAGCGCCGATCGCAAGCCCCGATAGCTTCGAGCGCCCGTGGAACGCATCGGCATCGTCGGACTCCCCAACAGCGGCAAGTCGTCGCTGTTCAACGCGCTCACCGGCGGCAACGCCGCCGTGGCGTCGCACCCGTTCTCGACGACGGAGACATCCGTCGGCATTGCGCAGGTGTACGACGAGCGGTTGCTCAAGCTCGCTGAGATGTCCAAGAGCCGCAAGGTCGTTTCCGCGACGATCGAGTTCGCCGACCAGGCGGGTCTCGTTGCCGGCGCGTCCGGCGGTGAAGGGCTGGGCAACAAGTTCCTCGCCGGCATTCGCGAGGTCGACGCGATCTGTCTCCTGCTGCGCGCGTTCGAGGACGAGAACATCGTCGGTGACACCGACCCGCTCGCCGATCTCGAGACGCTGGAACTCGAACTCGTCCTCGCCGACGCCACCACGGTGTCGAACAACCTGGAGAAGCGCCGCCGCGCCGCCAAAGGCGACAAGTCGCTGTTGATCGAGGTCGAGGCGCTGGACGCCGTCGACAAGATCCTGCAAGACGGCACGCCGTTGTGGAAGGCGAACGTCGCGTCCGAGTACATCGCCGCGCTGACGACCTTCGGTCTGCTGACCGCCAAGCGCGCGTTCGCCGTCGTCAACATCTCCGACGCGCAACTCGACGACGTGGACGCCATCGTTGCGCCCGTCGCCGCCTCGTTCGGCGGCGGGGGAGAAGTCCTGGGCGTATCCGTGCAGCTCGAAGCCGAAGCCGCGCAGCTCGACGCCGCCGGGAAGGTCGAACTGCTCGAAGGACTCGGTCTCGGCGAAGGCGCGCTGCCCCGCGTGACCCGTGCCGCGTACGCGCTGCTCGGTCGCTCCACCTTCCTTACGACGGGCGAGCAGGAAAGCCGGGCGTGGACGTTCCGCACCGGCGCGAAGGCGCCCGAATGCGCGGGCGTCATCCACTCGGACCTTCAGCGCGGCTTCATCCGCGCCGAGTGCATTCGCTGGGACGAGCTGCTCGAGTTGGGTTCGTGGAACAAGGCCAAGGAAGCCGGCAAGCTGCGCGTCGAAGGCAAGGAATACGTCGTGCAGGACGGCGACGTCCTCGAAATCCGCTTCAACGTGTAGGAACCTGTAGCGATGGCGTGGCTCGTGCGAGGTGACGACGTGCTGGCGAGCCTCGACGTCGCCGACTCGTTCCCGACGCGTCTGAAGGGTCTGCTGGGGCGCGACGGAATCGACGGCGCGTTTCTCATCAAGCCGGCGACGTCGGTGCACACGCTCGGCATGAAGTTCGCCATCGACGTCGCGTTCTGCGACCGCGCGTTGACCGTCGTCGACATGGTGACGATGAAGCCGAACCGCCTCGGGTTGCCACGTCCGAAAGCGCGCTGCGTAATTGAGGCCGAAGCCGGCGCCTTCGAACGCTGGCGCCTCCAGGCCGGCGACCAACTCGAGATCAAGGAGTGAGCGCCGGGCGCCTCGTGCTCGTGGCAACGCCGATCGGCAACCTTGGCGACCTGTCGCCACGCGCCGCCGCCACGCTCGCCGCGGCCGACGTGGTTGCGTGCGAGGACACGCGTCACTCGCGCAAGTTGTTCACGTCCTTCGGGCTACGCACGCCGACGTTGATCGCGGTGCACAAGGACAACGAAGTGGAACGCGCACGCGAGATCCTCGAGATGCTCGCCGACGGCAAGACCGTGGCGCTCGTCACCGACGCCGGCACGCCCGCGGTGTCGGACCCGGGCCGACACGTCGTCGAGGCCGCGGCGGCTGCGGGTGTCGTCATCGAGTCGATCCCCGGCCCATCGGCCGTCACGACCGCTCTCGCCGCCAGCGGCTTCACCGGTGATCGCTTCGTCTTCGAAGGCTTCCTGCCGCGCAAAGGCTCCGAACGAGCCGCGCGCCTCGCCGACATCGCACGCCAGTCGCGCACCGTCGTGATCTACGAGGCGCCGACGCGCATCGCCAAGACGCTCAAGGAACTCGCCGACGTCTGCGGCTTCGACCGCGCCGTCGTCGTCGGCCGCGAACTCACGAAGCTGCACGAGGAGTACTTCCGCGGCACGCTGGCCGCGGCCGCGCTGCGCTTCGCCGACAACGCGCGCGGCGAGTTCGTCGTCGTCATCGAGGGCGGTTCCGCGGAACCGCTCGAGGTCACCGACGAGACGATCGTCGCCGCCCTCGAACAATCACTCTCGGCGGGCGCGTCGACACGCGGCGCCGCCGACGAAGTCGCAGACCTGCTGGGTGTCGCCCGCAACCGCGCGTACAAACTCGCGGTCTCGCGGCGCGCGATTCGCTAATCTACGGAGACCGCTTCGGGGAAGCGGCGATTCGTCGGAAGGCTCGAAGCCACCCCTCACATACCAATCATTGTGAGGAGAATCGAATGAGAACCCTTCCCGAATCCGCGAGCGTCGACCACTTGCGCAAGCAAGCGAAGGACCTGCTCGACGTGTTGCGGCGGTCCGATCCGTCGACCACGTTGTCCGACGCTCAGGCAAACCTGGCGCGTCAGTACGGCTACGCCACCTGGCCCGAACTGAAGAAGGCGTCGGACGAGCAAAACGCGCTGCCGCCGGTCGTCGCCGACCAGTCCGTTGTGGATGCCGTCGTCGAGCAATTCGCGCTCGGCTCGGCGACGAGCCCGATGGTGCGCGTCGACCGCACGTGGTCCGGCGACATCTGGGAGATGGAGACGCCCGCCGGTCGCGTCGTGCTCACGCAGCTGAAGTCGCACCTCGACGTGACGTCGGTCGAACTGCAGTCGGGCCTCGTCGAGCAGGCGATCGCCAACGGCGTACCGACGGCGGCGCCGATCCGCACCGCCGCGGGCGCGTTCGTCACCGAGATCGACGGCGACAACTGGCGAGCGCACCGCTGGCTGCGACTCGGGCCGATGACGCTGCGCCCGGCGCCTGTCGAAGTCGCCGCGCTCGCCGCCAAGGCGCTGGGCGCGCTGCACGCCATGGCGGTGCCCGCGCCCGGGCCGGTGTCGGCGTGGCTGACGCACCGCAGCTCGCACGGCGAGGGAGTCGACGCACTGGTCGCCCAAGTCGAACGCGAGCGCCCGGAGTGGAGCGAGCCGTTCCGTCTCGCCCTGAAGGGATTCCTCGAGTTCGAGCCGCTGCTCGACGTCAGCGATCAAAACGCGCGGGCGATCTTCTCGCACTCGTGGATCGCCCCGGAGTCGGTGCGCGTCGGCGGCCCCGACGGGATCGTGTTGTGCGTCTGGGAGCACGCCGGCCCCGTCGCGCCCGACCTCGAGTTGGGCCACTGCCTGATGTCGTGGGCGGAAACGGGCGACAACGACTTCGTGGCCGGCCCCGCCCAGGCGTTCCTGGACGCCTATCGGGAAGCCGCGGGCTTCGACGGCGCCGTCACGCTGCCGATGTTGACGTACGGGATCAGCGGCGGGATCAACTGGCTCGTCAGCCGCATCAACATCGCGCTCAACGCCAGCGACGCGGACGAACGTTTACTCGCCGAGCGCGCCGTGCCCGGGCTGCTGGCCAAACCGCTCTCGCCGACGCAGATGCAGGCGTTCGTGGACTCGTTGCACTAGCGACGCGATTCTTCTCGGGGTTGTAGCCCTATTGGGACTACAACCCCGATAAGAATGCGTTCGGGTGGCGCGCCGAACCGCCGGTAGCCTCGTCGCACCATGGCGAGCAGAGGGCGCTTCTACATAACGACGCCGATCTACTACGTGAACGACGCGCCCCACGTCGGGTCGAGCTACACCACCGTCATCGCCGACGCCATCGCGCGCTGGCACCGGTTGCTCGGCGAGGAGGTGCGGTTGCTGACCGGCACCGACGAACACGGCCTCAAGATGCAGCGCGCCGCCGAAGCGCAGGGCATCAACCCGCGCGAAATGGCCGACGTGACCAGCCGGCGGTTCCGCGAGACGTGGGACGCGCTCGACATTCGGTACGACGACTACATCCGTACGACCGAGGAGCGGCACCGCCGCGCCGTGACGTCGATGATCCAGCAGATCTACGACAACGGCGACATCTACCTGGGCACCTACGACGGTCTGTACTGCGTGTCGTGCGAGGGCTATTACGCCGAGTCCGAACTCGTCGGCGACGACGAGAATCTGTGCCCCATTCACAAGCGGCCCGTCGAGCACTTCAGCGAGGAGAACTACTTCTTCAAGCTCTCGTCGTACCAGGACAAGCTCCTCGAGTACTACGCCGCGCATCCCGAAGCCGTCATCCCCGCGGGCAAGCGCAACGAAGTGCTCGGGTTCATCCGAGGCGGTCTCAACGACATCTCGATTTCGCGCACGTCGATCGACTGGGGCATCCCGTTGCCGTGGGACGACAAGCACGTCGTCTACGTCTGGTTCGAAGCGCTGATGAACTACTGCACCGCCGCGGGCCTCGGAAGCGAAGATCCGAGCGAGTTCGTGAAGTGGTGGCCGGCCGACGTGCACGTGATCGGCAAGGACATCTTGCGCTTCCACGCGGTGTGGTGGCCGGCGATGTGCATGAGCGCCGGCATCGAACCGCCGCGGCAGGTCGCGATCCACGGGTTCCTGCTCGTCGGCGGCGAGAAGCTCAGCAAGTCGAACACGAACATCACGACGATTCCGCCTACCGAACTCGTTTCCGAATTCGGCGTCGACGGCGTGCGCTACCACCTGCTGCGCGACACGCCGTTCGGTCCCGACGGCGACTTCTCCTACGAAGGCATGGTCGAGCGCTACAACGCCGATCTCGCCAACAACTTCGGCAATCTCGGCGCGCGCGTCGCCGCGGTGGTGACAAGCAAGTGCGCGGGCGTCGGGCCTGCGCCGCGCGCCGACAGCCCGCTGCGCGACAGCGCGCAGCGCGCTGTCGCAGCGACCGCGGCGGCGTGGGCGGCGATCGCGCCGAGCGACGCGCTCGACGCCACGTGGCAACTGATCCGCGACACGAACGCCTACCTCGAACAGAACGAGCCGTGGAAGATGGAGCCGGGCGACGCCGTCGACGCGGTGATGGGCGACGCCCTCGAGGCGCTGCGCATCGTCTGCGTCCTCGCTTCGCCGGCGATCGCGCACGCCGCGCGCGAACTGTGGCGGCGCATCGGCTTGCCGGGCGCGCCCGAAGACGTGCGCGTTCCCGACGGGCTCGAGTGGGGCGGCTATCCCGGCGGGCTGCCCGTCGCCAAAGGCGAGCCGCTGTTCCCGCGCCTGCAACCGAAGTAGATGGCCTGGGCGGACAGTCACTGCCACGTGCCGTGGACCCGTGGTGACGAAGGCGCACTGGATACGTCTGCGTTCGACGCGGCGCGCGCCGCGGGTGTGGCGCGCTTCATCACGATTGGCACCGCCGCTGACACATCGCGCACCGCCATCGAGGCTGCCGAGCACAACGACGACGTGTGGGCGACCGTCGGCCTGCATCCGCACGACGCGTCCGACGGCCTCGACGGGTTGCCCGATCCGACGCAACACCCGCGCGTCGTCGGGATCGGGGAGTGCGGGCTCGACTTTCACTACAACTACTCGCCGGCCGACGCGCAGAAAGAGATGTTCGCTCGCCAGATCGCGTGGGCGAAACAGCTCGACCTCACGCTCGTCATCCACACACGCAACGCGTGGCGCGACACCTTCGACATCCTCGACGCCGAGGGCATTCCGGAGCGCACGATCATGCACTGCTTCACCGGCGGAGCCGACGAGGCCCGGCAATGCCTCAACCGCGGCGCGTTCATTTCGATCTCGGGCATCGTCACGTTCAAGAAGGCCGAGGACGTGCGGGAGGCAGTGCAGATCGTCCCGCTTGACCGGCTTTTGGTGGAGACCGACAGCCCGTTTCTCGCGCCGGTTCCGCATCGGGGCAAACAGAACGAACCGGCCTTTGTGCCCCTCGTCGGCGCCGCTGTCGCCGAAACGAAGGGATTGCCCGTGCATAACATCGAGGCCGCTACCTGGGAGAACACCGCACACGCGTTCCGTCTCTCGCCGTAGTGCATAACTATGCGGCTGCTATTTGCCGCTGCCGAAAGCCCCGCCTAGGGTCGCGGCCGACCCGCCAGAAGCGCTCACACAGGGAAGGACGGAGACCTGCACGAGCACCGAAGGGCGGCTGGGAAGGTCATTGCCGGGCTCGTTTGTGCCGCCTTGGTAGTGGTCAGCCTGGCAGCCTTGCGTAACAGCAAGACACCAGACGATTCGGTAGAGCTGATGGCTAGCTCACGCATCGACCTTTCGACGCGCCTCGCGTCGGCCCGCGCGTCGCGGGGCGAAAAGCGGGTGTACCTGGCGCCGGCGACGACGACGTCGACGATCGCGCCGCCGCCGTCTACGACCGCGAAGCCGCGCGTCGTCGTGGTCAAGCAGTCGACTCCGGCGACGACCGCCAAGCCCAAGCCGAAGCCGACGACCACCACCGCGAAGCCCAGGCCGCAACAGGCGTCGTCCACACCGACGACCACTGCGAGTCGATCGATGCCATCGGGCGGTTCTCACGCCAACGAGCAGGAGGGCAACGCCAGCTGGTACGAGGCGAGCTACCACGCCAGCAATCCGTGGATCTGCGCGCACCGCACCGCACCGATGGGCACCGTCATCACCGTGACCGCGGTGTCGACGGGCAAGAGCATCACCTGCGAGGTCGGCGACCGCGGGCCGTACGGCGGCAACAACCGCATCCTCGACTTGTCGAAGTACGCGTTCAGCCAGTTGGCGAACCCGTCGTCGGGTGTGATCTACGTCAAACTTTCTTATTGACGCACAGCCACGCCGAGATCCGCGCCCTTCTCAACCTGCACGGCCTGCAACCGAGCCGCGCTCTCGGTCAGAACTTCGTCGGCGACGCCAACACCGTCCGACGCATCGCGCGCCTTGCCGAAGTCGGTGCCGGCGATCGCGTCGTCGAAGTCGGGCCCGGACTCGGGTCGCTGTCGCTGGCGCTTCTCGAAACCGGTGCATCGCTGACGGTCGTCGAGCTCGACCGCTTCCTCATCCCGATCCTCGAACAGATGCTGCCCGGCGCGCGCGTCGTGCACGCCGACGCGCTCGAGGTCGACTGGCCGGAGCTGCTCGGCGACGAACCGTGGACGCTCGTTGCCAACTTGCCCTACAACGTGGCGACGCCGCTCGTGCTCGACGTGCTCGAGCGCGCGCCGATGGTGCGCCGCATGCTGGTGATGGTGCAGAAGGAAGTGGGCGAGCGGTTCGCAGCGCGGCCCGGCTCGAAGGCGTACGGCGCGGTGTCGGTGAAGGTGGCGTGGAGCGCGACGGCATCGGTGGTCGGCAAGGTGCCGCCGACGGTGTTCGTCCCCAAGCCGAATGTCGACAGCGCGCTCGTGTTGTTCGAGCGCCACGCCGATGTCGGCACCAGCGACGAACGCTCGCGGGTCTTCTCGCTCGTCGAGGCCGGGTTCGCGACGCGTCGCAAGATGCTGCGCAACAACATCGACGTCGACGACGCCTGTTACGAGGCCGCCGCGGTCGCGCCGACGGCGCGCGCCGAAGAGCTCGACCTCGACGCGTGGAGGAGACTGGCGGCGTGCTCGCTCCCGCGAAGCTGACGCTGACTCTGCGCGTCACGGGCGTGCGCGACGACGGCTACCACCTCATCGACGCCGAGATGGTCAGCGTCGACCTGTGCGACACGCTCACCTTCGCCGACGGCGACGGACTGACCATCACCGGCCTCGACGTTCCCGGCGACGGCGACAACCTCGTGACGCGTGCGCTGCGCGCCGTCGGTCGCACCGCGAGCGTCACGCTGCACAAAGCGATTCCCGCGGGCGCCGGCCTCGGCGGCGGATCCTCCGACGCCGCGGCGGTGCTGCGCTGGGCCGGCGTCAGCGATGTCGCGCTGGCGGCGTCGCTGGGCGGCGACGTCCCGTTCTGCGTGACCGGCGGACGCGCCCGCGTCACCGGAATTGGCGACGTGGTCGAGCCGCTGCCGTTCGTGGAGCGCACGTTCACGCTGTTGACCCCGCCGCTGCACGTTTCGACGCCGGCGGTCTACAAGAAGTGGGAGGAACTCGGCGGGCCCCGCGTCGATGGTCCCAACGACCTCGAGCCCGCGGCGCTGGCGGTCGAGCCCGAACTGGCCCGCTACCGGGACCAACTCGGCGACGCCACCGGCATCACGCCGATCCTGGCGGGCAGCGGTGCGACGTGGTTTGTGGAAAGTGCGTTTCGCGACGCAGGGAGGGTCGTCTCGACCCTCCCCGCGTCTCCCCCGGGAGAACCCCCGCGTCCCACGACATAGTGCGGTTTGGGGGACCAGGTCGTTATGACGCCGGGCACAGCAGCGTGTGACATCCGACCACGGTTCGCTTGACCCCCAGTTCGCCCACTACTCTGCTCCGCCGTCATGGGTTCACTGATCAAGAAGCGCCGCAAGCGCATGCGCAAGAAGAAGCATCGCAAGATGCTCAAGGCGACCCGCTTCCAGCGGCGCGCCGCCGGCAAGTAGGCCACCCTCCGGGGTGGCCTCTTGTATTTCTGCGCCCTGATTCGCTGTTACACCTCGTCGGTACCTTCGGACCATGTCCAAGGAACGCGCCATCGAGATGCGTTTGCAGGGCATGTCGCGGTCGTAAATCGTCGCCGCGCTTGGTCTGAAGACCGGCGGCGCGGCACTGAGTCGTTGGCTCAAGGACGTCCCCGCGCCTGAGTGGACGACGCGTCCAAACGCGAAGGATGAGCTGCGTGCCGTCGCGGTCGGCCTGCGCACGCAAGGCCGTTCATACCGCGAGATCCAGGAGGTTGTTCGCGTCTCCACGAGCACGTTGTCGCTGTGGCTTCGCGATGTGCTCGTCGATGAAGCTGGGCTATCTCATCTCGCCGACCGCGTCCAGGCCGGCCGGGAGAACGCCGCCGGCAATTCGTTCCTCACGACAGGCGAAGGAGCGGCGCATCATCGGTGAGGCGCGGTCGCAGATTCCTGCTGCGCTCGCCGAGTCCGAACTGTTCGTGACGGGCCTGGCTCTGTACTGGGCCGAAGGTGCGAAGGCGAAGGAATGGATGCCGAGCGTGACTGTGTCGCTGATCAACTCCGACCCCGACGTCATCCGCGTGTTTGTGGCCTGGCTCGCTTTGCTCGGCATCGGGCTGGAGCGACTGAGCTTTCGCGTCGCGATCCATGAGACCGGCGACGTCGACCGCGCCGAGGTGTTCTGGGCTGAGGTCATCGGAATCGAGCGCTCTGACCTGCTGCGCACAACGCTGAAGCGGCACGAACGCCGTCCGAGCCGGCGGCTACCCACGGAGTTCTACGTCGGTTGCCTGAACGTGCGGGTGCGGAAGAGCACTGACCTCAACCGACAGATTGCGGGTTGGTGGCAGGGTCTCGTCGCCGCGGTCGCTAGCTTGTGAGTCGCTCATTTTCGGGGATCGTCCAATCGGAAGGACATCTGGTTTTGGTCCAGAGAATTGGGGTTCGAGCCCTCATCCCCGAGCTGAAGTGTAGGGGGCCACTTTTGGTGGCAGCGCGGCCATGTAGTTGGCAGTGACTTGGCAGTACGGCCACGTAGTTGGCAGTGAATAAAGCGGCTCGCCAAATGCGGGCGTCGGAGTGCGCCAGCGACATCCCGACCGCCTCACTGCCGCAATGCGGCAATGCGGCGTAACCGCCGCAGCCGGAGTCCCGCGCGCCTTCTCGTGACAGGTCCAGTGCGGTCCGCCACGCGATCCGAAGGTCTCATCGAAGCGCGTGGCAACCGCACCGAGGATTAGGGCAAATAGGTCGCGTATTTAGTTCATCGCGTCGCGTGCCGTCGCCCACCCCGAGTTCACCCCGCCGCTCGTAACCGCCTCGCCCGGTAGCAGCGAACAACACCGGTCCGCGATGCCTACGGGTAAGCGGGCCCGTACCTGTCTCCATATATACGAGCGACCTGCCGACGCCGGCTCGCTCGGTCACCCTCCCCGAGGCGGGCCTCGCGGCGATGCGACGCGCCCCGACACCATCAACATCGGCGATGGCGGATCCAGCGACGTGTGGGACCTCGACCGTGGCAATCGCCCTGACCTTGGCCATCGGCACGTATCCGGCGAGACCGCCGGATACCTGCTCGCGCACGCAGCGCCCTACGCGGACGCCAACCGAACAAACGTTTGACATTGAGTTCCTCAGGGCGTACCCCTCGCGGTAGCGGAAGTGCCGTCTTCGGGACGGCTCGGTGATGCCGTTTAGCGGCATCAGCCGACGAAGGATGAACGCATGAGTTCACAGCCCATGACGACGCGCTTCTCGCTTGCGCGCCGCGCGCGAGCTTCTAGAACCCAAGTCTCCGGCGCGCACGTCGTTTCTCGCTTCTGCCGGTCTATCGCTTGCATCGCCACACTCTCGCTGTGTGCGACCCTTGTTGCTGCCGGCTTCCGCCACGTCGAATACGACGGCCAGCAGTCAGCCGAGTCCGATCTCGCTTAGCTCACACACTGCTGGGGTCGACTCCGTGATCTCCATCTCGGGGTTGCCCTTCGATCCGTCAGAAGTGACGACGGTGTTTATAGGCGGACTGCCTGTCTTTCCAGAGGTAACGGCGGAGCGAGTCGATGTCCGAGTGCCAGCCGTGGATCCCGGCGATAACGCCATCGAAATCCAGAGGAAGGGATCGGGTCAGCGGATTGCTGCTGGATCGATCAACGTTTCAAAGGTTGTCCGAATCGCGGACCCAAACAGGCGTTCTACGGGGCGGATTCTGCTTCGGATCGCTCCCGGCACAACCCCGCGAGACGTCGCGATTGAGAGCGACACATTTACCGCCGTTGCCCCGTACCTGACCAGCGCGGCGCGTGCGAGCCACTGGTTTGAAGTATCCGTTCCGACGGGCGCTGAAAGCGCTCGTCTGGACGCGTATGCGGCGATGGGGGCCGTCGAGGTGGCGCAAGAGGCCGGAATTGGTTCAGAAGGGATGTCAACAAACGACACGCACTACGTGGACGGCACCCAATACAACGTCCAGAAGACTCGTCTGACGGCTGCATGGGAAGTTCGGCGGCTCGCGTCTACGCATCCGATCGCAATAATCGATAGTGGTGTCAGCGCTAACCATCAGGACCTGCCGGCGCTGCTACAGAATCGGGATTTCACCGGCACCGGCGTAGCTCCGTGCGACGACCATGCCTCGAACGTGGCGTCGATAGCAGGAGCGGCGTCTAACAACGGAAATGGGACCGCTGGTGGCGCTTGGGGAGGGCCGCTGGGCAGCTACAAGGTCCTTTCCGGCGCCGGTTGCGGCGGCACAGACGTGCAGCTGATCAATGGGATCGACAACGCTTTCCATGACGGATTCTGGATCCTGAACATGAGCCTTCAGGACTACCCGCTCGAGGTCGCCATTCAGAACGTAATCACGGCGGCCTGGAATGCGGGACGGTTCGTTGTTGGCATCGCCGGCAACCACGGCACTGACGCCTTGAACTACCCCGGTGCCTACGACCACGTCTTCGCTGTCGCCAACAGCGACAATCAGGACGCGCGCTGGAATGGGGCAAACGCCTCTAACTACGGAAACTGGGTCGACCTGGCCGCGCCTGGCGTCGGGATTGTCGGCGCGGGTGCCGCCTGCGCTACATGCGAATCGACTTTCTGGGGCACATCTCAAGCGGCGCCACTTGTCTCGGCCGCGGCTGCGCTACTCATGGAAGGCGGGATGCCCAACACCAACATCGCTGCCGCGTTGCAGGCGTCCGCCGATCCCATCAACTGGGGCGCCACGCCCATCGGCGGTGGGAGACTAAACGCGTACAAGGCGATTACGTCTCGCGCTTGCCTTCGCGACCTGCCAGGCGGGTCCGCCGTGGCGTCAACCTCCGCGATTTACTCGATGCAGAACGGATCCAAGCGCGCGTTCCCGGACCCTGCCACTTTCTCGAGCTGGTACGGGACGGAGTCTGCGGCGACGTGCGACGTTCGGCTCGGTGAGCGCCCGAACGGCGCGGCTGCGAGTTTCAAGCCCGGCACCCTTATCAAGAGTCCAGGCGGCACTATTTACCTTGTGACCGGAACCGGAGCAGACATATTCCGCTCGACGATTCGGGGGTTCACCTCAACGGCTGTATACAACTGCCTCGGGTTCACGAACCTCCCGGTGGTGAACACCACGGACGCGATCATCGCGCTCCACCCTGTCGGCTCCGTCATTAGCAACTGCACCGTTGGCCTTCCTCGGAAACACCCTGATGGGTCGATTCTCAGAGATGCGAACGGCACCATTTTCATGGTCGACGGCGGCCTGCTCCGGGGGTTCTCATCTCTCACGATGCTCACGAGCTGGGGCTTCTCGAACTCGATCCCGATCACCGCGGTCGAGAAACTCACGTATGCAACTACGAGCAACATGGGGTACCGGCCCGGCTCCAAAGCGATCGCTCCGAATGGAGTAATTTGGATCCTCGGCTTCGGCAGCACTGATCACTACCTCGCGGTGCGGCGTGCCTTCACGACGTTGAACTCGCTAACCGAGCGCTACCTCGCCGGCACCACATATTCGGCTACGAACGCAGAGCTCGCCGGGAACGCGGTCAGTGCATCGATTCTCGACGCGGACGCCATGCCATGAAACCGAGAAGCAAAACTGTCCGCTGGTATCGTTCGCCGGTAATTCCCTGTGTCGCGTTGGTCATCGTCTTCGCCGCTTGTGGAGGCGCTTCGCATGAGGTGCGGGCCAAGCGTGCAGCTCCAGGCACCTCAGCATTAGTAACGGCCGATGCAGAAACCTCCACGACGAAGGTTCCGTCCATATCGACGTCTACGACCCCGTCGCCGACAACAGCGAGCCGACGGCCAACCGTTGCGCCACATGGCGACCCACTCGCTACAACGCCGTCCGATCTGCGGCTTGAAGTGCGTCTCGATATTACGAGCTTCGGTCGCGCCGACGACGTGACCGGCACGTTCACGGTTACCAACACAGCTACGAATTCGCTCCAAGTGGAGTTTCCATCGAGCTGCGAGTGGGCGGTCGGGCTCTACAGCTACGGCGACCTCGCGGCCCGAGACACATTCGGCTGCGAGGGAACTGGCCATGTTCGTTCCATCGCGCCTAGCGAGGTCATTTCTTACACGCTCAAAGCACGATTCGTTGCTGAGCCAGGCGGGACGTCGCCAGAACCGGGGAAATACGACCTTGGTGTAACCCTCAATCACGATGGCGGAGCGTGGCTTGCGCCGCTTGCTTCCGTCACCGTCAAGTAATCGCTTGCGTCTCGAGCCGAACCGTCCTTGACGTTGCGAGCAACCGGCAAGGCACGCGCAAATGCTTCGCGACTGCGTCGAGTCACGTGCGGCCTGGGACGCTGATGAAGAAAACCCGAGGAGTCGGGCAGGACTGATTTCCCGCTCACGCCGAGCTGGTGTCGGCGACAGTCCAAAGGTCAAGGAAGTCGGCGCGAAGCATTGCCGGTCCGGTCCACCGCCGGAATTCAGTGCGCTGTACGCATCGAGTCGTTCGAGCACGTCTTTCCGTCGGGGCCGATCACATCAACTCGTTGCCACAACAGAACTTCCGGTGTTTCCATCGCAGCGCCTTCTTCCGCGCGGGAACCGTGCACCGCCCCCGGGTTGCTTCGTTCCTCGCAGACCGCCGACAGCCTGGCGAAGGACTCAGGAATAGTCGGCAAAGGCGCGACATCCCCGGACAAAAGTTGATAAGTTCGTACACCCATCGACATGTCCAGACTCCAAACGTCTGCGTTCACGGCAGCCCAGTCGTCGGCGTGGGGCGGTTGCTAGGTTGCCCGCGAATCGACTCCAGAATGCGCGCGAGAAAGAAGGCGTCACGCGAGCAGCGCTTGCACGATCGGCCGGACTCGCCGATCGAACCATCCAACGGCTGGAGGACGGAGAGGCTGGGTCACCGGCTACAAAGAACAAGATCGTCAAGGCGTTGAACCGAATCCCCGACAAACTGATGGAATACACGGAGGAGTACTTGTTCCCGCCGGAGAGCGGACGTCGGAAGCGCGCGGCCCGATGACTACGACGGATGACCTCGGCTCGGCCCTTGCGGAGGTCGACGCAATGCAACTTGTCTCCGAACTCGTCGCGTCGGTTGGCGCGGAGAGCGCCGCGAGAGAGCTGCACGTGGCCCCCGCTGAACTCGGGGAACTCTTGAGCGGGTCGCGGCTCGTTTTCCAAACCGACCCGACCATTCGAGCGCGGCTGTTCGCGTGGGCGCGATCGAGTGAGGTCACGTACCGGCCCTCCACTAACCCGCCCTTCGATCACCTTCGCCATTTTTGGGAGAACTTTTACTCCGGCCCGCGTCCCGGTATTCCGGCTGCGCCTTTGTTGAGCGTCGGAGGCGGCCAGTTCCTCGGGTTTGATCTGACGTTTCCGTTTGGAGTGCCGGCCTGCGTTCTCACTCCGAATAGCGAATACGTGCGGTACTGAAGTCACGAGGCGTCGTCGTTCGTGCGACTCGCCGCGGGTGCCGGCCGAACACGGCCGGCCGCCCAGTGCACCGCTGCGCCGACGGCCGCACCGACGATGAGCCCCGCGCCGACGTCACTAATGAAATGTCGTCCCGCGTTGACGCGACTGAACGCGACGGCACCTGCGGCGACCGCGAGCGGCGCCGCCGCGTAGGGGTACGCGAGTCCCGCTGCCGCGGCGAATGCGGAGGCCGACGCGGCGTGACTCGACGGTAGCGACGACGATTTCGGGGTGCGGCCCGTCTGCGGCACGAGGAAGCGCCCGAGTCCGTCTCCCGGCCGGCGTCGGCGGGTGACGCTCTTGAGCGGTCCGTTCGTCAGAGCCGACGACGCTGCGAGCGCGACGAGACCTTCGACGGCTGCTCGTCGGCCGCGGTCGCCGCCAACGGCGAGCAATCCGGCGACAGCCACCCACAATTTGCCGCCTTCGGCTGCGTTACCGAGCAGGCTGAAAAGCGCGCCGGCCCGGTGTCTTGGTCGCCACCTTGCGGGCGAGCGCCAGTTCGACAACGCGAATCACGTGCGGTCTTTGTCCATAATCGTGCCGACGCATACCCGAACTGCGAGGTTTCCGTCCCGCACGGCGAGGAAATGTCGTCCACCGATTTAGGCTGTGACCGCTGCGGATGCTTGGTGGTGCTTGAAGTTGCGTGAAACGCGGTAAACCGGTGGCGTGAGTACTCGTCCGCTTTCTGCTGTGGTGTTGGCTGCGGGGGAGGGCACGCGGATGATGTCGGCTCGGCCCAAGCCGCTGCATGTGCTGTGCGGGCGGCCGATGGTGCTGCACGTGATCGACGCGCTGGCCGAATTGCACGTCGAGCGGATCGTCGTCGTCGTCGGGCACGGCGCGGAGCGCGTGCAGAAGACGGTGATGGAGGACGCTCCCGAGGGCGTGAAGATCGCGTTCGTCGAGCAGTCGGTCCAACGCGGAACCGGCGATGCGCTGTCCGTGGGCGTCACCGCGCTGCCCGATGCCGACGACGAAGACGGCGATGTCATCGTGCTGCCCGGCGACACGCCGCTGCTTCGTCCCGCGACGATCGCCGCGCTCGTGCGTCAACACCGCGGCGCCGACGCCGCGGCGACGTTACTGACGGCGCGCGTGACGGATCCCTACGGCTACGGCCGGGTCGTGCGACGCGAAGACGGGCGCGTCACGAAGGTCGTCGAGGAAGTCGACGCCACCGACGAAGAGCGCGACATCGACGAGATCAACACGTCGATCTATGTGTTCCGTCACGGCGTCCTCGCGCCGGCGATGCGCCGCGTCATGCCCGACAACGCGAAGGGCGAGTACTACCTGACGGACGTTGTCGGCGTGCTGTTCGACGCCGGCTACACCGTCACGACGCTCGAAGCCGCCGACTCGATGGAAGCGGCGGGCGTCAATGACCGCGCGCAACTCGCGGTCGCCGAAGCGGAATTGCGCGACCGCACGAACGAAGCGTGGATGCGCCGCGGCGTGACGATGCTCGATCCTGAGCACACCTACGTCGACGCCACCGTCGAACTCGGCGCCGACGTGACGCTGTTCCCCGGAACGATCTTGCAAGGACGGTGCGTCATCGGCGAACACGCCGAGATCGGTCCGAACACGCGCCTGGTCGACTGCACCGTGGGTGACGGTGCCGTCGTGCAGAACAGCGTCGCTCGGCAATCGGAGATCGGCGACCACGCGAACGTCGGGCCGTTCGCCTCACTCGAGCCCGGCGCGCGCATCGCGGCCGGCGTCACGACGGGCGCGTTCTACGTCGGCACATCCGTCGACTAGAACAGTCGGCATCGCTCGGGGGATCACTCACCGCGTCGTAGCGTTCGCCGTCGCTGCTGTTGCCGCGCTCGTGGCCACGAGCGCACCGGCGTTCGCGCAGTCCGGCTCGCCGCAACGGGTCCTCGTCACGCTGCAAGACGGCTCGGCGGTGGCGCCCGTGCTGGCGCGCTTCGGTGGTCAGCGCGTCGGACCGAACGGCTGGGCAGGCAACGCCGACCCCGCGATCGTGCGCGGGCTCAAGGGTGTTGTCGCCGTCTCGCCGGACGCGCCGGTGCACGCGCAGAGCACCGTGCCGAACGATCCGTGCGTCAGCACGTGCCAGACCAACAACACGCAGTGGTATCTCGCGCCGGTCGGAGCGTCGAGCGCGTGGGACCGTTCGAAGGGCGACGGCATCACGATCGCGATCCTCGACTCGGGCATCGACGCGTCGCACCCGGACCTGTCGTCGAAGGTGATCGGCAGCCTCGACTTCACCGACGTCCACGACGGCAACGGCCCCCACGGCACCGAGGTGGCCGGGATCGCCGGTGCCGCGACCGATAACGGTGTCGGCGTCGCGTCCCTGGGTTGGAACGCGAATCTGCTCTCGGAAAAGGTCCTCGACGTCAACGGCGAAGGCTTCACTAGTTGGGTCATCAACGGCATCGACGACGCGATCAGTCGCGGCGCCAAGATCATCAACCTGTCGCTCGCCGGCACGACCTACGAGCAGGCATTGCAGGACGCGGTCAACCGTGCGTTCCAGCACAACGTGTTGGTCGTCGCCGCAGCCGGCAACAACGACGACCAAGGTGGCTCGGCGACGTCACCGAAGTACCCCGCGGCGATGGATCACGTCTTGTCGGTCGCGGCGTCGCAACAGAACGACACGATCGCGACCTTCTCGCGTCGCGGTCCCACCGTCGACATGGCCGCGCCCGGAACGAACTTGCTGACGACGCAACTCGGTGGCGGATACGCGGAGGTCAGCGGCACCTCGATGGCGGCGCCACTTGTGGCGGGGGCGGCGGCGTTGGTGATGGCGCAAGGTCTGGGAGTCGAGGCGACGCCCGACGCGGTCACGGCGCAACTCGTGCGCAGCGGCGTGCCGATCGCCAACCCGTCGGGCGGCACGATCCGTCGTTTGCAGATCGGAAGCGGCACGCAGACGGCCGCGCCGTACGGCATCGGCTTTGGCGGCGGCAACACCGTCGCCGTGGGTGACCTCGACGCCAACGCGCCCGGGCAGGAGATCGTTACTGCCGCGGGACCGGGCGGCGGCCCGCACGTGCGCGTGTTCTCCGCGGCGATGAACCCGCTGCCGGTCGGCTTCTACGCGTACGGCGCCAACTTCCACGGCGGTGTCGACGTCGCCGTCGGCGACGTGCTGCCCGATTCCGACGGCGACGAGATCGTCACCGCCGCCGGTCCCGGCGGAGGGCCCCACATCCGCACGTTCCTGGCCAACGGCACGCCCGCGCCCGGTCAGGCCGGCGACGGATTCTTCGCCTACGGCCCGACGTTCACCGGCGGCGTCAGCGTGGCCGTCGGCGACGTGCGTCCCGACGTGCCGGGAGAAGAGATCGTGACGGGCGCGTTCTCGAACGGCGGCCCGCACGTCCGCGTCTTCACCGCGCAGGGCACGCCGCTCGGTGACGGGTTCATGGCGTTCGATCCGCACTTCACGGGCGGCGTCAGCGTGGCCGTCGGCAACTTCGAAGCCGGGTTGAACGACGGCATGGAGATCGCCGTTGCCGCGGGCCCAGGCGGCGGGCCGCACGTGCGCGTGTTCCACGCCGACGGCTCCGCGCTCGGCGGCGGATTCTTCGCCTACGACGCCGGCTTCGCCGGCGGCGTGCGCGTAGCGGCGACGCAGCTCGACTCGGGGCTCGACGAGATCGTCACGGTGCCCCGGACGGGTGGGGGGCCGCACCTGCGCGCGTTCCACGTCGACGGCTCGCCCATCGACGGCGGCATCTTCGCCTTCCTCGGCAGCGTCACCACGGGCCTCAACGTCGCCGCCGGCACCACCGAAGTCGTCGTCGGCACCCGCGGCAGCCCGACGCTCACCCGCGCCCTGGTCCTCAACGCCGTCACGTAGGGGGTATTGCCGCGCGCGCGCCGCGCGTTGCGCGCGAAGATGAGGGCACCGTCATGGAACTGAGCCCGGTCAAGAAACTCAAGATTTTCTCCGGACGCTCCCATGTCGCGCTGGCCGAAGAGATCGCCGCCTGCCTCGGGGTGCCGCTGGGCGACGCCAGCCTGCGGACGTTCCCCAACGGCGAGATCAAGTGCAAGTTCACCGAGAACATCCGCGGCTCTGACGTGTTCATCATCCAGAGCCACTGCGGCGACGTGAACTCGTCGATCATGGAAAACCTGATCATGCTCGACGCCGCGAAGCGCGCATCGGCCAAGCGCATCACCGCCGTGTGCCCGAACTACGGCTACGCGCGCCAGGACCGCAAGGCACGCGGCCGTGAGCCGATCACCGCCAAGCTCGTCGCCGACATGCTCACCGTCGCCGGTGCCGATCGCATCATGACCGTCGACGTGCACTCGGGCCAGATCCAGGGGTTCTTCGACGGCCCGTTCGACCACCTCGTGGCGATGCCCGTCCTCCTCGACTACTTGCGTGAGCATGCGCCATCCGACACGGTGATCTGCGCTCCCGACGCCGGCGGCGTGAAACAGGCCGACCGATACGCGTCGCACCTCGGCTTCGACCTCGCGTTCGTGCAGAAGCGCCGCGACACCAAGGGCGACGGCGCCGTCGAAGCGATCGACATGATCGGCGACGTCGACGGGCGCCTCTGCGTGCTCGTCGACGACATGATCGACACCGCCGGCACCATCACGGCCGCTGCCGACATCCTGTGTCAGCGCGGCGCCACCGAGGTCTGGGTCGCCGCCACTCACCTCCTGCTGTCGGACCCGGCAACCGAACGCATCAAGAACTCCAAGATCAGTCGGCTCGTCGGCACCAACACCATTCCGGTGCCGCCCGAACGCCAGCTGCCGATCATCGAGACGCTGTCGGTCGCGCCCCTCATCGCCGAAGTGATCTCGGCGATTTTCGAAGACCAATCGGTCTCCGACATCTTCGGTGGGGAGAATCACAGCTAAATCCGGTAGAATCCTTCGGCTCTAAATTCTCGTCTTCGAAGGAACGCGTCCCATGGCCGATACCCGTCTCGCACTAGCTGTTCGCACCGACATCGGCTCTTCGCGCGCCAATCGGCTTCGGAAGACCGGCCGCATCCCTGGCGTCGTCTACGGGACGGGACACACGCCCATTTCGGTGACCGTTGACGCTCGCGAGCTGCGCACCGCCCTGTCGGGTGGTCACGGACTCAACGCCGTGCTCGATCTCGACGTCGACGGCGAAACGCACTCGGCGCTGGCGCGCGAACTGCAGCGCCACCCGGTGAAGGGCACGGTCCAGCACGTCGACTTCCAGATCGTTCGCCTCGACCAGCCGATTTCGGCCGACGTCCCCGTCGAGATCACGGGCGAAGCCCACGAGGTCGCGATGCAAGGCGGCTCGGTGCAGCTCGAGGTGGGCTCGCTCACCATCACCGCCGTACCCCGCAGCATCCCCGCTCTGATCGAGATCGACGTCACCAACCTCAAGATCGGCGAAGCCATTCGTCTGTCCGACATCACGCTGCCTGCGGGCGTGACGTGCGATCTCGATCCCGAGACGATGCTCGTTGCCGCGCTGGCCCCCCGGACGGACGAAGAGCCGGAGACCACCGAGGGCGGCGCAGCAGCCGAGGCCGAAGGCGGCGAAGGTGCAGGCGGCGACGCTGCTGCCGAGGGCGACGCGCCCGCCGAAGCTTCCGAAGGGGAGTAGTTCGTGGCGACCACTTGGTTGGTCGTCGGACTCGGGAATCCCGGCAAGGACTACGCGCACACGCGCCACAACGCGGGCGCGGACGCCGTCGAGCTATTGGCGAGGCGCCACAAAGAAAAGCTCAAGCGCGACGCGAAGCACCGCTCGGTATCGGCGACGGTGCGCGTCGGTGACGACCGCGTCGTGCTCGCCTTCCCGCAGACGTACATGAACGACAGCGGCATCGCCGTCGGTTCATTGGCGGCGTACCACGACGTCGACCCGTCGCACATCGTGATCGTTCACGACGAGCTCGACATCGAAGTCGGGCGCATCAAGTTGAAAGAAGGCGGCGGCCTCGCCGGCAACAACGGGCTGCGCTCGATCAAGCAGCACCTGAAGACCGACGAGTTCCTGCGCGTCCGCATCGGTATCGGCAAGCCCCCCGGAAAGCAGCAGGGCGCCAACCACGTGCTCAACAAACCGACGAAGAAGGAAGCCGAATTGCTCGGCGTGACCATCGAAGAAGCGGCCGACGCCGTCGAGATGATCGTGACGCGGGGAATCGGACCCGCGATGAACCGTTACAACCAGCGAGCGGACACCGATCCCGCCTGAGTGTCAACGGGGGACTGTTCTTCTTCGGGTTGTTGTCCCTATAAGGCAACAACCCGAAGAAGAACGAGGACCACGCGCTAATGCCGGATACCGAGCGAAAGTCGCGCCGACACTTTGCCGCCCGGATCCGACGAGACACTCGGCGCTGCGCCCGCGTTCGAGGTAGGTGTCCTGAGCGGTTATAACGAAAAGAGTGAGTAAATCCGCGGGGGCGCCTCTGGCGTCGCTCCCGCCGCTTTTGCGCGCCGAGCCCGCCCTCACGGGGCTGCTCGGGACAGGCGCGGCGCACGTCGCCGTGCCCGAAGCGGCGCGCCCGCTGTTCGTCGCCGCCGTCGCCGCGCTCTCGGAACGCCATCCGATTCTCGTGGCGACGCCCACCGCAACCGACGCCGCCCACATCGCGAATGACCTGCGCGCCTTTGTCGGCGACGACGCCGTCGACACGTTCCCCGCGTGGGAGACGCTTCCGTTCGAACGGGTCAGCCCGAACGTCGAGACGATGGGGCGGCGGCTGCGGACGATGTGGCACCTGCGCGCCCCCGAGCGAGCGCCGCGCGCCGTGGTCGCGCCGGTGCGCGCGCTCGTGCAACGACTCGGCCCGCACGTCGAAGACGTCGAACCCGTCGTGCTGTCCAAGGGCGACGTCGTCGACCGTGACGAACTTCTCGAACGGCTGATCGGGCTCGGCTACCGGCGTGAGTACCAAGTCGAGCACCGCGGCGAGGTGGCGGTGCGCGGCTCGATCGTCGACGTGTTCCCGTCGACGATGGACGCGCCCGTCCGCATCGACTTGTGGGGCGACGAAGTCGATCGGCTCACGAGCTTCGCCGTCGCCGACCAGCGATCGGTCACCGACCTCGACTGCATCGAGGTCTTCGGCTGCCGCGAGGTGTTGCCGACCGCCGACGTACGTGCGCAGGCCGAGTCGCTGGTCAAGAGCGCGCCGTGGGCGGCCGACCAGTGGGAACGCCTCGCCGACGGCCACACGTTCGACGGGATGGAGTCGTGGTTGCCGTGGCTCACGACCGCCGAACACGTGATCGCCGACCTGCTGCCCGCGGACGCGTTGGTGTTGCTGTTCGACCCGCGCCGCATGCGCGACCGCGCCGCCGACCTACTCGCAGAAGAGGCGAGCCTCGCCGAGTCGCTCGCCAAGACGTGGAACGTCCCCGAAGGCGAAGCGTTCCCGCAGCTGCACGTCGACTTCGACCGGCTGCTGCAGCACACGAAGGCGCCAGTGTGGTCGGTGACCGGCACGGCCGATAGCCCCGACACGGCTCGCGTCGAGGCGAGCGTGTGGGACCCGGTCGTCGGCGACCCCACGCGCCTCGTCGAGCGGTTGAAGCAGCTCACGAAGGACGGGTACCGCATCACTGTCGCCGCCGACGGCGAAGGGTCGGCCGCGCGCATCGCCAGCAACCTGCGCGACGAAGGCTTCGTGGCGCCCGAGGTGGTGATCGCTCCGCTCGAGCGCGGCGTGATCCTGCCGAGTTCGAAGCTGGCGTTGCTGGCCGAGCCCGACATCACCGGCCGGCGCCGCGCTCACCGCACGGCGCGCCCGCGTGCCCGCGCCACGGAAGGCTTCTTCGACGACATGGCGCCCGGCAGCTTCGTCGTGCACCACCACCACGGCGTGGCGCGCTACGCCGGCATGGTCACGCGCACGCTTGGCGGCGTCGAACGCGACTACCTCCTGCTCGAGTACCGCGGCGACGACAAGCTCTACGTCCCGTCGGATCAGATCGACACGCTGCGCCCGTACTCAGGCGGCGAAACGCCGACGTTGTCGCGCATGGGCGGCTCCGACTTCGCCAAGACCAAGGCGCGCGTGCGTGCCGCGGTGCGCGAGATCGCGCAGGAACTCGTCGTGCTGTACCAGCGGCGCGTCACGTCGGCGGGTCACGCATATCCCGAGGACTCGTCGTGGCAGCGCGAGTTCGAGGAGGGGTTCGGCTTCATCGAGACCCCGGATCAGCTGACGGCGATCGAGGCGGTGAAAGCCGACATGGAATCGGAGAAGCCGATGGACCGCCTGCTGTGCGGCGACGTCGGCTTCGGGAAGACCGAAGTGGCGCTGCGCGCCGCGTTCAAGGCGGTGCAGGACGGCAAGCAGGTCGCGGTGCTCGTGCCGACGACGCTGCTGGCGCAACAGCACGGCCAGACCTTCACGCAACGGCTCGCCGGTTACCCCGTGCGCGTCGAAACGCTCTCGCGCTTCCTCACGCCGGGCCAGGCGAAGAAGGTCACCGAAGGCGTCCGCGACGGCGACGTCGACATCGTCATCGGCACCCACCGCCTGCTCAGCGGCGACGTGTCGTTCAAGAACCTCGGGTTGTTGATCGTCGACGAGGAACAGCGCTTCGGCGTGCAGCACAAAGAGTCGATCAAGAAGCTGAAAGTCGACGTGGACATCCTCACGTTGTCCGCCACACCCATCCCGCGCACGCTCGAGATGAGCCTCACCGGCATCCGCGACCTGTCGATCCTGTTGACGCCGCCGGCTGATCGTCAGCCGATCCTCACCTACGTCGGCGAGTACGACGAGCGCGCCGCGTCCGAAGCGATCCGGCGCGAACTGCTGCGCGAGGGACAGGTCTTCTACGTGCACAACCGTGTCGCCGACATCGAGAGCAAGGCGCGTGACCTGCGCGAGCTGGTGCCCGAAGCGCGCGTCGGCATCGCCCACGGGCAAATGGACGAGGGGTCGCTCGAGAAGGTCGTGATCGACTTCGTCAACGGTGAGTACGACGTGCTGGTGTGCACGACGATCATCGAATCCGGCATCGACATGCCGCACGTGAACACGTTGGTGGTCGACCGCGCCGACATGCTTGGCCTCGGCCAGCTGCATCAGATCCGCGGGCGCGTCGGACGAAGCGGTGTGCGCGCCTACGCGTACTTGTTCTTCCCCGCCGACCGTGCGCTCAGCGAGACGGCGTACGAACGGCTGCGCACCATCGGTGAGCACACCGAACTCGGATCCGGTTTCAAGATCGCCATGCGCGACCTCGAGATCCGCGGCGTCGGCAACCTGTTGGGCGAAAACCAGTCGGGCCACATCGCGGCCGTGGGTTACGACCTCTACATGCAGATGGTCACCGAAGCCGTCGCCGAGCTGAAGGGCGAAGAGATCCGTCCGCCGGCCGAGATCAAGCTCGACATCGACACCAACGCGCACCTTCCGCGCGACTACGTGGCGCGGGAGGACCTGCGGCTCGAGGCGTACCGCCGCCTCGCCGAGGTCAAGAACCCCGCCGACGTCGACGACATCGCGACCGAGTGGAACGACCGCTACGGGCCGCCGCCGAAGCCGGCCGAAGCGCTGCTCACCATCGGGCGGCTCCGCGGTGCGTGCGCGCTGCGCGGCATCCGCGAACTGACCGTCGCCCGCAACGTCGCCCGCATCAGCCCGATCGACCTTCCGGCGAGCAAGCAGGTGCGGCTCCAGCGGCTGCACCCGAAGGCCGTCCACAAGCCCGACGTGCGCCAACTCGTGATCCCGGTGCCGCCGAAACAGGATTCGGCGCAGTTCCTGCTCGACCTGGTCGAGGACTTGATTCCCGTCGCCGAGGCCTCGCCGGTAGGCTCGACGGCACCGTGAGCAAGCTTTTTCGTTTCTTCGTCGCGTTCGCCGCAGTGGCCGTGATGGCCACCGGTTCGGCCGCCTGCAAGTCCTCTGAGCCCTACGCCGCCAAGGTCAACGGCACCACGGTGTCGAAGGCCGACCTCGACGACGAGCTCAACGCCATCCGCGACAACACCAAGTACCGCCAGCAGCTCGAACAGAACCAAGTGCCGGTGAAGGGGACGGGCGACGGCACGTTCAATTCCGCCTTCGCGGCGCGCATCCTCACGCGGCGCATCTACTTCGAGCTCGTCCACGAGGAGTTCCTGCGCCGCAACCTCAAGGTGAAGTCGGGCGACCTCAGCATCGCCCGCCAAGAGGTCGAAAGCTCGATCGGCGGCGCCAGCGTGTTCGGCGCGTTCCCGAAGAGTTATCAGACGTGGCTCGTGCGGACCAACGCCGAGGTTTACGTCCTGCAAAACGCGATGGCGAACACGAGCGAGTCGAACCTGCGCGCGTACTACGAGTCGCACAAGGATCAGTTCGAAAGCGTGTGCGCGGCGCACATCCTCGTCGACACCAAGGCCGCGGCCGACGCCATCGAGAAGGAACTCGCGAAGGCGAAGGACAAGAACGCGACGTTCGCCGACATCGCCAAGAAGCAGTCGAAGGACACCGGCTCCGGTGCGCAGGGCGGCGACCTCGGTTGCGCCTCGCCGTCGAACTACGTCGCCGAGTTCAAGGACGCGGTGCGTACGCAGAAGATCGGCGTGATCGGCCAACCGGTGAAGAGCCAGTTCGGCTACCACATCATCCGCGTCGACAAGCGCGACGAGGCGAAGCCGTTCGAGGAAGTCAAGGAAGACGTGAAGTCGGCGATCACCGACAGCCAGCAGGGTCCGTTCAACGACTTCCTCACGAAAGCGTCGACGAAGGCGAAGGTCGAAGTGAACCCGCGCTACGGCACGTACGACACTTCCGGCCAGCAGCCCGAAGTCGTGCCGCCGAAGACTCCTGACGCGGCCGCCAACCCCAGCGGCGGGTAACGCGCCGTGCGCGTCGACGTGTGGGGGCTCGGCCCCGCCGACGCGTCGCTGATTCCCTCCGGGCTGCTCGACGCCGTTGCGTCGGCGACGACTGTCGTGCGCACGCTGCGCCATCCCGCCGCGGCCGCGCTGCCGCCGTCGGTGATCGCGTGTGACGATCTCTACGAAGCCGGCGAGACCATCGAGGACGTGTACGCGGCCATCGTCGAACGCGTCGTCGGCGCCGGTGAGCGCGTCGTGTACGTCGTCCCGGGTTCACCGCTGATCGCGGAGCACACGGTCGAGTTGCTGCGAGCGCGCGACGACGTCGAGGTTGTCGTGCACCCCGCGTTGTCGTTCCTCGACCTCGCGTGGGCGCGCCTCGGCGTCGATCCCTTTGCGGGCGGCGCGCGCCTCGTCAACGGCCACGAGTTCGCCCTCGGCCAGGGCGGACCGACCCTCGTGGCGCAAGCCGACTCGAAGCACGTGCTGTCGGAGATCAAACTCTCGCTCGACGACGGGCCCGACGTGGTGGTGCTGCAGCGCCTCGGTCTGCCCGACGAATCCGTGACGACGGTGGCGTGGAACGACCTCGACCGCGTCGTCGAACCCGATCACCTGACGACGCTGTGGATGGACTTGCCCCCCGACGAGTTGTCGCTGTTCGCCGACCTCGTGCGCACCCTGCGCGAGCGTTGCCCGTGGGACGCCGAGCAGACGCACGAGTCGCTGACGCGGTTCATGCTCGAGGAGGCGTACGAGGCTGTCGAGGCGATCGCGTCGGGCGACGTGAACGCCGTCGAAGGCGAGCTGGGCGACGTGCTGTTCCAAGTCGTTCTCCACGCGGCGATCGCCGAAGAGGCCGGCGACTTCACGCTCGCGGATGTCGCGCGTGGCATTCGTGAGAAGTTGATCCGCCGCCATCGTCACGTGTTCGGAGACGTCGTGGCGAACACGCCCGCCGAGGTCGAGGTGATGTGGGCGCAGGTGAAGGCCGAGGAACGCGGAGACACCGGCGACGACCCGTTTGGCGACGTCGACGGCGCGCAGCCCGCGCTCAGCCACGCGGCGCAGATCGGCCGACGGGCTGTGGCCGTCGACTTCGACTGGCCCGACGTCAACGGACCGCTCGAAAAACTCGCCGAGGAGATCGGTGAACTCACCGACGCGTTACGGGAGCACGGACCGGGCTCGCCCGAAGTCACCGACGAACTCGGCGACCTGTTGTTCTGCGCCGTCGTCGTGGCCCGCCACGCCGGCGTACCCGACCCCGAGTCGGCCCTGCGCGCCGCGTCGGCAAAGTTCCTCCGTCGCTACGCCCGCATGAAGGCCTTGGCGGACTCCCGCGGCGAGCCGACCTCAGAAGAACTCTGGCAAGAAGCCAAACGCCTCGACGCCACCTGAGCCGCCGACTCAGTCGAGCTTGTCCATGACGACGACGACCGCCTCACTGAGACATACGGCGCCGTCGAGTTCGTCCGCGAGAGATTCGTCGAGTGACTCGCCGACGATGACGTAGCCGTCGTCCTCGTAACGACGGATCGCCTCGACGTCTTCGGCGGGCACGCGCACTCGCATCGCGTCAGTTTCGCGCTGTCGCGGATTTTGAAAAGTCGGCAGTAGCATTTGCGGACCATGTCGGCAATCGAACACGTGAACGCGCGCGAAGTCTTGGACTCGCGCGGCAACCCGACCGTCGAGGTCGAGATCTTTCTCGACTCCGGTGCAAACGGTCGCGCCATCGTGCCGTCGGGCGCGTCGACGGGCGCGCACGAGGCCGTTGAGCGGCGCGACGGGGGAGCCCGCTACGGCGGCAAGGGCGTGCTCGGCGCTGTCGACTCGGTCAAGAACGAGATCGCCACCGAGATCGTTGGTATGGAAGCGCTCGACCAGCGCGGCGTCGACCGCGCGCTGCTCGACCTCGACGGCACCGACAACCTCGGCCGCGTCGGCGCCAATGCCGCGCTCGGGGTATCGCTCGCCGTCGCCAAGGCGAGTGCGATGGAACTCGAGTTGCCGCTGTACCGCTACGTCGGCGGCACGAACGCCCATGTGTTGCCCGTGCCGATGATGAACGTGCTCAACGGCGGTGTGCACGCGGACAACAGCGTCGATCTCCAGGAGTTCATGATCGCCCCCGTCGGCGCCGCCAGTTTCGCCGAGGCGTTGCAGTGGGGCGCCGAGACGTACCACGCGCTGAAGGCGATCCTGCACGGCCGCGGCCTGTCGACCGCTGTCGGCGACGAAGGCGGCTTCGCGCCCGATCTCCCCTCGAACGAAGACGCGCTGAAGCTGCTCGTCGAGGCGATCGAAAAGGCGGGTCGCACACCGGGCGACGACATCGCGATCACGCTCGACCCCGCGAGCACCGAGTTCTACAACGACGGCACCTACACGTTCGCGTCGGAGAACCGCACGCTGTCGAGCGACGACCTCGCCGGTTACTACGTCGGGCTGTGCGACAAGTACCCGATCATCTCGATCGAGGACGGCATGGCCGAAGACGACTGGTCGGGCTGGGCGACGCTCACCAAGGCGCTCGGTTCGCGCATCCAACTCGTGGGCGACGACCTGTTCGTGACCAACCCGCGCCGGCTCGACCGCGGCATCGCCGAAGGCATCGCCAACGCCATCCTGATCAAGGTCAACCAGATCGGCACGCTCACGGAGACGCTCGATGCCGTCGCGCTGGCGACGCGCAACGCATACGGATCGGTGATGAGTCACCGCTCCGGCGAGACCGAAGACACGACCATCGCCGATCTCGCCGTCGCCACCAACTGCGGCCAGATCAAGACGGGCGCACCGGCGCGCTCGGATCGCGTGGCCAAGTACAACCAGCTGCTGCGCATCGAGGACGACCTGCACGACGCGGCGCGCTATCTCGGCCGCGGCGCGTTCCGCGGCGGCGCCGGTTCGTGAGAGCTCGCCTCGCGGTCGCGTTCCTCGGGAGCACGCTCGTCGTCGCGTTCCTTGCGGTGGCGGTGTTCCCGACGCGCCTGTGGCTCGACCAACATCGCGACATTTCCGACGCGCAGCATCGCGTCGCCGTGCTCGATCACACCAACGCCGCGCTCAAAAAGCGCGTCAACGAACTCGACAGCGACGCCGCGATCGAACGCATCGCCCGCGAGCAGCACAACCTCGTCAAGCCGGGTGAGGACGCCTACGCGGTACTCCCTCCGGCCGGCGACGCGCCGAAGGTGACGAGGCCCGTCCTGGCGCCGGCGACCCACGAGGCCAAACGCAGCTTCCTCGAGCGCCTGCGGGATCGCCTGTCCTTCTGGGTGTGAACGTTCACCACCCTTAGAGTCTCTGGCTGAGGCAGACTGAGGGGCGGGATGACCGAAGAACCAAATCTCCCAGCTCAGCGCAAACCCTCGCGGCCGGTGCCGGTTGTGTCCGACGAACAGCGCGAGCGGGTTATCGACGAGTTGCGCCAGCACTGCGGCGCCGGCGCGCTGACCCTCGACGAGTTCGCCGAACGCGCCGGACGCGTGTGGGCCGCGCCGACGTCGATGGAGCTCGACGCCATCGTCGCCGACCTGCCCGATTTGGTGGCACCTTCGGCCGCACCGGCGGTGCCGGTTGTCGGCGAGACGCGCCGGCGCAAGGTCCGGCGTTGGGTCGTCGCCGTCATGAGCGGCGACACCACCAAAGGTCGCTGGCGCGTCGGCGAGCAGCTCAACGCGGTCGCGTTCATGGGTGGCGCCGAGATCGACTTGCGCGAGGCGGAGTTCGACGCACCCGAGCTGCACATCACTGCGTTCGCCTTCATGGGTGGCGTCAGCATCATTGTGCCCGAAGGCATCGACGTGCACCTCGACGGGTTCTCGTTCATGGGCGGCAAGGACGCGACGCTCGCCCCCGTTCCGCTGCTCCCGGGAGCGCCGCGCGTCCACGTCACCGCCTTCTGCTTGATGGGTGGCGTCGACGTCAAGTCGAAGAAGCCGGCGTCGGTCCTGCGCGCCGCACGGGAAGCGAAGCGTGCGCTCGACCGCGAACGCCGCGAGCAGCGCCGCATCGAGTCGCAGGCGCGCCAACTCGATCGCAAGCGGCGCGAACTCGATCGCCGCAGCCGCGGCGGCGAGGTCGGCAAAGCCATCCGCGACGACGTCCACGACCTCATCCGCTCGACGATCCAAGACAGCATCGACTCGATCGGCACTCCCGGTCGTCCGGCGCGACCCGCGCGCCCGACGCGCGCCGAGCGACCCGCCGTGACCGAGGAAGACGCGGCGGCCGTCCGTCGCCGCCTGAAGCGCAACGGCCGGCCCGAGGGCACGGTCACCATCATGTTCACCGACATCGAAGGTTCGACCGAGATGATCGAACGCCTCGGCGACGGTGACGCGTCCGTGCTCGTCAAGGAGCACAACGACATCGTGCGGGCGCAGGTCGCGGAGTGCGGCGGTTACGAAGTGAAGTTCCGCGGCGACGGTTTCATGCTGGCGTTCACGTCTGCCGCCAAGGGCGTGCGCTGTGCCATCAGCATCCAGGAGCGCATGAAGGAATTCGCCGAGCGCCATCCGGAAGCGCCGCTCAGCCTGTGCATCGGCATCAACTCCGGCGAAGCCGTGCCCGACGGCGACGACTTCCTCGGCACAGCGGTCAACATCGCGGCGCGCCTCGCCGATTCCGCGAGCGGCGGGGAAGTCCTCGTGACCTCGGTCGTGCGCGATCTCGTCGCGTCGTCCGGCGAGTTCAAGTTCTTGCCCGAGCAGCAACTCTCGTTGAAGGGGATCAGCGAGCCGCAGCGCGTTTGCAACGTCGCGTGGTGACCGACGAAGTCGCGCAGCTGCTCGGTCGCGAGCCGGCGGGCGACTACGAAGTCGTCGTGCGCAACGCCGCCGGAGCGCCGGTGGTGATCCGGAATGCACCGCTGCTCTACGACGGCACCCCGATGCCGACGCTGTACTGGCTGATCGGAGCGGAAGAGACGCGCAAAGTCAGCCAGCTCGAAAGCCGCGGCGGCGTACGCCAAGCCGAAGCAGAGGTCGACCCCGACGCCCTGTTGCGCACGCACGCGGCGTACGCACGCGAGCGTGACGCGTTGATCGATCCCGCGCACACGGGACCGCGTCCGTCGGGCGGAGTCGGCGGGACGCGCAAGGGCGTGAAGTGCCTGCACGCGCACTACGCGTACTACCTCGTGCGCGGCGAAGACCCGGTCGGTGCGTGGGTCGAGGCGCACTTATGAGCGTCGTCGCTGCGCTCGACTGCGGCACCAACTCCACGCGCGTGTTGATCACCGACGGCACCACGGTCCTCGAGCGCCGCGCGACGATCACGCGTCTCGGCCAGGGCGTGGACAAGAACCGCGCCCTCGCGCCCGAAGCGATCGCCCGCACCATCGCCGCCCTCGAGGAGTACCGCGTGCTGATGGACAAGCACGGCGTCGAGAAGATGCGCATCGCTGCGACGTCGGCGGCGCGCGACGCGTCGAACCGCGACGAGTTCTTCGACGCTGCCGAGAAGGTCCTCGGCGCGCGGCCCGAATTGCTCAGCGGCGAGGAGGAGGCGCGCATCAGCTTCGCGGGGGCGACGGCGGATCTCGACCCGCACGACGGCCCCTACCTCGTGCTCGACATCGGGGGCGGGTCGACGGAGTTGATCATCGGGTCGACCGAACCTGAGGGCGCGCGTTCGCTCGACGTCGGATCCGTGCGCCTCACCGAACAACTCCTCCACGGCGACCCGCCGCGACCCGACGAGCTGTCGAACGCCGTCGGCTACGTGCGCGACGAACTGGAGGACGTCCGCCGTCAACTGCCGATCATCGACGCCGGCCGCACGCTCGTGGGCCTCGCCGGCACGATCACGACCGTCGCCGCGGTGGAACAAGGTCTCAAGGAGTACGACCGCGACCGCATCCACCATTTCGTGCTGACGAAAGCCGCGGCCGAGGACGTGTTCCGTACGCTCGCCACCGAGTCGCTCGCCGATCGGAAGTTCAATCCCGGGCTCGACCCGGGCCGCGCCGACGTGATCGTCGGCGGCTGCATCATCCTCGTGACCGTGATGCGCGTCTTCGGCTTCCGCGAGTGCCTGGTGAGCGAGGCCGACATCCTCGACGGCCTCGCCAGCTCACTGCATTCGCCTACCGACGTGGGGTAGGTTTTGCGCCATTAGCGGCGCTGGGGCGTTCGGCTGGCGGACTCACGGGCACGCGCCCGCGCGTCGTAGTCGCGTCTCGGCTTAGGAAAAGAGATTCGGCGTGCGACGCACCTTCATCACCATCGCAGCAGCGGTCAGCTTGCTACTCGTGCCGCTCGTATCCAGCGCACGTGCCGACGTGGTGCTGCAGACGATTCACGGTCGCGTCACCGACACGATCGACCGGCCGCTGAGGAACGTCGCGGTGAGCGACGGGAACCACGTCGTCTACACGGACTCCGACGGTATGTATTCGATCGGCGAGCAGTTGCCGGGGCGCTACCAAATCACCGTGTCGCGCCTTGGGCTGGATGCGCTGCCGCCGCGCACCGTCGGCCCGTGGCGTTCGCGCCGCTCGATCGATTTCGTGGAGACGTACTCCCTCGGCGCCGCGCTGCACCCGAACACGTTCGACTCGTCGACCACGTCGACGATCAGCATCGCTGTTGACACCTACACGCCCCGCGGCGGTTCCTGCGCCTTCTGGAACGACGAGTCGAGCGGCGAAGTCGTCGCGCTGACGACGTCGGCGATCCTGCCCCGCGGAGACGACACCACAACCTGGGTCGGTCACTTCTCGGTCGCGGGGTTGCCGTCAGGCACGTACGCATCGACGGCCTGGACGACCGACTGCGACGGCCACTTCCTCTCGCGCGTGCAGTCCGTCGGCTACGTCGTGAACAACGCGTAGCTGGGCGCCAGCGCCTACAGCCCGAGCGTCGCTCCGCCGTCGACGAGAATCGCCTGGCCGGTGATGAACCGCGCCGAGGTCGAACACAAGAACGCCACGACCCGGCCGAAGTCTTCGGCGTCGCCGATGCCCGCAGGCGCGTCGCCCCCGTACAGCTGACGCACGCGGTCGGTGTCGTGCAGGCCCGGACACGCCAGATTGAGGGTGATGTTCTTCGTCGACGGGTCGGCCGCGAGATCCGTTGCCGCCGTCTTGCACCACGCGTACAAGCCCGTGCGCGCCGTGTTCGAAAGCGACAGGCCGCTGATCGGTTGCTTCACCGACGTCGAGGTGATGCACACGATGCGACCGAACCCGGTCTCCTTCATCGCCGGCACCGCCTCGCGCACGAGGCGCGCCGACGCGATGAGGTTGTTCTCGACCGCTGTGCGAATCATGTCGTCGTCGACTTCCAGCGCCTTGCCCGGCGGCGGCCCTCCGGCGTTGGCGACAGCGATGTCGAGGCGGGCGAAGGCGGACACGGCGCGCCCCACGAGCGCCGCCGGTGTCTCCGGAAGCGTGGCGTCACCCGGCATCTCGATCACGTCGACGCCGTGCTCGCGGCACTCGTCGGCGGTGGCCTTCAGCGCGGTCGCGTCGCGAGCGTTCAGCACGAGGTGACACCCTGCGGTGGCCAAGGCCAGCGCGCTGCCGCGCCCGAGTCCCTTCGACGCTGCGGTGACGATCGCGGCGCGATCGGCGAGTCCGAGTTCCATCGGGCCAAGTTACGGGTTCTGCGCGCCGCCGCCGGGGCTGGCCGAAGCACCGGCGGCGGCGAGCACATCACGGACGGGATGACCGAACCGCCGTGAAACCCCTCTCAGCGAAACCTTTCGGCAGCGCGCTGCCACAGCTTCGCCAACGGCATCCCAACAATGCGTAGGGTCGGCGCATGGATCTGCTCGTCGACGGCGTCGACTTCGGTGAAGGGCCGCGCTGGCACGAAGGCGAACTGTGGTACTCCGACTTCTACCAGCGCTCCATCTACGCGGTGTCGCCCGACGGCACGCGTCGCGCGGTGTACGACGGACTGCCCGACCGCCCGTCGGGCCTTGGCTGGATGCCCGACGGTTCGCTGCTGGTGGTGGCGATGACGACGCGCAAGGTGTGGCGCGTCGTCGACGGCCAGTTCACCGACCACGCCGACCTGTCCGGCATCGCCACGGCGAACTGCAACGACATGGTCGTGGCGGCCGACGGGACGGCGTACGTCGGCAACTTCGGCTTCGACCTCGAAGGCGGCGGACGACCGGCGCACGCCAAGCTGGCGCGCGTCGCGCCCGACGGCACGGTTTCGGTCGCCGCCGACGAACTGCGCTTCCCGAACGGTTCCGTGATCACGCCCGACGGTGCGACGCTGATCGTCGGCGAGACGATGGGCGCGCGCTACACCGCGTTCGACATCGCCGCCGACGGCTCGCTCACCAACCGCCGCGTGTGGGCCGAGACGCCGAACATGTTCCCCGACGGGTGCTGCCTCGACGCGGGCGGCGGCATCTGGTTCGCCGACGCGCTCGGGTCACGGCTCGTGCGCGTCGAGGAGGGCGGCGCCATCACCGACGAGTTGGCGACGCCGATGCCGACCTTCGCCTGCATGCTGGGCGGCGCCGACGGGACCACGTTGTTCGCGCTGTGCGCGCCGGGCTCGATGCCCGACCTCGTCGACGGCAAAGCCGAAGGCGCGATCTACGCGACCGAGGTGAAGACCCCGCGCGCCGGCTTGCCGTAGCAACTACGCGACGTCGAACGTGCCCTTCATGCCGAGCGTGTCGTGCTTGCGGCCGTCGTCGGTGCGCAGCAGGCACCGGTACGTGTACGTGCCGGCGTCAGCGAACGTGAACGTCGAGTCCGACTTCTGCGTTGGCTTGATGCCCGCGATTTCGCCGATCGCCTTGCCGTCAGGACCGATCACCTCGAACTCGTGGCGCTCCCGCCCGTTGTTCGACAGTTCGAACTCGATGGATTCGCCCTTGGTGATCGTCGGCGTCTCGGAGAACGTGAACGCGTACTCCTGCGCGGCGACGCCGATGGTGCGGTCCGCCTTGGTCGACCCCTCGCCCGTCGTGCCGCCTGGGCCCGTCACCGTGATCCGCTGACGGATGCCGTCGCCGGTCTGACCGGGCTTGCACGCCAGCGTGTACGTGCCGGCCTTGAGGTCGACGTCGAGAGCGCGGGTCATGCCGGGGGAGACGTTCTCGACCTCGTCGATGACCCGGTCCTTGTCGCCCAGCACGTACAACTCTGTCGTCTTCTTGCCGTTGTTCTTGAGGTTGAAGCGGATGGTGCCCGCCGACAACGACGTGTCGGCAACGTCGCATTTCGTGTCGGTCCCGGTGACGGCGACCGTGGCGTCGGTCTTGTTGGACCCGCACCCCGCCGCCAGCGCCGCGATCAGCGCAACCGCACCCCAAAACCGAATCTTAGGCATACCTAAGATTTATCAGGAGCCGCGCAGGACATGCAAAAGCCGGCGCTCATCGGTGCTCAGGCGGTTGGCGCCGCGCGACGGTCCCGCGTTCCAGCGTTCCGCGAGTGAGCCGTCTTCGTAGCGCTTGACCACGATCGGGTGGACGTAGGACGCCTTGCACACCGCCAGCGTGTTGCCGAGCGCATCGGCGACGGGCCGCAGCGCGGCGTTGACTTCGCGGCGGAACTCGGTGTCGGACTCGGGCGCCGGCAGCAACGACAGTTCCTGCGCGGCGAGCAATGTCGCGCCCCACGTGCGGAACGTCTTCGCGGTGGCATCGACTCCGGTCGACGCCCGCAGGTACTCGTTCACGTCGGTCGACGTGACGGCGCGCACCTCGCCATCGTCGTCGAGGTACTGGAACAGCCGCTGACCCGGAAGGTCCTGGAGACGACGCACGACGCGCACGACGCGCGGGTGACAACAGTCGAGGTCGAACTCCTTGCCGCCCTTGCCGACGAACTGCATTCGCAGATGCGTGCCGTGCACGTCGACGTGGCTCGTGCGCAGCGTGGTGATGCCGTAGGTCTTGTTCGTGCGTGCGTACGCCTCGTTGCCGACACGCATGAACGTTTCGCCGATCAGCTCGACGACCGCGGCCACCACGCGCTCGCGTGTGAGCGCGGGCGCGCGCAGGTCGACGTCGATGCGAGCGCGCAAAGAACCGAGCGCTTCACCGAAGGGCACCAGGTCGCGGAACTTGGCGCGCTCACGACCCTGGCGATACTGCGCGTGGTAGCGGTATTGCTTGCGCCCGCGCGCGTCGCGCCCCGTCGCCTGAATGTGGCCGTCCGGATCGGGGCAGATCCACACGTCGGTCCACGCCGGCGGAATGGCGAGCGATTCGATGCGCTGGCGCACCGGCCCGTTCAGCTCGCGGCCCCGCGGGTTGACGTACACGAACTTCTTGCCACGACTGCGCCGGCGAATGCCCGGCGTCTGGTCGTTGACGAAGGTGATCAAGCGATCTGCAACTCGCGGGTCGCCAGCAGCGTGTGCAGATCCTGGAACAGGCGCGAGTTCACGTCGGCGCGCCAGCGGGCGCCGCGGATCATGCCGCGCTCCCACTCGGGGTGCTCCTGCACGAGCGGCACCAGCGCGCCGTCGAGCCATTCCTTGCCATGACGCGGGTCGGTCGTCGCGTGCTCCGCGTAGAACGGGAACGCGTCGGCCGGTGCGCCGAGTCGTTCGAAGGCGGCGATAACGCGTCGACAACGCGGACCCGCCTGCAGTTCGAGCAACCCGAGCGCGCCCAGCATCTCCGGCTGCAGCGAACGGTTCGTCGCCAGCAACCCGTTGAGCGCGGACCGGTACAGACCCGAGGTCGGCAAGTCCTGCGGCGCCGGAGCCTCGAGGCCGATCGCCTCCTTGAGCCGATCGTGCAGCGTCGTGTGCACTTGTTCGGGGTCGCCGCGGCCCATCTCGTCCCAGTAGTTCGCGCCGAGCACCACCTTGGCGCTGCCCTGCACGCCGACTTGCGCGATGGCCACGAGGTCGTCGAAGCCGCCGTCGGGTCCGCCCTCGATCGCGAGGAACGTGACGAGTTGCTGCCAGTCGGCTGTTGTCGCCAGCCAGTCGTAGACGCCGTCCTGAGAACGACGCGCAATGCGCCGGATCGCGTCGGCCACGCCACCGGGTTGGTCGGGTTGCGCGGGGACGCGGGAGTCGAGACGTCCGATGAGCCACTGTTCGAGGCGCCACTTCACCGCGCTGACTGTGGGGTGGTGCTCGAACCGTTCCTGTCCGTCGAGGGTGTCGATGGGGGCGAGGGACAGGGCGTAGATGTCGAGCAAGGTCAACAGCGCGTCGCGCTCGTCGACGAAATCGTGAATCTCGAGATTGTCGAACTGCTGGTTTGCGAGCGCGCGTTGCAAACGCGCCTGGAGCGTGGTCATGGCAACTGGGGAATTACCCGATTACCAGTTGTTCAATCTCCGGGCGCGTGATGAGCGCGACCGCGCGCTCGTCGTCGTGGGCGCGCACCGCGGCGGCGCGCACCAAATCCGCCTGTGCTTGGCCGCGCACTTGCAACAACATCGCGCCGCCGTCTGACAAGTGCGTCGCCGCAACCGCGATGCACTCGCGGATGAAGCGCATGCCGTCGGACCCGCCGTCGATGGCGTGCGCCGGGTCGTCGGGAAACTGCGTGACGTCGCTGCTCGGTAGGTACGGAGGATCGGCGACGATCAAGGGGAACGACTCACCGGCGAACGTCGCGCTCGCGATGGACGTGACGCGCATCTCGTACTCGTGGACGCCGGCGTGGTGCGCGTTGCGCGTGGCGAACGCCGCCGCGATCGGGCAGCTCTCGACCTGGATCAACGGTCGGCCCGTCAGGCGCGCCGTCAGCAAACCGATCTGACCGGCGCCCGCGCACAACTCGAGGATCGGTCCGGGCGGGAGGTCAGTGGAGAGCTCCGCCGCCCACTCGCTTTGCAGCACCGTCCACGGGCGGGGCGCAAGCACCCGCTCGTCGAACGCGATGGTTAACGGCCCGAACTCAGCGCTTGTTTGCACGGCCGCCCTTGAACAGCTCGCGCCAGTCGTCGGCTTCCATCTCGACGTCGAACTTCTTGGCCGCCGTCTTGATCTTCTTCCACGCCTTGTCGCGCTCGGAGTCGGTCACGTCTTTGACTTGGTCGAAGCGGGAGATCGCGCTGCGCACGTGGCGCGCGTCGACCAGCGGTTCCTTGCGTTCTCTGGTGAAGGCGAAGGCCCTCGCCGGAAGGTCGTTCTGTTGGGCAGTGGTGAGACGGGCCATGGCATCCGTGTACCCGAACTGGCCCGCTCAGGAACCCCTTACAGGTCGCGGAGCAGTTCCAACGGGAACGGCGGTAATGCGATCGGCCGCACGGCGAGGCGGACGAGCAGCAGCGGGTTGTCGTCTCCGGCCGTGCGGTTGAGCCGGAGTTGGCCGCAACCGAGGCAGCGGTGGACGAGGCACCACTCGCCGTCGCCGCGCACGGCAACCGCCAACGGTTCCATCGTGGCGCCGCACGTCGCGTCGCGGTCGCCCGGAACGTCGTCGTCGACATGACGGCTCCAGAGACAGGTCGGGCAATGGTTTCGGTGATCGGTGCCGGGCGCGTCGTACGACACGTCGAGTCGGCAGTGGCCGCAACGGAACGAGCCGCGCGGCTGTTGGTGGGCGCGCCGATGGCGCGGGTGGTTCGACAGGGGTGAGACCTCCGAGGCGAGCGAACAGGGGCCAGCGATCCGACCGCGGAGGGTCAGAGTCGTGGCGTCGCGCTCTCGCCTAAGACGTCAGTCGAAGACGAGGCGTGACTGAATGTCGCTCGCACACACGGACATAGGTCACCACCGTTCACAGAAGTTCGCCGTCACCCTGACGACGAGCCAGCAGTTCAGTGGCGGAGGCCGATCGCGTCAACGGAATTTCGGTGTTCGTGGAGTGAGTCCCGATTCGGGACTCAGCCCACCACGTCTTCCTGACCCGAGTTTGGCACTGTGCGCTCTTTGATTCAAAATCCCGTTCGGCGAACTCGGCAACGGATCCTGACGGAATTATGCGCTGGGTTTCCATCGACGCGGTCGCGCGCCAACGGTCGTGATCGTTACGGCTGGGATCCAGTAGCCCACGACGAGAAATGGCAGTGCAAATCCGAAGCTCGTATCGCAGTCCGAGGAACTGTCGCAGCTAGGCGAGGACGCGGGAGCGGCTGCGCCGATCGTGCAAAACGCGAGAATTACAGCGGCCCAAAGTGCTGTGACAAGGGAACGTGACCAACTTCTTTCGCAAAACCGAGCGGCGCCGATACCGAGCGTGAGTGCGAAGAGGCCGAATCCGGTTGCGGCGAGCGGTGCGAGCGCGGCGGGCCTGTGCTCGATCGCGCCCCAAGCGATGCCACCGAAAACGCCGAGCACACATGATGCTCGCTCCGGAGCGGCACTTTTGCGCTGCACATTCTGTTGACGAGTCTGCATTGCAGACAGGCGGTCGGCCCGCGGCTAGACCCACGTCATGACGGTCCTACGTCGAAAGCGCCCGATGATGAGATGGGCGTTGGTGTCTCTCGTCGCCGCGGGACTGATGTCTTCTGGATGTGGCACAGACGGTCCGAGCAAGAATGGGTCCACGACTTCTTCCGCTCTTCCTGCGCAACGCGATCCAGCCCAGCGGTACACGGCTGCGACCACGGTGCTCGAAAGCCCGACTCACGGCCCGCAGCTCTGTCTCGGCGTCGTGAACGACTCGTTGCCGCCGCAGTGCGGCGGACCCCACGTCAAAGGGTGGGACTGGGATGCGGTTGCCGACAAGGAATCGCGCAACGGAACGACCTGGGCTGAGGTGACGGTCGTTGGCACCTTCGACGGCGCCACCTTCACGCTGACCGAACCGCCTGGCGCGGTCGGCAAGCGTCCCGCAGGAGAGTCACCCGATTTTTCGCCGGCTTGTTCGGAGCCCGAGGGTGATCCGACGGCAGACCGCGGCACGTTCCGGGAACCGCAACACCCCGACCTCGTTGCGGCCTGGGTGAGCAACGATCAGAAGACGTTCAGCGTGCTGGTCCGACCGGGTGCGGCCGAAGCGGTCCGGAAGGAGATTCGCACGTACTTCAGTGGACTGCTCTGCGTTGTCGAGCGAGACCTCCCCGCACAAGCAACGCTGCGCGCGCTGCAAGCCCGCATTTTCGACGAGTCGAAGGGTTCTCCGCTTGGCGGTGTATTCGGCGCGTACTCCGATGGGCGTCGCGGCGTGGTCGTCGTCCAGTGTGCCCTTGCCGACGACGTATCCAAAGCGTGGGCGGCCGAGCATTGGGGTGAGACGGTCGAACTCCACGGAGCGCTCACACCGATCAAGTAGCGGCGTCGCTTCACGCCGGCCTAACGCTCGTGATCGGCACTTATGCGGTTCCTCGGAACTCGCGGACGGCCGTTAGCTAGTCGAACGGATGCAGCAGTCGCTGTCGGTCACGGAAGACGGCGGTCAGGCGCCGACAAAGTGGGTGCACTTACGCAGCTCTCGGTTCGAACGCTCAAGTCGTTGAGGTTTGCGCCAATAGGCAACTGTGACCCCCACTTCCCGTTTGCCTTTACGCGCCCTGACAGCCCTCGCCCTGGTGGCTGCGTCGACGCTTGCCGGCGTTGCCGCAGTGTCCCCTGCCGCAAGCGCCGATCCAATCGTTTACAACGGCAAGATCGCGTTCACGCGCGCCTCTGGCACGAGCGGCGTCCAGGACGTCATGGTCGTCAATCCCGACGGAACCGCCGCGCTGAACCTCACGCCGACAACGCACGGGATGTGGCCTTCGTTTCGCGGTGACGGAAGCGAACTCGCGTACGTCGACATGGCCACTAACCAGCTGACGGCAGTTTCGCCCGACGGGACGAACAAGCACACGCTGTTTGCTTGGTCAGGCGGTATCAAGCCGCGCTGGTCACCGGACGCGACACGTGTCGCCTGGACCGACGATGAATCACCGTCAAACGCAATGCAGACCGTTCACCTCAGTAACGCCGACGGCACCAACCCGCAGACACCCTTCGCCAGCGACGCCCTCGTCGAAGCCGATGCGTCGTGGTCCGGCAACAGTCAGTTGGTCTTCAGGACCGTTCAAGGAACCGATAACTATGTGAGCATCGCCAACGCTGACGGCAGTGCGCGGTCGAACTTGTTCCACGGCGCCGCGGGCGTGTGGGGTCCTTCGTTGGATGCCAATGGTTCGGCGCTGGTGTTCGAGTGGTTCAACGGGCAGGAGAATCGCATTGTTCTCGCTAGTGGCGACGGCTCGAACGCGCACTTCGTCGCGCCAGCCGGCGCCGATGCAGTGTTCTCGCCGGATGGCAACAGGATTGCGTTCTCACGTGTCGGCGCGAACCAGGGCATCTGGACTATGCGACTGGATGGCACCGACCTGCGCCGGGTCACCAGTGGGCCGGATCAGAGCCCGCAGTGGGCACCGGGGTCTTCCGCGCCGAACATCGCGCCGCACGCCTACGGGTCCGCCAAGAACAGCGCTTCGCGTGCGCTCTTCGGCAATGCCGCGGCGTCTTTCGACGAGGACGGGTCGATCGTCGGCTACGAGTGGCGATGGGGCGACAACACGCCGATGACACCCAACAAGTACGCGTGGCACAAGTACGCGTCACCCGGGACGTACCTCGTGCGCCTCACGGTCGTGGACGACGATGGAGCGAAGACGACAAAGACGGCATGGGTAAACGTGTCGTAACTCGCTAGCCACTCACGGTCGGTAGGACTCCGCGCAGCGCGTCCCAATCACGCACACCGCACTCATTCCCACGCTGGAAGCCGGTCTCGACGGGCTTGCCGGCGAGCGTTCCCTTCACGACGGCCGTAGTCCGCGCGCCGAGCGGCACGACACCGCACGGCGGCACTTCGAGCAGAAGACGAGTGAAGACGCGCGGATCTTCGAGGCGGCTACATACCGTCGTGCCATCGACGCCTTCGGGCAAGAAGTTGGCGGTGATCGGGAAACCTCTGCCGCCGCCACACGCGATCGTCTGCGTCGCGTTCGGCGGCGTGAGGCCGGCGAACGTGAAGGTGAGGACAGTGCGCGCGACCGTGGTCGGAGTGGACTTTTTCGGTGTGCCGTCTCCGCCGCACGCCGTCAGCGCGACCAGTAACAGGATCGCCGTGCGTTTCACGTCGGTTGGAAACACGGCGCGCCAGCGGCGCTCATCGCGACGCGGTTGTGGTTCGAGTCGGACGACGACAGAACAACGGCGGCCGGTTCCTCCACGTCGCCACACCCGAACCTCCCAGTCGTCGAAACCATGTACTGCACGTTTACAGAATGCCGGAGGCGGCGCACGCGACCGCCTATGCGCTCTCTGATCCCCGCGTTAGAGGGCGCGCGTCAATCGAGTGAAGCGACGTAGTTGCGCAACTCGGTCTCGAGGCGAGAGGGGTGCTCGGCCCATGGGACGTGCCCGACCTCGTCGAGCAAGGCGACGGTTGCGCGCGGCAACAAGTCGGCCAGTTGTTCTGCACCGAGCGACGGACGGGGATCGAGCGTGCCGTGCACGAGGAGCACTGGGCACTCGATCGTGTGAAGCTTGCTCCGCAGCCACCGCTCCCTTTCTGCCATCTCTCGGCCGAGCGTTGCGTTGCACTCCCGATTCACGACGAAGCGTTCGTCGAGCCACTTCTCGGCGAGCTCCAGCGTTCGCGGTGACGCATCACCGAAGTCGGTGGCGAAGGTCAGCAATGTGAGTTCGCGACGTTCGCCTGCGGTGAGGTCTGGCTTCTCGCGCAACTCGTTCCATCGGTCGACGTAGGCGCCAAGTCGGACTCGACGATTCGAGCTGTACGCCGCGGAGTCTCTCTCGGACCACGTGATGCCTGTGCCGGACATGTAGATGACTCCATCGACGTGCCCGGAGTACGCGGCCGCGTAGAACATCGCCAGCGACGCTCCTCCGCTATGCCCACCCACCACGCACGAGTCGACGCGCCAGTACCCTCGAACGAGGTCGAGGTCAGCCAGGAAGCGCTCGTAGGTGTAAGGCCCTGCCCCGTCCGATCGTCCGCAGCCTCGTTGATCCCAGCGAATCACGACGGCGACGTCGTCCAGCATCTCCGCTACCGGCTCCATCTGGTCCCACGATCCCGGACCGCCATGGCAAAGCAATACGGTCCGCTGCCCTCGACCCGACCGGGCTGTCCACAGCCGCACCCCGTCCTCAGTCGCTGCGTGCCGCTCCTGAAGTGCCGTCAGCAAGTCGTCCTCCGTTTGACCCAGGCGACGAAGCTAGAAGAATCAACGACCTACGGCGAAGCCGTATCCCCGACGTGGCGTTACCGGCGAGGCCACGGACCACGCAAGATTGCCGGAAGTACATCACTGCCGATCACGTTCGGCCGGGGCGGTAAGGAAGGCCTCGAGTCCGCCGATAGGCAACCGTGCTGCGCACCCCTGTTCTGCCGCGTCTGTTGGTGGTGTGTTGCATCCTGTTCGGTCTCGACGTGGTGGCGCTCGCGGCGCACGGCGGCGGTGCCACGAAACCGCCCACCGGTAACGCGTCCGCCTCGACGAACACCACGCTCACCGCGCCCACCACGACGGCACCGCCGCCGCCCGCGGTGCTGTTCGGGCGGACCACCGCGAACCAACCGCCCCAGGTGTTCACCGCGACCGTCGACGGGTCCGGCGTCCTGCCGAGCAGTGCACCGGCAGCGCCGAGCGACCAGATCCACGGCGCGCGCAAGGTCTTCAGCAAGATCATTTCGTCGGAGGGCGCGCCTTACAGCGGCTGCGGTATCGCTGGCTGTAGCTCCGGTTACACGTCGAGCACTCAGGCCGGCATCGCGGTGGCGTACCTCGACGGCTCGAACGAAAAGCTGCTGACCCAGGGCGGCTACGACGCGCAGCCGGTGTTCACTCCCGATGGCGCATCGATCGTCTACCTGCGGCACCAGAAGGGTCCGCCGGCGCAGCCCTACGACGCCGTCGACGCCGTCGCGATGATGAGCACCGACGGCGCGCGCGTGACGTCGTTCGAACCACCCGTCGGGTGGACCTACAGCTCGTTCGCGGTGTCGCCCGGTGGCAACGAGATCGCGGCGTTGCGCGTTTCAACCAACGAACCTGCCGAAGGTGCGGGCAATGCCGAGGTGGTGATCCTCGGACTGGCCGGTCGCACCGAGACGAAGATCGCCACCGGCAACTTCCACGCGCTGTCGTGGTCGCACCACGGCGGCCAGTTAGCGGCGTTGCGCACGCGCTATCAGGACTACCCGAAGCCTTGGCAGCCGGGACAGAGCTGGATCGGCGACGACGTCTGGATCCTCAACGTGGACGGGTCGGCGCCGCGTCAGCTGACCAACGCGATCGCGCGTGGTGGCCTCCCCGACAACGCGTTCTGTTGGGGTTATCCGATGCTCGATCACGCCACGCCGCGCTGGTCACCCGACGACACGCGGCTGGCTTTCGAGTCGACGGACAAGATGATCGATACCGGGCGGCGCAACTTCGACGTCGCCGTCGCCGACGTCGCGACAGGCGCTGTCACTGTGGCGTTTCGCACGCCGCGCGAGCTCTGCCCGGCCAACAGCAACTACGGCCCCGTGCCCGGCGTCGAGGTCTACGGCTGGACGCGGTAGGTGCCCATGGGTGAGACGGTCGATCACTAGCGCGCAGGGTCGATGCCGCGACGGCCACGACGACGCCATAACCAGCGACCCGTCGAGGAAAGGACAACCGCGACGTAAGCGTCACGCGGTCTCGCGGTTGGACACTGAATCAGTCGCTTTCCCATTCGCTGACGAGTTCCTGCCGAAGAAGGTCGGCGTGAACAATCAGCGCACCGAGCAGTTCTTCGCGGTTGAGCTTGTTCGTGGTTCGATACACCCACGCCGGGTCGCCGTCTTCGTCGAGGCACTTGATGAGGACGAACGCTTCGATCGGAGTCCAATTCGGCTCGAGCGGATGAACTTCAAGGCCGCTGAGAACCTGGGCAATTGGTTGACGTGGCTCGTCGTCGCTCATCGCGTGATCTTGTCACCACGAAGCGACGACGAGATCAGTGCCGGCACGTATGCGCTAGTCCCCGGGCACCGCGCCTCCGGGCGCGGACCTAGTCGAGGTCGGCAAGCGTCGCGAGTTGCTGGTCGCCAACAGTCGCGGCGGCTACTGCGACTTTGTTGGCCAGCGTCACGAGGGTTTCAATTGCAGCGCGGCATTCGTCGCCGCTCAGATCCCGCAACTTCGTGCTCTGTCGATCGTCCGAGGGCGCGGTGTACTTGCGCCACAAGTCTCTGAACTCGCGCAGCAGGTCTCGCGTGAGGCAGGGCTTCATCCAGACCATCTGGACATGCTCGTCCCACGCAGTTTGCAATCGCGGTGCGAGTTCACTCTCGCTCGTTGCGAGCGACCTAACGGCGGCGGTGAGGTGACCCGATGCGTACGCGAGGCTCATACCGATCGCATCATGCCCGGCTCGGGAAGGTGGATGCTCGCGCTCCGGATCGGTACTTATGCGCGAAAGCGCGAGGCGGTCAGCCCGCTGCGGGTGCCGCGGTTTCCGGCGTGTGTCGTGTCGAGAACAGCAGAACGAGGGCCGCGATGAGCGGGGCGATAGCGAGCAGTTGTGCCATGTACGCAGGGGTGGCGCACGAGGCGATCAGCAGGATTGCGCCAACGCGCGAGCGACCCCGTTCGACGGCAATGGCTGACACGAGCGCGCAGAGCGGCAGGGTTACGGAAGCGATAAGCAGCACGACCTTCGCGGTCCCGCTGGCATCACCCACAGCGGGCAACGCGATGGCTGCTCCAACGAGGCCCCACAGGACAGCAACTGCCTGGACCAGACGTTTCATCTGACCTCCTTGCTCACCACAATTCTCACGCACCGACGCGACGGCTGCCGCATCAAACGGACTGTGCCGCCAACCGGGATCGACACTTCTGCGCTAGCGGTTTCCGCGGCCGGCGGAGCCCGCGGTGCGTCAGCGGTCGCGCACAGTCGGACAAATGGGGGTTGTGAGCGACTGAGTCCAGTCGGCTTCGACGCCCGTGGTCGCGTCGACGACTACCGCCGAGTAGAACGGGATGTGGCGTGGTGGATTCACCAGCACCTTGCCCCGAGGCACGGATACCGGCTGTGCCGGGCAGGAATGCGCGCCGACCTCGGCCTTCCAAACACGAATCCATACGGTGTGGCCTTCCAGGGACGACACAGGGACAGTCGCGCGCGCGGCAAGTGGGGGGTTGGTGAGCGAGCCGCTTGCGTCGGGAATCCCCACGGCGTGGAGCGTGCCGATTCCGTCGAACACGACATGTATGTCGGTGGCGGCTGGCTCGGTGAGCGGATGATCGAAGATGCGTCGCGCGGCGGCGTGTGCGATTGCGGGATGAGCGGTGTCCGTCGACGTGACGACGAGGCGTTCGCCGGAGCGGCCGAACGAACGCGTGGCGTTGTCGTCGCTTTTGTGTGCGCCGCTGTCGCATGATGCCGACACGAAGGCGACTACCGCCACGGGCACGGCAATGATGCGGGCTGGCGAGAATTTCATGACTCTTGGACGGCCCACCTAGGCATCTGGTTCCCGACTACGAAGGCGCGGCACGAGCGCGAATCAGCGGTGAACGGTGCTAGCGCGCAGCTAACCGTTCGGTAATGCCGGATACCGCGTGCGCGAGATCGGCGCTTATGCGTGGGGCGAAGCGGTTCCGCGGAACCGCTTTACTCGACATAACCGAAGCGTCCCCGCGGGGACGCTTTCGGACTGCTCGTGATCGGCACTTATGCGCTCTGATCGCGGCTTCGGGGACACCCGCCTGGGGAGCTTCCGAGCTATCTAGCTCCCGTTGATGAAGGCGACGATCTCGTCGAGATCAGGTGCGTACCCGCTCGTCGTGTCCACGTCGAGCGACGGCAAAGGCATCGAGAGGCGACCGAACTTCTGCTCGTGTTGGTCGGTGTCGAGCACCGCGCCGTCGGCATGCGCCGTCCGCTTGCCCCGCGCGGCACGTCGAGCGACCAGTTCCCGGCCGTCCGTATGGCATTGGATGACGCGGATGCGAGCAAGCTCCGCGAGCGGTTCAAGGTTCGGCCGCCAGAGATGGTCTTGAAACGCGGCCTCCGCGATCACCGTGACTCCCGCTTCGAGCAGGAGCCGTAGGACCGCGAAAAACACCGGAAAGGTGCGCCTGGTCAGTTCATCGCCGGGAGCGGGTGCGAACTCGCCGATCGTGTGCACCATCCCTTCCTTGATCTCGTCCCTGGATATCGCCGGACAGGGCACCGCACGTGCGAGTTCGTGCGCAAGGGTCGTCTTCCCAGCACCGCTTGGGCCACTAATGACAATGAGGGTCGGCGTGCTCACGTATGCATGATCGTCCGTCGTGCGGTGCGCCGCGTGCCGGGGTTCGGTGGCACCGGGCCCCGGCGGCCGAAGACTCGGTGGCGACCACGCGAGAACGGCACATATGTACACCTCGACGTTTTTCTCCGGGTTGTAGTCCCTATAAGGCAACAACCCGAAGAAGAACGGCGACCCACCAAGATTGCCGGATCTAGCGCTGTCAAGACCCGAGACCGTGAATCGGACCGCTTCCCTTCAGTGGCGTCGACGAGATCGCAAACGCGGTACACCGGCGTGAGGGGAGGCAGATCACTTCACCGCGTGAAGCGCGACGAGCGCGGCCGCTGTCGCCTCCTTGTGAGCCTTTTGCCAAGGCGGTCCGATCGACTTGCCGAGCGCGGCAAGTGACGGCTCGAGCTTCACGCCGAGTACCTCGGACGCGTGGGCGAACAATGCGCCCGTCGCCGGGATGGTCGTCGCCGACCGCCCAGCGCGCTTCGCTCCTTCGATGATCGCTTGCTCGTACATCGCGCGTTCGGCCGCGTGCAGCAACGCGTGTTTCGCGAGGATCCGAGGTAGTTCGGGGAGCTTGCGGTTCCCGCCAACGACACCGACCGCCGCAACAGATCCCAGCGACGCGACGAAGCGGCGGATCGTTTCCGCCGCAGCGGTAGTTGCCGCTTCTTCGACCGACGTGATTAACCCCGGCGCCTCGTCGCGCGGGAGCGCGGCGGCCGCGTGGTACGGCTCGCGCAGCGACTCGTCGTCGAGCAGCGTGACCTGCTCCCGATGGACGATGTGCGGCGACTCGGCGGGGCCGCGGACCGCAACGACGACCGCCGTCCACGAATGGACGCGCCATCCGAGACCGATCGCCGTCTCACCGCCTCGACTTTCGTCCACCGGCGAGATGATGGCTCATCTGAACCGAACGAGCCCGCGTTCGGGACACGCCGATTGGTGACCGTGCCGACCGAGTGGCTGGTTGCTCTTCGTACATAGTTCGTATATTGTTCGTACTATCGTCGTACAACAGCGCACCCAAGTGTTCGCACCGGGCGAGTTACCACTCGTGTTGCTCGCGCTATGTGAAGAACGGCCGCTAAAGCCGTACGAGATGATCGAAGAGCTCGAGCGACTATTCGGTTCCGGGTACAGGCCCTCCCCGGGCGCCGTATACCCGGCGCTCCAAGCGTTGGTCGACGAACGACTTGTGTCGGCTCGCAAGGCGGGCAGGGCGAAGCGCTATGAGTGCACCGCCGCCGGGTTGCGGCTGCTTGCAGAACGACGAGGAACGTTGGCCCTGATCGAGGAACGCACCGGCGCACGAGTACGCGCCGAGCACGATCTTCGTCCGCTGCTGGATCGCTTCACGGAGCGCGTGATGACGGTATCCGGCCGAGCCGACCGCGAACGCGTCGAGCGGATTCTCGACGCCGCCATGAACGAGATCGCGCAACTCCAAGGAGGAAGACCACATGCCCGGACCCAGGGACGCACTCGAGCGACTCGCACGTCGCGAGACGGACCTGAGCGCGAAGCGTGCTGAACTCGAAAGCCGCTCCGGAGTGATGCGGTTGGCGCTTCAGTTCTATGCCGCTCTCATTGTTGCGTGGTCGCTCGCGCTCGCGGCTCACTGGATCTTCTTCGCGTCACCGCGCTGGCTCGTCCTCCTTCACACGCTCGCGTTCGTCTTGACCGTTGGGTATTGGGGCGCCGCGATGGTCATGCTTCGGATCGTGCGGAGACGGCTTCCGGAGATGTTCGAGGACTAGCTGGCTGACGCAGCTTGGATCTCACGCAGCCGAACGTCGCGGGTGCGGGCCGCTACGACGGCACCGCGTTCGACTGCCGCTCGGAGGCTGGGCAATTCGTTTGTCCGCGCCAGGTGCACGCGTAGCCTTGCCACATGGGCAAGTACGACCGCGTCCGGGAGCGGACGGGCTGGGGCGTACCGGGCGCATGCGACACCTCGCGATCCGAGGCTGAGGTGCAAGAGTTGATCGCCCTCACCTTCGACTCCGACCCGCGGACGCGCAAGATCGCGGTCATCAATCTCTGCCCGTGCCATGTGCGCGCCAACGTGCCCGAAGCGTGGGAGCGGGTGCTCGAGATGCGACACGACAGCGATCCGATCGTTCGTCGAGCCGTCGTGCACATGCTCGCCGACGGGTCTCCGCGCGAACTCGCGACACGCGTTGTCGGCGCGCTCGACGATCTGCGTAACGATGCCGACCGGGTGGTTCGCCGCGACGTGCGACGAATTTTGGCTTCGTATCACCGGACGGGCCGCGTCAACATCCTGTAGTCGATCGCACGATTGATCCGGCGTTAGGGACACTCAGGCCGGCGCGAGCAGACCGAGCGTGGCTTCTGTAAGTGCTTGGGCTCCGTCGCAGTAACGAATCTCCTCAGCCATCGCGGCGGCGCGGTCGGCGTATGTGCGGTCGGTTGTCACCGTTGCGATCGCGGCGTGGACGGCGCGTGGGGTGGTGGCCCGGCGTCCGAGGCCAAGTTGCTGAATGCGGCGCCCGTTCCAGCCTTGGTCGAACAGCGAGGGCACGACGACGGTCGGTTTGCCGGCGTGCAACGCGACGCCGACGGACCCGAGCGATCCGGAGATGACCGCGGCGCGCGACCGCGCCACGACGGGCTCCAACGGAACGAAGGCAGCGCACAACACCGACGACGTCGCGCCGACGGCAACTTGCGTCGCGGCGCGCAGCTGTTCGGTGCCGGTGACGATCAGGGCGCGGTGTCCGAGGTCTGTGATGGCCTTTGCGATTGTGGCGAACCTGGCTTCGGCACCGCCCGCTGCGCTGGAGCCGAGGGTGACGACGATCGGTGGCGCGCCACTGTTTAAGAAGTCTTCGACGTCGTCGGGCACGGTCATCCCACTCGGACTCCATCGGGAGAATCCGCCCCACACGAGGGAAGGCCAGTCGTCGAAGCCGGGGCCGGCGAAGGCTTCGGGCGCGAGGGCGACGAGCCGGTCAGCGTCGCGGTAACCGTGGGCGCCGGGCGCGAGCGACTTCGGCAAGCCACACTCGACGCGCAGCCGATTCAACGCCGGTCCGGCATAGGTGGCGTGCAGAGCGAAGTCGGCGTAGAGCCACGACAGGCGGTTGCCGACGCGGCCAAGGTTGCGGGGCCACGGCGTAAACGTCGAGTGGCGGCGCGCCGTCGGGATGATCATCGGAACGACGGTGCCGACCACGCTCCGCACGCCGAGGTCCTTGGCGATCGGCACCACCACCGGCGCGGGCGCGATGGCGCTGACTACCGCGCCAGCGCCGTCGAGTAGTTGCCGCCATCCGTTCGCGACGCCTTCCGGGTCGACGCTGAAGTAGCCGTTGATGTAGTAGCGGGCGAGGCGCGGCGAGTTGAGAATGGGATGACGCAGCAGCCGTTCGTGGTGCGGATCGGCATGCATCGCGGTGGTCGACAGGTCACCGACCGGATACGGCGCGAACGCGAACGGCTCCTCGGCGAGGAGCGCGCGGTAGCCAGCGGGAGCGACGACGACCACGTCGTGGCCCGCGGCCGCGAGTCGCCGGGCCGGCTCGATGAACGGCGCGATGTCGCCGACGTAGCCGACTGCGGTAACGACGACTCTCGACATCCGGCTCCGTCCCATCCTGTAAGAGCACTCTTACTGAGCGTAGTGTCGGGCCGTGTCCGAGCGCCACCCGACCGCGCGCCGCATCATCACCGAAGCCCTCCGTCT
>JBEEFV010000045.1:0-51047 GCA_041166405.1 Actinomycetota bacterium | reverse complement strand
GCGAAGTTCGACACGAGCTTCGCGGCGATGAAGCGCGCGCTCACCGGCTGGCTGAGCGCGACGTCGACCAGTTGCTCGTACTCGTGCGCGCCGGCGTCGCCGAACGTGGTGCCGAGCACCGTCTTGGTGCCCGTGTCGTGACCGGCGCTGTTGAACGACACCGTGCGGAACGACGGGTTGCTCGTCCATCCGGTGAGCACGCGCGCCGCCTCGCGCACGTCACGCTCGCCGTAGACCTCCGGGAACTTGCCGAGCGTGAACAGCTCCATGAACTCGCGGGCGTAGTTCTCGTTCGGCGTCGGGATCGAGTTCCGCGCGCCGTCGAGCCACTCCATCATCGCCGGGTCGACCGTGACGGCTTTGACCAGCTCGCGGAAGTTGCCGAGGGCGTGCGTGCGGAACGTCTGGTTCTGCACCAGCATCATCGCCACGTCGGGGTAGGGATAGCGCACCGCGGTGGCGAAATGGCCGTGCCACAGCAGCGTCATGCGCTCCTCGAGCGGGTACGAACCCGTCCGCATCCGCTCGAGCCACCACTTCTGCGCGAGGCGGATCGTGCCGTCGTCGGTGTGGTTGGCGCCCGTCTGCACGAGGGCGTTGCGGCGGGTGTCGTCGGGCTGGGCGCGGCGCCCCGACGGCGCGGGGATGTCGACGAGAAACGACACGGCGTCGGCGTACGGCTTGCCCGTCCAGGCGTCGAGATCGGCGGGCGTGGCCCCAAACGCGGCGCGGCCAAAGAGGCGCGCGATGTCGTCTCTGGTGGCTTGCGCCGAGCTCATTTAGAGGTTGTTCGCTTCCCGTCCCAAGGGTCCTGCCAAAGGGCAGTAACCGCTACACCCGTCTGGTAAACTTACGTCATTGCGATTCGGGGTTTATGTACCCGCTGACCTGCACTTTTGCCGGTCGTCGGCGCGTCCGAATGGCCTCGGGAGACCCGTTATCGCACACGCCGACGAAGAGAGACTATGACTGACACAACTGTGACCAAGCCGCCGGCCAAAAAGGCGGCGAAATCGGGGTACAGCGCAGACAACATTCAGGTCCTCGAAGGCCTCGAAGCGGTCCGGAAACGGCCCGGCATGTACATCGGTTCGACCGGGCTGACGGGTCTGCACCACCTCATTCGGGAGGTAGTGGACAACTCGGTCGACGAGGCGATGGCGGGTCACTGCACCCGCATCGACGTCACACTGCTGGCCGACGGCGGGTGCCGCGTGGTCGACAACGGTCGTGGCATTCCGGTGCAGCCGATGACGTCGGGCGCCCAGAAAGGCAAGTCCGCCCTCGAGGTCGTCCTCACGGTCCTGCACGCCGGCGGCAAGTTCGGCGGCGGCGGCTACAAGGTGTCGGGCGGCCTACACGGAGTGGGCGTGTCGGTGGTCAACGCCGTGTCGACGCGCCTCATCGCGGAGGTCGACGCCGAAGACGGCAAGCGCCACGTCATGGAGTTCCGGGACGGTGGCAAGCCCGTCGGCAAGATCAAGGTCGTCGGCGACGCGCCGAAGGGTCGTACGGGCACGACGATCGCCTTCTGGCCCGACCCCGAGATCTTCAAGGCCGAGGGCATCGAGTTCCGCGCCCAGACCGTGCTCGAGCGCCTGCAGACGTACGCGTTCCTCAACCGCGACCTCGAGATCCGATTCAAGGACGAGCGGCCGGGCCACACGCAGTCGGTCACGTACCGGTACGCCGGCGGCATCACCGACTACGTGCGCCACCTCAACTCCACGAAGGAAGCGCTGTTCAAGAAGGTCGCGGCGTACGAGAGCAAGGCCGAAGACCACGAAGTCGAAATCGCCATGCAGTGGAACACCGGCTACCACGAGGGCATCCACAGCTTCGCCAACGGCATCGAGACGCCCGAAGGCGGCACCCACGAAGAAGGCTTCCGCAAGGCCATCACGAACGTCGTCAACAAGTACGCCAAGGCGCGCGGCTTGCTGAAAGACAAGGACGACAACCTCCTCGGTGAAGACATCCGTGAAGGCCTCACGGCCATCGTCGCCGTGAAGCTGCAGGACCCGCAGTTCGAGGGCCAGACCAAGGGCAAGCTCGGCACGATCGCCATGCGGTCGGCCGTCGAGAAGGTGACGAACGAGAAGCTCGCCGAGTGGCTCGAGGAGCACCCGTCGGAGGCCAAGGCGCTGGTCACCAAAGCCACGCAGGCGGCGCGGGCACGCGTCGCCGCGCGCGCCGCGCGCGACACGATCCGTCGCAAGTCGGCGCTGGAAGGCGCGGGCCTTCCCGGCAAGCTCACCGACTGCCGCACCAAGAACGCCGAAGAGGCAGAGCTGTTCATCGTCGAGGGCGACTCCGCCGGCGGTTCGGCCGTGCGCGGCCGCGACCCCGAGAACCAGGCGATCCTGCCGCTGCGCGGCAAGCCGCTCAACGTCGAGCGGGCGCGCGTTGACAAGATGCTCAAGAACACCGAGATCCAGACGCTGGTCACCGCCGTCGGTGCCGGCATCGGCGAGGAGTTCGACGTCGCCAAGGCGCGTTACGGCAAGGTGATCATCCTCGCCGACGCCGACGTCGACGGATCCCACATCCGAGCGCTGCTGCTCACGTTCTTCTTCCGCCAGATGCGGCCGCTGATCGAGAAGGGCAACATCTTTGTGGCCCAGCCGCCGCTGTACTCCACGACCGTCGGCAAGGAGACCGTGTACTTGAAGGACGACGCGGCGCGCGAGCGATTCCTCACCGAGCGCCCGAATCACAAGGCCGAGTTCGCCCGCCTGAAGGGCCTCGGCGAAATGGACTGGGAAGAGTTGCGCGACACCACGATGATGGCGACGCGGCGCACGCTGCTGCGCGTCAGTGCCGACGAGGCGGCTGCCGCCGACCAGGCGTGCTCGGTCCTGTTCGGTGACGACGTCGAGTCGCGCAAGAACTTCATCGTCACCAACGCCAGCGACGTTCGCTTCCTGGACATCTGATGAGCGATCTGCCTCCCGAGGACGGGACCGAAGAAGACGACGGCGTCGCCGTCGACACCGTTGCCGACTTCGTCGGCGGCGTCGAAGACATCGAACTGTCGGAGGAGATGGAACGTTCGTTCCTCGACTACGCGATGTCGGTCATCGTGGCGCGGGCGCTGCCCGACGCGCGCGACGGCCTCAAGCCCGTGCACCGGGCGATTTTGTACGGCATGCACGACATGGGGGCGCGCTCCGACCGCCCGCGCATGAAGTGCGCCCGCGTGTCGGGCGAAGTGATGGGCAAGTTCCACCCGCACGGCGACTCGTCGATCTACGACGCGCTCGTGCGCATGGCCCAGCCCTTCTCGCTGCGCGACCCGCTGATCGACTTCCACGGCAACTACGGCTCGCCCGACTTTCCCGCGGCCGCGGCGAGATACACCGAGTGCCGTCTGGCCACGTTGGCCAACGAGATGTTGGCCGGCATCGACGAGAACACCGTCGACTTCGAGCCGAACTACACGTTCGAGTTCGAGCAGCCCAAGGTGTTGCCGTCGCGGTTCCCGAACTTGTTGGTCAACGGGTCGACGGGCATCGCCGTGGGCATGGCGACGAACATCCCGCCGCACAACCTCGGCGAGATCGTCGACGCCACGATCCACCTGATCGACAACCCCGAGGCCACGCCCGACGACCTCATGCACTTCGTCAAGGGTCCCGACTTCCCGACCGGCGCACTGATCCTCGGTCGCCAGGGGATCATGGACGCGTACCGCACCGGCCGCGGTTCGATCCGCCTGCGGGCGCGCACCGAGATCGAAGACCGCAAGAACGGTCCGGTCATCGTCGTGCACGAGCTGCCGTACCAGGCGTCGCCCGCGGGCATCGCGCAGCGCATCTACGACCTCGTCAACGCCCGCGAGCTCGAGGGCATCCGCGACGTCGAGGACTTGTCCTCGGGCGAGATGACCCGCATCGAGATCCCGCTCAAGCGCGATGCCAACGCGCTCGTCGTGCTGAACAACCTGTTCAAGCACACGCAGCTGCAGTCGAGCTTCGCCGTCAACATGGTGGCGCTCGTCGACGGCGTGCCCCGCACGCTGAACTTGGTGCAGGCGCTGCAGGCCTACATCGACCATCAGGTCGACGTCATCACGCGGCGTTCGCAGTTCCGGCTGAAGAAGGCGCAAGACCGCGCCCACATCGTCGAGGGCTTGCTCAAGGCGCTCGACATGATCGACCAGATCATCGCCCACGTGCGCGCGTCCGAAGACCGCGCCGCGGCGCGCACCGGTCTCATGGCGAAGCCGTTCGAGTTCAGCGAGATCCAGGCCAACCACATCCTCGACATGACGATCGCCCGTCTTACGCGGCTGAGCCGCAGTGAGTACGACCAGGAAATGAAGGACCTGCGGACGACGATCACGGAACTCGAAGAGATCCTGGCCAAGCCCGCGGTGTTGCGCGGCGTCATCAAGAGTGAGATGACCGCCGTCAAGGACAAGTTCGCCACACCACGTCGCGCCGAACTCACCCACGACCCGGGCGAGCTGGGCTCCGAGGACCTCATCAGCGACGAGCCGTTGGTGTTTCTCATGACGCGTGCCGGTTACGTGAAAACGGTCGCCGCCGGTTCGTTCCGCACGCAGGGCCGCGGCGGACGCGGCATTGCCGGCGCCAAGTTGAAAGAAGAAGACCTCGTGTCGCAGGTGATCCACACCTCAGCGCACGAGTTCATCCTCTTCTTCTCCAACCGCGGCCGCGTGTTCCGGCTCAAGGCGCACGAGATCCCGCAAAAGGAGCGCACGGCGCGCGGTACGCCCGTCGTCAACCTGTTGCCGCTCGAGCCCGAGGAGAAGATCCAAGCGGTCATCGCCACGCGCGACTACCCCGAAGACAAGCTCCTGCTGTTCGCCACCAAGAAGGGCATCATCAAGAAGACGCCGTTCTCGGAGTACGACAAGTCGCGGCGCGAAGGCTTCATCGCCATCACGCTGAAGGACGGCGACGAGCTGGTGAAGGTGTTGCCGACGAGCGGCACCGACGACATCTTCATCGTGACGCGCACCGGCCAGACCATCCGCTTCGCCGAGGATTCGGTGCGGCCGACGGGGCGGTCTGCGCAGGGCGTGATCGGCATGCGCATGCGCGCCGACGACGAAGTCGTGTCCTGCGACGTCGCCCGTGACGACACCGCGATCCTCATCGTCACCGACGCCGGCTTCGGCAAGCGCACGCAGCTCGACAAGTTCCCGCGCAAGGGACGCGGCGGGCTCGGGATGAAGGGCATCAAGCTCACCGCCAAGCGCGGGTTCGTGGTGGCGGCGTTCATGGTCGGCCTCGACGACGAGATGATGGTGGCCGCGTCCAACGGCGTCACGGCGCGTATGCCCGTCCGCCAGATCTCCTCGCAGGGCCGCGATGCCACCGGCGTCAGGGTCATGAACCTCGACGACGGCGCCACCCTTGCGACGGCGGCGCCCATCATCCAAGCTGAAGAGGAAGAGGGCTAAGGCCCGCCCCCCTACCGAACTGGTCCTCCCCACAACCGTTTTACGGTCGTGGGGAGGACCAGTTCGGTGATGAACACGACGCTTCCCCCGCGATTCCTCTGAACTTGGAGGTGCGCGGGTGCGCATCAACGAACGCGGCCAAGTCGTGCCGCTGATGGCGGGGTTTGTGGTTTTCGCCGGCTTGGCGATCATCGCCCTCGCCCACCTCGGCGGTGGTGCCGTCGATCGCGCCGAAGCCAAACGCGCCGCCGACATCGCCGCGCTCGCGGGCGCGGCCGAGGGACCGGCCGCCGCAGACAACTACGCACGCCGCAACGGCGCCACCGTCCACGACTACAAGCAGTCAGGCCCCGACGCCGCTGTCGAGGTCTATTACGGCGACGCCCGCGCCGTGTCGAAAGCGCATCGTGACGGCGGCAAGGGCAGCCTGGGCCCGAACGATCCCGCGCCGGCGTTACGGGCTGCGCTGGCCCGCGCCGAGCAGGTGCTCGGCCACCGTCCCGGTGTCGTGCGCGCCGCCGGGTACACGGCGCGCTTCACGCCGTCCGGGTACGCGGAACTCGAGCCGCACGGTTCCGAAGTCGGTCTGTGCCCAAGCGGTCCCGACGAGATGAAAGTCTGCGGCTCGACGTAGCCGATTAGTTTTCTCGGCGCATGCCGAGCCACCGCCTCACACTTCGCGCTGTGCGCGTGCGCAGCGTCGTGCGCGTGTCACTCGTGATGTACGCCTGCATGCTCCTGGTCTTCGTCGTGGCGTGGGCGATCCTGTGGACGGTCGCCGCCGTGCTCGGCGTCACCGGCAACGTCGAGGACTTCGTCGCGAAGCTGTTCGCGCTCGATTCGTTCCATTTCTCGGTGATCGCGCAGGCGCTCGCCATCATCATCGGGGGCAGCGTCCTCATCGCGTTGGGCACAGGTGCCAACGCGCTCGCCGCGACGTTCTACAACTTGATCGTCGAGCTCCAGGGTGGGATCGAGATCGACGTAGACACCAACGACGGGTAACTTTCGCTCTCCGGTTTTCTCCGGGGCTATAGCTCAGCTGGTTAGAGCGCAGCACTGATAATGCTGAGGTCCCTGGTTCGATTCCAGGTAGCCCCACAAAAATGACCTGCGATTACGTGGTGACACGACGTGATCGCAGCATTCAACAACACCGCTTGCACCACATCTGCACCACATCGGAATCCAAAGGCGGCTAGCGGATGCCACGAATCGGCTCGATCGAACAGCGCCAGGTTGAGGCCCTCGCCGCGCAGATCGAAGGACAACTCGGTGCCGCGGTGGACGTACCGGGCCTTTCATCGCTCACCGTCGCCGTGTCGGAGATCACCAGTGTCGACCGCTGGCGGAAGGCCGTTCGGCTCGTGGCTCGGCGGCACGGCTGGCGGGTCCGCACGGGCGTCAGCGGCGGCGTTGCGTGGGCCACGGACCTTCGAGAGCCCCCTGAGCACATCAGGCGGGCGATGGCCGATCAGACCGTCGAGCGTCTCGACGCGATGACCTCCGGGGCGGGCAAGCCGAAGCTGAGACGGGTCTAGCTCAAGCGCGGCAGTGGAGATGGCCCGCGATGACGGCGCGGTCGCTTAGGAGGCGGTGGGGCGTGCCGCCCGACGACGCGGCGTTATTGCGCGCTTGAACTCCTGGATTCTCTTCCGGTCGCGCCGCCGAGCGTTCGCCAAATCACGTGGGAGCGGGTCATCAGAGAGCGGACGGTCCATCCAACTCTGAGCCCGCGATTCTGTCGCGGGGTTGAAGGCCACGGATGTAGTTTGCCACGCTGGTGTAGCGGGAGGAGGGACCCGAACACCGGCCAGATGGCAGCAAAACTCACTCGTTCGCATCATCGCAGCCCGCGACAAAATCGCGGGGAGCTCGATGTCCTCCCACTAGAAGTACGGGAGGAGCTAGGCCGTGGAATGCGTCGCGCGCGTGAGCGGGCCGGTCTGAGCCTTGAAGCCTTGGCCGACAAGATCGGGATGTCGGGCGGAACACTTGGGGCATGGGAACGCGGCACCATCAAGACCGCGCCATTGGCGACGTTGCTGCGCTTCATGGCTGTGGCAAACGTCGACTCGATCGAAATCCTCCTCGGGCGGTTTCCGACCGGCACGCTGGCGTCGGAGCATTTCGCCGTCACTGACCCCGCTGACGCTTGATAATCGCGACGTGGCGTCGAAATTCCTTGAACTCACATCGACGCTGCGGGCGATCCGGCGGCTCGCCAACGAACCGGACCTAACCCTCGTAATCGGCGCGGGGTCGTCCGCCGAGGCGGGCCTACCGACGTGGCCGCAGCTTGCTCATGCGCTGCTCGTGCGCGCGGCAGAGCGCTTGTCGATCGCGAAGTCGCTGCGGCCGGAATTCTGCGAGTGGATCATGAAGCGCGAGGGCCTGATCGGCTCGGCCGCTATAGCGCAGGCGATCCTCAAGGACGATTTCCTTCCCGCGACGCGCGATGAGTTGTACAGGATTCCCGGCGCGGACCCGCCGCCTGGTCCGACCGCGAAAGCCGTCGCAGCGCTGCAACACGCGTGGGACGACCGCTGTCAGGTTGTCACGCCGAACTTCGACCAGATTCTTGAGAAGGCGATTCAAAAGCGCTTTCCGCGAAGGTCAGTGCGCTCGGAATGGCTGGGCGCTGCCCCGTCGGGTCGCGAGTTGCTCGTCCACCACCTCCACGGCGTCCTGACGATGACCGAGGAGCGCTCGGTCGTGCTCGCTGAGAGCGGCTACTACCTCACGCCGGCGGACTCGTGGCAGGAGGTGAAGATGCGCGGTCGACTCAGCGACACGGCATGTGTTTTTGCCGGCGTCAGCATGCTCGACCACGACCTGCTGCGGTGGGTGTACCGGTCGGCCACGAACCCGAGGCATGTCGCCCTCCTGACGCGGCAGACGGACGTTCAGGAAGGGCGTCCCGACGTGGCTGATCCCGTTCTGCTCGCGTCCGAGCGGGCCGCGTACCGGCGCTGGCAGGCGACGGGCATCACGGCGCTGAACCCGGACTACTTCGTCCAGAGCGCTCAGTTCCTCTACGAGGTCGGCTTTTGCCGAACGCAGCGCGCCGATTACGTGCCGTACGGCGAACGGCTCAGGATGTGGGAAGAGGAGGTCGACCAGGGGATCTTGCGGACGGACGACAAGCGGCGGTTCACCGAAGGGCAAGACCGCCTACAGGCGCTGCTGCGTCAGTGGCTTGACCGAGTCGTCCGCAATATCAGTGCCCGAACGACGCTTGCGGATGACGAGCGGTTAGGGCTTCATCTTTGGGTTCGCCGTCCTCGGTCGCATTCCCTCATGATGTGGGGCTCGTCGGACCGATCTTGGCGCGACGTGCGCACGCTTGAGGCCGTCCCTATCGCAATGCCGAGTCCGTGGGTCGCTGTTCGCGGATTTTGCGCGGGTAGCAACGTCGTGTCGTCGACTTCGGAACTGACGACCTCGCGCTGGAACAGCGTGCACGCCGTGCCGGTCTTCCTGGAAGGCGAACCATGGCACCGACTACCCGTTGGTGTCATCACGTTGGCGTCGACGCGGCCGATCAATGACAGCGCACTGGCGAACATCGGCCCCGAAGATCTGAACCACAACCGCGATTACTTGGCACGCAACGCCGCGGACGTACTAAACCCTAGAGGTCCTTGAGACGGAGCAGATACGAGGCAATGGCTAACCGAGACCGAGAAGATACGGGCATCAGCTACATCGACCGAGCGCTCGAAGAGTCATCGGCACTGCCCACCGACCTGGCGCGAGCGCGCCGAAGCGATCAGCAGAAAATCTCCGAATTCAAAGCGGGCATGCGGCGCACGGACGTCGCTCGGCGACGTCGTTCCGTATCTTCCTGACGGATTCGTACGCGCAGGTCACTGCGCCTCACGCTGCTTGCGCAGAGCGACGACCTCGGCAGACGGGTTCGTCGTGGCCGATGCCATGAGCTTGTCGAGCGTGCCGGCGATCTCGCGACCCGACTCGGGGAACAGGTGGCCGTACCGGGACTTCGTGAACTGAGCGTTCGTGTGTCCCGCCCAGCTCGCTATCTGCATGTCGGACGCGCCCGCAACGATCCACAGGCTCACGGCCGTATGGCGCATGTCGTGGAACGTCGGCTTGGGGTCGAGCGCCGCCAACCGCACGGCCTTTGCCCACTCACGCCGCCGCATGTTGTTCGCACGGATCGTTGTGCCATCGGGCGAGGTGAATACGCGCCCGGAGGATGGAAAGCGTTCGAGGTGCCGCTCAAGTTCCGCGACGACACTCGGCCCAATCTCGATGATGCGTCGACCTGCCTTCGTCTTGGTCTTGCCCTCAGTCATGCCGAGGCCGCTGACCTCGACGACCTTGCGGGCGACAGTGATGCGATGGTGCACTAGGTCAACGTCAGTCCACAGCAGCGCCGCCAGCTCACCGATTCGCAGACCGGCGTTACAGCCCACAACCACGATCGCCCGGTAGCGCGGCGCGACTGTCTCCATTGCGTCCGCTAAGTCCCTCACCTGCGCTGGCGTGAGGTAAACGTCCTCACTCTCGTCGATCGTCGGTAGGTCGACCTCGCTCATCGCGTTGTATGGCACCACCTTCGAGCGTGCAGCTACCCGAAGCACCTTGCCCATGATGTGCGCGGCTTTTACGACCGTGGCGGAAGCCTTCCGCGTAGAGAGTTCGTTCACCCACTCCTGGCACATCGAGTAGTCGATCGCGGCCATCTCAACTTCGCCGAACACCGGGAGAATGTGCGTGCGCAGGTAGCTCACCGTTCCCACGCGCGTCGTCGGAGCTTTGCCGACAAGCGTCGGAATGAACTTCGCCTCGACGAACGCGCCGAACGTCATACGACCGAGCGCGGGGTCGATCCAAGTCCCGCGGCGCAGGTCTGTCTCGATCTGGCTTTTCAACGCGTTGGCGTCGGCCTTCGACGCGCACGTCTCGGTGCGCTGACGGCCGGCGTTGTCCCGGTAGCGGACCTCCCAGTTCTTCGGATTGCGCGGCGACCGGCGGATAGACGCCATCTACTTCCTCCCCTTCTTCGGCTTCGGCTTCGGCTGCGTGGATGACGTCGACCGAGACTTCGCGGCTGAGGCCTTCGCCCGCTTTGGCTTCTCTTCGTCCCTACGAGGGGCGCCACTCGTTTTGCCTGGCGAGGTTTCCTCGATCAGTCCGAGATCACGGCAACGCCGAACCCACTTCTCCGCGGTCGAGTACGACACGGTGAACGCTTTGTGCACCGCCATCGTCGGGCGCTGCTTGGCGGCGCGAGCCGTCAGGTACACCCGCGCGACGGCCTCGAAGTGGTTCTCCGGCAGTCGTCCATTCCGGACAAACCCCGAGCGCGCGCGCCGCCAACGCTCCGTCGCGGCAGCAAGGTGTTCGGCGTTAACACCCGTCAGCGCCTCAACATCGCGACGTCCCTCTTCGGTGACGAGTTGCTTGTCGAGCCAACGAGGGAACCAGGTCTTGTCCGATTCCTCGTTGAGCGCTTCGTACTCCAGCAGCAGTCGCTCGATCTCACCGAACCGCAGCTCGCGAAAGGTCGTTGCGTTGAATCCTCCGGGCGGCGACGACAACATCACATTGCGGCCCACCCTCTTAACCGCGGTCGTCGTGAACACACCGCGCCAAAGTTCCATCCCGACGAGTTCGGGCCCGTCGTCGCCCGCGATCCAGAAGCCTCGGATGTTCCACGGCCCCGAAACTGGGTCGGGCCAGTGAATGCCCGGGCCCGTCCACGACTTTGCCCCTCGGCCTGACCCAATCAGTTCCAAGTCGATGTCGCCGGCCATTGGAGCGGTAACGGTAATGGGGCGGAGAGGTTTTGGCAATACCTCGTAACCTCGCACTGTTCTGGCAGAAGTGGGGAGGTCTTTGGCGCGTCAAAACCTCGCCCAACGCTGACAACAGGAATCCGTTGAGGAGCAATGGCGAGGTTGCGACAATGCCTCTCCATGACCAGTCCGATGATGCTCCTCGTGGAGGTGCGCTCGCTGTGCGCGTCCGGCGAAGCGCGGCGCTTACGCGAGGCGGCAGGCCTTTCGTTGGCCGACATCGCGGTCGACGCGCGAACGACGCCGACAAACGTGTCGCGATGGGAACGTGGCGAGCGGATACCCCGCGGCGAGGCGGCGCGGCGCTACGCGCGCACGCTACGGAAGATCAATGACGCACGGCCACAGGTGCAGTCGTGAGCCCGCGGTACTTCACTATCGAGCAGACCGCGACCGAGTACCCGGTGCTCACTGAACGGCTGATTCGTCGCCTCATCGCAGAACGACGCATCCCGTTCTCCAAGGCCGGACGGCGCGTGATCCTGCGCGAGGACGACATCGTCGGTTACCTCGACGCCGCGCGCGTGGAGCCACCCCGCCTCCGTGCGCTGTCGACGACCTCGACGCGAAGGAGCGCCCCGCAAAAGGGCGCTCCAACGACATTCTCGTCCACCACCACCCGTCACCACAACGGAGGGGCGCGATGACGAGTCTACCGCCCGACGTCGTCGTCGCCGAGCAGCGGTGGCATGACGCCGTTGCAACCCGCGAGCGCAAGCGGGTGATCGACAACGCTGAGGCGTACCTCCTGGGGGCGTTGCAGATCGTCGCTGAATTACGACAGACGGACCTCGCGGTGTTCAACGACCACACGCGGTGGAAGTTGGCGTGGGAACTCAACGCGACCGTGCACGAGGCGCAGTACCCGCTATTCAGCCTCGTCAACGATGAGCGCGACGAGTTCTTCGCGCGCCGAACAGCGTCGTGAGTGCGCGCTCCTGCGTGCTGAGCGTCGGCCCCGGCTTCTGCTGGCAGCTGTACGAGATGCGCGACTCGAACGACGTCGTGGTCCAGGGTGCGGCGTGTTACCTCGAACGCCGAGGCGATGGCCTACGCGGCCTGCTGCGACGCGACGCACATGGATGGTGGGTTGCCGACTTCCATGGCAACCGGATGAACGTCCCCGACGCGGTCGTCGAGTCGGTGCGTGGCACGGCGCCGTACGGGGCCCGCCTCCTCGATGAGCAGGCGGAGTTGGCCTACAACCCGGCTCACCGTCGGCGCGTCCGCGGCTTTCCGTCGACGGTCCCCTGCCCCGACTGCGGCGCGACAGTGGTCGTCGCGTGACCGTCGTCGCGGTCACTCCAACCGGCGAATGCGCGACGTGCGGCGGGACAGGAGGCGACGAGCACGCCGGCGTGTGCGGTGCCTGTGGGGGAAGCGGCCTGTGCCCTGGATGCGGTGGCACGCGACTGCTCGACGGCGCGCCCTGCTATCGCTGTGGTTCGCCGGTTCCGCGCGACCCCACCGACTTCGAGATGACAACGCTCGCACTGAAAGACGGAAGTGCGAACGTGAAGGCAGAATCGAGCGGCGAAGGCGCGGCACTCCTTGAGTTCGTCAGCGCCAAGCAGCTCGCATTCGAGGTTGACAACGCGCCACCCGTCCGCTTCCTCTGCCGGCCGGTGTGGCCCGCCGACGCATATGGCGTGTGCGCAGCGGAGAAGAAGGCCGGTAAGACGTGGCAGATCCTCGACCTCGCCGTGTCGGTCGCTTCCGGTACGGCCTGGCTCGGGGTGTACGAGGTCGATCAACCTGGTCCCGTCCTCCTGTTCCTTGGCGAAGGCGGGAAACGCAAGATGCTGCGCCGGTTCCGCGCCGTATGCGAAGACCGCGGGGTCAAGTTCGAGGATCTGCCCATCGAACTCTGCTTCCGAGTCCCACATCTCACGAACATGATCCAGCTCGCACTGATGGCCGAGAAGATCGGGCAGCAGCGGCCAGCGCTCGTCATCGTTGACCCTCTTTACCTAGCGGCGCGCGGATCAAAAGGCGCGTCGCTCTACGACATGGGCGAGGCCCTCGAAGGAATCCAGAACGTCGCGCAGCACTACGACGCCGCGCTGTGCATCGTTCACCACTGGAACCAGACGGGCACGGGCAAAGGCGCCGACCGGATGAGCGGCGCCGGGCCGGCCGAATGGGGCCGGGTGCTCGTCTCCGCGAGCGTCGAGAGCCGCCGCATTGATCCGGTTGACCTGGCATCAATCGTCACCCTGAGCCTCGAATTCACCGGTGACGAGATCCCGGACACGCCGCTGCGCATCCGGCGCCGCGTCTGGACCGACGACCCCGACGACCTCAACTCGGCCATGCACTACACCGTCGAAGAGCTCGCGCCGGCCCCGCCGTCCGACACAGCAGACGGACTCAAACCCTCCGCCCGCCGTGTGCTCGACGTCCTCCGCGCCGCCACGGAACCTCTCACAGTGCGCCTCATCGGCGACGCCCTCGCCGTCGACAACACCGGCCTCAACCCCCTCAAAGAACGCACCATCCAGGACGCGCTCGGCGCGCTTCAAAACGCCGAATTAGCCGAATGCGTCGACATCAACGGCCGCACCGGCGTATGGCGTGCGCATACCCCCGAAAACGAGGTCGAAAATGTGGACTGACCAGCACAAACAATCCGCATGCGGATACCAATGCGCATCTGCGGACCACGTATGCGCATATCCGCACACACCTATAGAGGTGTGCGGATACGGCGTGCGGATGCGGATACGCCACGCGTCTCACTCAGGGTTAGGCGGGGCGGGAGTTCGCATTCCCTCTGGTTGCCATCGCGCGACGCCGCGAACGGCGCGTTTCCACTGGTCGGGCGAAACGACGCGCTCAGGGAAAGTCTCGGACTCGCGCTATCGCGTTTGGCTGTGTCGTTTCTGGGCGTCGCGATGAGGTGGGCGGATCGGCTCCCGCCGCGTCAGGGGTACCCGACGAAGTATCCGTGGCCGGAGATCGCCGCATCCGGCCACATCGCCGTGCTCGTGCAGGGCGACGACTTCGACGGTCCGCTGACGCGGCCTGTGAACGCGGCGTACGACTGGGCGAAGCGGTGGGGTTACCGCGTCGAGTCCCGGACACACCCCGCCAAGGGCGAGGTGTTCATCAAGTTCACTGCGCGCCCCCGCGAGGCAATCCGTAAGGCGAAACCACCAACGTGGATCGACCGTTGGGTTAGTTCGGGCGGCGGTCCTCGTGGGCTCGGGGGGCGCCTCGCTAACCAGGCCGCGAGTTGGGCGGACAAGCATGACTTCGTTCTGTCACAGCTGCCTGACGGAACGTGGCGGATCGCGCCGCGGGCAAGGTCGGCCTTCCGCGAACCAGGCGACCGGGCAGACTGAGCGCGTGGCGAAAACCGAACGCGAAGCGGCCGCAGTGATGCGTCGCCTATTGGCCGCGGTGGACGATGGCGCGCTCACCGCGGCCGGACGCGCCGGCAAACGCCTACGTCACCGGATCGAAGGTGCGATTGCTGCGCTCGGGCCTTCTCAGGACGAGAGCACCGCGAAGGCGCGTTCAACAGCCACCGGCGGCGGGGTGTCGAGTTCCGCGATGCGCGCGAGCCATGCCGCCTCGGCTCGTCGGAATCGCTCGTCGTGAGCCGCGCCGAAGACCTCGTGTAAGAGTTCGTGGGCGAGTACGTCTTGTGCTCGTGCGTCGTCAAGGCGGTCGTCAAGGAGAATCACCGCGTCGGTACCGGCGCTTCCCGACACCCACACGCCGCCCCCGAGTTTGTCGGCCAGTCGTGCCACGCCGACACGCAGCGTCCGGCTCCGTCGCTCTGCTTCATCCCAGGGGCATACCGCGACGTCAATGCCTTCGATGCGCACCCGGCGCCCGCACATCAGCCGACCTCGTTCGCGTAGCCGAGCACGTACTGCACGGTCGACGCGCGCCACTCGGTACCGCCGCGTGCGGTAGGGGTGCCTTCGGCGGTCAATTTCGATGCGATCGCCGCGAGGCTTAACCCGCGCCGGCGCATGCGGATGATTCGCTGCACCGTCTTGTCGTCGACGGCGCGCGGTCTGCCGAGCTGGACGCCTTCTGCCTTCTTCACGGCGAGCGCATCCTTCGTTCGCTGGCCGATCAGGCGGCGTTCAAACTGAGCGAACGTTGCCAGCACGTTTGCCATGAGTTCGCCGCTTGGCGTGGAGGTGTCTACGCCGAGATCGAGCGCCACCAGGGCCCAACCCTTTTTGCGCGACCGTTCCATGAGCGTCGCGAAGTCGAGCAAAGATCGGGACAGCCGGTCGAGTTTCGACACGACAAGCCCGTCAGCCTCACCGCGCTCGATACTGGCGAGCGCATCGGTCAGCCCTGGCCGGTCGAGCGACTTCGCCGACAGGCCGGCGTCCTCGACGATGCGAACCAGCTTCCACGCGTTGTTATTTGCAGCGGCGCTGATCGCTTCACGTTGTGCCGCGAGGCCGGCGCCGCTGTCGGCTTGCTCCGCCGTTGAGACACGCGTGTAGCCGATGAGTCGGAGTGCGTCGGAGGTCGGTTTCGCCTTGCGCGCGCTCATCACCGTAAGTCTCCACTGCTCACGCGGCTTGCGCCGCTCGGTTGGTCGCCGACGTCGAGCCACTCAGGCCAGACCTCAGATGGGTGGAAGCCGGCGCGGATCGCCCACACGTCAGCCTGGGACCATCGCAGGCCGTTGCGCATCGCCGCGTAGATGCGTGTCCGGTCAACACGGAACACGGCCGCTGCTTCGCGCATCGTGCGTGTTGGTTCGGACCTTGTCACGAGCGCAAGCAAAGGGCTGAAGTCGAGACGCTCCGTTGTCCGCCGGCTCATGCCGCCATCTCTTGGGACGTCGTCGCCGCGCCGGTTTCCGCGAGCCCGACGAGGTAGTCGGTCGCGGCTTGCGCCTTGCTGGCCGCGGTGAAGAGCGCCGACGTGTCAGCGCGCAGCACGCGCAACCAGCTCGCGAGGTACTGCGCATGATCGGGCCGCGGTGCCATCGAGAGCCCGAGCGCGGAGCACGTGAACGCCGCGGACAACTCCGCGACGAGTTCTTCGGCCGCGTAGGCGTCGGAGCCGAACTTGGTGGAGAGGTTGCGATTAAGCCGCGTGCCGTGTCCGGTCCAGTGCGCTGACTCATGCGCACGCGTCGCGTAGTAGGCGGGCGCGTCAGAGAATTGCTCCAGCGTCGGCAGGACGATGAAGTCACCAACCGGCGAGTACGCCGCGCGGTTGCCGCCATGCCGAACGTCCGCGCCCAACGCGGCAAAGAACGTCTCTGCGGCCGTGATGCGCTCGGGCGTGTCGCGCTCCGCTTTCGCCGGCGCTTCCCATCCGTCGACCTGCTCGGCAGCGAACACGGAAAACACGAACGGGACGAGCTTGCGGTCTCCGGTTTGCTTGTCGTCGATCGGCGACCACTTCACGCCGCGGGTAGCGCGCTCACCCTTGCGTACCTGCGCGCCCAAGCTCTGCCACTGCTTGTAAGTCGCCCACGTTCCCGACCAGCCGTTCGCGCAACCGATCAGCCCAAGCACGATGTGATTACCGCCGCGGTAAGCCGCATGGGGTGTTGCGTTAACGGGTTGACCTGCCGCAGCGATCGCGTGCCACGGCATCCGCCAAGAGCCCGCGCCCTCTTCGATCTGTCGCACCACCTCGGCGGTTACGGACTCGTAGAGTTCATTGCGATTCATGGAGCTTGTACCTCCTGGATCACGAACCGGTCAGGGTTGCCGCCCTGGCCGGTTCTCTTTGGTTGTCGAGCGGAGGTGTACAGGAGTTTCCGTACGCGTGTCAACGGGAATCGGAGGATTTCCGTACGGAACTGCGACCAAGACACCACGGCGCGCCGCCCATCGGTACACCAGCTCGTCACGCCGTGGGCCCGGTTCGGTCCCCCTCTCCCGCCGCCAAGGAGCGGAGCCCCTACGACGAATCAACCCCCCTGGGGTCGCCACCAAAGGCGGTCAGAAGAAGGCCGATGTGCCGACCCACCCCCGCCCCCCAGGCGGGTAAGTGCTCGCCGAAATTTCCCGTGGTTTGGTTGCATCGCGGGTCTGGTCGGCACGCTTGGTGGGGTTGTCGGTACCCTTCGTCGCGTCGAGGGGGGCGCACGATGGTCCGACGTTTGATGGTGGCCGTGATGCTGGTGCTTGGTGCGCTGGTGGTGGTTGCGCCGGGCGCGCACGCTGCCGGCAAGAACTGCGACGACTTCACCTACCAAGAGGACGCGCAGGCATATCTGCGAGCGAATCCGTCTGACCCTGACGGCCTGGACGGGCCTGCCGGGACCGGGACCTCGGGGAGGCCTGGTGTCGCGTGCGAGGGCCTTCCGTGTCGGGCGGGCTGTGATTACAACAACGTGTACGCGCAGTCGACGCCGGTGCCGACGGCCGCGCCTTCGATCGAGGCCGCGCCTGCGCGGACGTTGGCGTCGTCTGATGGGTCTGTGACGGCGACGTTCTCGGCGCCGGTGACGCCTGCGCCTGTGCGTCGCGTCGCTGTGCGCCGGGCTACCTCGGCGCTCGCGAACTCCGGGCCTCGCGAAGATGTGCCGTTCATCGCTGCGCTAGCGGTGGTGTTGCTTGGTGTCGGGATGCGGTTGCGCGGGCGTCGCGCCGCGGGTCTTCACTGGCTGTAGCGGCCCGTGGTCGACAAGTGGGAGTCGGGGCTCTCGGGCGGGCGGCGCGAGCCGCGACGGTTCCTGGCGAGCGGTTCGACGAAGGCGCAGCGCGCGCATTGGGGCTTGTCGGAGTGGGAGGCGGAGCTTCGACGCGTCCGGGTGATGTTGCTCGTGGCGTGTGTGTCGGCGGTGTTGATTTTCGTGTTCATGCTTGTGATCGCGGCGAACACCCGATGACGGTCGAGCGGACGAATCCGGGCAAGTCTCCTGGTCCGTTCGAAGAGGCGCTGATGTTGTTGGTTCTCGCGGTCGTGATCGGTGGCGGATCGTTGTTGTGGCTCGCGGTCGATCCGTTCGGCTACTCGCCGCGGTTCCTCCTTTTCGGGTTGTTCCTCGGAGCGCTGTTCGCGATTGGATTCGTCGTCACCTTCGTTGCGGCGCTCTGGAAAGTCGCAACGAAAGGTCGTTCAGCGCGCTGACGGCCCGCGCCGACTTCGCGCGCTGAGGCATCACCGGGCGCCTAACGACGTGGCCGTAAACTTGACGTGAATGCACGACAAGGGCGAGCGCTGGTGGTCGTGGCTTCGGTCGCAAGAACAGGAACTCGACGCGATTCGCGTCCTTGCTACGGCTGAACGCTCCGTTGACTCGACGCGCAACATCGACGAACTCGTCGAGTGTGTCGCCTCACTTCTTTCGCTCGCACAGACGATCGGTGATGGCGTCGGCAACACCGTCCTCGCGGGGGAAGCCCTACGTCAGCTCGGTTTGATCGACACCGCTGTAGCGGAAGGATCGGACGCTGTCGCGGTGTGGGATGCCGAGCACGGCGACGATTGGCTTCCGGTCGTTCAATTCGCTCTCGAAATCGCGCGACAACGCTTGCGCCTCGCGCCATCGGCCGAGGACGCGCTTGCGAAGGCGATCGCCTTGTTGCGTCGCGCTCGTATCGTGGAGTGTGAGAAGACCGCGCGCCTGCGGGATGTCGGCGGTGAGCGCCGCCGGACGGCGAACTTGCCGCCGCCCGATCATCTGGTGGCGCGGCGCGTGTCTACGCAAACCGAGGGTCCGCCGACTGACGGTGCGTGTGGGCTCTTGATTCGCGCGGCCGCTTAGTTTCGACGCCGTTCCGCGGCGTCCGCTGCCAGCCCACTCCCGATTTTGCGGAGGCGTCATGCCCGTAGGGAGTACCTGTGACACCAAGAAAGTCGGCTGTGGTCGACCGTGAAGCGTTCAGTATCGGCGAGGTCTCGCGGAAGTGGGGAACGTCCGAATCGACAGTCCGCGCGCGCATCGAAAGTGGCGAACTCGCGGCGTTCCGCGTCGGTCGTGTCTGGCGCGTGAGCGCAGCCGCGCTCGCGGAGTTCATTGACCAGTCGAACAGGGCCGTCTGATGCCGATGACGGAGTCGGGCGAACTAGCCCGCCGCATCCAACTCATTCTCAAACACGGCGGCACCTGGCTCCCGCCGCAGACGATGGCGACGTTCGCGTCGTCGAAGATGCCCGACACGCAACTGCTCGCCACCGTCGAATCGGTCCGCAAGGCGATGGTGAAGGGCTTTCACTCCGCGGGGCTGAAAGCGGACGACGGGTGGAAGCAGTTTTCGCGTGACCCGGTGTTGGAAAAGGACGCGTCGCTCGCGCTCGCCGTGAAACGGTACGTGTCCGGGGCGATTGGTCCGTGGCCGTTGCAGGACGCCGACCTCGTGCATATCCAGAAGCGGTTGAAGGCGCAGGGCTTCGCGCACGGCCTCCACTCGACGGGCGTGTGGTCGTCGGACTGGGACAACGAGTACCGGCAGTGGACCGATCACCTGTTCAACGAGCAGTTGGCGGGCAAGAAGCAGGGGTCGCTGTCGTTCCAGTCGGCGCTCAACGCCCTCGGAGCGGTCCTTCCCAAACCCGCCATCAACGCCACAGTCGGCTTCTTCAAAGCCCTGCCGCACGCGGGACGGCAGGCGATCGCAGACCTCGCTGCGGCCGCGGGGGGTGTCGCCGGCGGTGGTGCGGCCTCCCGTGGCGCCGCCGCCGCCGGCGGTTTCGTGATGGGGCAGACACCGGAGCAGTATCAGTCGGACGTGTCGGGCCGGCAGGTCGTCGGGTTCCAAGGTTCGGCCACGCCGGTCGTTGGCGATCAGCGGCCCGTGTACGCGCCGAACACTCATGCGGCGCCGATCACGCACTTCGTTGGCCGGTTCGCCGATGACGTGGGCACGCTGTTGTTGACGCACGACGCGTTGAAGCTCGGCACGTCCGTGTCGAAAGCGGTCGGCGAAGGCATGCTCAAACGGGGCGCCGTCCGCGAGTTGACCGAGGCCGAAGCGGCGCGCGCCGGCGGCGTCATCGCCGCGCAACCCGATCCCGCAGTGAGTGGCGCCGCCAAACGGTTCTACGACGCCAAGATCGCCGGATCGGCGGCAGAACGCCAGCCGGGCGTTGTCGGCAAGATTCTCGGCCGCGCCGTCGGCGGCGACACGCAACTGTTCGCGAACATGCCCGAAGCCGCACACTTGGACGGTTGGGTCGGCAAAGCGGCGGACACCGGCCGGGCGTACTACCGGGCGCGGTCGTTCGCTGCGTTGCCCTACCTTGTGCCCGGCGTCGAAACCGCAGGCCGTGCGCTCGGCGATATCGGCATCACCGGTGCCAAGATGCGCGCCGAAGCTGCGATCGTCGGCGGCGCCGGCGGCACGAATCTGCGCGGCGTCAACACGGAACACGCCGCGGTGCTGAACACGGCCGACGACGCGATCCGCAACCACTTGGACTTCACCGTGCGCGGGCACCACATTCAGCCGTCCCTCGACGACATCGCGTTCCTGCTGCACGGGCCGACGCACGGCGCGCACACGGTGTCGGCGCGTGTCGGTGACCGCGTCGACGACGTCGTGAACGGCTACTCCGACGCGTTGGGGCGTGTCGGCTTTTCGGGAGCGTTCGAGCAGGCGACGAATGTGCCGACGCATGAGGCGGTCGCGCACTTCGGCGGCGAAGAAAACTTCGTGCCGTTCGTCGCCGACACCGTCTACAAGCACGCCGCGAACTGGTGGGCGGACCAGCACATCAAGCAGGCCGCGAAAGACCTCGCCGACCCGGTCACCGGGCCCGTCGAGCGTGGCAGCGAGGCGTGGAAGAACCTGCACCGCGACCTGGCGTACGAGGCGCGGTTCAACGACGACGTGATCCACGACGCCGCCCGTGGGCTGCTCGCGCAGGGCGGCGGCGACGAACTCGTGCGCCGCATCCACACCGACGTGACGAACAGTCGCCTGTCGGCGGTCGACTACTACGAGGGCCACGGCCGTCAGTACGTCGAAGCGTCACGTTCGGTGAAGAAGTTTGTTCTGCCGTTCGCTGCCCCGGACGCGTTCGACCGCGCCGGCAACCTTGTCGATCGAAAGTTGGCGGCGTCGATCGGGCTGGCGCGCAAGGAGTCGTTGACGCAGCCGGAGGCGACGGCTCTCGCCGACTACTTCCAGACGGCGTTCGACACTATCCACGCGACCGCGAAGCCGACGCGAACGTTCACGATGGACGAAGTCGCGTCCGGTGAGGCCGCGCGTGTCGCCGCCGAGCAGAGCAACGTTCCGGCAGGCGTGAACGTCGAGCACTATCACTTGCTGGAAGACGCGTTGCGTGACGTGTTGCACACGCATTTCAACGTTGATGGCCTACGGATGCCGCACGACGCGCAGGAGAAGATCAACAAGCTGCGCGAGTTCGCCGACGGCCTCGCATCCCCGGCCCACTTCCAGTACGACGGCGCCGAGATGCCGCCAGAGTTGCGGCGCGCGCTCGGCGAGATAGACGCGCGCGGCTACAAGGTCGTGCAGGGCAAGGGCATTGGCACGATGCACGTGCTGCCGAACCAACTCGACGTCATGGAAGGCCAGTTGACGCGACGACGGAAACTCGTCGGCCACATGGGGATGACGCCAGAGGTTCATGCGTCACGGACGATCGGATCGTTCCGTCGCACCGATATCCGCAACGCGATCCAAGACCTCGCAGACGCGAAACGGATTCGTCTACGGTCGGCGTGGACGCCCGACACCGTTATCGACTACCTGCAACGCAAGGACATTCTCGACCGGTCACCGAACAGCGTGTTCGGTTCGTTCGTGCGCGTCACGAAGCAGGCGCAGGCCGAGGCGGAACAGGCGTTGCTCGCCGAAGGGATGAGCCCGGAGGACGCGGCGCGGTTCGCGAAGGCGCACGCCCGGTCCGAGATCGCGCAGGCACTTCAACTGCGCGACATTCCGCGCAAGAAGGTCATCGAAGCGTTGACCGATCCGGTGAAGTTCGGCCGCGCCGACCCCGAAGCGCAGGCGATCGCCGCTGAACACGGCGCCTCTGACTGGGCGGAGATCGGCCTGTTCACGAAACGTGAGGCCAACGAGATTTACCGGGCGATCGTCAAAGGCTCCGCGGCTCCGCCCGCGTACATGCTCGGCGCCACGAAGATCGACGATCTGTTCCGCGCGTCGATGGGGTTCGTCGGCCGCGGCGACCACGACCTGTCGTGGGCGGTCGCGAACTTTCCGAATCGGCTCGTGCAACTCCGCAACGATCTGCGGTTCTCTTTGTCGCCGGCGTTCTCATTCCGTCGCATCGCGAAGACGAACGTGAAGCTCGCGCTCGAAGGCGTGCCGCCGACGGTGACGCCGTTGGAGTCGATGGAGAAGGCGGGCACGCTCGCGGAGGACCGGGCCCGGTTGCGTGAAGTGTTCCCGGCGATCTATGACCCGATTGCGGACGACGCCGATCGGTACTTGCGCGAGAACGACGTGTTCGGGTTCTACAACTCGCGGAACTACGAGGCGTACGCGCTGGGGGAGTGGTCGCGCGCGCACCCCGAAGCAACACTCGACGAGCAGCACGCCTTCCTCACCAAGACGTTCGGTTACGGCACCCGCACCGCCGAGGGCCGCTCCGCGTTGGAGATGACGACGAACTTCGTGTTCTTCCCGTTCTCGTTCGAGAAGACCCTGTACCGGAACCTCGGCGGCTACTTGCTCGACCATCCGGGTCAGATGATCCTGCTGACGAAAGGGCTCGCGGCGTACGACCAGATGCAGAAGTCGCTCGGCGAGAAAGACCCGCGGACGATGGCGTGGTGGAACAACCACCTGCCCGTGCTGCAAGAAGCCGAACGGTTGAACGCGTTCTCGCACGGACTGTCGCTCGGCGAGCCCGGCGGGCTGAACCGTCCGCTGCTCAACGTGTTTCTGCCGCAGTCATGGTCGTCGTCGCAGAACAACCTCGACCTGCTTCATCGGTTCGTTCCCGCCGTGAAGGACCTCGGACGGATCGCCGGCGAAGTGAACGACCAGGGCCAGATCGCCGACGCGATCTTTACGCACATCACTGGCAGCGGGAAGCCGGGTCGGCCGGCGCCGGCGATGGAGGCGCGGCGCGCGCAGCAGGACGACGCATTCGCGATGCAGCGCGAGCTCTACTCCAAGTACGCCGACTACATCGCGTACAACGACGGGCGCCCGAAGACCGAGCAGGCACGGTTCCGGTTCCGGGCAGGGACGAGCGCGGCGGATCAGTGGGCGGCGTGGGATGGCGAGCCCGTCACGAAGTCGACGATCAACAACATGATCCACGCCAAGTTCCCCGCGTTCGATCCGAACGCCGCGAAGTTCGCCGCCGAAAACGACCAGCGCGTCCGCGACTACCTGTTCGAGCACAAGGGCACGCACGTCGGGACGATTGCGGAAGCTTTGTTCGACAACACGAACAAGCTCGCGGCGTACATGAATCGTGGCACAGGCGACGCGGGCGCGGTAGCCAGGTACACCGACGCGTACCGCAAGGCGGCGATCTGGCTCGCAGAGCACGACCCGAAGTTTCTGCGTCTCTACAACAAGACGTTGCGCCGCTCACTCGGCCCGCTCACAGGAGTAGATCAGCATGGTTAACGGTCGGAGCGCGACGCGGACGCCGAACAATGTCTCTACGTCCGAAGCCGGGCTTCGATGGCCTTGATGCCGCGCGCGCTTTCGTCGGCGTCCAGCGCATCGGCCTGCGCGAGTCGCGGGCGTTAGGCACGGGGGTTAACGAGGACGCGTTCGCCACGCGATCGCAGCACCACCCACGGCGGCGGCGAACGTCGTGGGGAAGACGACCATCCACGCGTTGGCGCCCACCCATGAGAACGCTGCTGCCGACGCGAAGAACCCGACGAGCATCCCGAGAACCACGCCACCGACGAGCCGGTCGACGTACCGCTTGTATCGGTGTGGGACGAGCAGCCGCACCAGGGCGAACATCTGCGTTACTCGCAGGCGATGCCGTCGTTGTCGCGGTCAAGCCCCGGCCGGTAGCCGGGATCACCACGGTGCAGCGGCGCGGCTCCCGCTGCGCGCGCCTCGTCGCAGTTGGCGTAGTACGCCGACCGCTGCGTCGGCGCCGGCGCTACGAACGGCCTCGCAGTCGCAGGCGTGTACGGCTTAGCGGTTGTCGTGGTCGCGGGTGGCGCCGTCGGGAGCACGTCCTCGACTGCGGTCGTCGGCGTGTCTTGAGTATCGCTGTCGGTCGAATTGCCAGTGTCGCCCGATCCGCATGCGCCCAGCCACACCACCGCGACCAGGACCAACGAGAGTCGCTTCACCATCCAGCGTTGCCCCCTCTATGAGAGATCGCGCGACGGTACCCTGAGAGCCTCGTGCCTGCGCCGTTCGCCCGATGCTCGTCAGCCCTGGCGCCGGTCAACAAACCGGAGGGCCGATGAAGTGGGTTGAGATCGCCGCGTTCGTGGCCGCCCTCTACGTCGGCTTCAAGTGGTGGTTCGACGCGAGCGAGTTCGCTGACGCTGACACACGAAATGCGCAGCCATCCTGGAAACGGACGGCGGGAATCGCCCTGCTCGCGGCGTGTGCCGTCGTTGCTGTACGTGCCGCGTTCAGCGGGCCGACCGATTACTCAAAGCAAGACTGTGCGCCCACCGGCGCGCCGCTTGAGGGCCCTTGCCCGTAGCGCCGGATCGATCGTTACCCTCTTCGTCGGGGGGTGGCGCATGACCGACGAACGGAATCCCGTAGCTGCGCAACTCGAAGCGCTCGCGGCGCTGCATGAAATGGGCACGCTCACCGACGAAGAGTTCGCAGCGGCGAAGCGCCGCGTGTTGGGCACACCGGACCCGCCGCAGCCACAACCGCGCATATGGCCGCCGCCTCAGGTCCCGAACGACCCTGCGACTAACGCGACCGCGGACGCCATACCGTTTCGTAAACGACACCCCCTCGTCGTCGTGGCCCTGAGCGTTGTGGTCGTGCTCTTCATAATCGGCGCGGTCGCTGGAAGCAGTGACGAGAACAAGGCCGATAGCCCCGAGTACAAAGCCGCCCAACAGCACTGCGTCGATACCGTCGGCGCACAGTGGTACGCGGATCACCCTTACGCCAGTTCGGATAACCCGCAGGACGTAGACGACTTCGCCGGCGTCATCAACCGGTGTCTCGTCGATACGTACGGCGTTGACCCGAAGTACCTCCCGAACAAGCCGCTCGCGCCATGAATGCGCGCTGGTCGAGAAACAACTTCGCACGCTTGCGCACCCTGTGGTGGCGCTTCGGTCGCCCGATCGCCCTCCTGATCGGCACCGTCATTTTGCTCGCATCGTTCGGCGGGTCAGCGAAGCCGAACTCGGGGTCCACACCATCGACGCGGCCATGCACCGTCGCGGCTCAGTCGGGACCGGTGACGACCCACGCGCTGACACCTGACAACGAACTCGACAGGCGCGGCCAGGAGTCGTACGACGACTTCCGCGAGCAGCAGGTCGAGGACTTCGTCGCGGGAGGCTGTCGCGTCCCGTAGGACGCGCGGCACCTGGTTCCTAGCTCAGAAGCTTCGCTTTCTGCGCCGCGAACTCTTCTTCGGTCAGGATGCCCTCGTCACGCAGATCGGCGAGGCGGCGAAGCTGGTCAGCCACATCCGGCCCTGCCACGCTGACCCGCGCCGCGGTCGGGGTTCGCACATCCGCCACAGCGGTGTCGATGAGGTTCTTCACGCGGTCGGCGTCGTCTTTCGGCATGCCGATCAGGGTGATGATGTGTCCTCCGGTCGATTCGACGCTGATATCTGTCCAGATGAGCCCGCGCGCAATCGACACTTGCGCGACCTGCGTGAAACTGATCGTCTGCGTGCCCTTCTTCCGCAGCGCGTGGTGCTCGTACTCCTCGATGCGGTCAGGCCAGACCCGGATCACGTTCGGGGTGAACGGACGGCCGCCTTTGAACCGCGACGCCTCGAACTCGTACAGCGGCGCGGAGCGGCCGTCGCCGAACTTGCCGCGCCCGCTTTCGTCGGCGGTCCCTCTTGTCGGTTGCGAGGCACTCGGTCGGCCTGGTCCCGCGGCGCGAGCCGCTGCCGGATCAATTTTCTCGCCGCACCCTGGACACACGGCAGGAGGCGGACTGAATAACGCTCGACCGCAAGACGGACATGACATCGGCTTACCTCTAATCCGGACGACGTTCGCCGCGCCGCGATGCGCAACGAACAAGACGACGCTAACTAGGAGCGCCTCGGACGTGCGACGATTAGCGCGGCCCCGCCGAGTTCCACGCCACGCCAGGCGGAAGCACGGCGGGGCCACTACGCGAACGGCGCGCCGTAATGCTCCGTCACTCCTCGACGATGCCCGTGACGCGCTTGAGGTCGGACAGGCGCAGGTCTGACCGTGCACCACATCTGCACCACACACCACGGCCTAGGACGGTCGCGAGCGGTCAACAGCGGTCAGCGGTAAATGCGGTGCTACCAGCAGGTTCACACAAACCACCTGATACGGGCGCTGGGAGGCGCAGCACTGATAATGCTGAGGTCCCTGGTTCGATTCCAGGTAGCCCCACCAACATTCCGCACGACGCCCGCGTCGATACGATCCGGGCCTCTCGATGAACGTCTCTCCGAACTCCGGCTTCGCGAGGCTGCCGGCGACCACGGCCATCGCCGTCGTTCGGCACACGACGCCCTTTCCCGAAGCGGCCGTCCTAGGCCGAGTTCGGCGTGCGTTCGCACCGTCCTTCGGCGGACACGCGCCGCCAGTCGCGCGCACGTCGATCGGTGCCGCTCTCTCAGTCGTCGTGGTCGGGTCGCCGAATGTCGCCGACGACGGCGGCTTCGTCTGGGGCACCGCGATCGGGGAGAGCGGTGACGCGACCGACACCGAACTTCGTCGCGCGATCGACGACCCGGGGGCCGCCAAGGACCTCCTCGGGCGGTTTGTCATCGGCGCGCCGACCGCGGAGGACACGTTCCGCCTCGTCACCACGCCCGAGATGGTCCACACCCTGAAGCGAGCGAATGGTCCGCACGGCGAGGCGTTCGCATCGTCGGGCTTTCTCGCGGCATTGCTCGCCGGAAGCGGCTTGGCCGTTCGCGGCGAGGTGGTCGGCGAATTCCTGGTGGCGGGCTTCGTCCTCGGTCGGGACGAGTTGCTCGACGGGGTCGATGCCCTCGACGAGGCCGTCGTCGTCGACGTGTCGTCAGGCGGCGCGTCGGCAAAGAGTTACTGGTCCGTCGAGGAGCGCCTCGCCGGCGCCGCGCCAGCAGGGGCGGTGGATCTGTGGGAGCTCACCGCGCACAACATGGGCCGCGTCTTCCGTGCATCGTCGACGCGCCTGGGCCTAACGGCGGGCCGTGACTCCAACCTGATCGCGGCGGCGGCGCGGAACGCGGCGCCGCGCTGCTTCACGTTCGGACCGGCCGACGCACCCGACGTGCGCGGCGCCGCTGCCGTCGCACGCGCGGGTGGACTCGAGTACACGCGGGTGTTCCGCACTCCCAAGCGAGCGTCGATGCGCCTCGTGCGCGGCTACAGCCCCTGGACTGAGGGGGCATGTACGGCCCAGGACCTCGTCGGCGCCGCCTGGGAGCCGCAGCTGCCGGCGACGACCTTCGTCACCGGCCACGGTGGCGAAATCGGACGGGCGTTCTACTGGAAGACTCGCACCGACCGCGACGTCGCCGGCTTCGCGGCGGGCTTCGGTGACGTCTTGCCCGACGAGTGGCGCGCCAGCACGCGCGCGCGCGTCGCCGAGGAGGTCGGCCGCTATACGCAACTCGGTTCAGCGGCGACGGCCCTCGACGCCTTTTACACCCGCAACCGAGTGCGCAAATGGACGTGCCGCGGACTCCGACGGGATGAGTTCATCGGCACGGTCCACGGCTTCGGCGACCCAGCCTCGGTGCGACTCTTGATCAACGTGCCCGAACAGCAGCGGCGCGACGGCTCTTTCTTCGATCAGGCTCTCGCCCTCGACCCGCTCGGCCTCAATGCCGTCGCCCGCGCCGCAGTTGCCGCCGCGTTCGCGCCTGCGCCGCCGACGACCGGCAGCGTGCGCCGTCTGATGGCCGACACCGCGCTGCACGACTTGATGCGGCTCAGTGCACAGGCCACGCCGAACTCGTTCGTTCGCGACCTCTATGGCTCGCGCTGGATCGGCCAAGTCGTTCGTCGCGCGCTTCGACCCGACCCGGCAGCCCGACGACTCCTCTGGAACGTGCTCGCTGTCGAGGGCCTGCACCAGGCCTGCGTCGACGCTTCCTGAGCTACGGCCGCGGCGCGTCGCGCGCGAGCCCCACCAAACTTTGGTACGACCCCGAAAATTACGCGGCATCCGCGCCAATCCTGGCCTTCCGGATGAGAATTGGGATCTAGGGGTACCGAATTTTGTGGGAATTCCGTTAGGTTCAACGCGACCTAACGTTTTCACGGCAACAAAAACCCAGGAGCGAGATAACCATGCGATTTCGTCGTTGGGCGACGGCGGCAGTGGCAGCCACATTGGCTGTCCCAGCGGTATTCGCCTTTTCTGCAGCACCCGCGCGTGCTGCTGCCGGACCATATGGCGGTAACGCCACCGGTGACTTACTGCACGTCAACGCCGTGAACACCGCGGCCATAGCCCCCGGCCTGGCCGACGCGCACCTCGCGCCGTCGACCGCGTTGGTGAAGTCCGACGGCTTGCCCGCCGGTCCTCATAACGACGTCGGGAAGCGATCGGCCGCTCGCGCCGCCAACGTCGACGCCCCGCTGCTCGCCGGCAACGTCGACTTGAGCGGTCTCATCGTCGAGTCGAAGCAGCAGGCACCGCCCACGAACGCCAACGCGGACGTGCAAAGCCTGACGGGCCCGATCGACTTGTCGCCCGTGGCGTCGCTCGAGGCCGCGAAGGCGTCGAGCCACGCAGTGTGGGGCGCCAATGACACGACCTGCATCGCGCCAGGCACGCCGATCGCCACGTCGACCTCGACGGTGCTCGACGCCAACGTCCTCGGCGTCGGTGACCCGATCGGTGACGCGCTGGTTTCCGTCGTCAACGGTCAGGGCGGCGCCGCCTTCACCAAGTCGACCGTCGGGCTCGCCAATGTGGCCGGCCAGTCGAACAAGGGCGTCCAGTCGACCGAACTCGACCAGCTGACCGGTGTCGTGCTGTTCAAGGGTTCGGCCAACGAGATCACGCTGAACATTTCGGCGCCTCCGACGATCAGCGCGCTCGCCACCGGCAACGCGGCGACGTCGACGGTGACCTACAACACGCCGACCGTCCAGATCATCCAGGGCGGCACGGTTACCGACGTGCTCAATATCAGCAACCCGGGCCAGACAATCGAACTGCCGCCGGGTCCGGCGCCGGCGTTCCTGCTACGCCTCACGCTCGGTGAACTGGAGAATGTGGTCAAGAGCAACACCGAGGCGAGCGGCTCTACGGCGCTGCTGCATCTCGAGCTGCTCACCCTCGTTGGTCAGGCGACGCTGGCGCAGGTCGACATCGCCCCGATGGCCGTCAAGGCCCTCGTGCCGAGCGGTGGCGTTGACTGCGGCGGCGCGGGCAACGGCCCGTTGTCGAACCTGCAGGTCGACGCGTCGACCGGCGTCGTTCTCCCGAACGGCGAGTTCCAGTACGTCGTGACCGTCCCGAACATCGGGCCGTGCACCGTGGACCACGTGAAGGTCGACCTCACCGTCACCGGACCCGACGGTTCGACGATCACTTCGGCTGAACCGTCACCGAACACGATCAGCGGACTCAAGGTCTCCTGGCCGGATATCGGAAGCATTGCTCCAGGGGCGCTGAAAACGCTGAAGGCGACCATCAAGGTGCCGTCGAACGCACCCGTCGGCGCGCACTACACCGGCGTGGCGCACGCCAGTGGCACCTGCGAAGGCCAGGGCACGGAAGCCGACGCCACGTCGGGTCCGATCCCGACCGTCGGCAGCCCGAGCCTCACGACGTGCGATTTGTCGGCGAGCTCGCTTTCGTCGTCGCACAAGGAAGTTCGCATCGGCGACTACTTCAACGAGTACGTCCGCCTGACGAACCTCGGCAAGGGCACCTGCGACAACATCAAGGTGACGCTGAACTACCCGCCGGACACGAGCTTCGTGGCTTGCACCGACAGCTGCACGCATGACGACTCCAAGCGCGTCGTCACGTGGACCATCTCGTCGCTCGATTCGGGCAAATCGAAGGACCTCGTCGCCACGTTCAAGGTGAACCCGACCGCCAAGGGCGGGGAGAACCTGGGCACCAAGGTGGCGATCTCTTCCGGTGGCAAGACGGTGACCGACTCGAACAAGCTGCCGATCGTGACGGCGGCCAACGTGTTGAACGCCGGCGCCCAGCGCTCCCGTGGTGCGCTGCTGCCTCGCACCGGTGGCACGCTGCCGGTCGGCCTGGCCTTCGCCCTCATGGGAATCGGTCTCGCCATGCGAGCGTTCCGTCGCCGGGTGGCCACGGTCTAACCGCAGTCACAACAGAACGTCGTGGGAGCCCGGGCCGAAAAGGCCCGGGCTCCTGCGCGCGTAGGGTTGGGGGCGTGAAGGCATTCCGTCGGGCGTTCGTCGCCGTAGTCGTGGCGTCGATCGTCGCCGCCGTCGTTCGCCTCCGCGGCACCGGCGGCACACCGCCAAGCGGCGGTGGCTGGCGCGAAGTGCCCGCCGACGAACTGCGATAAGTCCGTTGCGCGTCGCCGTCATCGGGACGGGAGCAGTCGGGTTGCGCGCCGCCCGTCAACTCCACGAGACCGACTCCGTCACCGCGGTGCGCGTCGTGTCGCGCAATCCTGCGCGCTCGGAGTGGGTCGCGGGTGAGCTCGGCGAGCGCGCCGAACGCGCCGACTGGCCGGGGGTCGCGCGCGACGTCGACGTCGTGGTGTTGGCCGTCGCCGAACAGCAGCAGGCGGACATGGCTCGCATCGCGTTGGGCGACCGCGCCCACGTGGTGAGCACGGCGGCGTCGATCGAAGCCGTCGACGGTGTCGTCGGGCTCGACGCGCGGGCGCGTGCCGCGGAGCGCTGCGCCGTTGCCGGCGTGGCGATGTCGCCGGGGTTGTCGTGTCTGTTGGCGCAGCACGCGGCGCGTGACGTCGACGTCGTCGAGGAGATCCACGTTGCCAAAGCCGGCACCGGCGGCCCGGCGTGCGCGCGTGCGACGCACGCGTCGCTGCGCGGACCCGCGGCGTCGTGGCGCGACGGACGCTGGCAGAGCGAACCCGCCGGTTCTGGTCGCGAGCTGGTGTTCTTTCCCGACCCTGTGGGCGGCGTCGACTGTTACGCGACGTCGTCGGCCGAAGCGTCGCTGTTGACTGCGGCGTTCCCGTCGGCGCGCCGCGTCACCGCGCGACTCGCGGCGACTCGACGCGACAAGGCCACGACGTGGCTGCCGATGCTGCGCCCGCCGCATCCCGAAGGCCTCATCGGCGGCGTGCGCGTCGAGATCCGCGGCTTCACCGACGGGCGCGCCGTCACCAACGTCGTCGGTGCGGTGGATCGCCCGGCCATCGTCGCGGGGACGTTGGCTGCCGCGGTCGCAGTGGCCGCGGCGCGCGGCGACTTGTCAACGGGCGCGGGCGGTTTGGGATCGCTGGCGCCCAATCCGGGCGCACTACTGGCACAGCTCGCCGACCGCGGCGTAAAAGTCGCGGCGTTCATCGGCAGCTAGGCCCGCGTTCCGGTAACGCCGCGTAACGTCACGGCATGCAACGGCGCACGCTCGCACGGCCCGTCGCCCGCGCCCTTCGCAGACTTGCCGCGAGGATCGAGCGACCGTCACCGCAAGACCTCCGAGGTCTCGCGCACCAAATCGTCGGCGGGATGTGGGACGAAATGGGCCGCGCGCAACTCGACTTCCTAGTTGCACGTGGACTGCGACCCAACGATGTACTCCTCGACATTGGGTGTGGCGCGCTGCGCGGCGGAATCCACTTCGTGCGGTATCTCGACCCAGGGAATTACGTCGGCGTGGATCACCAACAGTGGCTCCTTGACGTCGGTGAACTCGAACTCGCCGAGGCGGGCCTCGCCGACAAGCAGGCGACGCTCGTCCTGAACGGCGAGTTCGACTTCGCCCCGATAGGGCGAACGTTTGACGTCGCGCTCGCGCAGTCGGTGTTCACGCACATGCCGTTGAACTCGGTCCACCGATGCCTCGTTCGCACGGCCGCAGTCCTTCGACCGGGCGGTGTGTTGTACGCCACGTTCCTCGAGAACTCCGGCGACCCTCACGACCTCACGCCGATCACGTTCCCCCAGGCCGACATCGAGCCGACTGTGACGTACCCCGACAAGAACCCGTACCACTACCCGCTGCGGTTTCTCGCCGCGGTCTCGGACGGGCTGCCGTTCGAACTCGAGCATCTCGACTACCGCACCCCGCGCGGTCAGTCCATGCTTGCGTTTCATCGCCTGTAGGCGGTCGCTCCCGCGTCGGGCGTCAACTCGATTGACCACTAGGGTGGGCCGTTCGCCGCGGCCACCCGTCGAGGCAGATCGGTGGTGAGCCGCGATGGCTCCGACGATGAGGCGGACCTGGATGAAGTTGCGCGGCGTGGCTGCTCTCGGAGTGATCGTGCTGATCACCTCGACGGCCGTGCCGGCGTACGCGGTGACGTCGTCGGGTACCGACCCGAGCGACGCGCCGGTGGGACCCGAAGGCAAGACCGACCTTCGGTTAGTGAAGTGGAACGTCGGCGCCTCCACGACGACCGCGACCATCGGCGTCGACGCCAGCACCTACGGAGCGGGGAACCGCGCGACGCTCGGCGTGCACCTTCTCGTCGACAACGACCGGGACGGGATCGCCGACGCCGAGGTGACGGCAGCACGAAACGCTGACGGCGTGTCCGTCGACATGACCCTGCGGTCGCTAGACCGCACACTCAGCACCGCGAGCTGCCAGGACCTGTCGGGCAAGACGCTGCAGGGACCGACGACCGTGAACCCGACCGTGGCGAACGGCCGCGAAACATTCGCGACGACGTTCGCCAACGACGCGGTCCCGGGCGCGCTTGCACATTTCCGGTGGGCCGCGTTCGGTCAGAGCCCCGGCGCCACCTCAGCGACCGGTCCGTGGGATTACCAGCCGAACGCGACCAACCCTGATCCAAGCGCGGCGAACCCGGGCGACCGGCGGTGTGATGCGAGCAAGTCCGGTGTCGCGGTGTCGATGGCCAGCGGCGTCGAGGTCGACACGACGAACGCCGCGCCGACGGCTGCGGTGAAGAACGGCCAATGCTCGGCGTCCAATACGCGGTCGGCTCTGGTCAACGTGACGGTCAGCGACAAGGACGGCGACGCACTCGTTTTCACGCTGACGTCGAACAGCAATCCGGCGCTCGTCCCGAGCGCGAACGTTGCGGTTGGAGGCTCCGGCAACAACCGCACCGTCACGTTCACGGCCGCCGCCAACAAGGCTGGCCGCACCGCACTCGGCTTCACCGTGAGCGACGGAAAGGCGGCCGGGCATCTCGTCGTGACCGTGATCGTCGGCACGATCAACACCGAGACGATCACGGGTACCGCCGGGCCTGATGTCGTCGTTGGCCTCGGCGGACGCAACACGATCAACGGCAACACCGGCAACGATCTGCTCTGCGGCGACGCGGCGGCAGACGTGCTCAACGGCGGCGGCGGGAACGACACGTTGACCGGTCGCGGAAGCGGCGACAAGTTCAGCGGCGGGCCGGGCACCGACGTCGTGACGGACTTCAACGCCTCGGCCGGTGACACCAAGGACGCCACGATCCCGTAGCGCCACCGAGAAATGTTCTGGCCCGCCGTCCGCGTAGACGCAAGGGTGCACCAGTGCAGTCCGACTTCGCGCGCGACGGCTTCGCCGTGATCACCCAGTACTTGTCGACCGACGAATTGGCCGCCGGCCAAGCAGGGCTGACGGACTTGTTCCCGACGGCCGACGAGTTCCACGATGACGTCGACCCCGCGCGCAACAAGCGATTCCGCGATGAGTTCGCGGGCATCACCAACTTCCCGTTCGACAGTGTTGAGCTGTCGCTGCTCGCGGTTCACCCGCGCCTGATCACGCTCGCTGAGGAACTTCTCGGCACCGACGACCTTCGCGTGTACTCCATTGAGGCGTGGGCGAAGTACACGGGCGCGGCGGCCTACGAGCAGGAACACCACCGCGACTATCTCGGCCACTCCGTCGTCGTTCCCGACCCGAACCGACCGCCCACGCAGGTGGAGATGTTCGTCTACCTCAGCGACGTCACGCCCGAGCACGCGCCGCCGAGCTTCGTCGCGCTCGAACACACGCGCCACTTGCCGTCGCTGCCCAACTGGCTCCCGCGCGACGGAGTGCGCGACGACGGCGAGCACCCCACCTGGGTGTCGCACGACCTCTGGCCCGAGTTGTACGCGCGCGAAGTGTCGGGCACCGGACCGGCGGGGACGGTCGTCGCCTATCGCATCGAGACGTTCCACCGCGCCACGAACCTGACCGCGCCGCGCGGGGCGCGGTACACGCTGCACGTCAACTTCCGCCGCGCCGACGCCGACTGGATCAACCGCCGCGCCTGGCCGCTCAGCGGCGACAGCGCGGCGTGGGACGCCTTCGTGGCGCGCGCGTCGGTGCGTCAGCTCGTCGTCTTCGGTTTCCCTCCACCCGGCCATCCGTACTGGACCGACGAAACGCTCGCCGGGACCGCGTTGCGCTACCCGGGCTTCGACCCGAACCCCTGGCGCGGCTGACATCGCTGCGGGGACATCGTTTGTTGCGGGCTCGATCGCCTACCATCGAACCTCCCGAGGGGGCGTAGCTCAGTTGGCTAGAGCACTTGCTTTGCAAGCAAGAAGTCGTGGGTTCGAGTCCCATCGCCTCCACCAGAATCCCCGAGACCAGTTCGGGCTCAGAAGGAACAGAGGCGCGCGTACTCTGTGATCCGTGACGGTCGAATACGACGTCGTCATCGTTGGAGCCGGCATCGCCGGCGGCGCGCTGTCGAGGGTGCTCGCGCGAGACGGCCTGCGCGTCCTCACGCTCGAACGCACGCTCCAGCACGAGGACCGGGTGCGCGGCGAGTTCATGGCGCCGTGGGGTGTCGCGGAAGCGATCCGGCTCGACGTGCTCGACGTGCTGCGCGAAGCGGGTGCCCACTACATCCGACGGATCATTCCCTATAGCGACCTCGTCACCCCGGAGGTCGCAGAGGCGAAGGCAGCGGACCTCGGTGCCGTGCTGCCCGGGGTGGAGGGCGCTCTCGCCGTCGGGCACCCGGCAGCGTGCGACGCACTCGATGCCGCGGCTGTCGCTGCCGGGGCGACGTTGATACGCGGCGTGTCTGCGGTGCGCGTGTCGCCGGGCCCGAGGCCCGAGGTCACCTACGTGGTGGACGGCGTCGAGCACGTCGTGACCCCGCGCATCGTCGTCGCGGCTGACGGCCGCGAGTCACGCGTGCGCAAAGCCCTCGGGTTCGAACTACACGAGACGACCCCCGTCGTCATGGGGGCGGGCCTGCTCGTGCGCGACGTCTCCGGCTGGCGCGACGAGGACGCCGTCATCGGTGCCGCCGGTGAGTGGAACTTCCTTGCGTTCCCGCAGGGGCAATCGAAAGCGCGGCTGTATCTGATGTACGAGATGGTCCACCGGCACAAACTCACCGGAGCAGACAAGGCGCGGACCTTCCTCGACGCGTTCCGTTGCGATGCGTTCCCCGGCGGCGAGGCCTTCGCGGCAGCGACGCCGGCGGGTCCTTGCGCGGCTTTTCCGATGAACGACACGTGGGTCGACGATCCCGTCGGCGACGGCGTCGTGCTCATCGGCGACGCCGCGGGGTGGAGCGACCCGCTGATCGGCCAAGGGTTGTCGGTCGCGATGCGAGACGTGCGGCTTGTGCGCGACGCGCTGGTGGAAGGCGACGACTGGTCGCGCGACGCGTTCAGCGAATACGTCGAAGAGCGGACCGAAAGAATGCGTCGCCTGCGCTACACGGCGCGCATCGTCGCGCGTGTTCAGTGCGACTCCGGTGCCGGCGCCGTCGTTCGCCGGCGGACCATCGTGCAGCGGCTCGAGAGCGAACCGAGGTTTGGTTTGGTGCGCGCTATCTCGGCGCTCGGACCCGAGAAAGGCCCGGCCGAGTCCTTCACGGAAGACACGATGGAAGAACTGCTGGCCTAGCGACCTGACTTCGTGAAGCGGACCTTGCTGCGTTGCCACTGGTCCCTCGGAGTGCGCCGCCGTTCGCGCCGGCTGCCGACGGGCGCGCGGTCGGCGTAGCGCGCCGCTTGGGGACCGGCGGGATGGACCTGATGCCAGCCGCTTCCGTTGCTGATGTCGAAGGCGCCGATGTAGCCGCCGGCCGCGAGCTCGAACGGTTTCGTGAGATGGCGCTTATGGTCGAACTGGGTTGACTTCGCTTTGCGGAACGACTCGAACCACGCGGGGTAGACGAAGTCCGACACGAGCACCCCGTCGATCTTGTAGCCGAGCGCGTCCGCTTCGCAGGCGTCGCACACTTCGCGCGCGTACAGCACGCCCGCCGAGGCGCTCGACTGCACGAAGACGGTCAGGTTGATGTCGGGGTCGGCGAGCATCTCGAGCAGCTCATGGCTCGCCGTGACGGTCCAGTTGAAGCCGTACTGCTTGTCGCTGCCGGCGAACACCTTGCTCAGCGGCAATCCGTCGTTGGTGAGGTCGTGATAACCCAGGGCGCCCGCGGCGTCCGAGTCGTCGAGCACGACGAGCCACCACGCGCCCGCCGCCGGCTTCTCGCCCTTCGCGACAAAACTCACGGTGGCGTCGGCTCCCCATGCGGGAGCGAAGTCGCGGTGCACCTGCTCCTGGAGCGCCGGCACCGCCGCCGCGACTTCGTCGTCGCTGACGGTCGTGCTGCTGTTGATCACCGCGATGCGCGTGTCCATCGCCTCAGCCTCGCGCGGCGTTTCGGTAGCCCGCCGAGCTAACTCACCGAGTTGCTGGGACAATTAGAGCCGTGAGGGTGCGGGTGCGCGGGTTGGCGGTGATCTTGGCGCTGGCGACCGCGGGCTGCGGCGGCGGGTTCCGTGTCCGGCTCAGCACCGGCGACGCCACGACGACGACCACCGCTGCGCCGGCGTCGTCGTCGCTGCTTCCGCTCACCTACGAAGGCGGGTCGCAACGCTTCGACCCGCCTGACGGAGTCACGGCGCGCATGACGGCGCAGGAGGCGTACGCGGCGTGGGACAAGCAGCAGGACCCACCGACGGGAGCATCGCAGCCCGAGATCTTCTTCGCGCTCTACACGGTGTTCGGCCGCGGTCACATGCTCGACAACGGTCACGTCTCGCGCGAGATCGAGCGGATCCCGGTGTGGGTGATCCGCTGGCGCGACGTCCCCACGGATCCGAGGTTCGGAAGCGGCGGCGCGCGCGGGGTAGGTGAGCCACCCCCGTCGACTTCGCCGCCGACCACGTTCCTCCAGGACTACGTCGAAGTGATCAACGACGCCAACGGCGAAACGCTCGGTGGGCTGCAGTCACGACCGGACGAGCCGGCCGCGCCGATGCGCTCGTGGGACGCGACTCCGACTGGCAAGCCGTGCCCGGCGGACTTCGCGCAGTACGGCGGGCCGCGACTCGTCGATGACGGCGGCACGATCATGCCGATCGGCAACGGGATGAAGGAGACGATGCCCCGCGCCGTCGTGAAGGGTTCCAACGGCGACGTGTACACGGTGTGGGGCGGCGCGGGATCGGTCGAGCACATGACCAACGGCGCGCCCGAAGACGCGCCCGACGGCGTGATCGTCGCCGTGCACCATGGACCCGATCCGTGCGCACATCCGCGTGCCGACGAGGGCCTCATCGTGTTCCACCACGAACCGTCGGCGACGGGCATCGTCACGTTGACCTCGATCGACGGCGACCTCGTTCGTTACCGCACCAAGGGCGGCGTCACCGGATGGTGGAACGTGGTGACCGAACAATTCTCAGCCCAGCGGTGACCATCCCGAGACGCGCAGCAGACGGCTTTCCCATTGGTCGCGCACTTCGAGGGCGTCGATCATCCAGCTGCCCGGTTGCTTGTAGGCGTCGGGGACTTCGCGGTTGAACAGCGGCAGTAGTCCCGCCTGGTTGCCGACGCGTTGCCACAACACGATCTCGCGGTGCACGCCGCTGCCGTAGCGCGGGATGAACGCGGCCACGAGTACGAGCAGCCCTTTGCCGTTGAGCCGTTCGTTGGCGGCGCGCAGCGTCTCGATGTAGAGCGTGCCCGCCTTCTCGAGGTAGTCGTCGAAGCGACCGGGGTGCGGCCACGCGGTGTCCTCCATGAACAGCGGCAGCGTGCCGTCGGCGGGCGGCTCGCTGGCGACGGGCACCGACGACAGGTCGACATCGGTCATTGGCGAAAACGGCGCGGGCTCGAGGACCTTGGCGACAGAGCTGTGGCGCAGCGAGTCGATCTCCGCGGTCAGCGCGTGGAGGTCGCCGCCGGATCGCCGCCGCGCGTTCAGGTCGTCGAGCGCGCCTGACGACGCGACCGCGGTGACCGTCACGAAGACGTACGCCGGGCCGGCTCCGTGCGCTTGGTGCATGAACCACAGCAGGCGCGCGTCGTCGCTCTTGCCGAGCTGTGCCGCCCACTCGCGAAACAGTTCTTCGAAGCGGTGCTCCTGCTTGCCGGCAACGTGGTGAACCTCGTGTACGAAGAGCATCGGCAGACCCTACGCTTGCGGCGTGCGACGGGTCCTGGGCGTGGCGGCGGCGAGTGTTCTTCTGTTCGGAGCGTGCGCCGGTAACGGCAGTGACGAAAAGGTCAACGCCAGCGGTGGACGGGCCGCGACGACCACGACCACAACCGCGGCTGCGGCGTCGCAGGACGCGACGTTCGACACGACGCTGGTCAACGGCAAGCCGCACTTCGCGACGCCCGAAGAAGCGATGCGCTTCTTGGCCGATGCGTGGAACCGCAACGACATCGTCAACCTCAAGCACGTGACCGACGTGAACGCGCGCGACGAGCTCGAAGCGATGCACGGCGTCGCTGTCAACCTGCGGCTCAATCACTGCGACAAGAACCCCGAGGGCGACTACATGTGCCACTTCGACCACGACTACCCGCGGCACGCGTCGACGACGATGCCCGAAGACCACCCCGGAGCGAAGGGCGAAGCCGTGTTCCGCGTCGGGCCCGCCGACACGCCCGGCTGGTACATGACGGTGTTCGAAAGCTGCAGCTAGCCGACTAGTTGTCGGCGTACATGAGCGAGCCCGGCGTCGTGAGCAGTTCGCCGGTCTCGAGCCACGTCTTGAGCCCAGACAGGATCATCGGCCAACCGCCGTAGATCTGATCGTTGGCGCCCTCGCGCAACTCGTCGTGCAGGATGAGGACGCGCACGGAGTCTTTTCCGACGGGTTCGATCTCCCACGTCACGCGCGAAAACCCTTCGGCGGCGACGTCTTCGCCCCACAGCGCGCGCATCGTCTGGACCAACCTGCGCGGGGGATCGCACTCGAGGATCTCGCCTTCGGCGAGCAGCCCCGCTTTGGGGTTGCTCATCTCGTAGCGCGCGCCCGGCGTGAAGTCTTCGGTGAAGTCGTTGCCGAACGTGTACTTGCCACGAATGGCGGAGGTGGTGATCGCTTCCCATGCGCGTTCGGGCGTCGTGCGGATGTAGATCTCGTAGACCTTTTCCATCTGTCTCTCCAGTTCGTCCTTGAGTCCGGTGAGCGTCGCCGCCCACGGCTCGGCGTACTTGCTAACCCAGCGCTCGTACATCAAGCGGATGGGGACCGGGTTGAGAAAGTGCAACTTCTCCCGACCGCGGCGACGGGTGACCACGAGGCGCGCTTCTTCGAGGACCTTCAGGTGTTTCATCACACCGAAGCGGCTCATCTCGAACCGTTCTTCGAGCTGGCCAAGCGTTTGCCCGTCTCGCTGGAAGAGTTCGTCCATCAGTGCGCGCCGGGTGGGGTCGGCGATTGCTCGATAGACGTCTTCCTCCATTGCTGGTCACGATATGTGACCTAGAGGTCACATGTCAAGTACGAACATCGATGTCGGATTTCCGCCAGCCGCGCCCGTGTCGACGTGTCACAGTGCTCGGGTGTTCGAAGACTTCGAGCGGTGCTACCGGGCGGTGCAGTCGAAAGACGCTCGGTTCGACGGATGGTTCGTCACCGCCGTCCTGACGACGAAGATCTATTGCCGGCCCAGTTGCCCGGTCCGCCCGCCGTACAAGCGCAACATCACCTTCTATCCGACGGCGGCCGCCGCGCAGCAGGCGGGGTTCCGCGCGTGCAAGCGCTGCCGCCCCGACGCGTCGCCGGGATCGCCGGAGTGGAACCTGCGCACCGACTTGGTGTCGCGGGCGATGCGGCTCATCGGCGACGGCGTCGTCGACCGTGAAGGCGTCACCGGGTTGGCGACGCGACTGGGCTACTCCACGCGCCAGCTCGAGCGGCACCTGAACGAAGAAGTCGGCGCCGGTCCGCTGGCGGTGGCGCGGGCGCAGCGCGCGCAGACGGCGCGCGTCCTCATCGAAACGACGGATCTGCCGTTCGCACAGATCGCGTTCGGTGCGGGGTTCGCCAGCATCCGCCAGTTCAACGACACCGTGCGCGCCGTGTTCGACGGCACGCCGACTGCGATGCGCGCCCAGGCGCGCAAGCGCAACACCGTTGGTTCGCCCGGCGCACTGACGCTGCGCTTGCCGTTCCGCAAGCCCTATGCGGCCGACGTGCTGTTCGGTCGCTTGGTGTCGGTCGGCGTTCCCGGAGTGGAGGAGTTTCGTGACGGCGCGTACCGCCGCACGCTGCGGCTACCACACGGCAACTGCATCGCCGAGCTCTCACCGACGCCCGACTACATCTCGTGCCGGTTGATGCTCGACGACGTCCGCGACCTCACCACCGCCATCGCCCGCTGCCGGCGACTGCTCGACCTCGACGCCGACCCCGAGGCCGTCGACGGCGCCCTCGGACGCGACGCCGTGCTCGCCGAACTCGTCGCGAAGCACCCTGGCATCCGCATCCGGCGCACCACCGACGAACACGAGACCGCAGTGCGCGTTGTGCTCGGCCAGCAAGTGTCGCTGGCGGCGGCGCGCACCCACACCGGTCGGCTCGTTGCGGCGTGTGGTGTCCCGATCGACGATCCCGCCGGCGGGTTGACGCACCTGTTCCCGTCGCTCGACGAACTCGCAGCCTTCGACGTCACGACGCTGAAGATTCCGGCGTCGCGTCAGCGCACGCTGCGCAACTTGATCAGCGCGTTGGCTGACGGCTCTGTCGTGCTCGACGCCGGTGCGGACTGGAACCGTGCGCGCGCGCAACTCGTCGCGCTGCCGGGGATCGGGCCGTGGACCGCGGAAATGATCGCCATGCGCGGCCTCGGCGACCCTGACGCGTTCCCGTCCACCGACATCGGCGTGATGACGGCAGCGCGCCTTGCCGGGCTCAGCACCGACGTCGCCACCTACGCACACGACCACTGGCGCCCGTGGCGGTCATACGCCGTGCACTACCTGTGGGCCGCCAATATGAAAGGCGAGACATGACCTATCCCGATTCCACCATCACGCGCGCCCGCACGATCGACAGCCCAATCGGGCCGATCACGTTGGCGGGTGATGACGACGTCCTCACGCGTCTCGTGATGCACGAGCAGCGTCATGCGCCCGTCGACCAGACGTACTGGCCGCAGGATCCGAACGCGTTCGCCGACATCGTCGACCAGTTGAAGGCGTACTGGTCGGGCGACCTTCAGGAGTTCGAAGTAACGCTGAGCCTGAAGGGCACGGAGTTCCAGCAGCGCGTGTGGCGCGCGCTCCAGCAGATCCCCTACGGCAAGACGATCTCCTACGCGGAGCTCGCCGACGAGATCGGCGCGCACGGCGCGCAGCGCGCCGTCGGCTCCGCGAACGGCAAGAACCCGGTCGCCATCATCGTGCCGTGCCACCGCGTCATCGCGTCCAACGGCACGCTCGGCGGTTACGGCGGCGGTCTCGACCGCAAGTGTTTCCTGTTGGCGCTCGAAGGCGCGCGCCTGCTCGCTTAAACGATCGCCGAGAGTTCGCCGGTCTTCACGTCGAAGATGAAGCCGCCGATCTCGGTGTTGCGCGGGATGTACTTCGAGTTGCGGATGCGTTCGATGTCGTCGCGCAGCGCGGCAGGTTGATCGGTCATCGCCAGCACCTCGAAGTCGTCGCTGGCGTCGATCTGCGCGCGGATCTCTTGGTCGGTCGACTTCGCCATCGCGCAGTCGGTGTGCTGCACGACGCAGATGCGGTCGACGTTGAGGAGATTGACCGCGAGCACGAGCGAGCGCAACGCGTCGTCGGTGACCCGGGCTCCGGCGTTGCGGATGATCTTGGCGTCACCCGGAACGAGGCCGAGCATGGCGAGCGGGTCGATGCGTGAATCGATGCAGGTGAGTACCGCCAGTCCCTTGGCGGCGGACCCGGCCACGCCGGAATCGTGGAACTTCGAGGCGTAGCGCCGGTTGGCCGCGAGCAGGTCGTCGAACATCGCCCCTATTCTGCTCCGGTGCGCATGCGGTGGGCGACAGTCGCCGTCGTCGTGGTGGTAGCGGCGACAATGGCGTTGCTGATTCGTCCGCCGATCAAGGACCCGGCGCTCGCGCACGAGTTGATCTCGATGCAGCGCGACATCGACCAGTTTTCGCTGCGCTTCAACAGCGCCGGACCCGTCAACATCGGCGATCTCTCCGAGGCATTGAAGAAAAAGATCCGCAACGCCGACGAGGTCGACAAGGCAAACGCCGACCGTCTCGCCGAGATTCTCGCGACGCACGGCTGGCCGACGGAGCGCGAGGTCGGCAAAGAGGCGGCGTTCGCGGCGATGAACGTCGTCGGCCGCGCGCAAGACGTCAACCTCAAAGTGAAGGCCGTCGCGTTAATGGACAAGGCGGACGTCGAACGCAACCCGCAGTACGCCCGCCTCGTCGACATGGTCGCCGTCATCAAGGGCCAGCCGCAGACGTACGGCACGCAATGGAACTGCGAGAACGGGACCTACAAGTACATGACGCCATTGAAGGATCCGGCGCATATTCGTCGTCTGCGACAGGACGTCGGGCTCCCGCCCTCGGATGCATTCCGCAACGACTTCTGCGCGGAGCCGGGCGCCAACGGCACCGTCCAAATCCGACGCCGTTAAGGCGACACCGCGACGCGCACGCCCGGTCCGGCGCTGCAGCACTGCTCGAACGCATACCAACCGCCGTTGTGGACGAAGCCGTCGAGATTGAAGACGCGGACGTGCGGCCCGCCGCCGGCGCCCGCGCCGGTCACGATCTGATACGCCCCGTCGACGGTGCCCGCCGCTACGGAGACACCGCCCGTGAACGCGGCGTCGTACGCGTACCAGCCGGCGAGCGTGATCATGCCGTTGCCCGAGAACACCTTGACGTGCGGTCCGCCGCCAGGGCCCGCGCCCGTGACGATCTTGCCGAGCCCGTTCGCGTCCGGGAACGTGGCGACGCTCACGCCGCCGCCGAACCTCGCGTCGTAGGCGTAGAAGCTGGCGCGGATCGTGCCGTCGGCCGAGAAGCGGCGCACGTCCGGCCCGCCACCGGGCCCCGGCCCCGTGACGATCTCGGGCGTGAAGCGCGAGTCGAACTGGCCGACGGCGACGTTGACGCCGCCGCTGAACCGCGGGTCGTACGCGTAGAAGCCCGACACAGGGTCGAAGGTGTTCTGCGTCTGGTTGTAAGACCACACGATGACGTGCGGGCCGCCGCCTGGGCCGGCGCCGGTGACGACGTCGTTCTTCCCGTCGCCGGTGACGTCACCGACGGCGACGCTGAACCCACCGGCGAAGTTCCCATACGCCGCGGTCACCGATTCGAGCGTGCCGTCGAGCTTGAACACCCGGATGGCGCCCGGTGAGCCGGCGCCGCCACCGGTGACCACGTCGAGGGCTCCGTCGTTGTTGGCGTCGCCGATCGCGATCGACGCGCCGTGGGTGTCGTCGAACGGCGGATAGAAGTTCGTCGCCGCCAACGCGCCCGCAGCGTTGAAGCCCTTGACGTGGGTGTGACACGGGAACGGCTGACCGCCTTCCGGGGGCGCGGCGTTGCCGTAACCGCAAGGAGTCTGGCCGAGCGACGCGAAGATGCTCGGCGTCGTGCCGACGGGTGTGCTCGAGCCCTGGAACGGCTTGCGTGCGCTCGCGGTGCCGCAATTGACGCGTACCTCGGCGTCGACCGGATACCCCGCGCCGTCGGTGCCGTACGGGTTCTGGAGCGTCGTCGAGAAGTTGCTGTTGGTCACGGTGAAGTGCTTGTGGTCGGCGGGCCCGAACGCCACGTCGGACCACACTTGCCGCTGGAGGTACGCGTCGCCTTCGCTGACGCCGCCGCACTGGCCGTTCACGGTGATCGTCGTGCCCGGTGTGCCGCCCACGGGCGAGATCGAGAACTGCACCCAGTACGGGGGCACGGTGGCCGCCCCGACAGGCGTCGCCCCCAGCAACAGCAGCCCGGCCACCAGTACGACGATCCGAAACGCCCGCATAAGTGAGACGTTACGTTGGCAAACGCGTATGGACGATCGACATCGAGCCGAAGAGACCGACGTCCAGCGCGACACGGGCGTGAAGATCACGTTTGCCGACGGCTACGTCGCGGAGTTCGACCTGATGACGTTGCGCCTCGGATGCGCGTGCGCGGGCTGCCGAGGCCTGCGCGAACGCGGCCAGGCGGTGTGGCCGACGCCGACGAGTCCACTGCCGCTGCGCATCGACGACGCCGAGCTGCACGGCGCGTGGGGTATCCGGGTCACTTGGAACGACACGCACGCGACGGGCATCTTTCCGTTCGAGGCGCTCCGCGAGTGGCACGAGGCCAATTTCTCCGGTGACTTCAGCCAGTACGCCCATCTCCGATGAGCGCAACGCCACTCAACGAACTGCTGAGTCGCGCGCTGGTCGGGATCACGCGCGCCTACGAACGCGCCGACCCCGACGCGCCGAGCCTCCCGCTGCTGATGCTCGAGGGGTCGCAGACGGCATCGAAGCGCGCGATGGTCGCGATCAACAAGCAACTGCCAGGCGCGCTGGGCGGCGGCAGTCGCAGTCGAGGCGCTGCGGCGTTGGCGAAAGCCGAGAAGAAGTTCGCGTCGTTGCGCGCGCCGCTCGGTGCGCTCGTCGACAAGTTCGAACTCGAACTGCCCCACTACTGGGTGACCTACGGCGCCGCTGACCCGACGGTTACCGGTGGCCGTTACCGTCCGGGCGACGACGGCCCGCCCCGGCTGCCGCCGCACGGCGCGGACTGGAAGCCGGTGCTGCGCACCGCCAAGGGCGCGAAGGACTTGCCGGTCACCGCGCTCGTCGCCCAGGCGCTGTGCAACTTCGCGCTCGACTACGAAGTCGCCGGGCCGCCGCTCGGCTGGACGATCCACGGCGCGCTGGCGATCGATCCGAAGACGGGCACACCGATGGCCGAGGTGCCGCGGTTCGCCAACCTCACGGGCGACGGCCGGTCGGGACTCGAACGCCACGGCGTCGTCAAGGTCGGCCCGAAGCCGCGGCAGATCGCCAAGCTGACCGAAGTCGGCAAGCGCGTGCGCGAGCTCTACCCGGCGCACGCGTTTTCCGTCGAGCAACGCTGGCGCGACGTCTACGGCGAGTCAGCAGTCGCGCGCGTGCGCGCCGCGCTGGAGAAGGTCGCGCCGCCGGGCCCGCCGCACCCGTACCTCGTGTGGAACCCCGTCCTTCGAGAGGACTCCATACCCTGAGGTGTGGAATGCTTCGGCCATGGCTAAGCAGATCCCGCTCGTCGACTACTTGGTGCTCGGCGACAACCCTCACCTTCAGGGTCACAAGTGCACGAGCTGTGGCGCAGTGTTCTTTGACCGCCGCAACGCGTGCGCGTCGTGCTCGAACACCGAGTTCAAGCTGACGGAGATCGCGAACGAGGGCGTCCTACGCGCCTTCACCATCGTGTCGCTGGCGGCACCGGGCATCCCGACGCCGTTCGTGGCCGGTGTCATCGACTGCGACGGCACCTCGGTGCGCGGCAACGTCATCAACACCGAACCCGATCCCGACCACGTGCAGACCGGGATGAAGCTGCGACTCGCCACGTACGTGGTGGGCACCGACGACGACGGCACCGAGGCCATCGGCTTCGGCTACGAGCCCATTTCTTAAGGAGACACGAACATGGCGACTGACGACATCTACATCCTTGGCATCGTGATGACGAAGTTCGGGAAGCACCCGGACAAGGACATCATCGACCTCGCCTCCGAGGCCGCGCTCGGCGCGATCGCCGACTCCGGCATCTCGATGAAGGAAATCGGCATCCTCGGTTTCGGCAACCTCATGGGCCAGAACTCGGGCCAGATGCTGCAGAAGCAGATCGGCCAGACGGGCATTCCCGTCTACAACGTGTCGAACGCGTGCGCGACGGGTGCGACGGCGCTGCGCACCGCGATCATGGCGATCAAGGCGGGCGAGTGCGACGCCGGTCTCGCCGTCGGCGTCGAGAAGCTCGCCGGCGCCGGCCTGCTCGGCGGCAACGCGCCGCGCAGCGACAAGAAGGAGTACACGCCGACGGGCCGCTTCGGTTCGGTTGCCGGCACCGACGGTCGCATTGGCACCAACACGATGCCCGGCGTGTTCGCGCAGATCGGCATGGAGTACGGCCACAAGTACGGCGGGACGTCGTTTGAACTGTTCGCCAAGATCTCTGAGAAGAATCACGCGCACTCCACCCTCAACCCGCTCGCGGCGTACACGAAGAAGATGACGCTCGAAGAAATCATGAACGACGTCATGATCGCCTACCCGAACACGCGCCCGATGTGCTCGGCGAACTGCGACGGTGCCGCGGCTGCGGTCGTCGTGAGCGGCACGAAGCTCAAGACGCTGTCGCTCGAGCAGCAGCGTCGCGCCGTCAAGGTCAGCGCGTCGATCCTGACGACCGATCCGTACGAAGAGGCGTGCCAGGTGCTGCCCGACGTCAACACGTTGACGAAGCTGGCGGCGAAGCAGGCCTACGAGCAGGCAGGCGTCGGCCCCGAAGACCTCAACCTCGTCGAGCTGCACGACTGCTTCGCCACCGCGGAACTCGTCCACTACGACAACCTCGGTCTGTGCGAAGAGGGCGGCGCCGCCGACTTCTTCATGTCGGGCGCCACGTGGCGCGACGGCAAGACGCCGGTGAACGTGTCGGGCGGCCTCGAGTCCAAGGGCCATCCCATCGCCGCCACCGGCATCGCCAACATCTGGGAGGTCTGCCATCACCTGCGCGGTGAAGCGGGCGACCGTCAGATCGAAGGTGCCAAGGTCGGCCTCGCCCACGTGATCGGTCTCGGCAACGCGTGCGGTGTCCACATCCTCGAAAAGAGCGCCGTCTGAGGTCGGTCGCTTTTCCGAAGCAGTACTGGTATCCGGTCTGCCAGTCGAAGGACCTTCGACGCAACAAGCCGGTTGCCATCAGCATGATGGACGAGCCGCTGGCGATCTTTCGAGACGCCGGCGGCTCGCCGCGTGCGGTGCTCGATCGCTGCCCGCACCGCAACGCCGCGCTGTCGCAAGGGCGCGTCGCCTCCGACGGCAACCTCGAATGCCCGTACCACGGGTGGCGTTTCGACGGCTCGGGTGAGTGCCGTGCCGTGCCGGGTCTCTACGAGGGCGAAGGCGCGGCGGCGACGGCTCGCCGAGTCCAGTCGTGGCACGCGACCGAACGCGATGGGTTCGTCTACCTGTGGGCCGACCCGAACTCCACGCCACATCGCGAAGCATTCGCGATGCCGAACTTGCTCAAGCCGGGCCGCAAGCCGTGGCAGGTGGGCCAAGTGGTGTTCCCATGCGACCTCGACGCCACGTTGCACGCCGCACTGGAGAACACGCTCGACGTGCCCCACACCGCGTTCCTGCACAAGGGCATCTTTCGCGGCAAGCGGCTGAAGGAACTGCACGCGACGCGTCGCGACTTCGACGGCGGCGTCGAGGTCCAGTTCAGCGGAGAGCCCGTAGGCCTCGGCCCGATCCAGGGTGGGCCGTTCGCCAAGAAAACGTTCCTGCACTGGGATCGCTTCATCATGCCGATGGTCGCCCAGGTCGAGTACCGCGTCGACGGCGCGGACTGGTTCGAGATCTTCAACAACGTCATCCACCTGCCGCTGTCGCCGACGAGAACCCGCGCGTGGTTCGTCTTCCGCTGGTGGTCGCCGCTGCCCGCCAGGCTGCTGGCGCCCGTCATCAGCGCGCAGGGTCGCATGGTCCTACGGCAAGACAAGAACGCGATGCAGGCGCAGTCGCGCAACATCGACCGCTTCGGCGGTGAACGCTTCGCGTCCACCGACCTCGACTTGTTGGGCGCGGCGATCTGGCGGCTGCTGCGTCAAGCCGAACGCGAGGAAGACCGCGCGCAGGCGAACTTGGACGACTTAGTCGAGGGCTCGGACCGCCTGACCTTCGAGGCCTAACAACTCGTCGAGCCACCGCCGGGCGTGGGCGACAGTGAACGGCGGCGTCGCGGCCTGCACGCGCGTGAGGACGTCCTGCGCGGCGCGGCGGGCGGATGCCTGTAACTCGTCGGGATAGTTGAGCGCGAGGCGGTGGTCTTCGAACTCGTCTTCGTCAACGAGCTCCACGCCGCCACCCTTCGACTGATTCCAGCGAATGACGTCGAAGTCGAGATCGATGACGGTGACCTTGTCCGAGGACCACACCGCTGGCGAAGCGATGTCAACGTAGAGGTCAACCTCGGGGTGCTCGTGCCAGTAGTGCATGGCGAACCAGTCGTCGACGGGAATGCACACGACGCCGCTGTACTCCATCGACCGCTCCTCGCCGGTTGGCAGCCGCACAGGATCGCCCTTGCGGGATCCGATCCACGTTCCGCACTCGTCGGTGCCGAGCACGGTCCCCGACATCTCGTAGTGCGGCGCGTCCGGGTACTTCCGGCGCACGAACCACACGGCTAGCCCGCCGCGGTTCCGCTGCCGGGGGTGCCCTTCGGGACTTCGCGGCACATGAGGTTGCTGCTCGCGGAGGCGACGAGTTTGCGGTCCTCCGACCACACCTTCGACTCGCACGCCATAAGTCCGCCTTCGGCCATCGGGCCTTGGGCGTCGATGAGCAGCCATTCGCTCGTCGGCGCCGCGCGGTGAAAGTGGATGCACTGATCCATGTTCGGCCCGATGAACGCCGGCTCGTCGGGGCCGCGGTGGAGGTGCGCGCGGTGCGCCGCCGGCCACTGGTAGGTGTCGAGCAGGATCACGGCGCGGCAGGCGTCGATCCACGCGTCGTCGGGGTAGAGCGCGACGGGGTGGTACTTCATCCACTGGAGTGCGCGGGGTTCGACGGGGGGCGCCGGCGGCCACGCTTCCGGCGGGATCCAGTCGATCGGCTTGCCCACGAAGTTGCTCCAGAAGTGGTTCGGTCCTTCGCTCGGCTGCAGTTCCTCGAAGGTCTTGAGCTCGTCGGGACCCGGCACGTCGGGCATTTGCGTGACGTCGTGCTCGAGGCCGCTCATCCCGTCGTCGATGGCCCACACGTGCGCTTCGAGCATCTGGCGGCCGCCCTGCGTGATCGAGACGCGCAGCGCGTCGGAGCGTTTGCTGCGACGCAACGACACAACCTCGATGTCGACGACCGGATCGTCGTACGACGCCATCCCGAGGAAGAGGCACGACAACGAGGCCGGTCGCGGCAGCGGTGTGCACTCGCCGGCGGCGCGCAGTGCCACCGAAGCGAAATAGCCGCCGTTGGGTCCCCAGATCCGCCAGTCTTGTTTCAGCGTGTGCCGGAACCGGCCGTGCTCGTCGACGGGCTCGACCGCCGTGTCTTCCCCCAGCGCTCCCATGGCGCCGAGTCTGTCAATCCTCCGCCGGATCGACCAGCCGATAACTAGCGGCGCGTCGTCTCGGTGCCGTCCCAGTCGACCGTGCGGCGAGGGCGCACTCGTATCCAACCGTCGTCTTCGACCGTGGCGTCACCGCGGACGAGCGTGCCTTGTTTCGCTCCGGGACCGGGCGCGTTGTAGTCGTCGACGACGACGGCGACGCCGGTGTCTCCGGAGATGCCCTGGAGCGCGAGCAGTTCCGATGTCACGTGCGCGCGTTCGTCATCGGCGAACCACCGAGCGGGGGCGACGCGCGGTCCGTCGAACGCGGCGACTGCAAACACGCCTCCAGTCGGTACGTCGCGCGCGTCGTCGCTGCTGACCGTCGACGCCCAGCCGGACTGCCACGTCACTCGATCGTTTTCGACGAACGCCACCTGGTCCGGTTCGATCGCCAGCAACACCCGCGGCTTGGGCAACCGCGAAACCGAATTGCCCTTGATCGTGTCGCGGGCGAACCCGAGTAAGTCGCCGGTATTGCGTGTCGTGAACGACACGAGCGCGCGGGCCATCTGTGATCCGGAGCTACCGCGCACCGCCGCGAGGGGCTTGCGCGGGTCGAACACTTCGACGGCGCCTTCGAGGATGACGGCTGTGCCGCGCCCGATCACCGCCGCAGCGACCCGCGTGCCGTTCTCCACGACGCGCGCCTTCAACGTGGAGGTGGCGGCGGCAACCCAGAGCCGGCCGTCCGACCACGTGTAGAGCTCGGGCGTTACGTGCGGGCCCTCGCCCGATTCGAAGGCGACGTACGCCTGGCGCCCTTCGCTGAGCAGGCTTTCGACGGACCGGGGGATCGAGCGTGGTTCCACCGGAGACATACGTGGTCGTGCCCGGTGCGAGATGAACCTACGCCAGGAGTGTTCGCTTCTCTGCGTGTGCTCTGGCGTTTTCCACGTAGTGCTGTGCGCTGATGGCGAGGCCCTTCCGCGCGGCGTCGTCGAGTTCGCGCACGACCTTGGCCGGCACGCCCGCGGCAAGGACGCCCGCCGGGATGTGCTGGTTCTCCTTGACCAACGCGCCGGCGGCGATCAGCGACTCGGCGCCGACGACGGCGCGGTTCAGCACCGTGGCGTGCAGACC
>JBEEFV010000044.1:0-24512 GCA_041166405.1 Actinomycetota bacterium | reverse complement strand
CTTCGCAACAAACATGCGCGGTCTCTGACCTGCATCTAAGTGGTCGGGTGGGGGAGATTTGAACTCCCGACCTCTGCGTCCCGAACGCAGCGCTCTACCAAGCTGAGCCACCACCCGTGGGCGGTAGAGGTTAGAAGATTATTGAACGAGGACGGGATTCGGCGTGTGCGCCGTGTCCTCGTAGGTGCCGTCGGCCAGCAGCGCGGCGACGGCACGGCGCAGCTTGAGCGGCGAGAGGGGCTTGACCAGGAAGCCTTCGGCTCCGGCGCGGCGAGCCATGAACACGTCGGCGCGCCGGTCGAGCAGCAGCAGGACGGCGACGTGGCCGATCCGGCCGGCGCCTTCCTCGAGCCGGATGTCCATCGTGGCGGCGATGCCCCCCATCGACCCCATCTGCATGTCGAGGATGGCGAGGTCGACGTTGTACTCCTCGAGCGCCGGACGCACGTCGCGCCCGCCGCCGACGGCGATCAGCTCGTAGTCGCCGGCGAGCGCGGCGTTCACCTCGTCGCGGACGAACGCGGCATCGGCGGCAACGAGGATCAGCGGCACGTGCGCAATCTATTCGTCAGAGGTGGGCGCGCACGGCGTCGAGGCCTTCGAGATCGTGCACGTCGCCCTTGAACACCGGCACGTGCGCGACCGCTGCGCCTTTCGCCGCGGCGTCGAGTTCGCCGAGCTCCTTGCGTTCGCTCACCGCGAGGGCGGCGAAGTCGTTGCGGTTCTGGGCGAGCAGCCGCAGCGCGTCGGACGCGTTGTCCGGCAGCCTGGGTTCTCTGTCGCCGAACGCGGGCTGCATCCGGTTGACGATTACGGCGTCAACCCCAAGGCCGGCTTCCACGAGCTTGTCGGCGAAGAACACGGCTTCGTGCGCGGCGTCGCGGCGCGGCGACGCGACGACGACGAACGCCGTGGCGTCGTCCGACAGCAGTTTGATGACGGCCTGCGCGCGATCGCGGAAGCCTTGCTCCATCCCTTCGAACGCTTCGAAGAACGCGATGGCGTCGTCGACGACCTCGGCCCCGACGACGCGCGCGATCGTGCGCAGGATCCGCTGCGTCGCCGCACCGACGGCGCGCATGTAGGTCGTCGTCGGCATGACGAGCAAGCGGAACAGCCGGTTGTCCAAGAAGCGCGTGATGCGACGCGGCGCGTCGAGGAAGTCGAGGGCGTTGCGCGTCGGCGGCGTGTCGATGACGATGACGTCGAACCGATCGGTGGAGTGCAACTCGTGCAGCTTTTCCATCGCCATGTATTCCTGCGTGCCTGAGAGCGCGCCGGAGATGTTGCGGTACAGGCGGTTGTTGATGATGCGCTCGGCCTGCTCCGGCGACGACGCGTACTTGGCGACGATGGCGTCGAAGGTCGACTTGGTGTCGAGCATGAGCGCCGAGAGTTCGCCGGGCCACGGCCCGTCGACCTTGCCCGGCTCGTTGGTGAGTTCTCCGAGCCCGAGCGCGTCGGCGAGCCGACGGGCGGGGTCGATCGTGACGACGCAGGCGCGGCGTCCACGCGCCGCGGCCTCCACCGCCAGCGCCGCCGCGGTCGTCGTCTTGCCGACGCCGCCCGATCCGCAGCACACGATGACGCTGCGCGTCGCCGCAAGGTCGTGGACGCTCGTCACGACGTCACCGCCGGCAACTGCGCCACTTGCTCGGCCATCGACTGCGCCAGCTCTTTGAGTTCCGACGCTCCCAGCGCCGACGTGAACAGCTGCGGCAACACGAGCTGCGGCAGAGGCAACGCGTCACGCAGGCGCGTCACCTGCTCGGCCTGCAGCGCTTGGCGATGGAGACGGAACTCGGCGGCGGCGCGCAGGTTCTCGGCGTCGCTGCCGTCGACGCCCTCGCGCGCGATCGCGCCGATGTCGAGATCGAGCACGGGATACACGCCGTTGACCACGAGCGGCGCCAGCTTGATCCCGACGCGGTCTTCGAGCGCGAACGCCGTCTCGACGACCTCGTTGACGGGCGTCTCCTCCGGCAGCGTCACCAGGATGACTTGGCACTTCTCGGCGTTCGTCAGCATGTCGTTGACGTCGCGCGCCTGCTCCACGATCGGCCCGACGCGCACGGCGTCGAGCAGTCCGCGCGCGGAGGCCAGGAACGTGATGGCGTGGCCGGCGGCGGGGGCGTCGACGATGATCACGTCGGCGGGGTCTTCGCGCGCCAGCGCCTTCACCTTGCCGAGCACGAGGATGTCCTTGATGCCGGGGATCGCCGAGGACACCACCTCGAGCGCCCCCGATTTCGCCAACCGCTTGCTGACGCGCTTCAGCCCGTGGTCCTCGAGGTACTCGACGAGGGCGAAGTCGGGCGTGACGGTGCGGGCGTGGACGTTGGGCGCGAGTTCGCGCTCGTAGTAGTCGAGGGCGTCGGCTTGGCCGAAGGACGCGCCGAGCCCGCTTTTGCCTTCGATCTCGACGATGAGGGCGCGCAACCCGGCGTCGGCAGCCATCTGGGCGATGGTCGCGGCGACCGTGGTTTTGCCGACGCCGCCCTTCCCGGCGACGATGAGCACTCGGGCCTGTTGGCAGAACCCGGCAGTGTCCACGTCCATTCCTTCCAGGAGTCCAGGAGATCGCATGCGCAGGGTAGTCGGAGCGTTGCTTGCCGCAATTGCTCTCTTGCTACTTGCAGTACCCGCGGGAGCGGCGTCCGAGAGGCCCGTCGTGCGCGTCATCCAGATCAGCGGCTTGCTCGACCGCACGCAGGCTGACTTCTGGGAACACTCAGTTGGCGACGCCGACGCCGAACACGCGAGCGCCCTCGTCGTGCAGATCGATTCTTCGCGATCGGTACTTCCGACGGCTCGGTTCGCGCAGTTACGTTCGCGCCTTCAGCGCGCAACCACGCCCGTCGCCGCATGGATCGGGCCGGGTCGTGCGGCGCGCGTCGCCGGGGAACCATTGAAACTGCTTCATGCCGTCGACGTTGTTGGCGTTGCACCGGGCGCCAAATTCGGCGATGGGAAACGTGTGCGCACCTGGGAAGACCTCAAGGACGTGACGCGCAACACGCTCAATTCGCCGACGCTCGGCGACTTCATCGTGGATCTGAACAACGCCGGCATCGACATCCCGACGAAGGTCGTGCACCCGAAGGGCAGCAAGGTGGCGCGCCGCGAACCACTCGTCGACGTGCGCTTCTCCAAGCCGTCGCTCACCGCTCGCACGATTCACGGCGTCACCAGCCCCGGTCCCGCGTACGCGCTGCTGCTGTTCGGCCTGTTGCTCGCGCTGCTCGAGTTCGCGACCGCAGGCGTTGGCCTCGCGGCGGTGACCGCGGCGATCCTGCTCGCGCTCGGCGCCGTCGGCCTCGGCGGACTCCCGGTCACCGGCGTCGCTGTCGCGGCGATCGTGTTCGCAGTCGTCGGGCTCGGGATCGACGTGCAAGCCGGTGCGCCGCGCGCCTGGACGGGGATCGGCACGGGCTTCCTGCTGTTCGGGACCTTCTTCCTCTATCGCGACGGCATGCACGTGCCGATCCCATGGATGGTCGGCGTGCTCGGACTTGCAGCCGCATTCGTGCTCGCCGGCCTCCCGTCGCTCGTGCGCGCCCGGTTCTCGAGCCCGACGATCGGCCGCGAAAGCTTCATCGGCGAGATGGGGATGGCGGTGGGCGCGCTCGCGCCCGAAGGCATCGTCAACGTGCGCGGCGGAACGTGGCGGGCGCGGACGAACCGGGCCACGCCGATTTCTGACGGCGACGCGATCCGTGTCGTGGGCATTGATGGGCTCGTGTTGGACGTCGAACCCGAGTCTGGCGGCGCGAAAGACTATAGAAACCATTGACAGTCGATAACATGAGCCCTTGTAACGCTGGTATCCGAGTCGTATTTTCGTGGCGCTGTTGCTCGGCCAAGGGGGGTTCCGAACCATGAGCACCGCAATTCGAACCGAAGAGACGTGGCAGGACAAGGCAGCGTGCCGCGGTCCGCACGCCACGGTCTTCTTCCCGCCCGACTCCTTTGAGCGCAAAGAGCAGAAGGAATATCGGGAGGCGCGGGCCAAGGCGATCTGCGCGCAGTGCTCGGTGCGCGCGCCATGTCTCGAGATGGCCATCCGCATCCGTGAGCAGCACGGCATCTGGGGTGGCCTCAACGAACTCGAGCGCAAGGCGCAAGCCGGGGTCTAAAAGCACCCTCCGACGTGGGATGCTCAGCGTTCCATGCTTCGGCAACTCGGCAAGTCCGCTTCTGTTCTGATTCTCGGCGCCATCACGGTGCCGCCGACGGTCGCGCTCACCGTCATCCTCTCGCTCGTCTTCCTGCCGTTGCCGGTGAACCTGCCGCGCCAGAACGCCAGCGCCACGAGCAGCATCAGCCACGTCTACGACGCCAAAGGCAACGAGATCGCGGTGCTGCGCGAATTCGACCAGCACATCTCGGTCAAGTCGGGTGAGATTCCGATCGCGCTGAAGCAGGCGGTCGTGTCATCGGAGGACAAGCACTTCTACAAGCACTCGGGCATCGACCCCCGCGGCAGCCTGCGCGCGCTCGTGGCCGACTTGCGCGGTCACCGCGTCGAGCAGGGCGGGTCGACGATCACGCAGCAGTACGTCAAGAACGCCTACACGAACCGGGAGCGCACGATCACCCGCAAGGTGCGTGAGGCGATCCTGGCCAACCAGGTCGATCGCAAGTACTCCAAGGGCGAGATCCTCTACCGCTACCTCAACACCATTTACTTGGGCGACGGCGCGTACGGCGTCGGCGCCGCCGCCGAGACGTACTTCCACAAAGCGGTGAAGGACCTGTCGCTTTCGGAGTCGGCGCTGCTCGCCGGCATCATCCCCGCGCCGTCCGCCTACGAGCCGCGTGGCAACCCCGACGTCGCCAACATCCGCCGCGTCCACGTGCTCGACTTGATGCTCAAGGAGGGCTACATCACCCAGCCGGCGCACGACGCCGCAGTCGCGGAAACGGTGTGGCCCGTCACCAAGGGCAAGCCGACGGGCTCCGTCACCCTGATCCAGCAGCCGATCAAGGAGAACCGGGGGCCGTACCCGTACTTCATCGACTACGTCGAGAAGTATCTCCAAGCGCGCGGGTACAAGCCGGAAAAGGCGGGCTTCAAGATCTACACGACGCTCGACCCGACGGCGCAGAAGGCGGCGAAGAAGGCGGTCGACGACGCGTTGGGCGGCACACAGCCGCCGATCGACATGGCGATGGTCTCGGTGGAACCGCCGACCGGCTACGTGCGCGCCATGGTCGGCGGGCGCGACTACTACAACGGGCCCGCCGCCAACGTGAACCTGGCGCTGGGCGGGTGTCCGAAGCAGACCGGCAAACCCGAAAACGTGAAGGTCGCAGCCTCGTGCTGGTCGGACCCGACCGCCGAGATACCGGGGGGTGGCCCAGGCCGCCAGACTGGCTCGTCGTTCAAGGCGTTCACGCTCGCGGCGGCGCTCGAGAAGGGGATCCCGCCGAGCAAGGTGTATCCCGCGCCGCGCGTGTACGCGATTCCGCACTGCGTGAAGAGCCCGGCGAACGACTGTTCGCCGATCGGCAACGCCGAAGGCGAAGGCGGCGGCTCACGCACGCTGCGAGAAGCGACCGCGGAGTCGGTCAACACCGTGTTCGTGCAGGTCGAGCAGGACGCCGGTATCGCCAACGTCGCCGAGATGGCGAAGAAGCTCGGCGTCGGCGGCGCGTGGTACAGCCCGACCGAGCAGGGCCTCGTGTACACGCTCGGCGTCCTCGATATCGCCCCGCTCGACATGGCCGCCGCCTACGGCGTGTTCGCCAATCGCGGTCTGCGCGCGCCGGCGTCACCGATCTTCAAGGTGGTCGACAGCAACGGCAAGACGATCATGGACAACACGAAGGCGAAGGACAAGGCCAAGCGCGTGCTCGACGAAGTCGTCGCCGACAACGTCACCGACGTGTTGCGCGGCGTCATCGACCACGGCACCGGCACCGCCGCGAACATCGGTCGGCCCGCGGCCGGCAAGACCGGTACCGGCCAGAACTACACCAACGCCTGGTTCGTCGGGTACACGCCCACGCTGTCCACCGCAGTGTGGATGGGCAACGCGCTGAAGAACCAGCCGCTGCTGCACATCAAGGGCGTCGCACGCGTCTACGGCGGCACCATCCCGGCGCGCGCGTGGAAGGCGTTCATGAGCGAGGCGTTGAAGGACGTGCCCGTCACCGACTTCACGCAGCCGGCGCCGATCCGGTCGATAGCCGACGACCTTAAGCGCTCAGCGCGTCAGGGGTTCGACCCCGGCGGCCGACGCGAACCAGCGGACATCACGTCAGGTTCGAAGTTCGAATACGACGTCGCGCCCCCGCAGGCCGTCGAACCGGAGACCACCACAACCGTCCCGCCGACGACCACGACCACAACCGGCGGCGGCTTCACCTTCCCCTAACGGGTTAGCGCTTGTTCGCGGCCCCGGTGACGGAGTCGTTCGGGCACCTGAGGACCTTGTCGCAGGCATCACGGACCTGCGGCGCCCACCACACGCCGTCGCTCGTGTAGCCGAGCGGAGCGAACGAGCGGGAACTGATGCCGACGACCTTGCCGTCGCTGTCGACGAGCGGGCCACCCTGGAACGCCGTGCCGACGGGCGCGTCGTGCTGGATGCCTGGGCTGGACACGTCGGCGACGAAGCCCTGCGTCGCTGCACCGCCCAGGGCGCCCAACCCCGACAGCGCGAAGACGCGCTCACCGGTCTTGACCGAGCCCTTCGATGCGAACGACAGCGTGGGCACGTTGCCCTTCTGCACGATGATCAGCGCAATGTCCTTTCCCTCGTCCCACGTCCACAGCTGCGACTTGACGACCTGATCCCGCTGGCGCACCTCGACGGCGGGCCCAGGGCGCACGGTGGCGGCGCGCACCGTCGTGTAGCTCGTGATCACGAACGTCTGTGAACTGTCCGACGCCACCGCGAATCCGGTACCGACCGTCGGGTTGCCGGCTTCGTCGAGCGAACGCACGAAGAACAGCGACGCCGCGTCCTTCTTCACGAGCGCTTGAAGGGTGTCGCCTTCGGCTTGGATCCGCTTGAGCGGCTCGATCTGGGTCTGGATCTCCGACTTGGCGTTCTCGGTCTCGGCCTTGATCGCCTTCTCGGCGAGCGAGAAGCGCTTTTGGTAGTTCGACACGAACTTGTCGGCGCGCCGCTCGGCGTCGGTCTTGCGACTGTCGTAATAGGCGTAGAGCACCGCGCCCGACAGTGAGGCGCCCATCGAAAAGGCGACGAGCACGGCGACCATGCCCTTCACGCTGCGGGGGACGAAGCGCGCCACGCTTTCGACGGCGCCCTTCACGCTCCGATCGGCCATCCGGTGCAAGTTAGTAAGTTCGGTGCGGTGACGGATAACGCACCGCTGGTCCCGCGGGACGCCGCCACCGTGATGCTCGTGCGTGACGGCGAGCGCGGCATGGAGGTTTGCATGCTGCGGCGCAACCTCAACTCCGACTTCGTCGGCGGCGCGTACGTGTTCCCGGGCGGTGCCGTCGACCCGCACGACAGCAGTGCCGAGGTCGAGGCGATCTGCCTCAACCGTGACGACAAGGACGCGTCGCGCCAGCTCGGCATCGATCACGGCGGGCTGGCGTTCTGGGTCGCCGCGGTGCGTGAGTGCTTCGAGGAGTCAGGCGTGCTGTTGGCCGTCGACAGCGACGGCGAAGTGGTGTCGATGGCCGACGACGCGACCGCGGAGCGGTTCGCGCAGTGGCGGCACAAGGTCAACAACGACGGGACGTCGCTCGTCGAGGTGTGCGCCGCCGAGAACCTCCGCTTGATGATGGGCGACATCTATTACTTCGCCCACTGGATCACGCCCGTCGGGCCGACGCGCCGCTACGACACGCGCTTCTTCGTCGCCGCCGCGCCTCCCGGCCAGATCCCCGCGCACGACGATCGCGAGACGATCGCCACGGTCTGGATCAACCCGGCGGACGCGCTCGAGCAACAGAAGGCCGGCAAGTTCGACTTGATTTTTCCGACGATCAAGAACCTGGAAGCGATCAGCCGTTTCGACAAGGCGGCCGATCTGCTGGCGGCCGCCGCGGCGATCGACGAAGTGGTCACCGTCTTGCCGCGTGTCGTCAACGATGACCACGGGCTGCGCATCCTGCTGCCCGGCGACGAGGGTTACGACGCCGTCATCGAGAGCGCGGCCAGCGCGGAGCCGATCGACCCGCGCGATCTGAAGCAGTGACGCTCGCGGCCCCGGTCGTCCACGGCAAGGTCGTGCGTCTCTCGAAGCTGGTGCGCCGCATCACGTGCGACAACCCGGGTGTGTTCACCGGTCCCGGCACGAACACGTACCTCATCGGCAGGCCGGGCTTCGCGCTCGTCGTGCTCGACCCCGGGCCCGATGACGACAAGCACATCAAGGCGATCGCCCGCGCCGGGCGCAGCGCCATCAAGACGATCGTCGTCACGCACACGCACCCGGACCACTCACCCGGAGTGAAGCTGCTGAAGGAACTCACCGGCGCGACCGTCATCGGGTTCGACTCGCGCGACGAGTTCACGACCGATGTCGACGCCGGCGACGGCTTCGTCGTGAAGCAGAGCGGCGTCCGGCTGCGCGCCGTGCACACGCCGGGTCACGCCAGCAACCACCTGTGCTGGCATCTGGCTGAGGAGAACGTGCTCTTCTCCGGTGATCACGTGATGGCTGGCTCGACCGTCGTCATCTCACCGCTCGACGGCGACATGCAGCAGTACCTCGACGCGCTCGAGAAGGTTCGCCGCTTGCGCGTCGACGCGATCGCGCCCGCCCACGGTCCGGTGCTGACCAACCCCGACGCGATTCTCAGCTGGTACGTCGCGCATCGTCTCGAACGCGAGCGACTCGTGCTCGCGGCACTGGCGCGCCGCGGCACGGCCACCGTCGACCAACTCGTAAACGACGTCTACACCGACGTGCCCAAGGACCGGTATCCGATCGCCCAGTTCTCGCTGTGGGCTCACCTGCGAAAGCTGCGCGCCGACGGGTTCGCCGCCACGCGCAAACCCGACGATCTGACCGCCACCTGGCAGATCAAATGGGGGACCCTGCGCCGCCTGAAATAGCCTCCGCGAATGCCAATCGTGGACGCGCGGGGCGTCACCAAGGTCTACCGAACCGGCGTCGTCGAAGTGACGGCGCTGCACGACATCAACCTCAGCATCGAACCGGGCGAGTTCGTCGCGGTGATGGGGCCGTCCGGGTCGGGCAAGACGACGCTGCTCAACTGCTTGTCGGGCCTCGACGACATCGACGAGGGCTCGGTGTTCGTCGAAGGCGACGACATCCACAAGATGGCCGACGGCGCGCGCACCGAGCACCGCGCCGGCCGCATGGGTTTCATCTTCCAGAGCTTCAACCTCATCCCGGTGCTGTCGGCGGTCGAGAACGTCGAGCTACCGCTGCTGCTGAGCGGCTCGAAGGCCGGTACGGCACGCGAACAGGCGATGACGATGTTGCAGCGCGTCGGGCTCGAGCATCGACCGAAGCACAAACCGAACGAACTGTCAGGCGGTGAGCAACAGCGCGTCGCGGTGGCGCGCGCTCTCGTCACCGAGCCCGCGATCGTGTGGGCCGACGAACCGACCGGCAACCTCGACTCGACCATGGCGACTGCGGTGCTCGACTTGTTGCAAGAAGTGAACGACGCCGGTCAGACGATCCTCGTCGTCACGCACGACGACGGCATCGCCGCCTGCGCTCGCCGCCTCGTGCGCATGGCCGACGGCACGATCGTCGCCGACGGCGACGCCACCGCACTGCTCGGCAAGGGTGACGGAGTTGCGTCGCCGGGCACGCGCGTCAGCCGCTCCCCGTCGCAGGCGAAGTAGTGCAGTTCGTCATCGTCGCGCTGCTGCTGGTCAGCATCGTCGACGCCATCCGCAACCCGACGATCCGGCGCCTCGCGCTTCGCAACGTGACCCGCCGGCGCGGCGAGGCCATGCTCGTGATCCTCGGTTCGCTGCTCGGCACGGCCATCATCACCGCGGCGTTCATCGTCGGCGACACGCTCGGCGCGTCCGTGCGCGACCACGCGCGCACCGATCTCGGACCGATCGACGAATCGGTACGCGCCGTCGGCCTCGGCCGTTCCGACGAAGTGCTCGCGAAATTGCAGACGCCGGCGATCCCCGGCGTCGACGGCTACCTCAAGATGACGGCGGCCGGTGTTTCGATCGCGTCCGTCGGGCCTGACCGCCGCGCCGAGCCGTTCGCCGCAATCCACGAGGTGGACTTCGACCAAGCGCGCGCGTTCGGCGGCGACGCCGGCGCCACGGGCATGGCGCGCGCCGGCGCAACGCCGACCGGTGATGAAGCGGTGGTGTCGAAGGCCCTCGCACACAAACTCAAGGTCGCCGCTAACGACAAGATCGAAGTGTTCGGCTACGGCCACTCGCGTCAGTTCACCGTCCGCCAGGTGATCGCCGACAAGGGCATCGCGGGCGGTTCGTGCTTCGTGCCGATCGGCACGGTCGCCGGACTCGCTGCGCCGACCGGCGCGGGAGGCGCACTGGGCGCCGCGTTGACCGGACAGCCGCCAAGTTCAACCGTGCTCGTGTCGAACGACGGCGGCGTGTTCGAGGGCGCGAAGCACACCGACGCCGTGACGGCGGCCGTCAAGCAGCGGCTCGCCGCGACTCCGAGCGTCGAAGTGTTCACCGCGAAGCAGGACCTGCTCGACAACGCCGACGACGTGTCGAAGCAGTTCCGGACGATCTTCAGCGGCATCGGCGCCTTCAGTGTGATCGCCGGCATCCTGCTGCTCGTCAACATCTTCGTGATGCTCGCCGACGAGCGCAAAAGCGAGCTCGGCATGCTGCGCGCCATCGGGTTGAAGCGCAATCAACTCGTGCGCGCCTTCGGCATGGAAGGCGCGGTCTACTCGGTGGTGTCGTCGCTGTTCGGCGTTATCGCCGGCGTCGGTGTCGGCCGGCTCGTCGCGGTGCTCGCGAGTGGAATCTTCAATCGCGACAGCGGGTTCGGTCGCGCCATCCACCTCCAGTTCTCGCTCAAGCCGTCGAGCCTGATCCTCGGGTTCATGATCGGCGCGTTCATCTCGCTGGTGACGGTGTGGGGCACGAGCATCCGCCTCGGACGCCTCAACGTGATTCGGGCGATCCGCGACATCGCCGCGGCGCCGGCCGATCGCGCGCGCCGACTCCGGACCTACGTGTTGTCGGCGCTCGGCATCGTCGTTGGGCTCGTGATGTTCCAGGCAGGCGTGGCGCGCCAAGGGTGGTTCGGCGTGCTCGCCGGCGTGCCCATCGCGTCGGTGTCGTCGATCGCGCTGTTGCGCGGGTTCCTGCCGCGTCGCGTGGCGGTGGCGATCGGCTGCGGCGTCGCTCTCGTGTGGGGCATCGCCGTGTTCACGCTGTTCCCCGACGCTCTCTCGAACACGGAGTTCTTCGCCTTCGTGACGCAAGGCGTCATCCTCGTCGGCAGCGCGACCGCCATCGTCGCCACGAACGACGACGTCGCCATCTGGGCGGTTTCGAAACTCGGCGTCTCTAGGCGCACGCTCGCCGCCCGGCTCGGCTTCGCGTATCCGCTCGCCCGCGTGTTCCGCACGTCGATGCTGCTCGGGATGTACGCCATCGTCGTGTTCACGCTCACGTTTCTGTCGGTGTTCAGCCACCTCTTCAGCGCGCAGGCGCCGAAGTTCGCGCAGGAGAACGCCGCGGGCTATCAGGTCCTCGTCGACTCCAACTACGCGAACCCGGTTCCGGCGTCGGTGTTGGCGCAGCAGCGCGACGTCACCGGCGTCGCCACGCTCGACCGCGCGTCGCCCGAGTGGACGACGCCCGTGCATCCCGACCGCGACCGCTGGACGTTGAGCGGCTACGACGACGCGCTGCTGGCGCACGGCGTGCCGACGCTGAACGAACGCCTCCCGCGGTTCCACGACGACCGCGCCGTCTGGCAAGCCGTGATGCACGACCCGTCGCTCATCATCGTGCCGAACATCTTCTTGCAGCGCGGCGGGCCGCCGGCCAGCGGCCTCAAAGCGGGCGACAAGATCCACGTGTTCGACACGCTGTCGGGCAAGTCGGCGGAGTTGACGATCGCCGGCAAGATCGAAAGCGACTTCACGTTCAACGGGCCATACGTCGGCAAAGCGTTCCTGCACTCGTTCACGACCGACTTCACGCCGAGCCGCCACTTCGTCGAGGTGGCGAAGGGTGCCGACGCGTCGACGGTGGCGGCGCGCATCGAGGGCAAGTTGCTCGACTACGGCGTCCAGGCCGACACGTTCCAGGACAAGATCTCGGAGGCGCTGTCGCAGCAGAACGGCTTCCTCAGCCTGATGCAGGGCTACCTCGGCCTCGGCTTGGTCATCGGCATCGCCGGACTCGGCGTGGTCATGGTGCGCGCCGTGCGCGAGCGCCGGCGCCAGATCGGAATGCTGCGCGCCATGGGCTTTCCCAGTCGCATCGTGCGCCAGATGTTCCTGACCGAGGCGTCGTTCCTTGCGGTGCAAGGCATCGTTCTCGGCACCGTGCTGGCGCTCATCACGAGTTACAACCTGTTGACGCACTCGAGCACGTTCGGTGGCCAGAGCATCGGGTTCCAGATCCCGGTCGTCAACATCGCGATCGTGTCGGCCATCGCGCTGGTCGCGTCGCTCGCCGCGAGTGCCTATCCCGCGAATCAGGCGTCGAAGATCCGTCCTGCCGTGGCCCTGCGCATCGCCGACTAGGAGTCGCTAGCTTCTCACGCTGATGTCACTTCCGTCACTCGACGGCAGAGTCGCGTTGATCACTGGGGGAGCGTCGGGTCAGGGCCGAGCTGCCGCGCTCGCGTTCGCCGACGCCGGTGCGCGCGTCGTCGTTGCCGACGTCAACGACGTCGGTGCCAACGAAACGGTCAAGCTCGTCGAGGAGCGCGGCGGCGAAGCGATGGCAATCGAAGCCGACGTGTCACGGCGCATCGACAACGAGTCCATGGTCGACGCATCGATCGAGCGCTTCGGCCGCCTCGACGTGCTCTACAACAACGCCGCAGTGCAGATGTCGGGGCACCTGCTCGAGTGCACCGACGAGGAGTGGGACGCGACGATGGCGACGAACCTCGACGCCGTGTTCTGGGCGTGCCGAGCCGCGATCCCCCGCATGCTCGACGGCGGCCGCGGATCGATCATCAACACCGCGTCGGTGCTCGGCCTCATCGGCTCCGCCGGCTACTGCGCGTACGGCGCGGCCAAGGCCGGCCTCGTGGCGCTGACGCGACAGATCGCCGTGGAGTACGGACCGGTTGTGCGCGCCAACGTGATCGCCCCCGGCTCGATCGACACGCCGCGTTTTCGCAAGGTCGCCGAAGACATGGGCATGGAGCGCGAGGACTTTCTCGAGATGCTGCATCGCAACATTCCGCTGCATCGCCTCGGGACCGCGGAAGACGTGGCGGGCATCGCCCTGTTCCTGGCGTCGGACCAGTCGGCGTACGTGACGGGCGCCGTCATCCCGGCCGACGGCGGACTGGCAGCGCTGCGATGAGCGCGGTTGCCATCGTGACCGGCGGCGCGTCGGGTCTGGGCGCCGCGATCTGCGGTCGGCTCGCGGCCGACGGGTTCCACGTCGTGGTTGCCGACTGCGATGGCGCCGGCGCGTCGCACGTCGCCGAAGCCGTCGGCGGTACCGCCGTCGAAGTCGACGTACGCAGCCGTCGCCACGTCGAGTCGATGGTCACGGCGGCCGCCGCGTTGGGCGACATCAAGGTGCTCGTGCTGTCGGCAGCGGTGGAGACGCGCACGAGCATCGTCGACACGACCGACGAGATGTGGCGCGACATCCTCGACACGAACCTCAAGGGCCCGTTCCTGTGCATGCGCGAGGTGGTCCCGCGCATGATCGGCGCCGGCGGTGGTTCGATCATCGCCCTCGGTTCAACGCTCGGTCAGATCGTCGCGCCGGGCTACCCGGCCTATTGCGCCAGCAAGTTCGCCCTCACGAATCTGTGCAAGCAAGTGGCCATCGAGCAGGCGGCGGCCGGCGTGCGCGTGAACGTGGTCGCGCCGAGTGCCTGCGACACCGGATTGTTCGTGCGCATGGCGGAGTCAACCGGAGACCGCGAGGGCATCGAGCGGATGGTGACGTCGAACGTGCCCATGGGTCGCCTCGGCACGGCGCGCGAGGTGTGCGACGCCGTCGCGTTCTTCGCGTCCGACGCGTCGTCGTACACATCGGGGACGGTGCTGCCGCTCGACGGCGGTCTCGCGGCGCGGAGAATGTGAATGTTGGGCACGCGACGCGTCTTCGACGCCGACGGTCACATCATCGAGCCGGGTGGGCTGTTCACGCAGTGGACGGGTGAGCGTTTGCCGCTCGACCTGCCGGCGACGACACCGATGACGCCGTGCGGGAACTTCGACTTGCTGAAGGACCAGTTCGACAACGGCTTCGACACCGCCTCGTATCTGCGGGCGATGGACGCGCAGGGCATCGACGTCGCAGTGGTCTATCCGTCGATCGGATTGTTCGCGCCGTTCCTGCCCGACCTCAGCGCTGCGGAGTCGGCGGAAGCGTGCCGCGCTTACAACGACTGGATCGCCGGTTACTGCGACGCCAGCGGGGGCCGCATTTTCGGCGCCGGGATCGTGCCCCTGGCCGATGTCGGCGCCGCCACCAAGGAAGTGGCGCGGTGCGCGGGCGACGGATTGGTGGCGGTGATGGCGAGGCCGAACTTCTTGTACGGCCGGAACCTCGGCGACGCCGCGTACGACCCGATGCACGCCGCGATCGCCGAGCTCGGACTCGTCCTCGCCGTGCACGAAGGCCTTGGTTTGCGCGGCCAGCCCACTATCGGTGCCGATCGCTTCACGGGCTTCGCGGCGCGCCACGCCATGAGCCACCCGATGGAGCAGATGGCGGCGATGACGAGCCTGCTGTTCGACGGCGCGCTCGACCGTCACCCCGAGTTGCGCGTCGCGTTTCTCGAATCGGGCACGGGGTGGTTGCCGTACTGGCTCCACCGACTCGACGAGCACCACGAGTGGATGGGCGAGACCGAACTCGACTGGCTCGAACTCACGCCGTCGGAGTACTTCGCTCGCCAGTGCGTCATCAGCAGCGAGGCAGAGGACGCGCTGGCGATCACCGCCATCAACGCCGTCGGCGCCGACCACGTGATGTGGGCGAGTGACTTCCCGCATCCTGACGCGGTGTTTCCGGAGTCGGCGCGTGCGTTCGCCACCAACCTCGCAGTCCACGGCGCGACCCAGGATCAGGTCGACGCAGTGCTGTGGTCGGCGCCACTCGACTTCTACCGACTTCGCGACCGCATCGGAGGGCTCACCGCATGACCACTGACTTCGACTCGATGTCGCAGTTCACCGACACGGTCGCGGGCGACATCCGCGACCCGTATCCCGACTTGATCGTCAAGCGGCGTGAGTCGCCCGTCGAGCTGAACGTGCAGATGGGCTTCGACCTCGCGGATCGCTTGACCGCCACGGTGTATCGCTACGACGACGTCGCCACCGTGCTGCGCGACAACGACACGTTCTCGTCGGGCGCCATCCGCGACCTCATGGCGGTCGTCATGGGCCCGTACGTGCTCGTCGGCATGGACGAGCCCGAACACAAGCGGCACCGTCACCTCGTCTCCCAAGCGTTCCGTTCCAAGACGCTGGCCCACTGGGAGGACGATCTCATGGGTGACGTCATCGACGAACTGATCGACAACTTCGCCGACCGCGGCGCCGCGGAGTTGGTGCGCGAATTCACGTTCCGCTTCCCGGTGCAAGTGATCGCCGAAGTCCTCGGTGTGCCGCGGAAGGACCACGTGCAGTTCCACGAGTACGCGGTGCAGATCATCAACGTCGCCGCCGATCCCGACACCGGGATCAAGGCGGGCGCGGCGATGCGCGAGTACCTGGTGCAGCACGTCGAGGCGCGCCGCAAGAATCCCGGAACCGACGTCATCAGCGATCTCGTCACCACGGAGATGGACGGCGAGACGCTCGACGACGAGGAGATCTACTCGTTCCTTCGTCTCCTGCTTCCCGCCGGAGCCGAGACGACGTACCGCGCCGCGGGCAACTTCATCTTCGGGTTGCTCACCCACACCGACCAGCTCGAGCTGCTGCGCGAGGACCGCTCGCTGATGCAACGAGCGGTGGAGGAGTCGATCCGCTGGGAGACGCCGCTGCTGATCACCAACCGAAGGTGCATGCGCGAGACGGAACTGCACGGCGTGACGATTCCCGAAGGCGCGGACGTGATCCCGCACCTCGGCTCGGCCAACCACGACGAGTCGCGGTGGGACAACGCCGAGTCGTTCGACATCACGCGCGAACCGCAACCGCAGATCGCGTTCGGCGTCGGCCCGCACATGTGCCTCGGGATGCACTTGGCGCGCCTCGAGCTGAAGGTGGCCGTCAACCGGTTGCTCGACCGGCTCCCGAACCTGCGGCTCGATCCTGACGGCGACGATCCCCACATCCACGGCGAGCGCTTCCGGTCACCGACGTCGTTGCCGGTCCTGTTCGGCTGATGGCTGGCTTCGAGATCACCGTCGACCGCACGCGCTGCATGGGCTCGGGCAACTGCAGTTTCTGGGCGCCGAACACGTTCGACCTCGACGACGAAGGCCTGTCGGTCGTCGTGAACGCCGACGGCGACGACGCGGCGAAGATTCAGAACGCCGCCAACGGCTGCCCCACCCAAGCCATCTCCCTCACCGTTCTGGGCGCGTGAAATCCCGCAAAACGGGATCTCACGCGCCCAGAACGGTCAGTGGGGCTTCGGAAGGAGCGCCTCCAGGGCGTTGACGGCGCTGCAGCCGGCGTCGATCGGGGGGAGGGCGTCGTTGACGAGGACGTCGAGCAGCTCTTTGTAGGCGTGCGCGGCCGCGCCATCGCCGAGGACCGCGGGCGCGCCGGCATCGCCGCCGGCCGCGACGTCGCCGTCGAGCGGCAACTGGCCGAGCAACGGCACGCCGAGCTTGCGCGCCAGGCGCTTCCCGCCGCCTTCGCCGAACAGCGCGTACGACTGGCCGTCGGGGGCGACGAACGCGCTCATGTTCTCGATAACGCCGACGACACGGAGGTAGCCCTTGCGCGCCATGTCGGCGGCGCGCGCCGCCACTTGCTGCGCCGCGAGAGCGGGCGTGGTCACGATGACGACCTCGGTGCGCGGCAGCATGCGGGCCAGGCCCATCTGGATGTCGCTCGTGCCCGGCGGCATGTCGATGAGCAAGTAGTCGACGTCACCCCACGCCACGTCCTCGAGAAAGTGCTGGAGCGCGCGGTTGAGCATGAGGCCGCGCAGCATCACGGCTTCGTCCTCCTCGGCGCCTTCGATCGCACCCATCGACACGACGCGCAGGAGTCCGTCGCCCACGCGCTTCTCGATCGGGGTGATACGGACGCGGTCGCCGTCGACCTTCTCGGCCTCGACCTTGGCGTCGACGCCGAGCAACCGCGGCATCGAGAAGCCGCCGATGTCCGCGTCGAGGACGCCGACCTTGAAGCCGCGCGCCGCGAGGCCGACTGCGACATTCGCCGTCACCGTGCTCTTGCCGACGCCGCCCTTGCCCGACGCGATCGCGGCGACGCGGGCCGCGGGCGACAGGTCCATCGTGACCGTCGAACGCTCCTGCGCCTTGAACCGGGCGCGGTCCATCAGCGACCGCTTCTGCTCGGCGGTCATCTCGCCGAATTTCACGTTGACCTTCGTGACTCCGGCGAGGCCACCGACGCGAGCGCGCACGTCCTTCATGAACTGCGCCCGCAAGGGGCAGCCCGCGGTCGTGAGTGCGACGGTGACCGTGACCGTGCCGTCCGCGATGACGATGGACTTCACCATGCCCAGGTCGAGCACCGAATCGCCGAGTTCCGGGTCGATCACGCCCGCCAGCGCGCCCCGGACGTCCGTCTCGGTGACGGTCGCGCTATTTGGGCTACTCACAATGTAATTCTACCGGTTTCAAGCAGTAATATTCCCGACGTGGACCGACTCGGCGTCTTCAAGGCGCTTGGCGACAACACGCGCTACGCCATCTATCTCGAGTTGGCACGCAGCGAAACTCCGCTGGCGACCGCCGAAATCGCGGACCTGCTCGACCTGCACCCCAACACCGTGCGCCCGCACCTCGAGCGCATGCGGGAAGTCGGCCTGCTCGAAGTCGACGCCGACAACCGCGGGACCGTCGGGCGCCCGCAGAACCGCTACCGCATCGCCGCCGATGCGCCGTCGCTGGGTCTCGAGTCGTCCTCGATGCGCCTGCTGGCGAAGATGCTCGCCGCCGCGGCCGTCATCGGCGGCATCGATCCCGAGGCGGCCGCCGAGGCCGGCCGGATCCAGGGCGAGGCCGGCGCCGCCGAGGCCGGCATGCAGCGCCGCACCGACGCCGCCCGCTGTGTGGCGGCGCTCGCGGACGAACTCAGCTCACTCGGTTTCGACCCCGCAACCGTCGACGACGGCGCCACCGCGACGATCGCCTTCACCCGCTGCCCGTTCCAGGAACTGGCCGAGGCGTTCCCCGATCTGGTGTGCCACCTGCACCGGGGAATGATCGAGGGGTTCGTCGACGTTCCTACTGGCGTACGGGTTGCCGCATTCCACACCCTCGCGGACCGAGACCCATGCCGGGTCGACCTGGCCCTGCGGTAAACTTGTTACGAACCGTCTTCGAAGGAGCTTTCCGACCATGAGCGTTACCGAGACCACCCAAGGCGCTGGCATCACCCTTACCGACGCCGCGGCGGCCAAGGTCGCCGAACTGCTGGCCCAGGAAGGCGACGAGCGGCTCGCGTTGCGTGTCGCTGTGCGTCCCGGCGGCTGCAGCGGCTTCTCCTACGAGATGTTCTTCGACGCCGAGACCGACGACAACGACGAACTCACCACCTTCGGTGCGGTGAAGGTCGTCGTCGACACCACCTCCAAGCAGCTGTTGGTGGGCGCCACGCTCGACTACAAGGACGGCCTTCAGGGTGCGGGCTTCTCGATCAACAACCCGAACGCCACCAAGACCTGCGGGTGCGGGTCTTCGTTCTCCTAGTCGCTGAATCTCCTAGGACATATCCGCGTCGCCCAGACGCGGTCCAGTGAACCGGCCTTCTGGCTCGGATCGGCGTTGCCCGATCTGCAGCGGGAGGCCGGTGTCGCGCTCGGCGACGAATGGCCGCCGCTCGTGCGCGGCGGTATCGCCTGTCACCGCGAGGCAGACGCTGTCTTTCACGACCTCGACGTGTTCCGCACGCAGTCGGCGCGGTTGACGCGCGCGTTGCTCGACGCCGGCTTGCCACGCGGCGCCGCACGCGCCATTGGCCACGCCGGTTGGGAGTTGCTGTTCGACGGTGCGCTGCTCGACGACGCGTCGCTGGTCGACGCCTATCTCGCGGCCATGCGCGTACCCGTCGACGACGTCGAGTGGTCGGCGGCGCTGGCGCGGCGCGTCGAGCGGGGCGCGCCGACGTTCTACGCCGAGCCCGCGCACGTGACGGAATTGTTGTGGCGCGTCCTGTCTCGCCGGCGTCTCCTCGCGTTCGACCGCGCGCACTGCGACGTCGTCACCGCGTGTCTGCGAGACGCGCAACCGTCGATCGCGGCGTCGGTCGACGACGTGTTCGCCGCGCTCGCCTAGTCGGGGATCGGCGCCTGATCGACGACGGCGCGCAAAGCGGCAACGTGGCGCTCGAACGCCTTGCGGCCTGCGGCGGTCATGCCAAACCACGTCGTGGCGCCGCGACCGAATCCGGACTTGCGAACCTTGGCGTAGCCGGCGTCGACCAGTTGCGTCATCTGTTTCGACAGATCCGAGTCGCTGACGTCGAGGGACTCGCGGAGAAAGGAGAACTCCACCCACTCCGTGGCGTTGAGCATCGCCATCGCGCCGAGTCGCTTGGGCGCGTGGATGACGGGATCGAGATCGGCGACGCTCACGCGTGCCGGTACTTCAGCGTGCCGACAAGCGACCACGCCAGCGCGGCGAGGAGCAGCCCGATCGCGACGGGGCGGGCGAGGAAGAACAGCGGGATCCACACCGCGTTCACCGCGACGTCGAGCGTGATGGTCTTGAGGAGCTGGCGACGCGACGTCGGCGTCGCCCACGGCGCCCGCGGCCGCGCGTGGCGGCGAAGCCGCAGCACCGTGTGGAAGATGGCCAAGAACGCCAGCCACCCGACGATCATCCCCGCCGACAAGCCGACCGCGATGAACACGCCGATGAGCACGACGTCGGCGACGATCAGCACGAGGCTTGCGGAGGTGGGGTAGTCGGTCGCTGCGATTCGCGCCTTGCGCGCGAGACGATCGGCTTCGGCGAGTTCGACGTGCGGATTAGTTTCCATGTTGGAAAGCATCGCGAATACTTTCCAACTCGTCAAGTACTTTCTAGGCGAGCAAGCGTTGTATCGCGGCGCTGGCCTCGGTCTTGTCGAAGGGGCCGTTGAATCGCTCGGTGACGACGCCGTTGTTGTCGGCCATGTACATGACGGGCTCGGAGTCGGTCTTGAAGGCGGCGAACGCAGGGCTGAGCGTCTTGCCGCTGGCGTCGCTGTACACCTCGACGTGCACGATGTTCAGCCGGTCGCGCACCGACTCCGATTCCGCAATGAGGATGTCGAGCACCGGACCACACGTCGCCGACTGACACAACGCCGGCGTCGCCAGTAGTGCAATCGTGGGCTTGCCGTTCTTGCCGACGAGCGCATCGAGACTCGCCGTGTGGAACGGGCAGACGCCCTCGCTGTGCGTGCAGATCGGATTGACGTCCATCGGGTTCGCCGGCGTCGGCGTCGCGACCTTCGGCAACGGCTTGCCCGGCACCGGCCACGCCACGGCGCTCGGGTCGTTGATCGTGATCACCGCGTCACCGGGTTTCTTTCCGGCGATCATCGCCCGCAGGCCCCAGTCGCCCGCGGTGTCGAAGTTGTGGTGGACGACGTAATACGGCCGGTCCTCGATGCCATCCGACTTCCGCTCGGCGGCGACCGGCTCGGTGAGTTCCTTGGTGCCCGGCTTTTGGAAGGCGACGTGCACGGTGGCATCGGGTCCGACGAGCGACGCCGGAACACCTTCGAACATGGCGAAGGTGACGCGCTCTTCGATGCCGCTGAGCAGCATGGAGCCGGCGAGCACCGTCGACAGCTCGTCCTGCTTGCCTTGCGTGGTCGACGTGTGGCCGACCTTGATGTCTTTGTCCTTGTTCTTGCCGCACGCGGCCATGAATGCGAGGGCGGACCCTCCGACGAGCAGTGCGCGGCGCGACAACAGTTCCGACATTCGGGCCAACGTAGTGTCGGCGCATGCCGGTTTTGTTCCGCCTCGACGGCCGCGAGGTCGCCGTCGAGCGTGACGGCGTCACTCTGCTGGAGGCGCTGCGCGAGGAACTCGGCGTGCGGACCGCGAAGGACGGGTGCGCGCCACAGGGTCAATGCGGCTGCTGCACCGTGTGGGTCGACGGGTCCGCGCGCGTCGCGTGCGTGACGCCCGTGCGCCGCGTCGCCGGTCGCGACGTCACGACGGTTGACGGACTCGACCCCGCGGTGAAGCAACGTTTCGCCGACGCGTTCGTCGCGACGGGTGCGAGCCAGTGCGGTTTCTGCACGCCAGGCATCGTCATGCGACTCGCCGCGCTCGAACCGACGGCGTCGGTCGACGAGGTAAAGCGCGCGTTGCTGGCACACCTATGCCGCTGCACGGGATGGCAGACGATCACCGAAGCGTTCTGTGCGCCGAATCTCGACGCACAGCCGACATTCGACGCACAGAGTGAACGCGCGACCCTCGAGGGGCGGACGCCGCAGCGCGTCGGGACCAACATCGTGTTCGGCCACGGTGGATTTGCCGACGACACCGCGCCTGCCGACGCGCTCGTCGCCGTGCCGACGCTCGACGGTTCGTGGGCGGTCGGCGAGACGTTGGCCGACGCGCGAGCGAACGCCGGAAAAGTGCAAGGGCGCCGCACGACCATTCCGCTGCGGCACCCACTCGAGGTCCCCGACGGCGAGTGGGATCTCACGCTGCGCACCACGTGGGTCGAGCCCGGATACCTCGAACCCGACGCGTCGTGGTGCGCGCCCGGCGACCAACCCGCGACACCGCTCGCCAACGGCGGCGCGTTCGGTGGCAAGACGGCGTCGATCGCGCCCAGCGCCGCGCAACGCCTGGCGAACGAACACGGCCGAGCGGTGCGCGTCGTGTTGGCGCGCGAAGACGTCGTCCGGCTCGGACCGAAACGACCACCGATCGCCGCCGGCGTCAACCGCGACGGCACCGGCGTCATCCGCGTCGTGCGCACGCCGGGCGTCGCCGACGCGATCCACTCCGTACTCCCGCACGTGACCGTCGAGGAGGTCGACGTCCCGGGTCCGCCGACGTCGGTCGGTGTACGCGCCGCCGGGTGGGCCGAGGCGTCGGTCCTCAAGTTCGCGCTGGCCGGCGAGTCGCCGGCGTCCATCGACGGCGACGGCGCCCTCCACGTCACCGTCGACGCCGGTGACCCGCTCGACGAAGTGGTGCTGCGCTCCTACTGCATCGGCGCCGCGCATATGGCGCTCGGGTGGGTGCGCAGCGAAGGCCTCGCCGTCGACGAGCACGGCGACGTACACGACCTCACGATCCGCAGCTTCGGCATCCTGCGCGCCGTCGACACGCCGCCGATCCATGTCACCATCACGCCCAGTGACGGCCCTCCGGTCAACGCATCCGACTCGGTCTTCGCCGCCGTCGCTGCGGCCGCGTGGATGGCCGATGGCCTCCCGCAGGATTGGCCGACGCGCCGCAAACCGTAGGGTGAACGCATGACCGCCAAGCCGCTGGGTCCGTACACGCCCGTCGTCCGATCGGGCGAGTGGATCGTGTGCTCGGGCCAACTCGGGATGAAGGACGGAGCGCTCGTGAGCGGCGGTGTCGCCGCGGAGACGACCCAAGCCGTCGCCAACCTCGCGGGTCTCCTCGAGTCAGAAGGCGCGTCGCTCAGCGACATCGTGAAGACGACCGTGTTCCTCACGAACATGGACGACTTCGCCGCCATGAACGAGGCGTACGTCGCGGCGTTCGGCGACCATCGCCCGGCGCGCTCGACGATCGGCGTCGCCGCGCTACCCCTCGCGGGCGCGGCCGTCGAAATCGAAGCCTGGGCGCGGAAGGGGTAAGAATCCCACCATGCTCGGTGCGCTCATCATCGCCCTACTGATCACGATCGGCATCCCCGTCGCGTTCATGGTCATGGGCGCGCTGGTCTCGTTCGTCTTCGGCTGGACCCTCACCGACACCGCGGAAGCCGACCACCCCGGGTCCGAGCTCATCGAGACGAACTACTAGCGACGGTCTGGGCGCATCCAGGCGGGCACAGCCGTCCTGGAGACGCCCGCGGTCGTATCGGCGTCGCTTCCGCGACCGTTAGCCCCAGCGGGATTGGCCGAAGCGGTAGCCGACGGAACGCACCGTTTGGATGAGGTCGGCTTCGTCGACCAGCTTGGCGCGCAGGCGTCGGACGTGGACGTCGACCGTGCGTGCGCCGCCGTAGTACTCGTAGCCCCACACGCGTGACAGCAGCGTCTGACGGGTGAAGACCTTGCCGGGGTGCGTCGCCAGGAACTTCAGCAACTCGTACTCGAGGAAGGTCAAGTCCAGCGGACGACCGTTGACCGCGGCCTGATACGTCTCGGTGTTCAACACGAGCGGCCCGTACTCGACCAACTCCGGGCGCGTGCCGCGACCGGTTCGCCAGAACAAGTGCTTGATGCGGGCCTCGAGCTCGCGCGGCTGGAACGGCCAGATGCAGAAGTCGTCGAAAAGGTCTTCGCGCAGTTCGAGTCGGTCGAGGTACTGCCCGGCCACCAACACCAGCAGCGGCTCGAGCGGCTGGTCGCGTTTGCGCAGCGCGCGACACAGCGCGAACGCGCCCTCAGGGTCGTTGGCGGCGACGACGATCGCCCCCGCCCAGCCATCGTCGGGTTCGTCGCGCACCGCGGCCTCGGGCGACGGAATCGACTTCCACGGATAGCCCGCAAGGTCCAGCGCCTGCACCAACTCGGGCGGCGGCGGGTCCGGGTACAGGAGGAGCGGTTCCATTACAGGGCCGAGAAGTACCGCTCGAGTTCGAACGGCGTGACTTGGGTCTTGTAGTCGCTCCACTCCGCACGCTTGTTGCGCAGGAACCACTCGAAGACGTGCTCGCCGAGCGTCTCGCGCACGAGCGACGAACCCTCCATCTCGTCGAGCGCCTCGGCGAGCGACCCCGGTAGCGCGTCGATGCCGGCCGCGGCGCGCTCGGCGTCGGACAGCGCGAACAAGTTCGTGTCGGCTTCGAACGGAAGCTCGTATTCCTTCTCGATCCCGCGCAACCCCGCGGCGAGCACGACGGCGAACATCAAGTACGGGTTGCACGCAGGATCGGGCGAGCGGTATTCGATGCGTGTCGGGTCGGGACGGCCTTCCTTCGCGTGCGGCACGCGGATGAGTGCAGAGCGGTTGTTCCGCGCCCAACTCACGTACACCGGCGCTTCGTATCCGACGACCAGGCGTTTGTAGCTGTTGACCCATTGGTTCGTGACGGCGGTGATCTCGCGCGCGTGGGTAAGCACG
>JBEEFV010000043.1:0-48611 GCA_041166405.1 Actinomycetota bacterium | reverse complement strand
GCCTCCGACGGCGTCCGCTTATCCAGCGCAACGGTGCGCAGGCACCACCGGGCCGAACCCGCAAACGCCGCCGCGTCCGTGCCCTTGCCGCACGAATCGCCGACGACCATGACGCACCGGTCGTCATCGGAAACCACGTCGTAAAAATCGCCGCCGACTTCCGCACGATCCGCCGCGTGGTAGCGCGCCACAAGATCGAGGCCGGGGACCTCGGGCATAGCTGGCGGCAGAAGTGACCCCTGCAGGGTGGTCGCTACCCCTTCGGCGGCGCGCCGGAGCTCTTCCTCGAAGGAGATGGCGTGGCGCGCCGAGAGTTGAAGCTCGAGTTGATCCATGACCACGGCCGCCAAATCGCGTAACGACGCCATCTCGTCGTCGGTGACAGTTCGTGGTGCGTGATCTATGACGCACAACGTGCCGAGGTTAAAGCCGTCGTGCGTCGAGAGAGGTACGCCGGCGTAAAAGCGGAAACCGTGCTCGGCTGCCACCAACGGATTCGCGACCGACCGAGGATCGACCGAGGCATCGGTCAACACCCACGGTTCGTTTTGAAGGATCGCCGACGCGCACAAACCCGGTTCCCTCGGGATCTCATCAACATCGACGCCGTGATGGGACTTGAACCAGATTCGGTCGGTATCGACGACGCTCACGATGGAGATGGGCACCTCGAACAACCGCGCGGCGAGGGCCGTGATTCGATCGAAGGCGCCGTCAGGCGGCGAATCGAGCACGTCGTAGCGTCTCACCGCGGCCATGCGATGGCGTTCAACGTCCTCGTCACTAGCCACCGACACGCGGCTCAATCTATTCGTCCCTGCGCGCAGTGGCTTTGGGGCGCGCTCATTTGGTCCCCACGATGCAACGTGCCGCGCCGGGGACATGGATTTGGCCGTCGCGCGCGAACGGCTCCGCCTGCGCGATGGCACCAGCGCGAATGCGCTCGCGCGTCGCTGCGTCGACCTTCTGGAGCAGCGCCATGGCGAGCGAGACGTGCTCGCTCATCACCTGCCAGTACTCGTCGGCCGTGTCGGTGACGAGATCGACGTCGACGTCCCACTCGGCGACGTCGCGCAGTCCCGCTTCCTCGTAGAGCGCGCTGATCTGGCCGGGCGCGGCGCAGCGGTACATGTTCGGCGCGTCGGGGTCGGGCTTGGGCACTTCGACCTCGGTCTCGATCGCCTGCATCAAGATCGTCGTCCACGCGTTCTTGTCGGGATTGATCCACACCGACGCGCCGAGGCGTCCGCCGGGCTTGAGCACCCGCACGAACTCGCGCGTCGCGGCGGCGAGATCGGGAAAGAACATGAATCCGAAGCGCACCGACACGGCGTCGAACGTCGCGTCGTCGAACGGGAGATCGTCGGCGCTGCACACCTTCGTCTCCACGTTGTCGACGCCTTTCGCCGACGCGCGCCGCGCCGCAACGTCGAGCATTTCTGCCGACAGGTCCGTCAGCACGACGCGGCCCTTGGGCGCGAGCGTCGCCACGGTCAGTCCGGGCTCGCCGGTGCCGGACGCGATGTCGAGGACGTGCGCGTCTTCCGACAGCACGAGGCCGTCGATGATGGCGGTCGACACGGGCCGCATCTGATCCATGATCACCGCGTCCCACTTTTCCCAACCCGCCGACAGGCCCGCCCACGTCTTTCGCTGCGTCGCGCGGATCTCTTCAGCCCTCGACATGGCGCTCCTGGCACGACTTGATCTCGGCCCACGCGGCGTCGGCACCTTCCCAACCGCGCGTCGACGACGACTTGCCAGGCTCGAGCTCCTTGTAGACCTCGAAGAAGTGCCCGATCTCTTCGGTGAGATGGTCCGGCGTGTCGTCGAGGTCGACGACGTGAGCCCACCGCGCGTCGTGCGCGGGCACGCACAGGATCTTGGCGTCGGGTCCTTTGTCGTCGGTCATCCAGAACACACCGACGGGCCGCGCTGCGATCCAGCAGCCCGGAAACGTCGGCTCGTCGAGCAGGACGAGTGCGTCGAGCGGGTCGCCGTCTTCGGACAGGGTGTCCGGGATGAAGCCGTAGTCCGCGGGATAGGCCGTAGCGGTGAAGAGGCGCCGGTCGAGACGGATGACGTGGTGCTCGTGGTCGAACTCGTACTTGTTGCGCGAGCCGCGCGGGATCTCTACGACGACGTCGATCGATTCTCCTGCGTCAGGCATCACCGGACGGTACCGTCCGCCCGATGAGCACGCTCGCCGAGACCGCGCCCGCCTTCGTCGACATGGCGCACCGCATCGTATGGGCGACGGTCGCCACCGTCGGCGGCGACGGCGCGCCCACGTCGCGCATCTTGCATCCGTTGTGGATCTGGGACGGCGAGGAACTGGTCGGCTGGATCGCGACGGCGCGTTCCGGCGTGAAAGAACGGCACTTGGCGAGCAACCCGATGGTGTCGCTGTCGTACTGGGCGCCGAATCACGACACGTGCGTCGCCGACTGCCGCGCCACGTTCTTCGACGACGCGCCGACGCGCGAATGGTTGTGGGACGCGCTCAAGTCGGCGCCGCCGCCTGTTGGCTACGACCCGGCGATGGTGCCGGGCTGGGAGTCGCCGGAGTCCGACAGGTTCCACGCGCTGCGCCTCGATCCGATCGCGCTGCGCGTGTTCCCCGGCACGATGCTGCTCAAGGGTGCGGGTGAGGTACTCGCGTGGCGTAAACCGCGTATAGGGGATCCCCCGGCTGTGTGAGCGGCGTGCGCAGTTCGGCGGTGGCGACGTCGAACTCACCCGCGAGTTCGAAGTACTGGCGAACGATGTCGCAGTGCACGTCGCTGTCGTTCATGAGCCAGCCGCGGATCGCCTTGGTCGGGAACAGGCGGTTCGAGAACGTCACGACGAATCGTCCGCCGGGCCGCAGTACGCGCGCCGCGTCACGGAACACCTCGACGGGCCGCGTCAGGTAGTCGACCGACACGCAGCACACGACGTGGTCGAACGCGGCGTCGTCGAACGGCAGCCGCGGATCGGTGTTGAGGTCGTGCACCACGGTCTCGTCAGCCATGCGATTGGCGTCGAGTTCGTAGGCGTTCATTCCGAGCACGGTTAAGTGACGCGGCGCGGCCGTGGGACGAAAGTGCGAAACCCACGAGCCCATGAGGTCGAGCACGTCGGTGCCGCCGAGTCCGAGGTCGTCATACAGCGCGCCAACCGCGGCGATCGCGTCGTCGTCGATGTGGGTGACCAGCCGCGGCAGCGAATAGAACGCGGCGTCGTCCGCGGCGTCGACGCGATCGAAGAAACCGGGTCCGAACGCGTCGGTCACATCAGAACAGCGACGGCGGAACGTCGAGGCCGAGAGCGGCGCGGGCGGCGTCGGTGAGCGGCTCGTAGGCCTGCGCCTCGCTGTTCCACGCGAACGCGTGGTCGTTCGCCGGCAGGCCCTGCGCGCGAAGCGGTGCCTTGACCGGGCGGTACCACGTGGTGAGCGGGATCTCGTCCACGACGCGCACGACCGCAGGACGGCTCGCCGACGGCAGCCGGCGCACGCCTTCGGTCAAATCGTCCGCGGTGATCTCGTAGTCGGGACGCGGTGCGACCGCGGCCATGACGACGCTGCCGTTGGCGCCGTCGAGCGCGTACGCGACCGCGAGGTCGATGGACGGCACACCGTCGAGCGCTTCGGCGATGGGATACGACGGCACCGGTCCGTTCGGCGTCGCGATCAGACCGCTCACGTGGTCGACGATCCAGTAGTCGCCGTCGCCGTCGCGGCGGAACAGGTCGCCGGTGATGGTCCACTCGTCGTCCTTGGCGAACACGCCGCGCACGGGTGCCGCCAGCAGGCCGCCGCGGTCCTCGCGCGAGGCCACCAGCAACATCCCGACCTCGCCCCGCCGGCACGGCCGCGCGAATCCGTCGCCGCGGACGACGAGCTTGCCGGCCGCCAGATCCCACGCGGCGATGCGGACCTTGGCGCTACCGGGCAACGGTCGGCCCTTCGCGCCCACCTTCTGGCCGCCGAGGTTCACCAACACCGCCTCGCCTTCGGTCGATGCGTAGAACTCGACGACCTTCGCCGGCGCGAAGCGTTCCAGCACGCGCCGCCACAGGCCGCTTGGCATGCCCGACCCGATGAACAGACGGATCGGGTGGTCGCGTTCGAACGGGTCGACGGGCGCGTCGACGAGCACGCCGCACATCGCCCACGTGTAGGACACGACGGTGATGCCGTAACGGCGCACTTCGTCCCAGAACGTCTCGGGTTCGAAGCTGCGCGTCAGCGCGATGCGCGCGCCACCGGCGATGGCACCGCCGATGGAAGTGAGCAACCCCGATGGGTGACTGATCGGCGTGACGCAGTAGACGGTGTCCGCGCCGGAAAGCGCGGCCGACGACGCGGTGCCGAACGCGGAGAGCGCCCAGCGGCGATTGGTGATGCGATTCACGCGCGTGTGTTCGCCCTCGCCGGCGAAGAGCATGAACGCCAGGTCGCGGCCGCGGCCCGGGTTGGGCGTGTACCACGCGGGTACGGCGACGGCATCGGGGTCGATGCGCTCCATGTCGGTGAGACCGAACCCGAGTTCGCGTGGCTCCCCGCCGCCACCGAGCACGAGCACCGGCACGCCCGTCTCGGTGGCAACGTCAGCGGTCTCGGGGTCGGCGATGATGCGCGTGACCTGTCCGAGTTCGGCTTCGAGCGCGGGTGACCCGTCGGCGCGCATCAACACGATCACGGCACCGAGGCGACTCAGCGCGGCCACGACGGCCACGGCGCTCGGACGCGTCCCCATCAGCACGCCGACGTGTTCGCCTTGGCGCACGCCGACGGAGATGAGGCCGCGCACGATGTTGTCGATGCGGCGCTTGGCGTCGCGGTACGTGTGGCCGCGACCCTCGTACAGGAAGAACACTTGGTCGGGGGCGCGGCGCTCCTGTTCGTCGAGCAGCAGCCCGAGCGAGATGCGCGTGTGCGGGCGAATCGACTCGAGGCGGTTGATGCGCGGCAGCTGGTCGATGGCGTCGCCCACGGCGCGCCGCAGCGCGTCGCCGCTGCGCAACGACGCGTCGAGCGTCGAGCGCGCTCCCGTAAGCGCGACGTCGGTGACGAGGTTGGCAGCGTGGCCAAGCCGCGTCAGCCAATCGGCGCCACGATCGTCGTCGGACGACTCGCGCAACGTGGTGATGCCTTCAGGTTGCGGGCCGTCGCCCTCGCGCCACCGCACCCATTCCGCAACGAGCGGCCACGACTCTTCGATCGCCTTCGATCCGACGACGAGGCCGAAGTGGCCGGCGTGCATCGCGTGCTCCCACACTTCGGCACGCGGGGTGGCGCGGCGGATGGCGCGCACCGCTTTCGGCGGCGCGATCTCGTCGACGTCGCCGACGAAGCACAACACCGGGCAGTCGACGTCGGCGAGGGTGACGAGTCGCCCGTCGATCACGAAGCCGCCCATCAGCATGCGGTTGTGGGCGACGAACTGTTCGAGCAGCTCGGCGATCGCCGGCGCCGGGTACGCGACCCACCCGTCGGCTTCGAGAAAGCGGCGCTGCTTCTCGCGCTCGAGCAGCGACTCGCGATCGTGCAGCTGGCGCATGAACTCGACGCGTGAGCGAATCGCCTTCGCGGGGTCGAGCATCTGAAAGCCGGTGCGCGTGACCCACGCCGGCACGCCGCTGCGCCCGAGGAGGCGCTCGGTGACACCCGAGACGGCGTTGATGACTTGCACTTCTGGCAGCGGGAGCGGCGACGCCTCGCTGGTGTCGACGGGGCTGCCGAAGGTGATGATGCTGGCGAGGCCCTCGGCGCGGCGGTAGGCCGCGGCTTGGTAACAGAACATGCCGCCTTGCGAATAGCCCGACAGGTGCACGGCGTCGTGACCGGTGCGTTTGCGCACCTCGTCGATCGCTTCGCTGACCGCGAGCACGTGGTCGGTAAGCGTGCGGTCGAGTCCGCCTTCTTCGCGTTCGGGTGCACCGAAGTCGACGACCCACACGTCGAGGCCGGCGTCGACCAACGCGGCGACGGCGCTCGTTGCCGGCGCGACGTCGTACACCTCCGTCGACAACATGAGCGGCGGCACGAGCACGATCGCCGGGCGCTCGGGCTCGGTTTCGGCGCGCTCGGGGAAGTACCGCCGCAGCCGGTACACCGACTGGGTGACCGTTACCTCATAGGGCGACGGCTCCTCGCCGGTGTCCAGCCCACCGAAACGGGCTACCTCCAGCGCATTTTGCGCGGTGGCACCAACCCGGCCGATTGCCTTCAGCCATGCGCGCGGCCCGAAGTCCACGGCTTCATTGTGCCTCGCTTCTCAACTTTGTGTGATGTCGGGTCGATAGAGGACTATGCCGGAAATTGCCGCAAGTCCTCTAGTACGCGGGCGCCCGCGCACGCGTGCCGCCGCGGTGCTCACCGTGCGGAACGTCACCGCCCACGCTCCCAATGGGCGACGGCTGCTCGACGACGTGTCGCTCGACGTTGCCCGCGGCGAAATGCTGGCGATCGTCGGCCCGACCGGTGCCGGCAAGACGTCACTCGCGCGCGCCATCACGGGGTCGCTGGCCCTCGACCAGGGCGACGTGCGCGTCGACGGTCGCGTGGCGTTCGTACCGCAGGAAGATGCGCTGCACGCCGGCCTGGCGCTCAAGCGCGCGCTGACGTACGCCGCCGGTCTGCGGTTGCCGGACTCCGACGCCGACGAGCGCGCCGCGCGCGTCGACAGCGTCCTGGAAGAACTCGGCCTCACCGCGCACGCCGACACCACCATTCGCGATCTCTCGGGCGGGCAGCGCAAGCGCGCCAGCATCGCCTCCGTTCTCCTCGGCGAGCCCGACGTGCTCGTGCTCGACGAGCCGACTGCCGGCCTCGACCCCGGTTACGAGAAGGTCGTCCTCGACACGCTGCGCGCGCTGGCGACCAGCGGCCGCACCGTCATCACCGTCACACACAGCGTCGACGCGCTGCATGCGTGCGACCGCGTGCTGTTCATCGCCGCTGGTGCCGTCGCCTTCGTCGGCACACCAAGCCAAGCGACCCGCTATTTCGGCAAGGACCTCGCCGACGTCTTTCTGGCGCTCGACTCGGCGCCGCATCTGTGGCAGCAGAAGTTCCGCGCGCAGCAACCGGAAACTTGTGTTCTCCCGCCGACGAATCGTGAGCAAGAGAACGCAACTTCGCGGGGACGGGGACAGTTCCGTCTCCTGCTTCGTCGTCAGATCGACGTGCTGCGCGCCGACCGTCGCCACCTTCTCCTGCTGGCGCTGCAGGCGCCGTTCGTGGGCGCGCTGCTGTGGGCAGTCCTGCCGGCGGACAGCCTGCGCCCCGACGCCGACGGACAGTTCGGTTCGAAGGCGGGCGTCGTCCTGTTGTTCATCGTCCTGAGCGCAACGTGGCTCGGCGTGGCCAACGCCATTCGCGACGTCGTGCGCGAACGCAACATCCTCAAGTGGGAAGCCGCCGCCGGTCTGTCGGCGCGGCCGTACGTGTTGTCGAAGTTCGCCGTGCTCGGCGCGCTCGCCGTCGCGCAAAGCGTCGTCGTCGGATTCATGGCGACGGGCCGCCAAGACGCGATGCATCGCGGCGAACTCATCGCGCTCACCGCGCTCGCCGGCGTCGCCGCCACTGCGCTCGGCCTGCTCATCTCGGCACTGGCGAAATCAACGGACCGCGCCAGCGCGCTCCTGCCCGTCACGCTGGTGGCCCAGCTCGTGCTCGCGGGCGAATGGGCGTCGAGCGCGCACTTGCCGATGCTGCACCAACTTCGTTGGGTCATCAGCACCCGCTGGGCGCTCGAGGCCATGGCAGCCACGCTCAACGGTCCCGCCGCGCAGCGCACCCGCGCCGTGTTCGCTCTCGTGCTCCTCACCGTGTTCGCCGTCGAAGCCGCGATGGCGGCGGTTACCCGTCGCACGCGCGCGGCGGCGACACAACGCCGGGTTTCGCTGGCGCCGCGGCTCGTCACCGCTGCGTTGCCGGCGACCGGCCTCGCCGTCGCGCTGTCACTCGGCGCCGGCGGCGTTGGCGTGTTCGCGCTGACCCATATGGACGGCGGCGCGACGCCGAGCCCCGTTGTTCGCCATCTCGCGGCCGCGCCTGCACCGCCCGTAACCACCACGCCCGCACCACCCGTAACCGAAGCGCCGGTCGTTGCTGCGCCGCCGGTCACGGCGGCACCGGTTGTGAAGCCGATCGTGTCGCGTCCCGTCGCCACCACCCCGGTGACTCAGGTCCCGACGGCGTCGACGCCCGACATCGTGGTGCCCGAGGCACCACCGACGACCGTGCCGCAGGTCATTCCGCAGCCGCCCGCAGTCACCCCGACGAGCACCACGCCGCGTGGGTCGAACCTCGGCGGCTTGTTCGGCCTGTTCACGAATTTCAGCCCGAAGATGGGCCGGCGCTGATGGCGTCGCCGCGCATCCGACGCGTCTTGTTCGCTTGCGTCGTGTCGAACGTCGCCTTCGCCGTCGTCGGGCTCACCACCGTCGGCGGCGCTGCGACCGCCGCCGCGCCGCACGCCACCGTCACCCGCCACCAAGCATCGGCACATGCGACGACCTCGACGTCGATGCTCATAACGGACACTCCGGCTGCCGATACATCACCTACACAAAAGAACTCGGCGCTACGCGCCACCACCCCGCCGTCGTCACACGGGTCCCCGGCAACGAGGACTCCGACGACGCGCCCGGCGGCTGCGGCGGACGATGCGACCGGCATCGCTTCGTCTGCCGCTCCGCCGACAATCGGCCGCATCGCGCCGGACTCCGGTCACTACCCCGCGGTGTTCGCGGGGACTGCCAGCGTCAACGGCCGCGGGCAGTCGGTGCCGACGAGCGGATCGGTCGTGTTCACGCCGACAGGTTCTGACCTCCGACAGTCCAGCCCCGACACGCCGGGAGACGTGAAGATCACGCAACGCTTCTCGTCGACCAAGGCGTCGCTCGTGAGCTTTCAGCTCAAGGCGGGCGACTCGACGAAGATCTTCACGCCGGCGACGCCGGCGACGTTCATCCCTTACGGACGCGGCGAAAGCTCGTGGTCGTGGTCGGCGTCATCGTCCGACGGTGCGACCCACGTCTCCGCATCCGGCCACACCGGCGGCGCCAAGACGATCACCGTCGGCGCGCAAAGCGTCGACGTGTTCGAAGTTGTCACGTCGCTCGACATCTCGGGCGACATCAGCGGTACCGCGGAGCTCACGATGTGGGTGTCGGCGCTACACCGCCTCCCGATCGTGCAGCACCAGGTGATCAGCGCGAAAGGCTCGTCGGGTTACGGCTTCTCGACGCGCCTGTCGTCGGACGTCACGCAGACGCTCACGCAGCTGACGCCTTCCAGCCGCTGACTTCGTCGACGTCGACGACGATCGCCGACACGATCGAAGCTTCGTCGCCGTAGGCCGGATACTTCGCCGCCAGCAGCTTCCGCCACGCTTCGGTCAGCTCCACTTCGCCAGCGTGGCCGCGGGCGCGCACCCACCACAGCTGCGTCCAGTCGTCTTCGTAGTGTTCGGCGAGGACCATGACGCGGGCGTCGGTGGCGATGTTGGCGAGGCGTTGCAGCCGCGTCGTCGACTTGGCCTTTACGGTGTCGATCGGGATCACGATGCGATCCTCGTCGTCGACGACGAACACGATCGGCACTGCGTCGACACCGCGGGCGACGTGGCGCGTCGCCAACACTCCGTGATCGGCGGCCCGCAACAACTCCCAGCACTCCGGCGTCGCCAGCGGCATCGCTACAACAACTTCCGGTCGCTCGCCCACCGCGCCAACTCGTGGCGACTGCTGAGCTGCAGCTTGCGCAGGACCGAACTCACATGCGTCTCGACGGTCTTGACCGACACGTTCAGGCGCCGCCCGACTTCTTTGTACGCGTAGCCGCGGGCGATCAGTTGCAGGACCTCGCGCTCACGTGGCGTCAGCTGGTCGAGCTCCGCGTCCGCCTCTGACTCGGCGGTGCTCGCCGGCGCGCCGGACGCGAACGCGTCGAGAACGAAGCCCGCGAGCCGTGGCGAAAACGCGGCGTCGCCGGCGGCGATGCGCTCGATCGCCTCGAGGATCTCGGCGCCCGTCGCCGACTTGGTGATGTAGCCGCGCGCCCCGGCGCGGATGACGGCGATCACGTCCTTCGGGTCGTCCGACACCGACAACGCGAGGAAGCGCAGCGAGGGCTTCTTCGGCACGACGCGGCGCAGGATCTCGCGGCCGCCGCCGCCGCCCGGCATATGCACGTCGAGCAACACCACGTCGAGCGCGTCGTCGGCGAAGGCCAGCAGTTGCGTGACCGCGGAATCGACGTCGCCGGCTTCACCGACGACGGATACTGCATCGCCGAGTTCGGTGCGCACGCCGGATCGCACGAGCGGGTGATCGTCGACGATGAACACACGCGCCGTCACTGCGCCACCGACCCGTTGGTCTTGGCGCGTGGCACGCGCAACTCGATCTCGGTGCCCTCGCCGGGCGCGCTGCGCACCGTCGCCGTGCCTCCGGCGCGTTCGACGCGCCCGCGGATCGACTCGGCGACGCCGTGGCGATCGGCGTCGACGGACTCCGTGTCGAACCCGACGCCCCGGTCGCGCACGAACAGCTCCACCGCTTCGGGATCGGCCTGCAGGTAGACGTCGATCTTGTCGACGTTGGCGTGCCGCGCCGCGTTCACCACTGCTTCGCGGCCGGCGGCGACGAGCGCCCGCGCGGCGTCGTCGAGCGGCGCGTCACCGGCCGACACAACTTCGACGCGCACTTGATGATCGTCTTCCACCGCGGCGAGCTCTCGGCGCAACAGCGTGCCGACGGAGTCGATCGGCAACTTCTGCGGGTCCTCGAACAGCCAGTCGCGTAGCTCCCGCTCCTGACGCCGCGCCATGGCGCGCACTTCTTTCGGGTCGTCGGCGCGCCGTTGGATCAATGCCAACGTCTGCAGCACACCGTCGTGCAGGTGGGCTGCGAAGTCGGCGCGCTCCTGGCTGCGGATGCGCTCACGCTGTTCGAACTTGAGATCCGACGTCAATCGTCCGAGCCACGGCCACGCCAGGAACGCGGCGCCGGCGACGATGGCCAGCGCGCCCGCCGCGCTCTTGCCGACGGTCGTCCATCCGCCTCCGGCAACGGCGGCGCTGACCGCGGCGCCCACGCCCAGCAACGAAAGACCGAGCGCGACGCGCAACGCCCAGCCGCGCGTGCGGGCGCCGCGCGCCGATTCGTCGCGTCCGCCGAGCAACGCGGCAGCGCCGGCGATCGCCAGCGCCGGGAGCGCGATCTTGTCGCCGACCCAGTAACCGCTCGCGCGGGCCATGAGCCCGGCACCGGCAGTGACGGCGAGGATGGCGACGCTGTCGATGGCCGCGCCGCGGCGCGGAGCGCCGACGGGCCGGGTCGACTCGCGCAGCGACACCCACAACACGGCGTAGAGCACGACACCGAGGCCGCCGCACAGCGCCAGCAGCACAGCCGCCAGACGGATCACGCCGGCCTCGACGCCGAACGTCGCCGCAATGCCGGCACACACGCCCGCGACCATGCGCGACCGACGCCGCCGCGTGATGTTCAGGCGCGTCGGAGGGTTTGGCACGAAGCGAATCGTCGCACGCCGCGGCGATTTCGACCATCGGGAACGACCCTGAGGGCGCTATCGGAAACGGTCAGGGTGATACCCGATACCGCATTGGCGCGGGATGCCGCACCATGCACTCATGCGAGAAGTCAAAGTCAACGACTACAGCCTGATGCGTGCTCGCGACGGGCGCATGCTCGCCGGTGTTGCCGCCGGTTTGGCGCGGACGTCGGGCCTCGACGTAACCGTCGTCCGGCTGTGCATCGTCGCCATGATGCTGTCGGGCTTCGGTGTACCGGCCTACATCCTGATGTGGATCATCCTCCCCGAGGAGTCGCCGAGACGCGGCCGCGTGATCGAACCCGCGCCGGAACAGCTGGCGCGCATCTTCCGCATCGCGCTCATCGGCCTCGGCGTGCTGTCGCTGTTCAACAAGCTCGGCGGGTTTATGAACTTCGCCAACCCGCACGCCCACGACGTCGGCGCCGGCGGCGGGTTCGGGCTCATCCTGCTCGGCGTTGGTATAGCCATCCTCTTCACCCGCCACCGCCCCGATCGCGACCTATGGCAGCCCGCAAAGCCCGAGACGGTCACCGGTGCGCCGAGTGACGACGACGCGCCGCCGAAGTTCGCGGGTCCGTTCGCCGACGCCATGGGCACCGTGCACGAAGCGTTGTCGGATGCCTTCACCGAAGTGCGCACCACCCTTTCCGAGTCCAAGCCCCGCCGTCCCACGGCGGCGTACCCCGACGACGACTACACCGCCGACGCCTACGCGAACGACTACCCGGACGACGACTACCTCTACGCCGACGATCCCGAACCGATACTGCATCCGCCGCGAGTCGCCATGGCGACGGTTGACGGTGACATCCGACCCGCAGGCGGCGCCGCGCTCGCCTGGGCACGCGTCGTGGGCTGGCTGTTGCTCATCTGGTGGTCGTTGTCAGCCGTCGCGCTCGTAGGCCTGTGGGTCATCCGCTCGGTAAGCGTGAGCTCGCCCATCGTGCTCGGCGTCGCCGGCTGGTTGGTCTTCATCGCCGTGCTCAACACGCTGCTGCACGCCAGGTTTGCGCGAGCGATCATCCCCTCGCTCGCGCTGCTTCTCATCCCTATGGGCATCGCTGCCGCGACCGTTCGCGTCGATGGCCGCGTCGGCGAACTCGTTACGCGCCCGCAGTCGATCACCGACGCGACGAAGAACTATCGAGTGGCGCTCGGCCGCGTTGACCTCGACTTCGCCACCACCGACTTCAAGAACGCGAACACCACCATCAACGCTCGCACCGGCGCCGGCGCCATCTTCGTCGAAGTGCCCGATGACGTTGCCGTAAGAGTGAACGCACGCAGCGACGTCGGCGCTCACGAGATCTTCGGCCGCCAAAGCGACGGCGTCAGCCCGCGAGAGTCGATGTCGTTCAAAGGATGTGAGGGCGCGAAGCACCTGACGCTCAACCTGCGCACCGGCGCCGGCTACATCCAGGTGCACCGCGACCACCCGAGCCGCGCGCTTACGTGTAGGTGACCGACACCCGCTTGTCGTGACGGTCGAACGCCTCGACCTTCGCCGGCGGCGTGACGGGCGAGACGACGGTCATGAAGAACTTCCGGTCAGGGAACAGCGGATCGCCAACCGCCAGCGCGGCTGACGTGCGACCGAGCGAGTCGGTGACCAGGACGCACCGAGTCCCCGCTGGGACAGATCCCATCACGGCCGTCGTCACATCGTCGAGCGTGCCCGACGAGACGCCGACGCGAGCGTCGCCACCACTTCCGAAGCCTCCGTCGGGCAACCCGTCGGACCGGAAGGTCGACAATGAAAGCAACTCTCTCCCCCTGCGCTTCTCGACGCTGAGGATCCAGGAACTGCCAGAGTTCGTCACACCTGCGCCGACGAGGTGTGCCTTCGGTCGATGGACGCTGACGTACGCCGTGAACGGATCATCCTTCGGCCGCGGCGACGGGAACACCGGCCGCGGCGTGTGACACGTCGGCACCTGGATCGCTTCGGGTGCGCGTGCGCCCGGGGTGAACTCGGCGATCTGCGTCTCGCCCGCGAACGCGGTCACATGCGTCGCGGCGTTCGACGGCGCGACGGCGAGGTACCAACCCTGAGCAGCCCCCACGGTCGCGCGCGTTGCGTCCGCGAACTCCACGTCGACGCGCGTGGCGCTTGCTGGCGCGCGGCCATACAACGCAAATGCGCCGCCCGGCAGCGACTCGCTGGCGTACGAAACCGCGTCACCGGCGGCGTCGCCGTGCGCCGCGAAACACACCAAGTCGGCGACGTGGTGCCCCGGGCGCACGACGCGCAGCATGGGGCAGTTGAGGTCGCCGGCGTTCGAAGCGCCCAACAATTCGAGGCGCGCGCCCGGCGACAGGTCGACCGACGCTTTCACGGCGGGTTGCTGAATCGGGCCTTCCTTCGGCAACTGGTTCAGTCGGGCCGCGGTCGCGACTCCGGCGCCGGCGACGGCAACGCCGAGCGCCAACGAGATCACGATCTTCGGCCGGCGGGAACGTCGCCGCGCTGTGCCACCGCTGGCGATGAACGCCACGAAGCGCTCACGCTCGGTCGCCACAACATCGTCGCCGGGCCCGCGTGTGTTCGCTGTCCTCGTCAACAGTTCGTGAAGGGTCGTCATGACACCGCCTCCGGTTCGGTTTCGCTGACTTCGTCGTCGACACCGAGCTGTTCGGCCAACTTGCGCCGCGCGCGGTGCACGCGCGAACGAACGGTTCCGATCGGCAGGTCCATCGCCGCCGCCGCCTCGGCGTAGGTGAGGTCCTCCCACGTCACGAGCAGCAGCAGCTCGCGCGATTGCGGATCCAACGTCGCGAGCGCGGCGCGCAACGCTTCGGCTTGGGACGCGGCGTCGACGGCACGCGCGACCGTGTCGGCTTCGAGTTCGGTCGCGATGCGCCGGGCACCGAGGCGGCGCAACGCGTTGGTGGAGCGCGCAAAGCGTCGGTGTTCGTGCATCACCTTCCGCGCGGCGATACCGAACAACCACGGCCGCGCGCTGGCGGTGTCGGGCGCGAACTTGTCGCGCAGCCGAAACGCCGTCATGAACACATCGGAGGCGATCTCGCGCGCGGCGTCGTAGCCGACCCGCCGTTCGGCGAACCGGAACACGGCGTCGTAGTGGCGATCGAAGATCGCGGCAAACGCCGCCGGCTCGCGCAGCGAGTCCTCCACGATCTCGGCGTCGGTTCGTACCCCAGGCACGCCCTTCATTCTCCCGCTGCCGACGGAGAGTTCCCTCGGAACGCGGAAGGACCCCGTCCGACTTGGACGGGGCCCTTCCTATGCGTTGGAACTTGTGCGGACTATGCGCCGCCGAAGAAGCCGTAACCGACTGTCGGCGTCGCCCCGCCTTGGAGCGAGGTGAACGCACCGAACAGACCGATCAGGTTGCCCGGCGTGTACGGGATCGCCGCCACCGCACCGTTGGGGTCAGGCGCGAACTCCGCGGCCGTCCCGTCGTCGTTGACGAGACCAGCGTTGTTGCGCGGAGCGCCTCCGAGGTTGGCGAAGCTGCCGCCGACGAGGACCTTGGCACCAATCGTGCGTAGGGCATTGACGTTGCCGTCCGCACCCGGGTTCCATGCCGACGCCGTGCCATCGCTGGCAACGAGGGCGAGGTGGCTGCGGGCGGCGCCGCCGATTGATGCGAACGCACCACCGACGTACACGCCGTCGGCCGCCAACGCCAGCGCGTTGACCGCACCGTCAGGCGACGGGTCCCAGCCGGTAGCGACGCCGGTGCCGTCGATCTCGGCGAGGTTGGAGCGGGCAGCACCGCCGGCGTTGGCGAAGACGCCACCGACGTAGACACTCGCGGGGCCGACGAGGATGGCGTTGACCGCCCCCGACGTCCCGGGATTCCAGGCTGTGGCTACACCGGCGCTGTCGATCTCGGCGAGGTTGGCGCGGGAAGCGCCACCGACGCTGCCGAACGCACCACCGATGTAGAGGCCACCGCCGAGCTTGGCGGCGAGAACGTTCACCACACCGTCGACATTCGGATCCCACGACGTGAGCGAGCCGTCGGACGCGAACGCCGCGACGTGGTTGCGTGTGATTCCGCCGACGGAGGTGAACGCACCACCGACGTAGGCCACGCCGCCTTGGGCGAGGATCGTCTTGACGGCGCCGTTGGTGCCCACGGGCGCCCACGGCGAGAACGTGCCGTCCGACTTCAGCTCCGCAAGGTTGTTGCGGGTGTCACCGCCGAGGACGAGGAAGTCGCCACCGGCGAAGATCGACGGGGTGCCGCTCGACGGCGTGAACTTCACGATGCTGCGCACCGTCTGACCGGCGTTCGGATCCCACGCACCGAGCGAAGGAGCAGTTGCCGAAGGCAGCGACACCTGCGCCAAGCGGTGTCGACTCGTGCCACCGATCGAGGTGAACGAACCACCGACGTAGACACCGGCCGTGTCGATGATCATCGACAGGACGCGGCCGTTGTCGACCTGCGGCTTCCAGGCAGTGTTCGGGCTGCTGTTGGCAGCCGTGCCAGAAGTCTGCGGGCCGGCGACCCAGTTGAGCGGGCTGAAGCTCGTCAACGTCGTCTTGATGCCGTATTCCGCGAGGCCCTTGTAACCGGTTGTCGTCGTCGCGCCGTTGGTCAACGACGTGAAGTCACCGGCAAGCAGGACAGTCGTCGACGACGCGATGACGGAGTAGATGTCACCGTTCGGGTTCGGATCCCATGCGCCGACGATCTGGTTGCCTCCGCTGTTCTCGGTGAAGGCAGCCACGTTGCGACGAGCGACCGGCGTGGTGTTCGTGCCCGTGCCGAACGCACGGTCGAACGTGCCGCCGACTATGACGACGGGCAGGCTCGACGGGTTGCCGAAGGCAACCGTACGAACGACGGCGTTGGTGCAGGTACCGCCCGAGCAGTCGACGCCGCCCGGATAGGCGCTGGTCGCCGACGTGATCGCCGTTCCCGCCGTCGGCGGCGCGGTGATCGTCACGAGGGCGACGCGCTTGCCGATGTTGGTGAACTCGCCGCCGGGGAAGAAGTTCGGACGGCTGGCCGACGTGTCGTCGGCAATTGCATTTACCGCACCGTCGGGGTCAGTCGTCGAGAACGACGCCAGGCCCGTGTTGTCGATGAACTCGAAGTTGCTGTGGCCGTCGGTCCGGGTGAACAAACCGCCGACCGCGAGCACGTCGACGGGCACCGAAGAACCGATGGTCACGTTGCGCTTGACGTAGTCGAGCGCGCGCACTTCGCCGACGAAGCCGGCAGCGTTCTGGCAGTAGACCGGGTCGAGCGTGCCGTCGACCTTGACGTGTGCCACCGCGAGGCACGGCGAACCGAGCACCGAGGTGAACGTCCCGCCGAGGAAGTAACCGCCAGCGGTGTCGGATGCGACCGCGTTGACCTTGCCGCCCTTGACGTGCGCGGCGAGGGTGACTGCCTTGCTCGCGGCGGTCGGAACCGCTGCGAGGGCGCCGCCGCCGCCGACACTGTCACCGACGGTGTCGAAGAGACCACCGACGAATGCCGACTCGTGGCCGCTGTCCGCGCCCGTGAGGATCGAACCGTCGACGACCTTGTTCGGCGCCTTCGGCAGATACGGGTTGGACTGGGCGAGGCCCGTCACGAGTGACAGCGCGTCGAGCGAGCCGTCGGGGTTCGTACCCGTGACCTTGACCCGCAGGGTGCCACCAATGTCGTCGTGACCGACGGCGTAGGTGTCGTGCGTCGCGCCCGGGATGTCGGCGCAGTTGTCACCAGCGGCGTCGCACTTCTGCCACTGGTAGGCGAAGGTGGCCACGTCGGTCCACGACCCGTTGATCGCCTTGAGACGATCACCTTCGAAGACGTTGGCACCGGTGGCGACGGCAGCGCCGTTCTTGATGAACGGCAGCACCGAGTTCGTGGGCGGCGGCGGGACATAGCGAGCAGCACTGGTCGCACTTGTCTGGCCACCGATGTTCGAACCGGTGACGACCACTTGGATGAAGTGACCTTGGTCGGACGCCGACGGCGTGTACGTCGTGCCGGTCGCGCCCGGAATGTCCGTGCACGTCCCGACGGTTCCGGCGTTGTTGTCGCACAGCTGCCACTGGTAGGCGAAGGCCGTCGGCGCGTTGATCCACGTGCCCTTGTCCGCGGTGGCGACGAGGCCCGTGCCGATCGTTCCGGTGATCGACGGCAGCACCGTGTTCACCGGCGCGGGCGGCAGAGTGACGCCACCCGTGGCATTGCTCACCGCGGTTGCGGCGCCGTCGAGGTTGGTAGCGGTGACGGCGACACGCATGGCGTGGCCGAGGTCGTCGGGAGTGTTCGTGTACTTGTTAGAGGTCGCGCCGGCGATGTTCACGCAGGCGTTGCCCGTCGAGTCGCAGCGCAGCCACTGGTACGTGAAGGTCGGCGCGTTGGGGGCCGGCGGAGTCCACGTGCCGGGCGAGGCCGTCAGCTCGGAAGCTTGGTACACCTGGCCGGTGATCGTCGGCAGCGCGGTGTTCACCGGCGCGAACAGGCAGAAGTAGCGGGACAGCCCGAAGGTGAGCGTCGTGACGTTGGTGCCCGCGGGGCAGCTGATCGTGCCCGACTTCGTGAGGGCGACCGGTGTCGTCCCCGTCGGCCCGAAGGTCACGAGGCGGTCCTGGGCGGAGAAGCCGACCGGCAGCGTGCTGTTGTTCAGCCCGGCGGTTGCCAAGCACCCGTCGGTCGCCGTGTTGTCGGTGTCGATCCAGACCTTGCCGTTCGCGCCGGTCTTGTAGCCGAGGTACAACCTGGTGCCGTGCACGTGGGCGTCGCCCAAGAGCGCGAACGCGGGGCACGTCGTCGGCGCGGCACCGTTGGCGCCGGCGCCCAGCACGCCGTACTGGTTCGCAGTTGTGGCGTTGCTGCTCTTGAAGTGCATCGACTGGGTGGAGACGGTGTCGCCGGTCTCGTTGCTGCAGAAGGGCGACTTCGACGTGCAGTACTCAAAGCTGCCGGGCGCCGGATTCGACGCACCAACGCCTTGGAGCAGCGTGCCTGGGATCTGCATCTCGTACGAGAAGCCCTTGGCAACGCTGCCCTGCGTCCACTTGGTGAGGACCGTGCCCGACGGCGCGGTGGCCGGCTTCGCCGACGACAACGTGTAGTTGATCGGGGTGCCGACGGTGTTGACCTTGTAGTTGATGGCGCCCGCGAGGTTCATGAACTGCGAGAGCGAGTCGCCCGGCCACTGCACCTTCGTGGCGAAGGGCTGTCCGGCAAGCGTGTGCGTCGTTTCGAACATCGACGGGATGTGCGCTCCGAGCGGCGTCGTGTAGCCGGCGTGCAGCACCTTTAACAGGAAGTCGGTCTGGACGTCCGTGCGCTGGTTGGCGTCCGCGAGCGGGACGCGGTCGATCTGCAACGCGACACCGAGCTTGCCGAGCAAGTCGAAGCCGTTGTTCACGCAGAGGTCGAACGCGAGGTTGTTGTCGGTGTCGACGAGCGTCGGCAGGAACAGGAAGCCCGGCGTGTCGTGCACGATCGGCGCGCCGCCGCCCGCCGGGTAGTTGGTCGTGTGCCAGTTGATGGCGATGAGGTTCAGCAAGACATTTGCGAGCGCGACCACGGACTGCGCTTGCGCGGGCAGGCCGGTAATGGGAGCGAGCAACTTGGCGAACACCTGCACGTAGAAATCGCGAATGGTGTTCATGCCCGTCTGGTCGTATTGCTTCACGACGTCGGCTAGCGGCCCGAAGATGGAGTAGTCGGGCATTGTCGGCACGGCCACGCCAGCGGTTTCCGCGGCGACCGCGCCCACAACGGGACAGATCGGTTGCGCGGCCTTGGCAGCGAGGGACAGCGCGAGCGAAGTCAGCGCCGTCGTGCTGATGATGCCGGTGGGATTGGCGACGAGCGCCTCGATCGCCGGCTGGATCGTCGTCGGATCCTGTTGGCCGTCAGCGATGATCTGTTGCACCTTCGCTTGGAAGGCGGCTGCGGAAGTCTGCAGCGCGGCCTGCGCAGGCTGTGCCTGTGACAACAGGTCCTGCACGGCCTTCACAGCGTCGGTGACGGCGACCCCTACAGGGTCGAGTGGTTTGCTCGGTGTCGTCGCCGCTCGCGCCGCCGGCGGCATCGCAAAGCTTGCGATCGTGCACACCGACGTGGCCAGAAGTACGACGCGCGTCCATAGGACGCGCCGCTTCAAATGCCCCATTACTTTTGCCCCTTCCGACGAGTCGCCTGTCTCGTCTGGAAGCGGAACGCACCTTGTATGGAGTTCCTACGAAAGTTTTTAGGCGCGGTCGCTATGGGTCGTAGTGGCGGAGAGGGGGGGATTTGAACCCCCGGACCCGGTTTCCCAAGTCAACTCATTAGCAGTGAGTCCGATTCGGCCGCTCTCGCACCTCTCCCGGAGGTCGCAGGTTAGTCGGGCACTGCGGCGGAGTAACCCTGCCCAAGTCAGAGATCCCAACAAACGATCAATTTTGAGGAAAGGACTAATGGCCCTATCCCAACGGGCCGATAGTCCTGCCCATGCACACCTCAAATCGCAAGCGAGCAGCCATTGCATTCGTCGGAGCATTCGCCCTCGCAAGCGCGGCGGCGATTACGTCGCCCGCGCAGGCGGCGTTGAGCGGCGATACCACTACGACATTCACACTGACGGCGGGCAACCTCTCCATCAGTGCGCCGGCGAGCGCGAGCCTCGGCTCGGTCGCCACCGGCACCGGCACAACCTCGGCGCAACTCGGGTCGGTGTCGGTCACCGACAATCGCGGCGCCCTCCTCGGTTCGTGGACGACGAGCGTTTCGTCGACCGACTTCACCACCGGAGCCGCGACTGCGAACGAGACCATCACCAAGGCGAGCGCTGACTACTGGTCCGGCGCCGCGACCTCCACGTCGGGTACCGGCACGTTCACGCCAGGACAGCTCCTGGCCGCGAACAAGGTCACCCTGGGCGCGACCCGCACCGCGTTCTCGGCGACGGTCGTCGTCGGCAACAACAGCGCTGCGTGGAACCCGACCGTGATCGTCAACGTCCCGGCGAACGCGGTCGCCGGCGCCTACTCCGGCACCGTCACGCACTCGGTCGCCTAGGCCAACAAACATTGGCGACGGTGGCCCGTCGTCCGACAACGTTTCGCCTGATGACGCTGAGCGCGGTGGTTGCGCTCAGCGTCATCGGCTTTGCGCGCCCGGCGGAGGCGACGTTGTCGATCAGCGTGCCGGCGAGCGCCGCGCTGGGATCGACGTCAGTCGCCAGCTCGACGAAGTCCGCGCAGCTCGGCACGGTCACTGCGAGCGCCAACGGCTTGACGCTGGCGTTTACGGCGACGGTGGCGACGACGGTGTTCACGACCGGCGGCCGGTCGGCGAACGAGACGATCGGCAAGTCGCAGATCTTCTACTGGTCCGGCCCCTCGACCGGCACCACCGGAACGCTGCTGACGAGCACGCCCGGCCAGAGTTCGGCGGCGAACGCTGTCGCCCTTACGGCGGCGGCAGTGGCGTACACCGCGTCGGGCGCTGTCGCGTTTTCGGTGAGCTGGAACCCAACAGTGGTCGTCCACATACCAACGAACGCCGTCGCCGGTACCTATACGGGCACGATTACGCATTCCGTGGCGTAAACAGAGGACATGCGCAAACTCCTGCTCGCGATGGCGACGCTCCTCATGCTGAGTCCGGTCGTTGCCGCGCACGCCGAGGGCAGCATCGGCATCGCGCTCACCGAAGCCCCGACGAATCGCGCCAACGACCCGCGAGCGCGCACCTACATCGTCGACCACGTCGCGCCCGGCTCGACCATCGCGCGCAAGGTCAAGGTTTCCAACGACACCGAGGCGCAGCAGGCAATCGACACCTATGCCGCCGCCGCGACCATCAGTGGCGGTGAGTTCCGTTTCGGTGACGGTCACGCCCGCAACGAACTGACGACGTGGACGTCGGTCGAGCCGTCGACCGCTACCTACGCACCGGGCGAGTCGAAGCTCGTGACGGTCACGATCGCGGTGCCGAAGGATGCGAGTGAAGGCGAGCGCTACGGCGTCGTCTGGGCGTCGGTCTCGGACAAGCCGTCGTCGGGCGGCATCACGTCGGTCAACCGCGTCGGGATACGCATTTACCTGTCGGTCGGTCCGGGCGGCGAACCACCGTCGGACTTCCGCATCACCGGGATCCAGGCGCGCCGCGCCAAGACCGGTGAGCCGCAGGTGGTCGCAATCGTCGAGAACACCGGCGGGCGCGCGCTTGACCTGTCGGGCAAGTTGAACCTGACGAAGGGACCGGGTGGGCTCTCTGCCGGCCCGTTCGACGTCAAGGTCGGCACGACGCTCGGTCTGCATCAGACCGAGCCCGTCGTCGTCACTCTCGACAAAGCGCTCCCGGCCGGACCGTGGCGCGCGCGGCTCGACCTCGAGTCGGGCCTCGACAAACGTGACGCCGAAGCGACGATCACGTTCCCGAAGGCGGGCAGTGGCGCCGTCGTGCACCCCGGCGCGAGCGCCCGCAACGACATGCTCGGTCTCGTCGCCCTCGTCGTGGTCTTCGGCGGGCTGCTGTTCGTCTTCCTCGGCCGCCAGATGTTCCGACGTCGGTCGGCGTCAGACGTCCCCGACAACCTCTGATCGCCCGCCGGACCAGAAGAAGCGCGCGTAGTTCGTCTTCGTCAGCGTGCCGGGCGCAAACAGCCAGTCGACGTCGGCGCGCTGCAGGTCGGTGCTGCCCTGGTCGAGGCGCACGAGCCGGTACCCGCACAGCAACCGCGTCGCCGCGACGGCTTCGTGTTTTGCGCCAATGCGGACGATGTCTTCCAGCAGCGACTCTGACCCCTGCGGCGCGCCCTGCATCAGGAACACGTGCAGGATCTTCTTGCGGTACAGCTCGTTGTCGAGCAGCGCGCGGATCGACTCGACCGTCTCAGCGCTCATGTCGCGGCGTGCGACGCGCGCAAAGGCACTGGCGCTGATGCGGTGATACTCGCCGTCGTCCGTCGCGATGGCGAGCAGGCGTTCGGTCGCGCCGGGATGTGCCAGCGGGACCATCTGCACCGCGATGCGTCGCACGCGCCGCACCGGGTCGTGGGTCGCGCGCAACACCGCCTCCGCGACGTCGACGCGGTCGAGGTGCCATCCGAGCACGCGTAGCGCGGCCACGCGGTCGTTGCGATCGTCGCTGTGGAGCAACGGCAGCGCCGACGCGACGATGTCGTCGTCTGACGGGTTGCCCAGCGCGGCGAGGGCGTTGTCGTGCAACTCGAGCATCCACGGAGGCGACTGGCGAGGGTCGTCGGTGAATTGCCACCGGACGCTGCCGAGCGCGAGTTGCTTCAGTTGTTCGTGCGTCAACACGGTTGTCTCCTCGCGATCGGAACGGTGGGCGTCCTTTCCCTGCCCGGCGCATTGCAGACTCGTTGGTAATGAGCCCCGTCGCCGAGGCGACGGCGTCCTGTTCGGACTCGGCACGTTTCAGACTCTTTAGTAATGAGTCCCCACCGTTCTTCTACCTAAGGGCGCGCTTCACACCCACTCGATGCCGAGTTCTTCGACGACGACCTGGAGGCGACGGATCGCGCCGCCGACCTTTTTGCCGTCGCGCACGGCACCGAACAGTTGTCGGCTCACGACCTGCTGCGCGATGCCCAAGTCCGCGGCGATCTCCTCCTGCGTGCGGCCTTCGAAGAAGTACATCTCGACGATGCGGCGCTGCCGATCGGTCAGCGCGGTGGCGACGAGGTCGCGCAGGATGTCGAGCAACTCGGCGTGCGCTTCGTCGACGGACTCCTCTGCCGGCTCGTCCAACGACTCGAGTTCGCGCGGCGCGACCAGGATCTCCCGTCGCTTCGGTCGTTCGCGCGTCATCCACAGTCCCTCACCTAAGGCGCGCGTTCACACCCACGGCGCTACCTGTTCAGCGCGCCCAAATCGGTTGGCTGCGCTGGGAGTTTGGCGCAGGTTCGACGAGCCATTTCAGGCACGCGGGTACTCTCATTTTGCGACCGACTGTGTTGGTGCTCGGTTCGCACGCACGTTCACCTCGACTTCGTCTGTCCTAAGGTTCGAGCGCAACGTCGCTCCGCTGACAGCCCTGAAGGTCCGTCCGTGGCCAGTGGTCGTGAAAACCCAGATCTCACGCTCGTCAGGGACTTCAACCCGCTCGATGGAACCAGCAGCGAACTCACGAGACGCGAACAAGACAGCTATCTCGTCGAGAGCACGACGACTCGGCCCTCGAGTCCAATATTCGACGAAGCCCTCTCCTTGCCAAAAGTTGGCCTGCTGGACTACGGCTGAATCGGGAAGGGGAAGCCACGGAGGAACGGCCTTGCCCGTCCAACGGTCCGGATCGGTCTCGGCAGCACGAATGACCAGCGCTGCATCGACGCCGACGAGTCGGCCGCTCACTCCTGCTCGCTCGAGCGCCCGAACGAGAGTAGTCACGATCTGATCCTCGAGACCGAAGGATTCGGCGTCGCCAGCATCGAACCAACACGCCACGCTGCCGTCATCCATCGGGACGACGGGGTAGATGAAGCTGACGATCGACTCGGCTGGCTCGTCAGGATTGCGAATCCCGGCTACGTCGCGAATCGCTTGATCGAGCCCGGCCGAGGCTCGAGCAACGTCGGGGTCGTAGACGGCGACACCACATGCGCCCGCATGCGCCCGAACGTGCGCGCTTAGGCCCGGATCAGGATCGACCTCTCCACCTGGCATCACTCGGCGAAAAACAGTCGCGGAATCAGCCGCTCGATCTTCGAGCTCTGGTACGTCGTGATTTTCTCGTTTCCTGTCTGGTGCGAGCGGTCTTGCGCTTCCTTCTGCTCCGTGTCCCTCGTGTTGTCGTCCCACTTTGCAAAATAGATGTGGCCGTCGGTGTACGCGGCCCACGCGACCCATTTTTCCCCGGTGGTTTCGTTGCGATAGTTGACGGCCCAGTTGATCTGTTGAAGCTGGTTGAGCCTCGCGATTCGGATGTCGCGGTTACTGAACCGGAGTAAATAACAGTAGAGCTGGCTTTCAACGGTAGAGCTGTACGCGTAGTTCTTGACTTCCGCGACGTAGTGCTGTTCCGAAGCCGGGTTGCCCATATTTTCGCCGTAGACGATGTCGGCGCGCCATAGGCCGGAGTTGCAGTCCGGGTTCATGTCGGCGTCGCCGTCGTACGGGTCGTCACCGACCTCCCAATCGAGGCCCGGAGGTATCTCCCGTCCCTGGCGACCCGCGTAGCCCTTATCGATTGCGAGCTTGCGGATCGCATGGGACATGGCTGTCGCTTCTTGCTTGAACGCTCCGCCGGGTGGCGCGCCCGTCCGGCAGTTGGACCCGTCGCTGATGCATCGCTCGAAGTTGTAGCCGCGCACCCGGAAGGCGTACGGCTGCGCGTAGGTAGTCGTGTAGTCGGTCTCCCCGCGAGTCCAGCCTGGATCAACGGCGATGGGAAAGTTTCCGGCGGATGTGTCGACCGTGACGGTGAGGCGATTGTTCGCGATCGCAACCTGGACGGGCACCGAATCCCCGTTCACGTCCATCGCAGACGCGTACTTAACAAACAGGAGCACCTTTTGGTCTTTGACGACGGCGTATCCCTCGCCGATCTGCGAGATAGACAGCGGCGAGCCGTCGGCGGCGTCTGTCACATCCCACGCCAGAGAGGTGCTCGTTCCTCCATTTCGGAGAATTGCGAACTCCTCGATACCGTCCCGGACAGCGCGTACGTATTCATCTTGGTCGCTTAGTACGGCCGGAAAAAGAACTCCGTCGCCGATAGTCGCGGTTCCGTGGTGCTCGAGCGTTCCAACCCGTTTAACGGCCACTGCGGTTCCCGCTGGACTCAGCGTGAAGCCGTCTCCCGGGTCCTCGCCGATGTGGCCATCGAACGCGTTCCCGACGACTTCCGCGCTGTGGTCCGGATTGAACGCCAGATGAGGCCTACGAGTTCCGCCGCCGTCCACCACCGTGGCGTTGGGAGCGGTCAATCCGTCATACCAGGCCGGTGTGTCCATCGCCGTCGCTGACGTCGGTACGGTCTGGACAACGTACGAGCCATCGCTTTGCGGCACAAAGACCGGCAGCGACCCAGATCGTGACTCGGATGGAGAGATCAGCGGAGCATTTACGCGAGCGCCCAATAACTGGTCGACCTGAACGCCGGCTTGGGACGCGTCCGACTGCCTCGCGCGCACCCAATACAGCTGCTCTCCTCCGAGTTCGGTTCGCTCCCAGTCCGCTGGCGCGACGAAACTCATCGATACCGCCGTGCTCATCGAGTTTGTTGTGGTCGCAAGCGGCTTCCAGCTACCGCTCGCGAAGTATTCCCATGCGAGCGGCGTCCGCGTCGCGGGATTCGAAACGCGGAGTGTCGCTTCCGAAAATGGCGTGTCGTCGCCGACCAGCAGCTCATCCGAAGATCCGGCGTCGAACAAGGTCACCGCCTGATGAGTATTGGGGTTTAGTTCTACGCCCCGGGACCTGAGCCCTTCACGACTGGTAGCCGTGACAGCGTGTGCATTGGAACTTCCCCAGGTTTCCGGTTCAGTCGGCGCGGTACTCGTCCCGACCTTGTAGAAGCTGGACAACCCACTGCCGCTCGCGTCCAGGACGAGCCGGTAGTCGCCGGCGGCGAGCGCCACGGAGGCGCCATATGCGTGGGCGATTGTGTCGCCGCTAGCGATCTCGAAGGGTGCCCGCCAAACCTCGGCGCCGGTCGAATCGAGAATGTAAGCGTCAAGCGGGTAGTTGAAGGGCGGCGTGCCGCTGATCGGAATTGCAAGGGAGTCAACAGTCGTCGTCGTCGTAGTTGTGAATGCTTCTCCGACTATCGACGAACTCGAGAGCGTTCGTGCGGCGCCCGGAACGATTGCCTGCGTCGCGATAACGCTGCTGTCGAGTGCCGTCGCCGAGAATCGCCCGACGGAGTTCGGGACGGGCGTCCACACCCCCGACACGAACTTCGCAGTTGCGGCTGGCGCGTCGGGTGTCGCCAGCGCACGGACCGTCTGCATCGCGACCCAATTCGTGGAGCTAGGCGCGGGGTCTGCTGCTGTTTTCGGGACGACTTCCATTACGACGTGGTAAGTGCTCGTCCGCGACAGGGAGGCTTCGTTGGTAAGGGTTCCGCTAAGAGAGACAGGGTTAGTCGGACTCTTCGTCGCAGCGACGTCGAAGTAGGCGCCAGCGACAAGCGCGTGCGTCACCGGGTCGAACAGCGAGTTGACCCACGTACCACTCGGCTGGCCGGAAACGTCGGTTTGGATTCCGACACGCACACGGTCGGCGGCGTTCGCGGTGGTCCAGATCGCGAGCGTTCGAACGGCGCCGCTAACGGTCGGTTGAAATCGGCTCGACGCCTTCTGTCCCACGGCAGTGAGGCGGATGCTGTCGTTGCTAACACCCACTGAATTGTTGATGGATGAAACACCGGAAACGGAGTCGCTTAGTTCGAAGATGAGGTCGCCCGTTGCAGGGTTTGTTTGCCAACCGTCATGCGACTCGGCGACGGCCGCCGGCGTGGTTCCTGCGGGATCAAGACGGAGAACTGACGATGACGCTGGGCTGCTTCGCCAGACGGCGGCCGTGGTCGCCGCTGTGGGCCCCAGCAGAGCAGGCATCAAGACCTCCTGCGCACTCGACCAGCTGTCGGAGTGGGCGATACTCGTCGCCTTTCCTGCGCCGATAAATCGGCAGGACTGCCATGCTCCACTTCGGAACTCGGACAGCCAGATGCCCGTTGAGTTTGTAACGCCGACCGACGGCACGGCGCCGCTTGAGTTACCCGGCGAGATGACCGGCGCAGATGTCGGCGTGACCCCGCTGCAAATTGTTTGGGCGGCGTCCCAGGCAACCGCGGATCGCGCATATGACTCGAGTACTGCGGTCCCTGAGCTGTTGTAGTGATACACCACACACAGCTCTGGTCCGCCCTGTTGGCGTAGGAGAGTCGCGGTCATGACTTTTGGAGTAGTTACGACGCTCATGCACGATGGCGCCGCGGTCCAAGTCACGCCATCGTCGACGGATTGATAGGCCCAGACTGTCTGTACTGACTTGCCGCCCGCTGCATCGACGGCCTGAGGAACAAGGACTTCGAGGCGGCCAGCGTCGAGCTTGGCGATCGATGGCGCCGAAATGATGTTGCCAGTTGCGAAAGTGGCGAGCTGCCCAGGCGATGGGGGGTTCGGGGCGGACGAGGTCGCCCCTGCTGGCGGCGGGCTGAAGTCGACCTTCGAGTAATAGAGCGTGGACTGGTATCCGAGAACCCAATACAAGCTGGTGCCGTCCGGGAGGGCGCTCGTGAGTGGTGTGGCGCAGTGGACCTCAGGACCTTCGTACTCAACCCGCATCGTCCAGGTTGCGCCTGAGTCCGGGCTCTCCCAGAAGCGATAGTGGTTGAAGAGTCCGTTGAAGCAATAGCTATCAGCCGCTACTAGACGTCCATCGCTAAGCCAGTGCGCGAAAAGTGGCTTGTTCCCGGGAAATGAGGCGAGGTTCGGCTGATCGGCGATTGCCGGAGCCACCGACGCGGGCGCACCCTGAAAAATAAGAGCTGCCGCCACGAGCGCGGCACACAACAGGACCCGACGCATTTTGCCTCCCCAGCCCCGAGCTCCCCAGCTCGCACAGACCCGCGCAGTGTTTAGTCGGCGGTGAGCCCTCCGGTAAAGAAAATTGTGGTTCGCGTGAGAAAGGTCGCCTCTCATGACAGGCGAGGCGAGGCTGGCCGAATAAGGAAACGCCCAAACCGAGCGGAGGGGGCGGGATTCGAACCCGCGGAGGCTTGCACCTCAACGGTTTTCAAGACCGTCGCATTCGTCCGCTCTGCCACCCCTCCGGGAGTTGCCGAGGCTACCGCTCGATTTGCCCGCGCAGGCCGGTGAGCCAGGCGTCGGCGCCGCGCCATGACGCCTCGGCGTCGAGGCGACGCGCCGGACCGTGTTCGCCGGCGGCGGGGTACGAGCCGAGGAACTTCAGATCCGCGAGCGACGCCCGCAGGTCGCGCAGGCAGTCGAAGACGACCTCGTCGTCGAGGTGGCCTTCGAAGTCGATGATGAAGCAGTAGTTCCCGAGGCCGGCCTTGGTCGGGCGGCTCTCCAACTTCGTGAGGTTGATGTTGCGCGCCGAGAACTGCGAAAGGATCGAGTGCAACGAACCCGGAGTGTCGGCGCGCTGGAAGCACACAATCGAGGTCTTGTCGTGACCGGTCGGTGTGGCGATGGCCTTCGGCCGCACGAGCACGAAGCGCGTCGAGTTGTCGGGGTGGTCTTCGATGTCGCTGGCGGCGACGGTCAGTCCGTACAGCGACGCCGACAGCGCCGGCCCAACCGCGGCGTCGCGCACTGACGCATCCGTCGCCAGCCGTTCGCCGACGATGCGCGCACCGTCCGCCGTCGACGACGTGGCGACGAACTCAGCTTGCGGAAGGTTCGCTGACAGCCACTCGCGGCACTGCGCGAACGCGACGGGCAGCGTGAGCACGCGCTCGACGTCGCCGAAGGCGAGGCCCGCAGGCGTCAGCAGGTTCATGACGATGCGCTTGACCATCTCGCGCTGGATCAGCAGATCGTGGTTGAAGATCAGCGCGTCGAGCGTCTCGTTGACCGTGCCTTCGATGGCGTTTTCGATCGGGACGATGGCGGCGTCGACGCGCCCGTCTTCGACCGCCGCGAGCGTCTCGTTCATCGACGCGAACGGCACGTGCTCGGCGTCCGCCAGGTCGCTCTCGCCCTGCAGCGCCTCCTCGGTGAAGGTGGCGCGCGGCCCGAGAAACCCGACGCGTCGCAAGGACGTCGTCATGGATGGATCGACAACTGGAGCGTCTTGGTGTTGTCCACGGTGGAATTCTCGCCGCCGAGGGGCCCAATCGTCACGGTCAATACCGCGTCGCCCGGTGACGCCTTCAGCCCGCGCACGTTGATCGCCTGCCGCTTGCCCGGCGTGAGGTCGACGTAGTTGGTCGCCACGTCGGGCGGTCCGTTGTTGACCGACAGCGACGCCACCACCGGCACGTGCTTCTGCGGTTGGTTGCCGATGTTGGCCACGACCACTTGCAGCTTCACCGTGGTCGTCTTCGGCAACAGCAATCGCGTCCCGTCCTTGCCGACCGCCGCCGGGGTGGTTTCGACGAGGATCGTCGACACGTCGACGACCGGATTCACCGACGAATTCGCTTTCAAGATGTTGACGAACGCCGTCAGCTCGGGCTCCTCCCACTGCGTGCCTTCGGGCACCCACGCCGACGGCGCCACCGCCGACGCCGTGCCCTTCGCCATCGTCGTGGCGACGATCTCGGCGAACGCTCGGTAGTTCTGGTCGCCCGCCACGAGGTTCTTTCCCGCGGCCACGAGACGATCGACGACCGCGGAGCGCGACTCGTTGCCGAGGGCGTCGACCATCGCCTTCGACGCGGCCGACGCGCCGAGCACGCGCAGCTCGAGCGTGGCGACGAGCAAGCTGTGCGCGTCCTGTGCGCCCGCGGGCGGTTCGAGGTCGCGCGCCGTGCTGAGCGTCTGGCGGGCGCCGTTCACGATGTGGTCCAACCGGCGACGGATGCCCGGACGGCCAAGGTCGGCCGCGCTGTCGCGCAGCGACGCCAAGTCGGCGCCTTGCGCGGTCGAATCGGCGATGAGCGGACGCACGTCGTCGAGGTAGCCGAGTTGGCGCAGCTTCTCGTCGCGCGTGCCGCCGGCGATCGCGTGCACCGCGAGCGCGAGCAGGCTCAACACGGTTGCGACGACGAGCACACGGGCGCGTCGCTGACGCGGGGTAAGTCTTCGGGCCACTCGGCCCTAACGCTAAGGGAGTTAGAGGCCTGCGGTCTTATCGAGTTGGCGGATGACGAACGCCATGCCCGTCATCACCTTGTGCGCGAGGTTCCAGTTCTCCTGGCACAGCGCGAGGAAGTCCCACGACGCGATGGCGAGCGCCTTCACGGGGCCCGAGGCGACGATCGTCGCGGTGCGCGGGCCCTTGTCGATCATCGCGATCTCGCCGAAGTACTCACCGGGTGTGAAGGTCTTGCGGACCTTGCCGTTGACGAGCAGCTTGGCGTTGCCTTCGGTGATCAGAAAGAACGGTCCGCCGGGCTGGCCCTCCCGCACGATCGCCTGGCCATCGGAGTACACCTCTTCACGGCACCCGTTGAGCACCGCCTTGATGTCGCGGTCGCTCATCGACGAGAACAACGCCACCTTCTTCAGCGCGGCGATCTGATCGGACTTCTTCTTCAGCATCTATCTCCCCGTTTCCCCAGTTGCCCTCGGCCGGTCAGCTTAAGAGGTTCGGCTGCTCGGCCTCGGGTGCCGCCGCCTTCTTCTTGACGGCTTTGGCGGTGCCGTTCTTCTTCGCGGGCGCAGCGGGCTTCTTCGCGGTCGCCGTCGTGGCCTTCTTCGCCGCGGCCTTCTTCACAGGCGCCGCCGGCGCCTCGGCGCTGACTTCTTCCTTCGCCGTTACCGGTTCCGTTCCGTTGGGGCGCGGCTTGGCCGTCGGCTTGATGCCGGCCGCGGCGAGCACCTCCGCGTCGACCCCGATCTGCCGCCATGCGGAAAAGCTGATGCCGTGGCGATCGCTGTAGCCGCGGGCCACGCGCACGAACGCCTTCTCGAACTCCGAGATGTCGCTCGTTCCCGTCGTCAACCGCAACGACTCCGCGTGAAGGTCGATGCGCTCCTGCGTGAGGTGCAACCGGCGAACCGGATCGGCCGACAGCAGTTCGGTGTCGATCTGGTGGATGCGGAAATGGAGCGACTCGGCGGTCTTGGCGGGGGTCCGGCCCGTGCGCTGCGCGTCCAGCGCAGACAGGTAACGACGGATGACGCGCGCCCGGTCGTGGGCGTTTGCTTCAACAACCATGGCCGGGAACTTACAGGGACGAGGCGGTGTTTACGCTGAGACAATGGACACACGCACTGACGAAGAGTGGAAGCAGCAGCTCAGCCCCGAGGCCTTTCATGTCCTGCGCGAAGCCGGCACTGAGCGCGCCTTCACGGGCAAGTACTGGAACGAATGGCGCGACGGCGAATACGTCTGCGCCGGGTGCGGGGCGAAGCTGTTCGACTCCGTCACGAAGTTCGACGCGGGGTGCGGGTGGCCGTCGTTCGACGCCGCCGCCACGCCCGACGCCGTCGTCCTGATTGAAGATCGTTCATACGGCATGGTGCGCACTGAAGTGCGCTGTGCGAACTGCAACGGGCACCTCGGCCACATCTTCGACGACGGGCCGACCGAAACGGGCGACCGCTACTGCATGAACTCGGTGTCGATCCGCCTCATCCCCGCAGATGGGTCCGAGGACGAACCGGACACTGGGGACTAACCCCTCATCGCGAGATAAGCCCGCGTATTTCGTTGACCTTTGTCGTGGTACCTATGGGGACCAGCGGCGGTGTGACAAATGTCACCGCCGGCCGTTTGACCAGCTAAAAAGTACTGCTCGACTGACCGGAGGGTCACAACCATGGGCTTCAAGCCCTACAGCCGAACCGCGATCGCAGCCTGTGGAGTAGGCGCCGCCGTCCTCGCGGCCGCCCTCACCGGCCCTGGCGTCGCGCCCGCCATCGCCGGCACGCCCGCGACCCAGCAAACGGCAGGAACGGCGTCGGCAACCGCCACGTCCTACAAGATCAATCCGACCGAAGCGTCGCTGTCGATCGGCATCACCTTCGGGATCTCGCTGGCCGGCTACACGAACCAGGTTTCGCAGGCCGAGTCCCGCGGCATCGACCTCGGCATCATCGGCACAACCCTGGCGGCCCAGGGCTGCTCGGGCGGGGACCCGACCCTCGCCGCCGACAAGCAGCCCCAACCGTTGCGCTCGGACTCGCGTGACGGGAAGCCGGGAACGCAGAGCGCGCCCGAACAGTTCGACGGCCAGACGGTGCCGATCATCACGAAGTCGACGCAGGCGAACGCGACGCCGTACGCCGAGGCGAATACGACCACGGCGTCGCTGACGGGCCAGGGCGCCTTCGCCGCCATCGAGGGCGCACACAGCCGCGCCGTCACCCAGGTCACGCAAGGCACGCGCGACGCGCTCGCCACCGTGGACCTCGGCAGCATCAACATCGCCGGTGTCGTCGCGCTCGACAACCTGCACTGGGAAGCGCAGTACCAAACGGGCGCGGTCGACAAGACGGTCGGTGCGTTCACGATCGGCTCGCTCAAGGTGCTCGGCCAGTCGCTGCCGACGCAGGATCCGACGAGCGCGCTCGAGGGTGCCAACGCGCTGCTGGCGCCGCTGGGGCTGCAGTTCATCGCACCACGCGCCCACACCGACGCCGGCATCCTGTTCGTCGACCCGCTGATGCTGCGCGTCGTCCCGTCCCCGACTCGCGACGGCGTCACCGGCGCGATCCTCTCGGGCGTCCAACCCGTTCGCCAGAACCTGTACACCGCGCTGCTCGGCGCGAGCTGCAGCTTCGCCAGCCCGATCACGGTCAGCGACATCGTCTTGGGCTCCGTCACCGGTGCGGGCTCGTTCTCGCTCGAGTTCGGCGGCGTCAACGCCAAGGCCGACGCGCTCAAGACGACGAACCTCCTGCAAGGGTTGCCGTCGCTTTCCAACGCCGTCGGCGGCAGCGACCTCGGCGGGTTCACCGCTTTCGATTCCAACAACACGATCAGCGCACTGCCGAGCGTGCCGCACACGACCGTGTTGAACGACAGCAAGGGTCACGGCCCGTCGCTCGCCGCTACCGAAAAGGGATCCCGCGGCGGAAAGATGGCCCTTGTCGGCTTGCTGGGACTACTGGGGCTACTGCTCTTTGCGGAACGCGACCGTCGCATGATGCGGCACGCGCAACGCATTTCCTAACCACGGAGGCCGAAATTCCATGGCGGTAACTGAGTCCCGCACACCGCGCGGGTCGTTTCAAGTCAACCAACGTTTGCTGCGCGGCTACGGGCCGCTGGCGGTGCTCGCCGCCATGCTCATCCTGATGGCGCTGCTCGTGCCGTCGAAGCCGCAGAAGGTCGAGCAAGTCTCGGCCGGCAACGACACCACCGGCGGCAATGGCACGTCGGTCTCGGGCGAAGACGTCACCGGCACGACCGGCGTGCCCGGTCAGGCCGTCAGCGGCGGCGGCACCGGCGCCAACGGCAAGCCGATCTCGGCGCCGACGGCGTGTCCGCCCGACCGCAAGGACCAGGTCCCGGGTGACCCGTACTCGCCGCCGTGTATCGACTTCGCCGGCAACAACGGCGGCGCGACGTCGACGGGCGTTAACGACAAAGAGATCCACGTCTCGTACCGCTCGCTCAACGAGAAGGGCTTCCAGCAGACGCTCTCCGAGCTCGCCGGTGCGTCGCTGACCGACACTCCCGAGACGATCAAGAACACCGTGACCGCGCTCGCCGAGTACTTCTCGAAGCGCTACCAGTTCTACGGGCGCAAGCTCGTCATCGACTTCTACAAGGGCGTCGGCTCCAACACCGCCGAGTTGCTCGGCGGCGGCCGCGACAAGGCCGAAGCCGATGCAGAAACCGCGAAGTCGCTCAAGGTGTTCGCCGATATGTCGGCGACGTCCGAGCCCTACGCCGACGCGCTCCAGCGTCGCGGCATCCTCGGCTTCGGCGATCCGTACATGTCCACTCCGTGGCACGACCAGCACGCGCCGTACGACTGGAGCCTCGCCGTCGACGGCACGACGGTCGCCAAGCTGGCCGCCGAGTACGCCACCAAACGACTGGCGTCGAACGGTAAGTGGGGCGTGGCGAAGTACGCCGGCGGGACGCTTGCCACCCAGCCGCGCCAGGTCGCCACGATGGCGCCCGAGAACTCCTGGTACCAGGAGTCGGTGCAGATCGCGAAGGGCGACATCGAGAAGGCCGGCCTGAAGGTCGCCGACAACATCGAGTACCAGCTCGACCTCGGCACGATGTCGAACCAGGCCAACAACCTCATCCCGAAGCTCAAGAGCGAGGGCATCACCACGATCCTGTGTGGTTGCGACCCCGTGTTCCCGGTGTTCATGACCGGTGAGATGAACCGTGAGAACTACTTCCCCGAAGTGATCATCACGGGCACGGCGTTGACCGACGCCGACATCGTCGGCCAGTTGTTCAACCAGGAAGCGGCCAAGCACATGCTCGGCGTCAGCCCGCTCGAAGAGCCGGTGCCGCCGACGCAGACCATCGCCTACGAGGCGTACAAGTCCGTTCGCCCGAGTGACGAGCCGGCGTTCTCCGTCGACCTCATCTACTTCCAGATGCAGATGATGGCGATCGGCATCCAGATGGCCGGCCCGAACCTGACGCCCGCCAACTTCCAGAAGGGCATGTTCGCCTACCCCGGCCGCCTTGGCCCCGTCGGCCACTGGGGCTTCAAGCCGCACGACTTCACAGGCACCGACGACGTGCGAGAGATCTACTGGGATCCCAACAAGGTTTCGAACTACAACGGGAAGCAGGGCGCGTACGTCGACCCGCATCCGGGGACTCGCTGGTTGCCGGGGCAGATTCCGGCCGGTAACCCGGACATCCCCGTGCGATGAGTCGCCTGACGCAGCCGTTCAAGAATCTGTACGAACGCCTTCCCGAGCGGGGCCGCGCGGCCTCGATCGTCGCCGCGGTCGCGGTCGTCTACGTGATCGTGTTGCAAGTACCGGGGCCGGGCGACTGGTTGCACGACAAGTTGCCCTACGAGGTGGTTGTCCTCGGGTTGATCTCCGGATCGGTCACCGCGCTGCTGGCGATCGGCCTCATCCTCATCTACCGCGCCAACCGGTTCATCAACTTTGCCTACGGGTCGATGGGTTCGTTCGTCGGCGTCATCGGCGTCGCGCTGTACCTCGAGCACGGTTGGTCGTACTGGGTCGTGCTGCCGCTCGTGGTCATCGGCGGCTTGATCAACGGCGCGCTGATCGAGTTGTTGGTGATCCGACGCTTCGCCAACTCGACTCGCCTCGTCCTGACCGTGGCGTCGATCGGCCTCGCACAGTTGCTCGGTGGTCTCGAGTTCCTCGCCGCGAAGAAGCTCAACTTCCTGTCGCTCACCGGCGGCTTCCCCGTGCCGATCCATCTCCACCTGCACATCGGCGTCAAGACGCTGGCGGGTGACGAGATCCTCATCATGATGGTGGTGCCCTTCGTCATCCTCGGCCTCGCGTACTTCCTGTTGCGCACCGACTCCGGCGTGGCCGTGCGCGCCGCCGCGGAGAACGCAGACCGCGCGCTGCTGCTCGGCATCCCGGTGCGGCGGTTGGCGACGATCGTGTGGGCGCTGGCCGGAGCGCTCTCGGGGCTGACGTTCATCCTCAAGGCGCCGTTCTCGGGCGTGGTCCCGGGCATCGCCAACGGACCGACGGTGTTGCTGCCCGGCCTCGCAGCCGCGGTCGTCGCGCGCATGGAGTCACTGCCTGTCGCGTTCGCGGCCGGTCTCGGGCTCGGCATCGCCGAACAGACCGTGCGCTGGAACAGCACGGGTTCGCCGTCGTTCGTGAACGTCGCCTACCTCGTAGTCATCCTCGCCGCACTGCTGTTGCAGTCGGGCAAGCTCAGCCGCGCGCTCGACAACGCCACGTCGTCGTGGAACGCAACGGGCATCGTCAAGCCGACGCCTGTCGAACTGCGTCACCTCCCCGAGGTTCGCTACGTCAAGATCGCGTTGCTGACGATCGTCGCTGCGCTGTTCATCTGGGTTCCTTCGGGATGGTCGTCGTCGCAGCAGTTGCTCGCGGCGTTCGCCATGGTGTGGGCGATGGTGGCCGTCTCGCTTGTCGTGTTGACCGGATGGGGCGGGCACATATCGCTCGGCCAGTTCGGCTTCGTCGGTGTGGGCGCGATCACCGCGGGCAACGTCGTTTCGAAATGGCACGGCGACTTCTTGTTCGCGTTGCTGCTGGCCGGCCTCGCCGGCGCGGCGGTGGCACTGCTCGTCGGCTTGCCGGCGCTGCGCATCAAGGGCCTGTTCCTCGCGGTGACGACGCTGGCGTTCGCCATCGCCCTCGACGAGTACTTCTTCAACACCGACCGCTTTCACTGGCTGCTGCCCAGCAGCGTGAATCGCGTGCTGCTGTTCCAGCGCTTCAACCTCGAGTTCAACTACGACATGTACTTGACGTGCCTCGTCTTCTTGGCGTTGTCGATCCTCGCGGCGCTCGGTGTGCGCAAAGCGCGGAGCGGTCGCGTCGTCATCGCGACGCGCGACAACGAGCGCGCCGCCGACGCCGCCGCGGTGAACACGACTGCAGTGAAGCTGTCGGCGTTCATCCTCGCGGGCTTCATCGCCGGTGTCGCCGGCGCGTTGCACGTGCAGATCCAGCACGCCTTGGCACAGCACACCTACACGCCTGCCGACTCGATCACCGTGTTCTCCACGACCGTCATCGGCGGCCTGGGGTCGATCACCGGTGCCATCTCCGGCGTTCTGTTGTTCCGCTGGCTCGAGACGATCACCGCACTCGGCGACCTGCGTCTCCTGCTGACGGGCACCGGCCTGCTCGTCGTGTTGTACGCGCTGCCCGGCGGGTTCGGTCAGCTCCTGATCTCGGTGCGCGACCGCTACTTGCGCTGGGTTGCCAATCGGCACGACATCATCGTGCCGTCGCTCGTCGCCGATAAACGCGGGCAGGAGAACAGCGTGGGCATGTTGCAAGGCGCCTTGACCGACGAGGTGTCGGAAACGGCGGCGCTCGAAGTCCTCGGCGGCGAAGAGCTCGTCGAGCTCGTGGAGGCGTCGGCCCATGAGTAAGAAGCTCGCCGAGACCACGACGATCGACGGGCCGCGCAACGACGACGGCTCACTGCTGCGCTGCACCGGCATCGACATGGCCTACGGGCCGGTCCAGATTCTCTTCGACGTCGACTTCACCGTGAACGAGCACGAGATCGTCGCCCTGCTCGGCACCAACGGTGCTGGCAAGTCGACGCTGCTCAAGGGCGTGTGCGGACTGGTGAAGCCGTCCGCCGGCACCGTGATGTTCGCCGGCGAAGACGTCACGAACATGCCCGCCGACGTCACGACGCACCGCGGCGTGTCGCTCATGCCCGGCGGCAAGGGTGTGTTCCCGACGCTGTCGGTGACAGAGAACCTGCGCCTCGCGGCGTGGCTGATCCGCGACGACCAGGAGCGGGTCGAGAACGCGCGCAAGGAAGTGCAGGAGCTGTTCCCGATCCTCGAACGGCGGTCGGGCCAGATGGCGGGCGACCTCTCCGGCGGCGAGCAGCAGATGCTGGCGCTGGGCGCGGCGCTGATGACCCAACCGCGCCTGCTGATGATCGACGAGTTGTCGCTCGGCCTGGCGCCGACGATCGTGGCCCAGCTGCTCGAGGTCGTGCGCGAGATCCACAGCCGCGGCACGACGATCGTGCTCGTCGAGCAGTCGGTCAACGTCGCGCTCAACCTCGCCGAGCGTGCCGTGTTCATGGAGAAGGGCGAGGTGCGCTTCGAGGGCCCAACCTCGGACCTGCTCGAGCGCCCCGACGTTCTGCGGTCGGTGTTCATCGCCGGCGCCGGCGCCGCGGCCGACGACGGAAACGGCAAGAAGTCCGAAGCCAAGGCGACGAAGAAGCGCACGGCCCCGGGCGCGGACGCGCCCGTCCTGCTGGAAACGCTGGCGCTCGTCAAGCGCTTCGGTGGCATCACCGCTGTCGACAACGTCGACCTCGAGTTGCGCGAAGGCGAGATCCTCGGCCTCATCGGTCACAACGGCGCCGGCAAGACCACGCTGATGGACTGCATCTCGGGGTTCAACGAGATCGACGGCGGCCGCGTGTTCTTGCAGGGCAAGGACGTCACGGAAGCCGCGCCGCACGAGCGCGCCCTCGGCGGGCTCGGCCGCTCCTTCCAGGACGCGCTGCTGTTCCCATCGCTCACGGTCGCCGAGACGATCTCGGTCGCGCTCGAACGCCACCTGGCGTCGAAGGACATGCTCGCCGCCGCGTTCCAGCTACCGGCGTCGTACGAGTCGGAGATCTCCGTCGCCGAGAAGGTCGAGGAGCTCATCCAACTGATGGGCCTCGGGGCGTTCCGCGAGAAGCTGACCGGTGAGTTGTCGACCGGTTCGCGGCGCATCGTCGACCTCGCCTGCATCCTCGCTCAAGAGCCGACTGTGCTGATGCTCGACGAGCCGTCGGGCGGTGTCGCGCAGAAGGAAACCGAAGCGCTCGCTCCCCTACTGCTGCGCGTGCGCGATCACACCGGGTGTTCCATCCTCGTGATCGAACACGACATGCCGCTGCTGCGCACGATCTGTGACCGCATGGTCGCGCTCGAACTCGGCGGGGTCATCGCCGAAGGAACGCCGACCGAAGTGCTCGAGCACCCGAAGGTCATCGAGTCGTACCTCGGCACCGACGAAACCGCGATCAACCGATCCGGCGCCGCCGGTTCGAAGAAGAAGGCACCCGCGAAGAAGCGAGCCGCCACGAAGCGCGCCGCCGCGAAAGCCTCCGCCTCGAACTGACGACAGGGGTGTGGGCGTGCCCAGGCAGGCACGGCCGCCCTGGAGACGCCCGGACCTGTCAGTAACGTCGCGCGCGATGGTGACCGAGGCGCAGGCGAAGAAGATCTACGACAAGGTGAAGGCGTTGTGCCTCGACCTGCCGGAGGTGAACGAGCGGCTGAGTCATGGCGCGCCGACGTACTTCATCCGCGACAAGAAGACGTTCTGCACCTGCCACCACAACCACCACGGCGACGGCATCTTCGGCCTTTGGGCTGCCGCGCCGCCGGGCGCGCAAGAAGCGCTGATCGCCGCGAACCCCCAGCGCTACTACCGGCCGGCGTACGTCGGCCACCGGGGCTGGGTCGGCATGCGCCTCGAAGGCAAGGTCGACTGGGATGAGGTCGCGGTCGTCATCGAAGACGCGTACTGCACGGTCGCGCCGAAGAAGCTCGTCGCCCTCGTCCGCTAGCTACGCGTCTTCGGCGGCGGCTTCGACGAGCCAGCCGCGCACCTCGTCGGTGACGTCGCGCGGAGTGTGGAGGCGCATCTCGTAGTACGTGCGCGACGGGCCCGGCCACTTCTTGGTGATCGCCGGGTGATTCATGTCGCGGGCGAGCTTGAAGATCAACTTCGACCACTTCGTGAGCGGTCGCAGTTCGGCGAAGTTCGTCTTCTTCTTGAAGAACACCCCCACCGAGACATATTCGAACCGAACGTCGGGGTCGGCGGCGAGCAACGTCGCCTTCACTTCGTCGTAGATCGGGCGCTCGAACGCCGGGCCAGTCGCGAAGTACTCGTCCTCGCTCATCGCCGGCGCGCACATGTGCCCCTGGTTGGTCTTGCCGAAGGTGCGCTTGCAATTTGGGCACATCCACACCGTCGCCATGGGTACCATCATGGCCACCACGACACGAGAGGAGGTGCGGCAAATGAAACCCAGTCAGCAGTTGACGAGAGGACATTCTCCCTTTGCAAGCATCTCCATTCGCGCTCGACGCGTACCAACGCGTCGCCATTGACCATTTAGACAGCGGCCACTCCGTCGTCGTGTGCGCGCCCACGGGCGCGGGCAAGACCCTCATCGCGGAACACGCGATCCGCGCCGCACTGGAGCGCGGCCAAACCGCGGTCTACACGACACCGCTGAAGGCGCTGTCGAATCAGAAACGCGCCGACTTGGCGCGGGAACTTGGGGTGACGGTCGGGCTGATGACGGGCGACCGCGTCGACTCACCTGACGCGCCCGTCGTCGTGATGACGACCGAAGTGCTGCGCGCCCTCTTGCTGTCCGACGCCGCGTTAGTCGCGCGCGTCGGCGTGATCGTGCTCGACGAGTTCCACTGGATCCAAGACCCCCAGCGCGGCGGCGTGTGGGAAGAGGTCGTGATCGCGGCCCGCTCCGACATCACGTTGGTGTGCCTATCGGCGACGTTGCCCAGCGCGCCGCTCGTCCGCGACTGGATCGCGCAGGTGCACGGCCCCACCGAACTCGTCGAGGAAAGCACGAGGCCTGTCGAGCTGACGCACCTCTATGCCCTCGGCAACCCACGGCGCGACCCGCCGGCGCTCGTGCCGCTCTTCGACGGTGACCGGCCGAACCCGACCGCCGAGTTGCTCGACGGCGTCCGGATGCGACGAGGCGACGACAGCCCGCTGCGCCGGCGCGAGCGCGATCGCAACCGTCCGGTCACGCCGGAGCGCCTCGACCTGCTCGACGAGTTGCGCCGCGACCACAAGCTGCCCGCGATCTGGTTTCTGCTCAGCCGCGCCGGCTGCGACAACGCCGTGACGACGTGTGTCGACGCGCGCGTGCGGCTCACAACGGCCGACGAAGCGCACAGCGTCCGCGCGCTGGCACACGACGCCACGGCCGCGATGTCGGACGAGGAACGCCGGGCGATCGAATTCGACTCGTGGCTCGACGCGCTGACGATCGGGGTCGCTGCGCATCATGGCGCGCTCGCGCCGGTGCAGCGCGAGGTCGTCGAAGTCGCGTTCGCGCGTGAACTCGTGAAGGTCGTGTTCGCCACCGAGACACTGGCGGTCGGCGTGAACCTCCCGGCGCGTTCCGTCGTCATCGACCGTGTGGTCCGTCCACAGCGCCAAGGCGGAGGGGTCCTCGGCGTTGGCGAGTTTGCCCAACTGTCGGGCCGCGCCGGGCGTCGCGGCATCGACGACTCCGGTTTCGTGGTGATTCCATGGTCGGCCGACGCGTCGTTCGCGCAGTTGACTGCGCTCGTCAAAGGCCGACTCCCGACGCTCGCGTCGCAGTTCCGGCCGACGCCAGCAATGGTCGCGGCGTTCCTGCACCACCGCGACCCGGCGCAGCTGCAGCGCTTCGTCCGTTCGTCGCTACGCGCGTCGCTCGCGGCGCGCCACGTCGCCGATCTACGTGACGACCTGGAGGTGGCGCGCCAACGAGTGCGCGACGCCGGCACCGACGGTCCGGAAACCGCGGCATACGAACCCGTAGAACTCGAGCACCTCCGCCCGGGCGACGTGATCGTCGACCCCGGACGCACGTACGGACGCCCGGCGGTTGTCGTCGGACCGGTTCGGCGGCGACGCGACCAGGAGACGGTCGAAGTCGTCGGCGAGGATGGCAGGCGCACGACGCTCACGGCGCGCGCGTTGCGCGCCGCACCGGTCGTCGTCGCCCAGATCGAGTTGCCGGCCGAGGCGCGATCACCGCGCGGGTTCACGCGCCAAGTTGCCGATCGGCTGCGCACCGCGGAATGCGCGCTCGCGCTTCCGAGCCCGCGCGCGACACCGCCACCGCGCGCCGGAGGTGCACCGCGGGCTCGGGCCGAAGCCGCCGTCGAACTGCTTGAGGACCGGATCGCCAGCGCCGAAGCCGATCTCGACAACGAACTCGGGGCGTACGTCACGTTGCTGCGCCGGCGCGACCACCTCGAAGGATGGGACCTCGCTCCGTCTGGAGTCGCGTTGTCACGCCTGTTCCACGACGCGGGACTCCTCGTCGCCGAGGCGCTACGCGCCGCGCTGTTCGACGGCTTGTCCGCTGCCGAGCTCGCGGCGTTCGCATCGGGGTTCACGCCGCGATCCGCGCAGAGCGAGCACGCCTTCCGCGCACCGACGCCGAACGTGGCACGCGCCTATCGGGTAGCCGACGACCTCGTCCGTGAACTCAACGCCGTCGAGCACGAACTCGACCTTCCCCTCACGCCCTCACCCAACGGCGCGCTCGCCGGTGCCGTCTACCGCTGGGCTGAGACCGGCAACCTCGGGCACGCCTTGCGCGGCACGGAGGCACCGGCAGGGGACCTCGTGCGCGAAGCGCGGCAAGTCGCGGAGCTTGTGGAGCAACTCGCGCTAGTTGGCGACGACGTGCTCCGTCGCACGTGCGCCGAAGCTGCGGCGCGGCTCAACCGCGGCATTGTCGTCGACGAGTTACCGACGTCCTTGCGCGGCGGGCAAACCATTCCGTCGCCCCGTTCGTAGGTACTGCGATGACCAAACGCACGATCCTGATTTGCGCCGCCGCCCTGTCCCTCGTGTTCGCCGCGTGTGGCAAGGACTCCAAGACCGACGCCAGCACGTCGACGACGACTCGCCCGCGGGCCGCCGCCAAACTCGCGGTCGACTCCCGGACGATCGATCCCTACGGCAAGGTGCTGACCGACGCCGACGGCCGCACGCTGTACTTCTTCGACAAGGACACGACATCGAAGCCGGATTCGTCGTGCACCGGTGGGTGCGCGACGAACTGGCCGGCCTTGACAACCTCTGACGGGGCGGGCGTGGGCGTGGGACTGAACGCGTCGCTGTTGAGTCACAACGCGGCCAACCAGTACACGTACAACGGGTGGCCGCTGTATCGCTTCAGCGGCGACACCGCACCGGGCGACACCAATGGCCAAGGCGTCGGCGGCGTCTGGCATGTCGCCGGTGCCGACGGCAACGCCGTCATGACCGCCGCGGCGACGACAACGCCTGCGGCTCCCGCGGCGCGTAAGACGACGGCGACGACGCGACACACCGCGGCGACATCGCCACCGGCGACGTCACCGCCGGCGACATCGCCACCCGCAACCTCCCCGCCGACGTCGTACCAGTCCCCGTACTAGACCGGAGGGCATGTTCGACCTCGACGCGGAAGAACAGCGGGTCCTCGGCACGCTCATCGAAAAGCAGCTGGCGACGCCGCAGTACTACCCGATGACCCTCGCCGCGCTGGTCGCGGGGTGCAACCAGACGACGTCGCGCGAGCCGGTGACCGCCTACGCCGAGTCCGAAGTGAAAGAGACGCTCGCCCGGCTGCGTGACAAGCAGTTGCTGCGCACGATTCTGCCGTCACACGGCCGGTCGGTCGATCGCTACGGCCACCGCATCGAGGACCACATCACACTGATCAAAGAAGAAGTTGCGCTGCTGGGCGTGTTGATGTTGCGCGGTCCGCAAACGGAGAGCGAGTTGAAGTCGCGCACGGAGCGGCTGGCCGACTGGGAACCGCCCGACAGCGTGGCGTCCGTCCTCGACCGCCTCGCCGGCAAGCCGGAGCCGCTCGTGCGCAACGTCGGGCGCGGCCCCGGTCAGTCGCAGGACCGCTGGATCCACCTCCTGGGACCCGTGCCGGAGCAGGTACCCGGTGCCGTGCGCGCCGCCGCCGCACCGTCGTCGTCACGCCTCGACGACCTCGAGGCGCGGGTCGCGGCACTCGAAGCGGAAATCGTTGAATTGCGCGAGCAACTCGGCGGGTAGCGTGGGTCCCGAAACGGGAGCCGGCGTCACCGGCTGAGAGGACGCTCGAGGCGTCGACCGTCAAAACCTGCTCGGGGTAATACCTGCGAAGGGAGTCATGATGGATGAAGCCAGGCGACGGGAGTATCTCGTCTCGCCCAACGACGCGTCGGTGCGAGTGCCGGTGCGCGAGGTGCAGCTGACGGACGGCACGACGTTCGCCATTTACGACACATCCGGTCCTGGTAGCGATCCGACGGTCGGACTGCCAGCGATGCGGACGCCGTGGATCGACGCACGCAACGACACCGAGGTCGTCGCCGGGCGCGTGATCCAATCGCGCGACGACGGCCGCGGCACGAAGCCGGTGACGCCGTGGCACGGACCCGCGCCCGTCATCCGGCGCGCCGCACCGCGCCGCACCGTCACGCAAATGCACTACGCCCGCCGCGGTGAGATCACTCCGGAGATGGAGTTCGTCGCGCTGCGCGAAGGCGTCACCGGCGAGTTCGTCCGGGACGAAGTCGCCAGCGGCCGCGCCATCATCCCGTCGAACATCAACCACCCCGAGTCGGAGCCGATGGCGATCGGGCGCAACTTCCTCGTCAAGATCAACGCCAACATCGGCAACAGCGCGGTGGCGAGCTCGGTCGAAGAAGAAGTCGACAAGCTGACGTGGGCGACGACGTGGGGGGCCGACACCGTGATGGACCTGTCGACCGGTCAGGGCATCCACACCACGCGCGAGTGGATCCTGCGCAACTCTCCCGTCCCGATCGGGACGGTGCCGATCTACCAAGCGCTCGAGAAGGTGAACGGCGTCGCCGAGGACCTCACGTTCGACGTGTTCCGCGACACGATCATCGAGCAGGCCGAGCAAGGCGTCGACTACATGACGATCCACGCCGGCGTGTTGCTGCGCTACGTGCCGATGACGGCGAAGCGCGTGACGGGCATCGTGTCGCGCGGCGGTTCCATCATGGCGGCGTGGTGCCTCGCACACCACGAGGAGAACTTCCTCTACACGCACTTCGACGAGCTGTGCGAGATCTTCGCGGCCTACGACATCGCGTTCTCACTCGGTGACGGACTGCGTCCCGGTTCGATCGCAGATGCCAACGACGAGGCGCAGCTCGGCGAGTTGGCGACGCTCGGGGAGCTGACGGAGATCGCATGGCGTCGCGACGTGCAGGTGATGATTGAAGGTCCGGGTCACGTGCCGATGCACAAGATCAAGGAGAACATGGACCTGCAGCTCGAGCTGTGCCACGAAGCGCCCTTCTACACACTCGGTCCACTGACGACCGACATCGCGCCGGGTTACGACCACATCACGTCCGCCATCGGCGCCGCCATGATCGGGTGGTACGGCACGGCGATGCTCTGTTACGTCACGCCGAAAGAGCACCTCGGCTTGCCCGACCGCGACGACGTCAAAGACGGTGTCATCGCCTACAAGATCGCGGCGCACGCTGCCGACTTGGCCAAGGGCCACCCGCGCGCGCAAGAGCGCGACAACGCGTTGAGCAAGGCGCGCTTCGAGTTCCGGTGGCAGGACCAGTTCAACTTGTCGCTCGACCCCGACACCGCGCGGTCGATGCACGACGAAACGCTTCCCGCGGAGGCCGCCAAGACCGCGCACTTCTGCTCCATGTGCGGCCCGAAGTTCTGCTCGATGCGCATCAGTCAGGACGTCCGCGAGTACGCGGAGGTGCAACTGGGTCCCAAGCAAAAGGCCGAAGAGTTCGTCGCCTCGGGCTCTCAGCTCTACGCCGAGGAGTAGCCGCGTGACCCGAACTGGTTTCGGTTGCGGCCCATAAATGGGCCGCATTCGAGACCAGTTCGCGGAGATCGCCGCGCAGCGACTGCGGATGCGGCGGCGTGCGCCTTTTGGCGCATTTTCGCGGCCGATATTGCGCCAAAAGGCGCACAGATGATCGTCCAATGGCTGACGGCAGCTGACGCCTTGCTCGTCGACGCAGCGAGTCACCTCTTCGACGATCCGGCGAGCGTCGAGTACATCGCCGCGTTCTTCGGCCGTCGAAATCACCATCTCGCGATCGCGTACGTCGACGACCAGCCAGCGGGCTTTGTCTCCGGCGTCGAGATCGCGCACCCAGACAAGCGCATCGAGATGTTCCTGTACGAACTGGGCGTCGACGAGGCGTTCCGTGGCCTCGGAGTCGGTAAGACACTCGTCGCCGCGCTCCGCGACCGCGCGATCGAATGCGGGTGCCGCGGGATGTGGGTCCTTACTGACGACGACAACGAGTCCGCACTTGCGACGTACCGCTCAGCGGGCGCCAGCGAGCCAGATCCGCAGGTGTTGCTCGAGTGGACGTTCCCATGATTGCGGCAGCGCGGGAGATCGTCGGCGCGCAGCATGTAATCGACGATCCGGAGGTGATGGAGCGCTACGTCGTCGATTGGACGGGGCGGTTCCGCGGAACCGCGTTGATCGTCGTGCGGCCGGGCTCGACCGAAGAAGTCGCGGCGATCGTGCAGGCGGCGCGCGCCCGCGAGGTGGCGATCGTGCCGCAGGGCGGGAACACGGGACTCGTCGGCGGCGGTGTGCCGACGGCGGGCGAGGTCGTGCTCAGCCTCGAGCGCATGGTCGCCATCGAAGACGTGAATGCCGTCGCCGGACAGATCACGGCGCAAGCCGGCGTTTCGCTGTCTGCATTGCAGACAGCGGCGCGCGACGCGGGCTGGGACTACGGCGTCGACATCTCGGCGCGCGACACGGCGACGATCGGCGGCAACGTCGCCACCAACGCGGGCGGACTGCGCGTGCTGCGCCACGGCGACACGCGCCGCCAACTCACGGGCGTCGAGTTCGTGACGGGCACCGGCGAGGTGATCACCGACCTGTCGGGCACGCTGCGCGACAACACCGGTTATCACTTGCCGTCGCTGGTGTGCGGCAGCGAAGGCACGCTCGGTGTCGTGACGCGCGCACGCGTCCGACTCGTGCCGCATCTCGCCGAGCGCGCGACCGCGCTGCTGCGCTTCGGCAACCGCCGCGACGGGTGCGTCGCCGCCGAGAGTTTGCGGCGCGTGTTGCCGACGGCGGAGTCAATCGAGTTGTTCTTCGAAGAAGGTGTCCGTCTCGTGTGCGATGCGTTCGGGATTGCGCCGCCCTTCGACGATCTCGCGGGCGGTTATGTCCTCGTCGAAGCGGCCGACACGACTGATCCCACCGCGCAGCTCGCAGCCGCGGTCGAGTCACTCAGCGGTGTCGACGACGTTGCTGTCGCCACTGACGCACCGCGGCGCGCCGCGTTGTGGCAACACCGCGACCGCCACACCGAGGCCATCAGCCGCCACGGCGTCCCGCACAAGCTCGACGTCGCCGTCCCGCCCGGCACGATGGCCGACTTCCTCGACGCCCTCCCGACCGTCGTCGGCGACGCGCAAGTCATCGCGTTCGGCCATGCCGGTGAAGCCGCGGTGCACATCAATGTGCTCGGCCCGGCGCCCGACGACGAGACCGTCGACGACGCCGTACTCCAACTCGTCGTCGCGATGGGCGGCAGCATCAGCGCCGAACACGGCATCGGCCGCGCCAAGACGCGCTGGCTCTCGCTCGCGCAGTCAGCCGAGGAACAAGCACTACGCCAGCGCATCAAAACCGCGTTCGATCCCGACGGGCTCATGAACCCCGGAGTGCTGCTGTGAGGGAACGCCGTTAAGCGTTCGGCACCACGAGGATCTTGCAGTCCTGCTCAGGATCACCGAGCGCTTCAAACGCATCGGCGACGCCGTCGAGGCCAACTTCACGCGTGATCATCGGCTCCGCATTGATTTCGCCTTCGGCGATCGAGCGCAACGAACCGGCGAACTCCATCGGGTCGTACCCGAGGCAGAACTGCATGTCGATCTCCTTGGTGATGGCGAAGAACGGCATGACCGTGTCGGGTTCCATGCACACCCCGACCACCGTGACCTTGCTGCGCGCCGGTGCCCACTGGAGGATGTTGTTGAGGATCCCGGGAACACCGATCGCCTCGAACACGTGCAGCTGCTTGCCGCCGCCGGCGCGGTTCCACGCGTCCCACGACGTCTCGACGTTCGGGTCGACGGCTTCGGTCGCGCCCATCGTCACCGCCATCTCGCGCCGCTTCGGAGAGAAGTCGGCCGCGATGATCGTCTCGATGCCCTTGACCTTGAGCCCGGCGATGATGGCCAACCCAACGGGACCGCAACCCAAGACGAGCGCGCCTTCGCCGGGCTTGATCCCCGAGCGGTTGACGCCGTGCATCCCGACCGCCATCGGCTCGGTCAGCGCCGCCAGTTTCGGGTCGAGGCCATTGGGCACTTCGACGAGCATCGGCGCCGAGAGCAGCATGCGCTCGGCGTAACCGCCCATCGTTTCGTTCGAGTACACGATCGGACGGATCATCGTCGGGCCGCCGAGCAGGATCGGGATCGACGTGACGATGGTGCCTTCCTTGAACGTCTGCGTGTCGGGGCCGGCTTCGAGAACCCGCGCCGAGAACTCGTGGCCCATCCACACGTCTTGCGACAAGTCGACGGTCGGGCTGCCGAGTTCCGCCATCGGCCCCATGCCTTTCATCTCCTTGCCCAGCGCCATCATCGACGCGCCGTGCTTGGCGAAGTGGAGATCGGATCCGCAGATGCCGCACGCGCACACCTCGACGAGAACGTCGCCGGTCTCGGGCTTCGGCTCGGGCGCGTCGTCGTTGACGTAAATGCGTCCGTCCTTGAGTGCAACTGCTCTCACTTGGCCACCTTCTTCTTCGCCGCGGGCTTCTTCTTCGCCTTGCCGTTGGTCTTCTCTTCTTCCTTCTCCTGCACGTGACTCTGGATGGCGTTCATCATCGCTTGGCCAGCGCGTCCGAACAGCTCGTTGCGCTTCGCCGTCGCCCAGTCGTGGCTGGTGCGCGGCGCGCCCAACTGCCCCTGGAAGTGCGGCATGACCTTCTCGGCGAAGAGGCGGTAGCAGTTCTGTGTGCGGTCGGGCGACGCCCAGTCGTGTCCGAGCATGAGGAAGGTGCCGAACCCGCCGGACTGCTCGATGAGTCCTTCGATGTATTCGATG
>JBEEFV010000042.1:0-57595 GCA_041166405.1 Actinomycetota bacterium | reverse complement strand
GGGGAAAAGGGCCGCAAACGCGAATTTCTGGTGTAACCCGATCAGCGCTACCGACGGATGAGTGATGGCGGAGGGGATCGAGTACACGACCGCGACGCTGAATACGAGAAGTGTCGGCAGCCACAGTCCACCGAGTGGTCTGCGCCAACAGCCACCAAGTTTCGGGACAACGGTGATGAGCGCCAGCGCGAGGAGAACGTCCTTTACGAAGTAGACCCGTAGGTCGTTGTTCGCGTACTTCCGCACTAAGTCCTCGAACGGCAGCCAAGCAAAGAAGAGGGCCAATCCGGCCCACCACGTTTTCCGCGCAAGGACGAGCGCTACGACGCCGATGATTGCCACCGGATAAACCGCCAGTGGGAGACTCGTCACGAGATGGAACTCGGGCCGCGCTAGCGGACCCACGCGATCAACGACCGCGGACGTCAGAAGGGCGGCGCTGCAGCCGAGTACCGCGAACACGATGAACATGGCAACTTCCGGGCGCGCCCTGGCGTGCCGACCTATCGCGGAAGTCACCGATTCAATCTAGGCGGCGCCAACGCCGCAACCCTGTGCACCCGCGAGGTCGACCCGTGGTGTTATCGATCGGATTTCAGTCGTAGCGACGCACCCGCGACGTCGCGTATTGAAATCACGTTTGCGCCCTGTCCGATCGCTGAGGCGGTGAGTTCGTTCGTGACGGGGTCGTAGCGGCAAAAGCTGTAACCGCGCGTTGTCAACCAATCGCTGAGTGCTCCGGGGGAATTCGCTTCGATAATTAGCGCGGGTGAGTCGCGTTCTATGAGCTGTTCCGCGCCTCGCAGCACTTCCACCTCCGCGCCCTCGACATCAATTTTCAGAAGCGTGACGCGTCCGACGCTCGCGTCGGTGTCGAGTGCGACTAGTGGGACACGTTCACCGGAGCCGTCTTCTGTGATTCGGTTCATGGTGCCGAGATCTGTCGTGACTGACGCTTCACCGGACGTCGCACCCACCGCGGCCTGTCGAGCTGTGACTCTCGGGCCGAGGTTGTTGACGGTTATGTTTTCGCGAAGACGGCTAAACGCTGATGTCGTCGGCTCGTACGCGATGACGCGCGTGCCCTCCACCGATGCGGCGAGCAGTGTGTAGGTTCCGACGTTTGCTCCCACGTCGACGAACGTGTCTCCGCGGCGAAGGAAGCGCAAAACGAAACTCATCTCCTCATATTCGGGGAGCCGCGCGTAGAGAACCGCCGACGAGGCGTTCTCGTGCGGGTGGCACACGAGAAGTAGCCCGCAGTACTCAATTTTGAGCGGCCTTCGGACAACGCGCTCCCAGAACTGCCACAGGAGAACGCGCGCCGCGGCTCGCACGCGCCTTCGCCTATTTGCCGGGTGCCTCCAGACGTAATTGATCGTCTGCCATCCCTGACCAAACGCGCCGCGGCTCATCACTCGGGTTCTATCGCGGTGGACGATTGAGTACCGCTGTTCTGGCACAAGGGCTGCGTACCATTGTGCAATGCCGACGTCGTACCTGATCACTGGTGGAGCCGGCTTCATCGGTTCGCATCTCACCGACGCGTTGCTCGCACGCGGTGATCACGTGGTCGCGTTCGACAATTTGTCTACCGGGCGCTTGTCGAATCTCGACGCTGCGGGGTCGCACCCGAACTTCCGCTTCGTGCAGGGATCAGTGCTCGACGAGATGGCGCTCGACGAGCTGGCGCACCAATGCGACGTCATCGTGCACCTTGCGGCGGCCGTTGGCGTCAAACTCATCGTCGAGCAGCCGCTGCGCAGCTTGACTACCAACATCCGCGGGTCGGAGAACGTGATCGAAGCGGCGCATCGTTATCGCCGCAAGGTCATGGTGGCGTCGACATCGGAGATCTACGGCAAGAACACCAGCGACTCGTTGGTCGAAACCGCCGACCGCATCCTCGGAGCGCCGACGGTCGCGCGCTGGGCCTACAGCGAAGCGAAGGCCATCGACGAGGTCCTGGCGTACGCCTATCACAAGGAACGCGACCTTCCGACGATCGTGGCGCGCCTGTTCAACACGGTGGGGCCGCGGCAGTCGCCGGCGTACGGGATGGTGATTCCGAGGTTTGTGGAGCAGGCGTTGGCGGACGAACCGCTCACGGTTTTCGGTGACGGAACGCAGACACGGTGCTTCGGCCACGTCACCGACATCGTCGACGGGATCATCCGGTTGCTCGATCATCCTCAGGCGGTGGGTGACGTGTTCAACGTCGGGTCTCCCGGTGAGATCTCGATGCTCGAGTTGGCCAACAGGGTGATCGCGTCAACCGGCTCGTCGTCGACGATCGAGTTGATCCCGTACGACAAGGCGTACGAGGCGGGCTTCGAAGACATGCAACGCCGCGTGCCCGACACCACGAAGTTGCGCGATCTCACGGGGTGGGTGCCGAGCCGCACGCTCGACGACATCCTCGTCGACTCGATCGCCGCGGCGCGCCTCAACCGCGAGCTCACCGGTCTCGCCTAGGGCGGCCGCGTTGGCTGCCGTAGCGTCACCCAAGATGAGTCGATCGGTAACGAGGTGACCTCAGTCCCGACACGGACGCGCGTTCTCGTGGTCGGTCCGATCGGCGGCCGGCCTTGGATACCGATGGACGAGCTGGTCGAGCGGCTCGAAGCGCTCGGGCACGAAGTGATCGTGAACGGATCGCCCGACCACGTGCTGCCGCCGCTGCGACCGCTTCCGTCGCGTTTGGGGCGCGTCGTCAACTCACTGCCGTATCTCGTCGCGTGGTACGTCGTCATGCTGTTCCGGTGGCGGCGCCTGGCCCGTCGCCGCATGACGTCGGCGCGTGCCGACGAAGTTCTTGTGTGGGACCAGCTGCTGGCGTTGCTCGCCCGCGTCGCCCGTCCGAAAGGAACGCAAGTCACGTGGGTTCACGGCACCGCGGAAGGTGCGGGCACGTATCAACGCGTGCTCCGGGGCGTCGTTGCCCTCACCGCAGATCGCGTCATCACGACGTTCGCCGCGGAGAGCCGCCTCGTCGTCGGGCGCGACGTCGTGGTCCCGATGGCATTGCCACAACGCACGAGCCATTCGATCGTGCCCGGTTGGGTTGTGTTCGGGTCGACGCGCGAGCCGTCGACGCGCAGCGTGGAGTTGCTGCGTGCGCGCGCGGCGAGCGATCCCGCGTCGGCGTTGATTTTCAATCTGCGCGACCAAGACGACGTCTCGCCCCAAACGCTTGCGCTGTTGCGCGACGCCGCCGCGCCGCGCGCGGTGTGGTGGGTGAGCGGTTCGCAGTGGGCCGATCGGCTCGGAGGTGTGCCTTCCGTCGCCATTGATCCGAGCAACGGGCTCGACGTCGACCACCGTCACCTTTTTGCGGCGTCGTCGGGCGCGACGCTGCTGGCGTCGGCGGAGAACGACGAAGGGTTCTGGAACCGAGTGCTGCGCGCCGAGCCGCATCACTCGGGGTGGAAGGAACTCCGGTTACGCGACGGCGCGCATCTCCTCACCGACGAAGGCGACTGGCTGGCGGACGTGTTCGCGCCGCGAGAGCACGACCGCGTCGACGCGCTCGCCGAGCACGCAGTTCTCGTCAAGCGGTGCCCGGTGTGCGGCTCCGACGCGCGGCGGCGTGAACTGGACGCCGAGGGAGGCATCACGGTCGTTCGCTGCGAATCCTGCGGATTGCGGTACGCGGATCGTGTGCTGCCGCCCGACGAGGTACACACCGACGACTACCACTCCGGCAAAGGAACGTGCGGCGCCGATTACGCGTCCGATGTGGTGCGCCCGTTCGTCGAGGCCGTCGCCGACCATCGGCTCGACGCGCTCGCGTCGTTGGGCCTCGCACCCGGCTCGCTGCTCGACGTCGGCGCGGGGCTCGGCCATCTCGTCGCGCGCGCGTCCGCGCGCGGCTGGCGCGCCGAGGGTTTGGAAATCGTTCCCGCGGCGGCGCAGGCGGCGCGTCGCACGTATGGCGTCACCATGCACGTCGGCGAACTCTCGGACCTGCCGCCGAACGAGTACGACGTCGTCACGCTCGGCCAGACGTTGGAGCACATGCACGATCCGGTTGGTGTTCTCGATGCGATCCGCCAAAAGCACCTTGTGCCCGGTGGGCATGTGCTCATCGAAGTGCCCAACGTTCGGTCGCTGGCGCGCTACATCCAACGGGGCGGGTGGATGCACTGGCAACCCGGCGATCATCACGTCTACCCCGATCTCAAGACGTCGAAGGACATCCTCGAGCGAGCGGGCTTCGACGTGCGCTTTCTGCGTTCCGACAGTCTGGCCACCGACGGCCTTTCCGAGGCCGTTGTCGCGTACAACCTCGGCCTCGTATCGCACCGCGTCATGCAGCGCTGGCCGCAGCTCGGGCGCGTTCTGCAAGTTGCGCGCGCGGAGCGGCCGCTGCGCCTGTTGACGGCGATCGTCGATCGCGTCGGTTTCGGTCAGAACGTTCTCGCGATCGGACGGGCGCGATGAGGCTCGGTGTCTTCCTGATCCATGGGTCCGCCCTGCCGAGTGGCCACATCACGTATCAGCAGTCGATGGTCGCGGGGCTGCTCGCCCAGGACCGCCACGAGATCGTGATCCTCGCCAGCGAACGCGATCCGGTGCCGGAGGTCCCCGCGCCGCACGAGCTGATCCGACTGCGCCATCCGTACCAACGGTTCATCGCCGCAGCGAACTTTGATCTTCATGCCGAGGGCGTTGCCACGATTGCCGCGCGCAACGCCGGACTCGACGCGCTCGTCGCCAACGCACAGTGGGCAATGCCGCACCCCCCTGGCGTGCCTCGTATCGCAATCTTCTACGAGATGGCGTTCCTCGACCCGGTTCCGTGGGGCGTGTACTCGGCGTACACGTTCCGTCACCTCGTCACGATGCCGGTACGCAACCTTCGTCAGAAACCGGAGGTCGTCGTGTGCTTGTCGGAGCACGGGAAGCAACAAATCTCGAACCGGCTGCGACTCCCGCTCGACCGCATCGTCGTCGCGCCCCCGGCGGTCCGTCCGTTCCCTGCATGCGAGTCGACGCCGTTCCGGCCCCCCGGAAACTACGTATTGATGATCGGGTGGTTTCACCCCCGCAAGGACGTGGTGCTGGCGCTGCGCTCGTGGCGACACGCCGTCGAGTCGGGGCTTGATGCCGACTTGGTGCTCGCCGGAAACGAAGGCCCGCGCGATCGCGTCAACGGTTCGATCGGTCGCCGCGTCATCGACACTGTCGGCGCCGACCTCGCGGGCCGCGTGCACTACACGGGTTCGTTGCCACGCGCCGACCTCGGGGCGCTGTACCGAGACGCCTCCGCCGTGATCATGACGAGCATGCACGAGGGTTTCGGCATTCCGGCCATCGAAGCGTTCTCGATGGGCGTGCCTGTCGTCGCGGCCCGGCGCGCCAGCCTGCCCGAGGCGGTCGGGTCGCTCGGAGTCGTGGCGGACGCGGAGCCCGCAGCGCTCGGTGCCGCGCTCGTCGACGTTTGCCGCACGCGTGTCGACCCGGTGCCGCTGCGCGCCTACGCCGCCGACTTCACGAGCGAACGACAGGTCCAGCCGATTCTCAACGCCGCCGATCGGCTCGCCTCCAGGCGATCAGTCGTCGCGTCACAATGAGCGACGGACCGCGCCTGCGCGTCGCCATCTCCGTCGCGGCGTTCCTGCGGGCGCCCGACTTCGGTGGACCGGTCACGAAGGTTGCGTTGCTGGCCGAGGGCCTCGTCGCGCGCGGCCACGAAGTCACCGTCATCACGTCCGACTTCGGACCGAACCGGTCGCGTGTCGAGGCCAACACGGAGCAGATCGACGGGTACAAGGCGCACTACTTGCGCACCGTGGCGCGGTATCGCTGGTCACCGATCGTCGCCCCCGGTGAACTCAGACGGCTGGCGTGGGACTACGACATCGTGCACATGTGCGGGCTGCGTGACGGGCTCGGCTATTCCGTCGTGCGCCACGCGCGGCGACGTGGCATTCCCTACGTCGTCGAACCGCTCGGCATGGTGCCGGCGCAGTTGCGCAACGTGGTGCTGAAGAGCGTGGTCGATCGCTTCGTAACCGCCAAACAGTTCGCCGGTGCGCGCACGATCATCGCGACGAGCGAGGTCGAGCGCCGTCAGCTGGAGTCGAAGTTCACGCTGCCGCACCTCGATATACGGCCCAATCCCGTGTCGATCGCTACGGCACCGCCGCGGCAGGCACCGCCGAGTGACGGTCGCACGCACATCGTGTTCGTCGGCCGCATCTGTCGCACGAAAGGTCTGCTCGAACTGCTCGAGGCCGTGCGTCCGCTCGACGACGTGTGTCTCACGATCGCCGGGCCCGACGACGGTGACGGCACGAGCGAGTCGCTGCACGCTGCCGCATCCACGTTGCCTCCAGGTCGTGTCGAGTTTCGCGGCTGGGTGACGCCCGAGGAACGCAATGAGTTGATCGCGTCCGCGCATCTCTGCGTGTTGCCGTCCGTGACGGAAAACTTCGGGAACTTCGCGGTCGAAGCCGCCAGCGGCCGACGTCCTGTCATCGTGACGCGTACCGCCGGCGTCGCCGAGTTCCTCGAAGACGCGGCGCTGATCGTCGAGCCGAACGCGCAAAGCCTTCGTGACGCCATCACCCGATTGGTCGGCGACCCCGCCCTGCGCGATCAGCTCGCCGAGCGCGGTTACGAGCGGGCGCTCGCACTGGAACCGTCGCACGTAGCCGAGGCACAAGAGCGGATCTATTTCGAGGCACTACGTTCGTCCGATCGCAGTTCTTGACCCGAAGACACTCGTAAGCCCCATCGGCGGCGTCGTTTCGCAGGTGCGCGCGCTCGACGACTACTTCCTCGCGTCCGCAGGTCGGGGCCGACACCCCGAACACGCGGAACCGCTCGTCGGCGTGGGCGTCACCGAGGACGACGCGGTGCGCGACGCGCTGTTGCTGTACGCGGCGGCGTCGTGGGACGCGCCGCAGATGCGGTGGGCGAGCGCCGACGAACTCGGCGACGAGGCGCTGCCGGTGGAAGACCTGGCGCGGGTCGCACCGCTTGAGACGATCGACCGCATTCGCTGGGTCGAAGGCTTTGCCCTCGACGACGGCCGGCCGACGTGGGTGCCGGCCATCCTCGTGCACCTCGGTCTTCCCGTAGCCGTCGAGCCCGAGTCGTTCTGGTTGCCGTCGCGCGCCGGGCTCGCGCTGGCGGACGACCTGGGCGCCGCCGTGCTCGCCGGCTTGCTGGACCTCGTCGCACGCGACGGGTTTGCGGTGGCGATGACCCGCGACGCGCCGTTGCCGCGCATCGCCTACAGCGACGAGTCGCAATTCGTGTTCGACGCCACGAGCGACGTCGGTATCCCGACGGTGCTGGCGCGCAACGAAAGTTTCGAGGTTGTCGGCATGGCGGCGGCCGCGACGGTCGTCGCGGCGCGCGACGCGGCGTTCGAGGACCTCGTCCGTCGCCGCGTGCGCCGCGTGCGAGAGGTGTATCCGCCGGAGCCGCCGACGCTCATCGCGTCGTCGACGGCGACCGCGTACGTCGCACCGGACGTCAACGACGCGCCGGTCGATCTCTCGAAGCCTGCGCTCGTCGCGCGCCTGCGACGCGCCGGGCTGTCGGGTTACGCCGTGGACCTGACGACCGACGAACTCGCGGACACCGGCTTGAGTGCGGTGCGCGTCGTCGTTCCGGGGTTGAGCCCGATCCCGCCGTCGGTTGGGTGGGCGGACCACGCGCGGCTGGCGCGGGTGTCGTCGTGAGATTGCTCGTCGTCGGCGTCGGCATGTACGGCCGCGACGTGCGCAACGTGCTGCGCGATCGCGGTGTGCATCACGACGGGCCGTCGGACCCGATGGGTGACGACGCGTTGGTGATCGTGGTTGCGTCGCGGCCGGCGCTCGGTGTGGCGCACGACCTCAACGCGAACGGACAGCCGTTCGTGCCGGTGTGGGGTTTGCACGGCCGCCTCCAGATCGGACCGGTGATCGCGCCCGGCGGTCCGTGCTTCACGTGTTACGAAGCGCGCGAGCGCCAGCACGCCACGAACCTCGCGGTGCACGACGCCATTCGCGAGTACTGGATCCGCGCCGTGGTGCCGCCGCCGACGGCCGCGCTGCGCACCCTCACCAAGATCGCCGCCAACGAGATCGGCCAGTTGCACAACGCCGTTGTGAAAGAAGGCGTCGATCACGTGCCATCGCATCTCCTCGGCGTGGTGCGTCGCTACGCGACTGGAGGCGACCCGGCCAACGTCGTGGAAGGACGCGTCGTCCCCATGCACGGTTGTCGCTGCCGTGAACAGGTGCGCGTGTGAACCCGCCGCGTCTCGCCGTCGGTCTCGAGATCGTGCCGCTCCTCGACGGCGTCGCCGTCGTCAACGGCGGCCCGCCCGCGCTGTTCCACGGCCGCGCCGCGACGCAGCTGCTCGTGCCGCTGATCAACGCGCTCGACGGAACGCTCAACGCGCACGGGCTATCCGAGCTGCTCGGTGTCCCCGAGGAACACGTCGCCCGCGGCCTGCAACTGCTCGCCGATCGCGGGCTGCTCGAACCCTCCTAGGCGAGCTGGCCGCGGAAGAACTCGACGGTCCGCGCCCACGCCTCGTTGGCCGCGGTTTCGTTCCACATCGACGGCGCGTCGTTGTTGCTGAAGGCGTGCCCAGCGTCGTAGTGGTGGAAGATGGCGTTGTCGCGGCCTTCGAACGCGTTCTCGACGTCGGCGATGAGATTGGACGGGATGAACGCGTCGTTGTCGCCGTAGTGGAACATCAGCGCGCACGTCGCCTTGTCAGCGTGTTCGAGCAGCTGGTTGACGGGTGAGCCGTAGTAACAGACCGCAGCGTCGGGCCCGCGGCCGTCGACGCGGCTAAGCGCAGCGGCCGCGAACGCCAGCCCGCCGCCGAGGCAGAAGCCGACGGCGCCGACCTTGCCCGTGCACTCCGGCATCGACAGCAGGTGCGCGTGCGTGGCCTGGATGTCGTCGATGCCTTGCGCGAAGTGGAACTTCTGCGCCATGCCGAAGGCGTCGCCGATGCCCGACTCGTCCTTGCGTTCGAAGCGGGGCTCGATACGCCAGAACATGTCCGGCGCCAGCACGACGTAGCCCTCGCCGGCGAGCCGCGTCGCCAGGTCGCGAATGTTGTCGTTGATCCCGAAGATTTCCTGGAACAACAAGATGCCCGGTCCGCTGCCGGACTCCGGGAGCGCGCAGAAGGCGTCGAACTCGCCGCCGTCGTTCGCAGTGACCTTTTCGTACCGCGTCGCAGTCGTCATGCGACGAACCTAGGCGAACGTCAGAAGTTGTCGTCGCGTTGCAGCACGCCGCTGGCGACTAGCGCGTCGATGGCGGACTCGTCGAGGCCCGCCCACTCGCGCAGCACCTCGGCGTTGTGTTGCCCGCGATGCGGCGCCGCGCCGCGCACGCCCGAGTCGGCATCGGAGAACCGGTACGGCGTCTGCACGACTCCGCGGCGCGCGCCGGCGCCGCCGTTGTCGTCGATCTCGGCGATGCTGCCGCGGTGTTGCGCGGTCGGCGAGTGCACGACGTCGAACTGATCGCGCACGACACCGAACGCGAGCCCGGCTTTGTCGAGCGCGGCGGTGAGATCCTCGAAGTTGTCGAACGTCAAAGCCCACCGCTGCACGGCGTCCTTGCGCAGCCGGGCCTTTTCCGGGATCGGTACGTCGCCGGGCGCGGGATCGTCGAGCTGGCTCTTGAGCGCGTTCCAGATCGTGCGGAGCTGGCCCGCGAACAGCACAGGGCCGACGCAGGTGTCGTAGATGTCGCCGCCGAGGCGCACGACGGGTTCGTCGTCGACGGCGTGGTGCGCGTAGTCGTCGGTGAAGATCATGGCGTCGAACATCGCCATGTCGACGTGCTGACCGACACCGGTCTGGTCGCGGAGGCGCAACGCGGCGAACACCGCGATGGTGCCGTGCAGGCCGGAGTAGTTGTCGGCGATGGAGATCATCGGGTCGGTCGGCCACACGTCGTCGAACTGCGCTTGCCGGAAGACGAGCCCGGTTTCGGCTTGCACGCTCGGCGCGTACGCGGCGCGTCCCGAATCGGGACCGCCGCGGCCGTAGCCCGACACCGACACCATGATCAGCCCGGGGTTGTCGGCGCGCAGGTCGTCGTAGCCGAGCCCGAGGCGGTCGAGGACGCCGGCGCGGAAGTTCTCGATCACGACGTCGGCGTGCGCCGCGAGCCGCTTCACGATGGCGGCGCCGCCTTCGGCGCGCAGGTCGACGCAGACGTTGCGCTTGCCGGCGTTCTGCTGCGTGTAGAAGCCCGACAACCCGTGCCGAAGCTGTCCCCACACGCGGGTCACGTCGCCCTCGGGTGGTTCAAGCTTGACAACGTCGGCGCCGAGGTCGCTGAAAATCCGTCCGGCGATCGGGCCGGCGACGACGCGCGACATGTCGAGCACGCGCAGGCCTTGGCAGGGATACATGTCGGCGGCGACGGTAGCGTCTTGTTCCGCGATGGCGCACTACACGGCAAAGGGCGATGACGGCACGACGGGCCTCCTGTACGGCGGCCGCGTCCCCAAGGACTCGGCGTTGCCGATGGCGTATGGCGTCGTCGACGAAGCGCAGGCGTTCATCGGTCTGGCGCGGACGCACTTCGCGCCCGGCAGCGAGATCGACGAACTGCTGGTGCACGTCGCCCGCGACCTGTGGGTGCTGATGGCGGAACTGGCGACGCTGCCCGAGAACCGTCACAAGCTGACGGCGGGCGCGCAGAAGGTGGACCAGGCGATGCTCGACGCGCTCGAGGCGCACGTCGACACCGCCGAGTCGCACTTCGAAGTGCCGAAGCAATTCGTCGTGCCCGGCCAGAACGCCGGTGCCGCCGCGCTCGACGTCGCGCGCGCCGTGGTGCGGCGCGCCGAGCGCCACGCCGTGGCCGCGGTCGGCGGCGATCACGACTCGCTGGCCTTGCCGTATCTCAACCGTCTTTCGAGCCTGCTGTGGGCGCTGGCGCGCTGGGCCGAAGGCGACACCACACTCCAAACAAAGGACGTGACGTAAATGCCGATCACCTTCAGTGTGTCGAAGGACGCGCCCGCCGACGTCGACGCGTTCATCGTGCCGATCCTGTCGACACCCGACGGGCCCTACGTGCCCGCGGCCGCGCCGGGCGCCGAGTTTCTCGACGCCGCGCACTTGAAGACGAGCGGGATCACCGGCAAACCGAACAACACGCACTCGGTCCCCGGCGCCAACGGCACGACAGTCATCGGCGTTGGCATCGGTGCCGCAGCCGACCTGTCCACCGACGTCGTTCGCAGCGCGTTCGCCGTGGCGGCGCGCGCGGCGCGTCGGTTCGGGAAAGTCGCGGCGTGGGTCGGCCCGCCGACGACCGTCGAGGCCAAGGCGCTCGGTCAGGCGATCGCCGAGGGAGTCATCCTCGGCACGTACAAGTTCACGCGTCTCAAGAAGGCGGGCGAAGTCGACGCGCTGCGCGAGATCGTGGTCCTCACGCCCGCGAAAGCCAACGTGCAGAAAGGTCTCGAGCGCGGTGCGATCGTGGCCCGGTTCCAGTGCAACGCCCGCGACTGGGTGAACGAACCCGCGGGCGAGCTGTATCCCGTCTCGCTGGCGGCCGCCGCTAAGAAGCTCGCCGACGAGTCGCCGGCGCTGAAGCTCACCGTGTGGGACGAGAAGCAGATCGAGAAGGAACGCCTGGGCGCGCTGCGCGGCGTGTCGCTCGGCTCCGATCAGCCGCCTCGGCTCATCCGTCTCGAATACAACCCGCCGGGCGCGCGCAAGACGCTGTTCTTCGTCGGCAAGGGCATCACGTTCGACTCGGGCGGCTTGTCGCTCAAGACCGCCGCCGGTATGGAGACGATGAAGACCGACATGGGTGGCGCCGCCGCGGTGCTCAACGCGACTGCCGCGTGCGCCGCGCTCGGCGTGAAGACGCGCATCGTCGCACTGGCGTGCTGCACCGAGAACCTCCCGGGACCGAAGGCGATCAAGCCCGGCGACGTCTTGCGGGCGCGCAACGGCGTGACCATGGAAGTGCTGAACACCGACGCCGAAGGTCGCCTCGTGCTCAGCGACGGGCTGTCGCTTGCCGCCGAGGAAAAGCCGAACGGCATCGTCGACGTGGCGACGCTGACGGGCGCGCAAGTCATCGCGCTCGGGAATCGCATCGCGGCCGTGCTCGGCAACGACGACGCGCTGATGCAGAAGGTGAAGGACGCGGCGGCATCAGCGGGGGAGATGGTGTGGGAGCTGCCGCTACCCGACATCTACCGCAAGCACATCGACTCCGACATCGCCGACATCAAGAACATCGGCGCCGCCGGCCAGGCCGGCACGATCGCCGGCGCGATGTTCCTCAAGGAGTTCGTCGACGGGCTGCCGTGGGTGCACCTCGACATCGCCGGCCCGGCGCGTGCGGCCGAGCAAGACGGCGAGATCGTCAAAGGCGGCACCGGGTTCTCCACCCGCACGCTCATCGAATTGGCGTCGACGTACCGTTAAGCCTGCTAGCATGTAGGCATGCCTGCATCAGGCCAGATAACGATCCGGACTCATCCCGACCTCGTGCTGCGCGTGAAAGAAGCGGCGGCGGCGGAAGGGAAATCGATGAACGAATACGTGGAGCACCTCATAGAGATCGCCGTGGACCCAACGCACGCCACGAGCGAGGACGAGCGACTCGTGGCGCGCCTTCGCGCCGCTGGCTTGTACTCGGAACCTGAAGAGTGGGGGGCTCCCGTGGAGCCCCCCGACCCGGCGCTCGTCGAGAAAGCCCGCGCCGCGATGGGGAGGGGCACGCCGCTCAGCGATCTGGTGTCGCAAGACCGCGGCGAGTGATCGTCTTCGCGGACAGTTCGGCCCTCGTTACGGCATACGCGCCGGCAGAGGTGGATGTCGTACCCGACGGAATTGTCGTGGTGAGCGTTCTCGCGCGTGTTGAGGTGGTGTCGGCGCTGTGGCGCAAAGCGGAGACAGGTGACGCAACGACAGACGAGGCACTCCACATGGTCCGGCAGTTCGAGGCCGACTGGCGGAGCGCGGGCGTCGCCTCGCGGCGGTATGAGCCGCTGCCGTTGCGGGCGCCGGTGCTGATCCGCGCCGCTGCTCTTACGGGCACGCACCGACTGCGAACTCTTGACGCGATCCAGCTCGCGTCGGCCCTTACAGCGCGTGACGTCGAGCCCGAGTGTCGAACAATGGTGGTGCTCGATGAACGGTTGCGGCGCGCCGCGGCAACAGAGCGGTTCGACCTCCTCCCCGCATAGCGTGGCGCCATGAACCTTGGCGATTCGGTGACTGTCCATGTGAACGCCGATGCGGTGACGTGTTGGAACATCGCGTCCGACGTCACTCGCATCGGCGAGCTGTCACCGGAGACCTTCGAAGCGGAATGGCTCGACGGTGCGACGGGGCCCGCCGTGGGCGCGAAGTTCCGCGGGCACGTGAAGCGCAACCAGCGTGGGCCGACCTACTGGACGACGTGTCGTGTCACGCAGTGTGAGCCGGGCAAAGTGTTCGAGTTCGTCGTCGTGAACGCGGGACGCGACGTCAGCACGTGGGGTTACTCGTTCGTCGAAGCAGCAGGTGGCACCGACGCCACCGAGTACTTCCGTCTGGAGCCGACGCTGCCCTTGAAGCTCTATTGGGCGCTGCTCGGTTGGGCGCGCGGCAAGACGAATCGCGACGGTATGACGAAGACGCTCAACCGACTGAAGGCGATCGCCGAGGCGAAGTGATGGACGAGGTCAACGCCATCACGCTGTTCGAGCCGCACATGTTGCAAGGCGACGAGAAGGCATTACTGCTGACGCATCTCCGGTTGGTGCAGCAGGACTTGTTGTGGAAGCTCGAAGGCCTGAGCGACGAGCAACTCCGCCGGCCCATGACGAAGACAGGCACGAACCTCGTCGGCATCGTCAAACACCTCGCGGGGGTGACGGCCGAGTACCTCTGTTCCAGCTTCGGGCGCGAGCGCGAGTACTTCCCGTGGGAAGCCGACGACTCCGAGCTTTGGTACGGCGGCGACATGTGGGCGATGCCGCACGAGTCTCCCGCCGACATCATCGCTTGCTACCGGCGCGCCTGCGACGCCGCCGTTGCGTCCATCGAAGCGCTCGATCTTGACGCGACCGGCAAGCACCACGTCGGCGTCACGGTGTCGCTGCGGTGGATGATCCTCACCGTGTTGAACGACACGCTTCGCCACTGCGGGCACGCCGACATCGTGCGCGAGATGGTCGACGGGCGCGTCGGCATGAGTGAACTCCTGACGCAGACCGTCGACGACGACGAGTACTGGGAGAAGTTCCACGCCCGCATGGCCGGCGAACTCAGCGCCGAAGACTGGATCGCCTACAACCAAGCCAGCGAAGGCTAATTACGCGCCGACGGCGTGGAAGCCTCCGTCGACGTGGATGATCTCGCCGGTGGTGGCGGGGAACCAGTCGGACAGCAATGCGACCACGGCGCGGGCTGCGGGTTCGGGATCCTTGAGGTCCCAACCCAGCGGCGCACGTTCGGCCCAGATGTCTTCGAACTGGTCGAAGCCGGGGATCGACTTCGCCGACAGCGTGCGTAGCGGTCCGGCGGCGACGAGGTTGCAGCGCACGTTCGACGGTCCGAGGTCGCGGGCGAGGTAGCGGTTCAACGACTCGAGAGCCGCCTTCGTGACGCCCATCCAGTTGTACGTCGGAAACGCTTTGGTCGCATCGAAGTCGAGACCGACGATCGAGCCGCCGCCCGACTCGCGCATTAGCGGCAGGAACGCGGCGGCGAGCTCCTTCAACGAGAACGCGGAGACGTGGATCGCCATCGACACGTCCTCGAAGGGAGCGCGGAACACGTCGCCGCCGAGACACGTCTCAGGGTTGGCGTTGGCGAGCGAGTGCACGACGCCGTCGACGCGTCCCCACCGCGACGCGAGCTCTGACGCGACGGCGGTGGCGTGGTCGGGATTGGTCACGTCGAGCTCGAGCACGTCGGGCGTCGTCGGCAACCGCTTCGCCACGCGTTGCGTGAGAGACATGATGCGGCCGAACGAAGTCAGCACGATCTCCGCGCCCTGTTCCTGCGCGAGGCGCGCCACGGTGAACGCGATCGAGCTCTCCGCGGCGACGCCGGTCACGACAATCTTCTTGCCTTCGAGCAACATCGATCTCTCCTACTGAGGTGGGTTGGCGTGGCGGCGCTTGGGCAAGTGCTCACGCTTGGAGCGCAGCGATTCGAGCGCGGTCACGACGACGCGCCGCGTTTCGTTCGGTTCGATCACCATGTCGACGTAACCCCGCTCCGCCGCGACGCGCGGCGTGCAGTAGTCCGCGTCGTAGGCCTCGATGAGTTGATCGATTTCTTCGGGCGGAAGGTCGCGCCGGCCGTACAGCAGCCCGATGGCCTGTGCCGCGCCCATCACCGCGATCTCCGCCGTCGGCCAGGCGACGACGAAGTCGGATCCCATGCCGCGGCTGTCCATCACGATGTAGGCACCGCCGTACGCCTTGCGCAGGATGATGCACACGCGCGGCACGGTCGCCGCAGCGTACGTGTGGCACAACTTCGCACCGTGGCGGATCATGCCGCGCCACTCGAGGTCCTTCCCGGGCTGGAAGCCCGGCGTGTCGACGAACGTCAGGAGCGGCACGTTGAACGCGTCGCAGAACTGCACGAAGCGCGCCGCTTTCGTCGACGCCTCGATGTCGAGCGTGCCCGCCAGCCACGCCGGCTGGTTAGCCACGATGCCGACGGGATAGCCGTCGACGCGCGCGAAGCCGACAACCGCGTTGGGCGCGTGCCGCATCCACAGTTCGAACCACGAGCCGCGATCGCACACTTCGTCGATGACGCGGCGCACGTCGTAGGCGGCGTTGGGTGACGCCGGGAGCGCGGCCGCGCAGTCGCGTTCGGTGTCGTCGTCGCCCATCGCCCACGGCGGCATCTCGTGGTTGTTCGCCGGCAAGTACCCGAGCACGCCGGCGATGGCGTCGAGGGCGGCGTCCTCGTCCGCGGCGTGGAACGCGCAGATCCCGCTGTAGGTCTCGTGGGCGTTGACGCCGCCGAGTTCCGTGGGCGACGGCGTCTCGCCGGTCATGCCCGCGACCGCCGCCGGTCCCGACACGAACGCCGTGGCGTCGGCGGTGAACACGACGAAGTCGGCGAGCCCGATCAGCAACGCCGGACCGGCGGCGCACGGCCCGACGATCGCCAGCGCGATCGGCACCTGCCCGCTGGCGTCGACGAGCGCACGCGCGATCTGTCCCCAACCGACGAGGGCGGCAACGCCGTGGCGCACGTCGGTGCCCGTCGTCGCCAACACGCCGACGATCGGAACGCCGGTGTCGGTCGCCAGACGAATCAGCCGGGCGACGGCCTCGCCTTCGTCGGGACCGATGGCGCCACGACCGACCGTGTCGTCTTCGTTGTCGTCGGCGAGACGGAACCAGCCGATGCGCTGATGACCAAACTCGCGGATCTCGGCGTGCGCGCCGCCGAGGCGCGCCGTACCGAGCGCGAGCAGCCTCGTCACGCCGTTACGTCAGCGAACTGGTCGTACGAAGCGGCCATTCATGGCCGCTTCGTACAACCAGTTCAGTCAGGGGAGGCACGGTCCCACGACGAGGGTGCCGTTGTGTCCGCCGAAGCCGAACGAGTTCGAGATCGCGGGCGCTGGCGCAATTTCACGGGGGGAGCCGTGCACGACGTCGACTTCGATGCCCTCGCCCTTTTCGGTGTGGTTGGCGGTCGGGGGCACGAGGCCCTTGGTCGACCCCAGCAGCGCGGCGACGCACTCGATGGCGCCGGCGGCGCCGATGCAGTGACCCGTCACGCCCTTGGTCGACACGACGGGCGGCGCTGAGCCGCTGAACACCTTGTAGATCGCCTGTGATTCGGCGGCGTCGTTGAGCGGCGTCGAGGTGCCGTGCGCGTTCACGTGGCCGATGTCGGCGGGCGTGAGTCCGGCGTCGGCAATCGCCGCTTCCATGCAGCCGATGGCGCCGGCGCCGTCGGGAGACGGCGCGGTGATGTGATGGGCGTCGGCGTTGCGGCCGTAGCCGAGGATCTCGCCGTAGATGGTGGCGCCGCGCGCCACCGCGTTCTCGTACTCCTCGAGCACGAGGAACGCCGCGCCTTCGCCCATGACGAAGCCGTCGCGCGACGCGTCGAACGGACGCGACGCGCGCGCCGGATCGTCGCGGCGTGTCGACAGCGCGCCCATGCGGGCGAACGCCGCCATGCCGACGGTGGTGATCGCGGCTTCGGAACCGCCGGCGATGATGGCGTCGGCGCCGCCGTAGCGAATGATGTGCGCGGCCTCGCCGATGGCGTTGGTGCCCGCGGCGCATGCGGTGGCGATGCACAGGTTCGGGCCGCGGAAGCCGTTGCCCATCGACACCATCGCCGCGGTGGCGTTCGCCATCATCATCGGCACGAGGAACGGTGAGACACGCGTCTTGCCCTTCTCGTACACGACGATCTCTTCGCGCTCTTGCGTTTCGAGACCGCCGACGCCGGTGCCGGCGACCACGCCGATGCGCGCCGGGTCGATGCCCAGCGTGCCGGCTTGCTTGATGGCGTCGGCGGCGGCGGCGAAGCCGAGTTGTGCGACGCGGTCGGTGCGTCGCACTTCCTTGGCCTCGATGTACTCCTCGGGATCGAAGCCTTTGACCTCGCAGGCGAAGCCCACCGGCCAGTCGGAAACGTCGACGCGCTCGATCGGCCCCGCGGCCGTGTTGGCGGCGGCGAGCAGCGTGTCCCAAAACGTGTCAATGGTGTTGCCGGCGGGCGACTTCACGCCCATGCCGGTTACGACAACGCGTCGACGTTCCACGAAAACTCCTAAGCGACTTTGGCGGCGATGATGTTGAGCGCTTCGCCGACGGTCTTGATGCCCTCGAGTTCTTCCTCGGGGATGCTGATGTCGAGCTTCTCCTCGAGCGCCATGACGAGCTCGACCACGTCGAGGCTGTCGGCTTCGAGGTCGTCGGCGAAGGTTGCGTCCTCCGTGACCTTCGCCGGGTCGATCTTCAACAGGTCGACGGCGCAGTCACGCATGACAACGAGGACTTCGTCACGAGACATTTTCGGGGGTTCTCCTTGCGGTTGGTTGTTGCGGTAGGTCTAGTCGTTAGTGCCCGAGGCCGAGGCCGCCGTCAACGGGTATCACGGCGCCCGTTATGTACGACGCCCCCTCGCCGCACAGGAACGCAACGGTGGCTGCGACCTCCTCCACGGTGCCCATCCGGCCGAGCGGAACCTGGTCGGTGATGGCAGCGACACGTTCGGGCGACAGGGCATCCGTCATCGCCGTGGTGATCGGGCCCGGGGCGACGAGGTTGCACGTCACGTTGCGTGACGCCAGCTCGCGCGCCACCGATCGCGTGAGGCCGACGAGGCCGGCCTTGGCCGCCGCGTAGTTCACCTGACCGGCGCTGCCGGCGAGGCCGACGACGGATCCCATGTTGACGATGCGGCCGAAGCGCGCCTTCATCATCGCCGGCGTGGCGCGGCGGATGCAGTGGAACGCGCCGTCGAGGTTGACGCGCAGCACCTTGCTCCAGTCGTCGTCCTTCATGCGCAGCAGCAAGCCGTCGTTGGTGACCCCCGCGTTGTTCACGAGCACCGTGACCGGCTCCGCGATGCGGTCAAACGCGGCGTTGACCGACTCGCTGTCGCTCACGTCGATCTCGACGGCGAACGCGTCGTTGCCGCACAGCGACGCCGTCTCGTCCGCGCCGTCCTTGTTTCCGCCGAAACCGACGGCGACGCGCATACCCGACTGCGCGAGCGCGACCGCGCAGGCGCGACCGATGCCGGCGCCGGCGCCCGTGACGAGAGCGGTCGTGGTCACAGTCCGGTTCCCCAGCGCAGCGCTGCCGACGCCCACGTCATGCCCGCACCGAATCCGCACAGCAGCACGACGTCGCCGTCGGCGGGTTCCGACTCGGCGAGCGCCAACGGGATCGACGCCGCGGAGGTGTTGCCGTACTTGTCCATGTTGCGGATGACGCGGGCGTTGGTCATCCCGAGGCGCTCGACGACGGCGTCGATGATGCGCGTGTTGGCTTGGTGCGGCACGAAGACGTTGACGTCGGTCGGCGCGAGCCCCGAACGTTCGAGCGCGCGTTCCGCGGATCCGATGCAGGCGCGCACGGCGCGGCGGAAAACCTCTTTGCCTTCCATGTGCACGAACTGTTCGCCTGCGGGGATGTCGAGGATGTCGGCGGCGGAACCGTCGCATCCGAGGTCGGAGCCGAGCAGGCCGTACCCCGGCGCCGACGGCACGATCACCGCCGCGGCGGCGCCGTCACCGAACAGGATGGTCGTGCCGCGGTCGTCGGGAGCGACGATGGTCGACAGCGTCTCGGCGCCGCAGATCAGCGCGGCGCGGGCCGTGCCCGCCTGCACGAGCGCGTCGGCCATCACCAGCGAGTACACGAACCCCGAACACGCCGCTACCAGGTCGAACGCGCCGCACGACAGGCTCAGGTTGTCCTGCACGTACGCCGAGGTGGCGGGCAGCTTGACCGTCGGCGTGATGGTCGCGATCACCAGCAGGTCGACGAGTTCGGCGTCGAGGCCGGAGTCCTTGAGCGCCTCGGCGCACGCGGCCGTCGACAACGAGATCGTCGTGTCTTCGGGCCCGGCGATGCGGCGCTCGCGGATGCCGGTGCGCTCGACGATCCACTCGTCGGACGTGTCGAGCAGTTGCTCGAGATCTTTGTTGGTCAGTCGGGTCGAGGGAACCGCAGTTCCCATCCCGACGATCGCCGACACGATTACGCGAAGGTGCGAAGCCAGGCGATGGGCTGGCCGGGACGAACGCGTTCGCCCGAGTGCACGAGCATGCCCATGAGGAAGCCCGTGAAGCGGCTGACGGCGGGGATCTCGTCGCCCGAGTTCGTGATGATGGCGACGGTCTGGCCGACCTCGACGATCTCGCCTTCGGCGGTGACGACCTTGGGGTCGAGCACCGTCACGACGCCCCGCGACGGGGCAAGGATCAGCTTCTCGGCAATCTCGGTGTATTCGGCGAGTTCTAGAGCGAGAGACATCAGTTCTTGATCCATTCGGAGTCGGGAAGGCACCGCTTTGCCAGTGCCATCAGCGTGTTCCCCGGGCCCACTTCGCGCAGTGACGACGGGCACAGGGAGTCGATCGTGGTCATCGAGTCGGCCCACCGGACCGGCTTGACGAGGTGGGTGACGAGGCGTTCTTTCCATCCGTCACCGTCGGTGTACGCGGATGCGTCCTCGTTGGAGACGATCGGCGCCGACGGTGCGGCGAACTCGATCGACGGGAGGTATTCGGCGAAGCCGATGGCGGCGTCGTCCATGAGCGGCGTGTGGAACGCGGCGGCGACGTCGAGCGGCACGACCTTACGAATGCCAGCCGCGCGTGCCGCCTCGCTGGCCTGCTCGAGACCTTCGGGTGTACCGGCGATGACGATTTGGCCGGGGGCGTTGATGTTGGCGATCCAGCACGAACCGGCGGTGTCGGCGACCGACGCCGCGGCCTGTTCGTCGGTGGCGCCGAGCAACGCCGCCATGACACCCGGACGGGCGTCGGCGGCGTGTTGCGTGACCTCGGCGCGCTTGGCGGCGACCTGCACGCCGACCTCGAAGCTGAGCGAGCCCGACGCGATGAGCGCCGTCATCTGCCCGAGCGAGTGGCCGGCGAACGAGGTCACGCCCTGGGCGAGGATCTCGTCCTTTTGCGTTTCCCAGGTGACGAGCGAATGCAGCAGCACCGCCAGCTGGGCCGCCTGGGTGGTCTTCAGCTCGTCGCCGAGCAGCAGGGGAGCGAGCGAGGTGGCGAGGATGTCTTCGGCGTCCGTGACGAGGTGCCACGCCGGCAGGGCGCGCAGGTCGTTGCCCATGCCGGTGGCTTGGCTTCCCTGTCCGGGAAAAACAACAGCAACGCCCACGCGTGCATCCCTCTTTCCGCCTCGATCGAACCGTTTCGACTACCCGAGCCCTCTAATAGTTACACACCAACGTCGAAAGTTTCGATTCCGGCGTATTACAATGTGATTGCGATGACATACGACGTACGACAGCTGGCGGACGCGGCTGGCCTTTCGGTCGAGGTTGTGCGCTCGTATCAGTCAAAAGGCCTGCTCAGCGCCCCAAAACACGAGGGCCGCACCGCCATTTACGACTCGGGCCACCTCGACCGGCTGCAAAAGATCAAGGCGCTGAAAGCCAAAGGTTTGTCGCTGCGGGCCGTCGCCGACGTGCTCGCCGCCGGGCAGGACTCGCCGTGGGCGGAGCCCGAAGAGGGCATTTCCGACGAACGTTTGACGCGGGCCGAACTGGCCGAGCGCGCCCGCGTCCCACCGTCGATGCTGCGATCGCTCGAGGCGTCGGGCGTGCTGCGCCCGCTCCCGGCCGACGACCCCGACCGGCCCTACAGCCGCGCCGACGTCCGGGCCGTGCGCATGCTCCTGGCGCTGGTGTCGGCGGGGGTCCCGATGGAGGAGTTCATGGCCGTCGCCAAGCTCCAGATCGAGACGTCGGAGTTGCTGGCCGAGGGCGCGTCGAAGCTGTTCCTGCAGTACGTGCGCGAACCGATGCTGAAGGGCGAACCGCACCCCGAAGCGGCCGAGGAGTTCGGTGACGCCTTCTCGATGATGGTGCAGGCGGCGTCGTGGCTGGTCGGTTACAACGTCGAGCGCACACTGGTGATGGCGATGGTCAAAGAGCTCGCCAACAGCGGCACCGAAGAGGAACGCACCGCGCTCCACAAAGCGCTGAGCGTCATCGACGCAACGTTTCCCGCCTAGCCCGATCTACGGTCACGCCGTGACCTTTTTGCGAAGTGTCGTCCGCACGGTGCAGCTGCTCTTCCGGGCGCGGGAACACCGCTTCGACCTCGTGCGCGAGCTGTCGCGCCGCCCCGGTCTGCTGGTGGCGACGGGCGCGTCGGAGTTCGGCGTGATGGTGTCGAACTGCGTGCCCGAACAACTCAAGCTGTTGGCGGAGTTCCGCGCCGCGTCGATCGTCGGCTGCGAGTTCTGCATGGACATCGGTTCCGCCATCGCCGAGCTGACCGCCCTCGACCCGCGTCAGATCACCGAGCTCGACCAGTTCGAGACCAGCGATGCTTTCTCGCCGCGCGAGCGCGCCGTCGTGCGCTTCGCGACGGTGTTGTCGCAGCGCACGGCCGAGGTTTCGCCGGAGTTGCGCGCCGAATTGGCGTCGTACTTCTCGCGCGCGCAGATCGTCGAGCTGGCGTACACGATCGCCCACGAGAACGAGCGAGCGCGCTTCTACATCGGCATCGACCTGCCGCCGTCGCGTTTCGCCAGCGACGGCGCGTGCCGCGTTCGCCCGAGCGTTTCGGCATGACCGACGTAACGCCGGACATCCTTCCGCACCGCCCGCCGTTCAAGTTCGTCGACGCCATCGAAGAACTGGTCGTCGGCGAGCGTTGCGTCGGCATCTATCGCGTGACCGGTGACGAGGCGTTCCTCGCCGGGCACTTCCCCGGCAATCCCGTCTTCCCCGGTGTGCTGCAACTCGAGGCGCTGGCGCAGACCGGCGCGATCGCCGTGCTGTCCGACGAGCGCTTTGCAGGGCGCCTGCCGCTGTTCGGCGGGGTCGAGGAGGTGCGCTTCCGGCGGATGGTGGTGCCGGGCGACGAGTTGCGCCTTGACGTCACGATGGAACGGCTCAGCTCGAAGGGCGGATGGGGCGTGGGCGAGGCGACCGTCGAGGGCGCCACGACCTGCAAGGCCCGGTTGTTCTTCGCGCTGGCGCCGAAGCCGTCCTAGGCTCGCCCGTATGCGCAAACTCGCTGGGATTCTTACTGGGGTCGCCGCCGTCGCGGCGATTATCGGACTGAGCGGTAACGCGTCGGCCGCGGGCCCCGACCTTGTCATTACCGGCCCTGGGGAGGGGGCGGGCGCCAACATCCGCACCTTCGCCGCCGACGGCACTCCGAACCTCAGCTACTTCTCGGCCGGCAGCGACACGTCGGGTGCGACCGTCGCCTCCGGTGACGTCGACGGCAACGGTGACCCTGACCTCGTCACGGGCACTGGGCCCGGCGTCGATTCGCTGGTGCAGGTGTGGAGCAAGAGCCGCGATCTCATCGCGCAGGTCAGCCCCTTCCCGGGCGTCCGCGGCGGGATCTCAGTCGCGGTGGCGAACGAGGACAACACGCCCCAGATGGAAGTCATCGTCGCCGCTGGGCCGGGCGGTGGCCCGCACGTGAAGGTCCTGCGCTTCACCAACGGCAACCTTGCCGACGAGTACAGCTTCATGGCGTATGACCCGAAGTTCGCCGGTGGCGTCTTCGTCGGCGCGACCGACCATCGCATCGTCACCGGGCCGGGCGCCGGTGGCGGCCCCCACGTCCGCGTGTTTTCCATCGACAGCAACGCCAACCTGTCAGTGCCGAACGAGTGGATGGCGTACGACCCGAAGTTCACGGGCGGCGTGCACGTTGCCGCAGGCGCGGTGCGTGTCGCCGGCACGCCCGACATCGTCACCGGCGCAGGTGCCGGCGGTGGTCCGCACGTCAAGCTGTGGTCGCTCACCGGCGTCGAAGGGCCGGGCGTGATGGCGTACGACCCGGGCTTCACCGGCGGCGTGTGGGTCGGAGTCGCCAACGGCCAGAAGCTCATCACCGGCGCCGGAGCGGGCGGCGGTCCGCACGTCAAGGTCATGAGCGTGACCGGTTCGGCGTTCTCGACGACCGGACAGTGGATGGCGTACGCGCCGACCTTCACCGGCGGCGTCCACGTCGCAGGGTTCCCGGCGGCGACCACCGGGTCGACGACGACGACGGTGGCCGGAGGATCGACGACGTCGACAACTGCTGCGGCGTGCACCGGCGTTCCGCCGCTGTGTTTGCCGGGCGGCGGTGGCGACACCACGACGACGACGGCCGGCAACACGACGACGACGGCGGCGGGCGGCAACACGACGACGACCGTGGCCCCGACCACGACGACGGCGGCTCCCACCACGACAACGGCCGCTCCGACGACGACGACCACGGTGGCGGGTGGCACGACCACCACCACGTCGTGCGCGCTGATCCCGCCGATCTGCTGAGTCAGGACCGGCTGGCGACGAGCCGATCGGCGGCCCACGTCGTCGACTCGTAACACAGCGCTGGGTGAAAGCCCCAGCCGAGGAGTTGGCGCTCGGTCTCCTCGCGTTCGGCGCCGGTGTCCATGAGGACGTACGCCATCGAACGACAGCGCCGCCGGATGGCTTCGGCGGGCTGCGCGCCGAGTTGGCTTTGCTGCCACGCGTCGTGCCGGTCGCGCAGCGCGTCCGGCAGGTGCATCACTTGGCGACGGTTGAGCGGCGGGATCCGCCGACGCACCTCGATCGTCTCGCTGCTCGGTTGCCAGCGCGCGATCTCGAACTGCACGAGGCGACCGAGTGAGCGGGCGAACGGCGAGTGGCGCCCGCCCTTGTCGCCAAGGCCGATCTCACGGGCGACGCCGGGAAGGTCGAGGTCGAAGCCGTCGGGTTCGTTGTCGAGCCCGTAGGCGAGGCGGCGCAACAGCCACGTCGTCGACGGCCCGAGCGTGCTCAACCAGTACGACTCGACGTAGCTGGAGCGCGGGTCGAACCCGAGGCGGTCGATGAGCGGGTCGACCCAGGCGACAACGCGCACGCTGCCAGTCGCCGGGATCGCGGGTGCGGGAGAGAGCGGCATGGCCGCAACCTTCCACGCGCTTTCCCGCTCCCGGTATGGCGCGTTCGCGCCCTAGCTAGGAAGCGCGCTCGCGCCGGGGAAGCTGATCGTCTTCATCTCGAGGTAGGCGTTGAGGCCTTCGGCGCCGAGCTCGCGGCCGAGGCCCGACGACTTGAACCCGCCGAACGGGCAGTTGAAGTCGAGGATGAAGCCGTTGATCGACATCGTGCCGGTGCGGATCTGGCGTGCGATGTCGAGCGCGTGGCTGGCGTCACCGCTCCACACCGAACCCGACAGGCCGTACTCGGAGTCATTCGCGATCGCGATCGCGTCCTCGACGGTGTCGTAGGGGATGACGGCGACGACCGGTCCGAAGATCTCTTCCTGCGCGATCTTCATCTTGTTGTCGACGTTGACGAACACGGTCGGCTCGACGAACCAGCCCTTGTCGATGCCCGCCGGCGCGCCGCCGCCAGTGGCGACCTTGGCGCCTTCCTTCTGGCCGTGCTCGATGTAGCTCATGACGCGATCGCGCTGACGCTGCGCGACGAGCGGGCCGATCTCGGTCTCGGCGGCGCGCGGATCACCGACCTTCAGCGCCTTCACGGCTTCGACCATCGCTTCGACGACTTCGTCGTACTTCGAGCGCGACGCGAGGATGCGCGTCTGGGCGACGCACGCCTGGCCGTTGTTCATCATCCCGGCGGGCACGAGGCCGGGGATGGTGGCGGCGATGTCGGCGTCGTCGAGGATGATCGCCGCCGACTTGCCGCCGAGTTCGAGCGTGACGCGCCGCAGGCGCTCGCCGCACAACGCGGCGATGCGACGCCCGGCGACGGTGCTGCCGGTGAAGGAGATCTTGTCGACGTCGGGGTGCGTGACGAGGTGCTCGCCCGCTTCGCGTCCGGCGGCGACGATGTTGACGACGCCCTTCGGCAAGCCGGCCGCGGTCAGCGCCTCGGCGAGCATGTAGGCGTCGAGCGGCGTCTCGGGCGCGGGCTTGAGCACGACCGTGCAACCCGCGGCGAGCGCCGGCGCCAGCTTGAGCATCGTGACGAACAGCGGCACGTTCCACGGCACGATGGCGCCGACCACACCGACCGGTTCCTTGCGCACGATCGCCGGGCCCATCAGCCCGGGCCGTTCCTCTTCGAAGTTCATCGTGCGCACGTGGCTCTCGAAGAAGTCGAGCGCCATCGTCGACGCGAACACTTGACCCATCACGCCCCACGACACGGGGCAGCCGTTCTCGTCGGTGATGACGTCGGCGAACTCCTGCATGCGGCCCTGGATCTGCTGGCTCAGCGCCGCCATCACGTCGGCGCGTTCGACAGGCGACATGCGCGGCCACGGGCCGTTGTCGAACGCGTCGCGCGCCGCGGCGACGGCGCGATCGATGTCGGCGGCGGTGCCGTCGGGCACGCGAGCGAACACCTCTTCCGTCGTCGGTGAGATCACCTCGATGGTGCCGGTGCCGGAGGGCTTGACCCACTCGCCGCCGATGAACAGCGTGTCCTTGGTGATCACGGCACCCCTCCAAAACTGGATCGTGTTCTAGTAACGTCCGGAACCTAACACTCCGTCAGAAAACGAGGGACCCTCAATGCGGGCAGCAGTCCTGACCCAGTACAACGAGCCGTTGGTCATCGAGGAGCTGAGCTCGCCCGACCTCGGTCCCGGCGACGTGCGCGTGCACATCGACGCCAGCGGCGTGTGCCACAGCGACCTCACGGTGCAGACCGGCGGAGTGCCGATGCCACCGCCGGTGATCCTCGGCCACGAGGGCGCGGGCACGATCCTGCAGGTTGGATCGGACGTGTCGGGCCTCGCGGTGGGCGACAAAGTGGTGGCGTCGTTCATCCCTGCGTGCGGCGACTGCTGGTACTGCCTGCACGATCAGTCGAACCTGTGCGAGAGCGCGAACACGCTCATGTTCGCGACGCGCGGCGTGCGCGCCGACGGTACGAACGTGTTCGGCATGACGGGACTCGGGACGTTCGCCGACGAGATGGTGACGTCGCAGACGATGGTGGTGAAGGTCGACACCGACGTGCCGTCGGAACAGCTGGCGCTGATCGGTTGCGGCGTGACAACCGGTGTCGGCGCTGCGCTGAACACGGCGCGCGTGCAGCCCGGCGCGACCGTCGCCGTCATCGGCTGCGGCGGCGTCGGCCAGGCGGTGATTCAGGGAGCGCGCATCGCTGGCGCGTCACGCATCTTCGCTATCGACCCCGTCGAGCTGAAGCGCAAGACCGCCGAGCAACTCGGTGCGACCGATCTCATCGATCCGTCCGCCGGTGATCCGGTGCAACAGGTGCAGGCGCTCACCGGTGGCCGCGGTGCGGACTACGCGTTCGAAGTCATCGGCCTTCCCGAGACGATCCTGCAGGCGTTCTACACGGCGCGGCGCGGCGGCACGGTGTGCGTCGTGGGCATGCCGCGCTTCGACGCGCAGGTGACGTTCCCGGCGTTCCCGCTGTTCTCCGACGAGAAGAAAATGCTCGGCTGCTTCTACGGCTCGGCGCAGGTGCGGCGCGACTTCCCGAGGTTCGTGTCGCTGATCGAAACCGGTCGCCTCGACGTGGGCTCGATGGTGTCGCGCCACATCCACCTCGACGAAGTCAACGACGCCTTCCGCGCCATGCAGGCCGGCGAAGTCATCCGCAGCGTCATCGTCTGATGGCGGAGGTACTGCGTGCCCCGATGGTCATCGAGTACCCGTTCAGTCGCACGACGGGTCTGGTCATCGGAGCGTTCCTTACCGGGCTGCGCGAGGGCGTGCTCATCGGGATCAAAGGAAGCGACGGCCGCGTCCTCATGCCACCGATGGAGTACGACCCGAACACGAGCGAGTCGCTGACCGAACTCGTCGAACTCGAGCAGACCGGCACCGTCACCACGTGGTCCTGGACCGAAGCGCGTCGCTATCAGCCGTTGGAACACGCGTTCGCGTGGGCGATGGTTTTGATCGACGGCGCCGACACGCCGATGCTGCACGCCGTCGACGCCGGTTCGGTCGACAAGATGTCGACGGGCATGCGCGTCAAGGTGCGGTGGCGGGCCGAACGCGAAGGCCACATCCGCGACATCGAGTGCTTCGAGCCGCTGACATGACGGACTTGTTGCTGCCGGCGTCGATCGCCAATGTCGAACAGGTCAAGTCGGTGCGCACGCCGGCGCACCTCGACTACACGTACACACCCGGCAAGGCGATGTCGCGTTTCCTGCGCGGGCTCGAGCAGAAGAAGATCATCGGACAGAAATGCCCGCAGTGCGGCAAGGTGTACGTGCCGCCGCGCGGTGCGTGCCCGACCGACGGCGTGCCGACGGTCGAAGAGATCGAGCTGCCGCACACGGGCACGATCACGACGTTCTGCATCGTGAACGTATCGTTCTACGGGCAGGGCATGGAGATCCCGTACGTGAGCGCGCTGGTGCTGCTCGACGGCTCCGACATCCCGCTGATGCACCTCATGCAAGAGGTGCCGTACGACCAAGTGCACACCGGCATGCGCGTCGAGGCGGTGTGGGTGCCCGACGACGAACTGAAGCCGACGCTGGAATCGATCAAGTGGTTCCGCCCCAACGGCGAGCCCGACGTCGACGCGTCGCAGATGCGGGGGAATGCGTGATGCGCGACGTCGCCATCGTTTCGTTCGCGCAGTCCAAGCACGTGCGGGCGCAGACCGACAGCAACGAAGTCGAGATGCTCATGCCGGTCGTGCGCGAAGCGCTCGACAACGTCGGCATCGGCATGGACCGCGTCGGCTTCACGTGCTCGGGCTCGACCGATTACTTGTCGGGCCAAGCGTTCTCGTTCGTAATGACGCTCGACTCGGTGGGGCCGTGGCCGCCGATCTCGGAGAGCCACGTCGAGATGGACGGCGCGTGGGCGATGTACGAGGCGTGGGTGAAGCTGCAGATGGGCGAGATCGACGTCGCGTTGATCTACGCGTACTCGAAGTCGTCGCCGGGCAATCTGCGCGAGGTGCTGACGCGACAACTCGATCCGTACTTCGTGGCGCCGCTGTGGCCCGACACGATCGCGTTGGCGGGCCTGCAAACCCGCGCGCTGTTGGAGACCGGCCGCTACACCGCGGCCGATCTGGCGACGGTCGCCGCCACCGCGCGCCGCAACGCGCTCTCGAATCCGTACGCGCTGCTGACGGGCGACGACTCGATCGAGGACCTGTTGGCGCAGCCGATGCTGGCGGACCCGATGCACATCTGGGACTGCCCGCCGATCACCGACGGGTGCGCGGCGATCGTGATCGCGGCGGACGACACCGCCCGCGAGTTGTCCGCCAATCCTGCGTGGATCCGCGGCATCGACCACCGGATCGAGTCGCAGTCGTTGGGCCTGCGCGACCTCACGACGTCGGCGTCCACCGCGTTGGCCGCCTCGAAGGCGGGCGCTGCGTCGGGCGGCTTCGACTTCGCCGAACTGCACGCGCCGTTCACGGCGCAGGAGTTGATCGCCCGCGACTCGCTCGGCCTGTCGCCTGACGTGCCGATCAACCCGTCGGGCGGCGCGCTCGCCGCCAATCCCGTGATGGCGGCCGGCCTCATCCGTCTCGGCGAGGCGGCGTCGCGCATCACGCGCGGCGAAGGCAACCGTGCCGTCGTGACCGCGACGTCGGGCCCGTGTCTGCAACAGAACCTCGTCTGCGTGCTGGAGGGATCGTCGTGACCAAGCAACTGGCGGCGATCGTCGGCATCGGCCAGACGAAGCACATGTCGACGCGCGGTGACGTGTCGATCGCGGGGCTCATCCGCGAAGCGGCGCTGCGTGCGCTCGACGACGCGCAGATGACGTGGGCCGACATCGACGCCGTCGTCATCGGCAAGGCGCCCGACTTCTTCGAGGGCGTGATGATGCCCGAACTGTTCCTCGCCGACGCGCTGGGCGCCGTCGGCAAGCCGCTGCTGCGCGTTCACACGGCGGGTTCGGTCGGCGGTTCGACGACGCTCGTCGCGGCGTCGCTGGTGCAGGCAGGGATTCACGAACGCGTGTTGACCGTCGCCTTCGAGAAGCAGTCAGAGTCAGAGGCGATGTGGGCGTTGTCGATGCCGATGCCGTTCGCGCCTCCGACGCACGCGGGAGCGGGCGGGTACTTCGCGCCGCACATCAGGGCGTACATGCGCCGCTCAGGCGCGCCCGATCACATCGGCGTGCTCGTCGCGCTGAAGGATCGCCTCAACGCGTGCAAGAACGAGTACGCGCATCTCCACGAGACCGACGCGACGTTCGAGAAGATCGCCGACTCCGTCATGTTGTGGGATCCGATCCGCTACTCCGAAACGTGCCCGTCGTCCGACGGCGCCGCCGCCATGGTGATCACGAACGAAGCCAACGCCGATCGCGGAACGCTCCCGCCGGCGTGGATTCACGGATCGGCCATGCGCAGCGAGCCGACGATGTTCGCGGGGCGTGACGTGGTTTCCCCGCGGGGGTCGCGTGAGTGCGCCAACGACGTGTTCAACCAGGCGGGGATCGTCGACCGCCGCGCCGAGATCGACGTGGTCGAGATGTACGTGCCGTTCAGCTGGTACGAGCCCATGTGGCTCGAAAGCCTCGGCTTTGCCGAAGAGGGCAAGGGCTGGATGATGGTCGAGGACGGCTCCACGCAGATGGACGGAGACCTGCCGGTCAATCCGTCGGGGGGAGTCCTGTCGACCAACCCCATCGGCGCGTCCGGCATGTTGCGGTTCGCCGAATCGGCGATGCAGGTGCGCGGCCAGGCGGGTGAGCACCAGATCGAAGGCGCTCGCAAAGCGTTCGGGCACGCCTACGGCGGCGGCGCCCAGTTCTTCGCCATGTGGGTCGTCGGCGCCGACAAACCCGCGTAACCGTTTTTGACGGTCCGTCAGAAACTGCCTACCGTCATCGGCGATGCCCGTCGACCTTGCCGCGCTCGTCGATCCGTCGCGCACGGTGCTGGTCACGCAGGAGTGTCAGATCGGCGTGATCGGCGAAACGTCGCCGTTGGCGCTGAAGGACACCGCGCAACTGATCATCCCCGCGATCGCCGCGCTGACTGACGCCGCGCGCGCCGCCGGGGTGCCCGTCGTGCACTGTGTGGCGTGGCGGCGCGCTGACGGGCGCGGCTCCAACGAGAACGCGCGGTTGTTCAAGGCGATGCCGAAGATCGGCATGGACCTCACGCCCGGTTCGAAGAGCGCCGAAGTCGTGCCCGCCATCGGCCCCGCTGACGGCGACCTCGTGCTCGGCCGCTACCACGGGCTCGGCCCGATGGGCGGCACCGACCTCGACGCCGTGTGCCGCAACCTCGGCGCGACGACCATCGTCGGCGTCGGCGTGTCGGTCAACGTCGGGATGCTCAACTTCGCCATGGACGCCGTCAACGCCGGTTACCAGTTCGTGATGCCGCGTGACTGCGTCGCCGGCGTCCCGGTCGACTACGCCGACGCGGTGATCGACAACACCATCGCGTTGCTGGCCACCGTCGTGACGAGCGCGGAAGTGATCGCGGCATGGTGATCGAGGACACGCGCGCGTCCGACGGCCGCATCCCCGGTCGGCGCGGTCTCGCCACGCGCCAGCGGTTGCTCGACTGCACCGAACATCTGCTCAGCGCCATGTCGTTCCGCGACATCAAGGTGATCGACGTCGCCCGCAAAGCGAAGACGTCGCCCGCGACCTTCTACCAGTACTTCCCCGACATCGAGTCTGCGGTGCTGGCGTTGGCCGAAGCGACGAATCTCGACACGACCGAGCTCGGCGGACTCGTGCGCGGCGCCGACTGGCGCGGCAAGAAGGGCTACGAGAGCGCGCTGCAACTCGCCGACGCGTTCATCGAGTTCTGGGAGCGTCACCGCGCCACCATTCGCGTCGCGGATCTGCTCGTCGCCGAGGGCGACATGCGCTTCCAGGCGATCCGCACGCGTCTCTTGAACGACCTCGCCCTCGCGCTCGGCGAAGTGATCGCCAAAACGCGCACGGGCGCCAAGCTGTCCTCGAGCCGACGCCTCGCGACCGCCGGCGTACTGGTGGCGATGATGGCCAACGTCACCACGCACCGGTTCACCTACGAGTTCTGGGGCATCCGCACCGCCGACCTGCGCGCCAGCATGGCCGACATCATCTACACGTCCGTCTCCGGCAAGGCTGCGCCGGCAAGCTGATGGTGGCGATCATCCCTGCGGGGCAACTCGTGTACGGCATGCAGCTGCAAGTGCAGTCGCAGTCGACGTTGTACGCCGAGAAGTGGGAAGCCGACGCGGGACCGTCGGAACTGGCAGCACTGGCGCGCGCGGCGGACGACGCCGGGTTCTTCTACGTCGCGGTGTGCGACCACGTCGCCATTCCGCGTCCGCTCGCCAAAGCGATGGGCACGACCTGGTACGACACGTGGACCACGCTCGGATTCCTCGCCGGCGTGACGTCGCGCGTGCGGCTGATGTCGCACGTGAGCGTGCTGCCGTATCGCCATCCGCTGATGACGGCCAAAGCCGTGTGCACGCTCGACACGATCTCGAATGGCCGCGCCATCCTCGGCGTCGGCGCGGGGCACGCGGCCGACGAGTTCACCGCGCTCGGCCTCGACTTCTCACAGCGCGGCGAAACCCTCGACGAGGCGATCGACGCGGTGAAGGTTGCGCTGGTCGACGAGTTCCCGTCGCACGACGGCAAGCGCTGGTCCTTCAAAGACGTCGGCGTCGGGCCGCGACCCGTGCAGCAGCCGCGCCCTCCGATCTGGGTCGGCGGGTCGGCGCCGCCGTCGCTGCGGCGCGCCGCCGAGAAGGGCGACGGCTGGTTGCCGCAGGGCACGCCGCGCGCACAGATGCCCGAACAGATCGCCACGATCCGCGCGCTACGGGAAAAGGCGGGCATCGCTGAGCCGATCGAGATCGGCGTGGTCACCGAGATGATCTACGTCGGCGACGCGTCGTGGGACGTGGGGGAGCGCACCATCAGCGGCGCGGCGGATCACGTCGCGGCGCGGCTGCGCGAGTTCGGCGAGATGGGCGTGAGCCACCTGCAGGTGCGCTTCCGGTCGCGCGACGTCAACGAAGCCGTCGACCAGATCGCGCGCTTCGGCGCCGAAGTGGGGCCGCTGCTGTGAGACCGGGAATGCTCGAAGGCAAGGTGGCGATCGTGTCGGGCATCGGTCCGGGGATGGGCCGCGACATCGCGCTGCGGTTCGCCGACGAAGGCGGCGACGTCGTGCTGGCGGCGCGCCGCGCCAAGACGATGGCGAAGGTCGCCGACGAAGTGACCGAGCGCGGCGGTCGTGCGCTGTGCGTGCAGTGCGACATCTCCGACAACGACGCCTGCGTCGCCCTCGTCGAGCAGGCGACATCGGAGTTCGGCGGCGTCGACGTGCTCGTGAACAACGCGTTCCACGGCGGCGACTACACGCCGTTCATGGACGGCGACTTGCAGGCGTGGCGCGAGACGATGGACACGAACTTCTTCGGCACGCTGCAACTGACGAAGGCGGTCGTGCCGTCGATGCGCGAGCGCGGCGGAGGCCACATCGTGATGGTCAACACGATGTCGGTGCACCGCCCGCAGGACGGCTACGGCGCGTACGCGGCGTCGAAGAACGCATTGGCGATGGCGACCAAGACGCTGGCGTTGGAACTCGGCAAGGACGGCATTCGCGTCAACGGCATCCACCCCGGCTACATCTGGGGCGATTCCGTCGAGTGGTACTTCGGCGAACTTGCCAAGCAGCGCGGCATCACGGCGCAAGAGGTGTACGACGAGATCGCCGAGGAGACGGCGCTCAAGTACCTGCCGCACTCGAGCGAGATCGCCGGCGCCGTGCTCTTCTACGCCAGCGACCTCTCGCAGTGCATCACCGGCACGTCGTTGCCCGTCAACGCCGGCCACTTCATGAACTGACAACCCCAACCCCGTTCCGTTCTGGGCGCGCCAAATCCCCGAAAACGGGATTCTGCGCGCCCAGTTCGGAGGGGGCTAGGCGGTGACGAAGCGCGAGGCGAAGCCTTCGATGGCGGCGACGCGGTCGTGGAGGGTTGGCGCCATCATCCAGGGGGCGCACAAGAGGCCCGTCACGCCGACTGACGACATGTGGTCGTGCAGCTCGTTTGACGGGCGAGCCTTCAGCGCCAGGATGATCTCGAAGTTCGGGTCGTCGAGTCGGTCGGCGGCGCGCAGGTGCTCGTGCACCTTGGCCACCATCTGCTCGGCTTCGTCGGGCTCGTAGGCGTTGCCGATCCATCCGTCGCCGATGCGCGCCGCGCGCGCGAGCGCGCGCTCGGAATGCCCGCCGAGGTAGACGGGGATCGGCGCTTTCGGCACCGGTTCGATGCGCAGCGGCGCGAAGTCGTAGTGCTCGCCGTGGTGTTCGACCCACCCGCCAGCCCACAGCGCGCGCAGCGCGTCGATCATCTCTTCGAGACGCGCACCGCGTCCCTTGAACGCTTGGCCGACTTGGTCGAACTCTTCCTCGCACCAACCGGGCGCGGCGCCCATCGCCACGCGGCCGCCCGACAACACCGCGGCCGTCGAGACGAGCTTCGCCACCGTGAACAACTCGCGCAGCGGCGCCACGTAGATGTTGGTGGTGAAGCGGACGTTGTTGGTGACGGCGGCCATCGCCGAGATGAGCGCCCACGGATCGGGCCACGGCGAGTCGTCGGTGAACGGTGGCGCGCCGTCGTCGGAGTACGGGTAGGCCGACCGACGCACCTGCGGAGCGAACAGGTGGTCCGACACCGTGATGCCGTGATAGCCGGCGTCGTCGGCGATGCGCGCCAGCGTGAGCGTCTGGTCGGTTTCGACGAAGGCAAGCGCCAGCCAGAACTTCACGTGCTTAGGCAGTCATCCCGTAGTCGACGGGCACGGCGGCGCCCGTCATGTTGCGGGCGTCGTCGGATGCGAGGAAGCACAGCACGCTGGCGATGTCGGACGGCGGTGCGAAGTGGCCGCGCACCAGTTCCATCCGGGCGACGAGAAATCCCGACACGTCGTCGGGCATCGTCATATTGGCGACCAGCGGCGTGTCCACGCCGCCCGGGCAAACGGCGTTGACGCGCACGCCTGCTTTCGCGAACTCGACCGCCAACGACTTCGTCAGCAGCACGACGCCGCCCTTCGACGCGCTGTACGCCGCGCCGTACGGCTGCCCGTTGAGCCCCGCCGTCGACGCGACGTTGACGATGTTGCCCTTGCTTTCGATCAGGTGCGGCAGCGCCGGCCGGATCATGTTGAACACGCCCGTGAGGTTGACGCCGATGACGCGGCTCCACTCCTCGAAGCCGAGGTCGGTGGCGTGACCGAACTGGAGGATGCCTGCGACGTTGGCGAGGACGTCGAGGCGACCGTGCGACGACGCGGTGTCGTTCACGACGCGCTCGGCGGCGACGGGATCGCTGACGTCGAGGGCCACGCTGGTGGCGCCGTTGCCGATCTTGTCGGCGGTCGCGGCTGCGCCTTCGGCGTTGAGGTCGGCGCACACGACGGTCGCTCCGTCCTCGCCGAAACGCATCGCCGTCGCCTGCCCGATACCGGAGGCGGATCCGGTCACGATCACTACCCGCCCGTCGAAGCGCGCCATATCTGACACTGTGTCAGATATGGAAGGCAAGGTTGCGGTCGTCACCGGCGGGGGCTCGGGCATCGGTCGGGCGACGGCATTGGAACTCGGCCGGCTCGGCGCGCGCGTGATCGTGGCCGACGTCAACGTGGAGGGCGGTGAGGCCGTCGCCGACGAGTGCGGCGGCACGTTCGTGCGCACCGACGTCACCGACGCCGCGCAGGTCGACGCCCTCGTCGCGGCGTGCGGCGGGCGCCTTGACATCGCGTTCAACAACGCCGGCACGTCGGGGACGATGGGCAACGTGGGCGACACCGACGTGGACGAGTGGCGGAGCGTCGTCGAACTCAACCTCGTCGGCGTGTACCTGTGCATGCGCGCCGAGATACCGGTGATGGCGGCCAACGGTGGCGGCGTCATCGTGAACACGTCGTCGGGAGCGGGGCTCATGGGCTTCGCCGGGCTGTCGGCGTACGTCGCCAGCAAGCACGGCGTCATCGGTCTCACGAAGTCGGCCGCGCTCGAATACGCGCGGGCGAACATCCGCATCAACGCCGTCTGCCCGGGCACGGTCCGCACGCCCATGCTCGAGGGATTCATGGGCGGCAACGACGACGCGCTGAAGGCGATGGGCAAGATGATGCCGATCGGCCGACTGGCGACGCCTGAGGAGATTGCCGCCGCCGTCGTGTGGCTGTGTTCCGACGAATCGCGCTACGTCACCGGCGTCGCGCTGCCCGTCGACGGCGGCGCCGCAGCCGCCTCCGGCCGGACCTGACGGACCGTCAGAAACCCGTTACGCTCGCCGCTGTGACCGCGGCAACCACGGACGAAACCTTCCCGAAGATCATCTCCGTCGACGACCATGTCATCGAGCCACCGAACGTGTGGCAGGACCGGTTGCCCGCCAAGCACAAGGAGCGCGGCCCACGATCGGTGCGGGCGAAGCTCGGCGAGATGGTGTTCGTCGGCGGCAAGTTCTCGTACTCCGCCGGCGAAGGCGCCGATTGCGACTGGTGGTACTACGAGGACCTCAAGATCCCGACGACGCGGCTGTCGGCCGCCGCCGGTTTCCCGCGCGACGAAGTGAAGATCACCGCCATCACCTACGAGGAAATGCGCAAGGGCTGCTGGGATCCCGTCGCCCGTCTCGAGGACATGGACGTGAACCACGTCGAAGCGTCGCTGGCGTTCCCGTCGTTCCCGCGGTTCTGCGGCCAGACCTTCACCGAGGCAAAGGACAAGGAACTCGCGCTGTTGTGCGTGCAGGCCTACAACGACTGGATGTTCGACGAGTGGTGCGCTGGGTCGAACGGGCGACTGATTCCGCTCATCATCGTGCCGCTGTGGGACGCGCAGCTCGCTGCGGATGAAGTGCGACGCAACGCGGCGCGCGGCGGACGCGCCACGTGCTTCAGCGAGATTCCGCCGTTCCTCGGCCTGCCGTCGGTGCACGACAAGGACGGCTACTGGGAGCCGTTCGTCGCGGCGTGCGCGGAGACCGGGACGGTCATCAACATGCACATCGGATCGTCGTCGAAGATGCCTTCGACGTCGCCGGACGCGCCGCCGGCTGTCGGCTCAACGCTCACGTTCAACAACGCCATGATGTCGATGACCGACTGGCTGTTCAGTGGGCTGCTCGTGAAGTTCCCCGACGTGAAGCTCGCCTACAGCGAAGGCCAGATCGGTTGGATCCCGTACATCCTCGAGCGCGCCGACAAGGTGTGGGAGGACAACCGGGCGTGGGGCGGCGTGGCCGACAAGATCCCCGAACCGCCGTCGACGTACTACTTCAAGAACATCACCGGCTGTTTCTTCGACGACCACCACGGGCTGGCGTCGCTCGACGCCGTCGGCGTCGACAACATCACGTTCGAAACCGACTACCCGCACTCCGACTCGACGTGGCCACACACGCTCGAAGTCGCGAAGAAGCTGATGGGTCATCTCGACGCCGAAACGCAGTACAAGATCGTGCGCGGGAACGCGATCAAGCTGTTTGAGTTGGACTTCGACAAGTGAGCGTCGTCAAAGAGGGCACGGTCCTGATCGACGGGTCGTGGGTCGAAGCGGGCAAGGGCGCGTACGACGTCATCAATCCCGCGACCGAAGGCGTCGTCGGTCACGCGCCGGAGTGCTCGGCGGACGACGCGCACGCGGCAGCCGCGGCGGCGCGCGCCGCGTTCGCCACCTGGTCGCGCACGTCGCAGCATGAGCGCGCCGCCATCCTGAGTCGCGCCGCCGACATCCTCCTGGCGCGCAACGACGAGTTGGTGCCGCTCGTGCAAGCCGAGACCGGGGCGACGATGCGCGTGGCGTCGACCATGCAGGTACCGATCGTGGCGCAGCGCTTCCGGCGCTACGCGCAGGTCGAGCCGAACCAGATCCCGTTGCCGCCCCAGCAGGCGCAAGCAACGGCGCTGGCGCCCGGCGGCATCGTCGGCGCCGTCGCGATCCGTCAACCGGTCGGTGTCGTGTGCTGCATCACGCCGTACAACTTCCCGATCGTCAACGTCGCCGGCAAGATCGGCCCGGCGCTGGCGATGGGCAACACCGTCGTGATCAAGCCGGCGCCGCAGAACCCGCTCGCGGTGCTCGAACTGTGCGCCGTGCTCGAAGAAGCGGGCGTGCCGCCGGGCGTCGTCAACGTGGTGACGGGTTCGTCGCCCGAAACCGGCGAGGCGCTGGTCGACTCGCCCGACGTCGACATGATCAGCTTCACAGGCTCGACGTCGGTGGGCGTGCGCATCGCCGAAGCCGGCGCGCGCACGATGAAGCGGTTGCTGCTCGAACTCGGCGGCAAGGGCGCGGCGCTGGTGTTCGACGACGCGTCGGTCGACACCGCCGTCGGCGGCATCGCCAGCACGTGGGGCTTCCACTCCGGACAGATCTGCACGGCGCCGACGCGCGTGATCGCGCAGCGCGGCGTGTACGACCAACTCGTCGAGAAGCTGGCGACCGCGGCGAAGTACTTGAAGGTCGGCGACCCGCTGGCGCCCGACACGCTGGTCGGTCCCGTCATCAGCGCGGCGGCGCGCGATCGCATCGAGAGCTACGTGACCGCCGGACGCGACGAGGGCGCCGAGGTCGTCGCCGGCGGGGCGCGACCCGACATGGCGCAGGGCTACTACGTCGCGCCGACGCTGCTCGCCGGGTGCCGACGTGACATGACGCCGGTGCAGGAAGAGATCTTCGGCCCCGTCGTCGTGGCGCTGGCCTTCGACGACGACGAGGAAGGCATCGCGTTGGCGAACGACACGCCGTTCGGCCTCTACGACTACGTGTTCACCGGCGACAACAGCAAAGGCATGGACGTCGCCAAGCGGCTGCGCTCCGGCAACGTCGGCATCAACACCGCGCAGCGCAACCACGAAGCGCCATTCGGCGGGTTCAAGATGAGCGGCGTCGGCCGCGACGGCGGATCGTTCGGGCTGCACGCCTACAGCGAGCTGCAGTCAGTGGTGTGGACGTCATGAGAGGCGTCGTGTTCGACGGGTCGACGACGACCGTGCGCGACATCGAGGTACGCGACCCGGGCCCCAACGAAGTGCGCGTGCGCGTCGCCGCGTCGGGCGTATGCCACAGCGACCTCAGCGTGGTGAATGGAACGATCCCGTTCCCGACACCCGTCGTGCTCGGCCACGAAGGCGCGGGGGTCGTCGAGGAGATCGGCGCCGCGGTGACGACGGTGAAGGTGGGCGACCACGTGGTCATGTCGACGCTCGGCAACTGCGGCGCGTGCCGCTATTGCGACGCCGGCCAGCCGACGATGTGCCGCTCGACGTTCGGACAACGACCGCAGCCGTTCACGGTCGACGGCGAACCGGCGTACGCGTTCGCCAACGTCTCGTCGTTCTCCGAGTACACGGTCGTCAAGGCGAACCAGTGCGTGCCCATCTCGAAAGATGTGTCGCTCGAAGTGGCGTCGCTCATCGGCTGCGGCGTCGTCACCGGCGTCGGTGCGGTGCTCAACCGGGCGAAGGTGACCCACGGTCAGTCGGCGGTCGTCATCGGCGTCGGCGGCATCGGGCTCAACGTCATCCAAGGCCTGCGCCTCGCCGACGCGTTGCCGATCATCGCCGTCGACACGAACCCCGCGAAGGAAGAGCTGGCGCGCACGTTCGGCGCGACGCACTTCGTCGACGCGTCCAAGGTCGACGCCAGCGAAGGCATCAAGGCGATCTGTCGCGGCGGAGTCGACTTCAGCTTCGAATGCGTCGGGCATCCCGCGCTCATCCGCACCGCGATCGACATCCTCGACTGGGCGGGCACGTGCGTCATCCTCGGCGTGCCGCCGCAGGGGACCGAAGCGGCGTTCAACGTGTCGTCGATGTACCTCGACAAGACGATCATGGGGTGCCGCTACGGGTCCGCGCGTCCGCACCGCGACTTCAAGCTCATCGTCGACCTGTACCTCGCCGGACGCCTGAAGCTCGACGAGCTCGTCACGAAGACGTACAAGCTCGACGACGTCCACGCCGCCATCGACGACCTCCACCACGGCGAGGTCGCCCGCGGCGTCCTGTCGATCAGTCCTTCGTAGTTCGGCGCAGCAGCGCCACGAGGGCGGCCAGCAGGAGCGGCGGCAGCACGAACGCGTGCGTCAGGAACCAGTTGCGCAACAGCGACTGGCTGATCTCGCGATGGCCCATGAGGACGAAGCGAACGTTGTGGCTGTACGCCGCGCTCCACATCCCGTCGAAGTTCGCGTTGACGCGAACCGCGTTCAGCGCCAGCTGATCCCACGGGAGCAGGACCCCCGTGAACGACGTGCCCCACGCCAGCACGGCGAACGCGCCGCCGAGGATCCAGATGCGGTTCCGCGGAACCGTGTTGTCGCGCACCGCGTCGGCGATGCACAACGCCAGCACGCCGAGGGCGATCCAGATGAAGAGCGACCCACTGAACCGGTGCAGCACGCGTATGCGGGCGCCCCACACGATCGACGCCGGAACGCCGTGATTCGCCGCGAAAATGTCGATGACGGTGGGGCGAAAGAACCAACTGAGCCAGATTCCGGTGGCGGCGAGCACGCCGAGCAGGACGATCTCGGTCCACACGGCGATCCGCAGCGCCCGTTCGACCGTCACGCGCCGACCGTACGGCACGCGGTCTTCGCCGCGGCAAACCTGACGGACCGTCAGATACGCTCCCGGCATGCTCGATTACCTCGTGCGGGGGGCGACAATCGTCGACGGGACGGGCGCGCCGGGTTACGTCGGCAACGTCGGCGTGCGCGACGGCGTCATCGTGGGCGTCGGCGAAATCGACGAAGAAGCGCGCACCGTTCTCGACGCCGATGGCCTCGTCGTAACCCCGGGATTCGTCGACCCGCACACCCACTACGACGCGCAACTGTTCTGGGATCCGTTCGCGACGCCCAGCAACGTCCACGGCGTAACCACCGTCATCGGTGGCAACTGCGGCTTCACGTTGGCGCCGATCCGCGAAGAGGACGCCGACTACATCCGCCGCATGATGGCCAAGGTCGAGGGCATGCCGCTCGAGGCGCTCGAGACGGGTGTGCCGTGGAAGTGGGAGACCTTCGGCGAGTACCTCGACTCGCTCGACGGCACCACGGCCGTGAACGCCGGCTTCCTGGTCGGCCACTGCGGGCTGCGGCGCTACGTGATGGGCCTCGATGCCATCGGCAAGGAAGCGACGCCGGAACAACTCGACGAGATGGCGCGCGTGCTCGGCGAGTCGATCGCCGCCGGCGGCCTAGGTCTGTCGACGACATTGTCGAACACGCACTCCGACGGCGACGGTCAACCGGTGGCGTCGCGGTGGGCGACGCCGGACGAACTGCTGCGCCTGTGCGGTGTCGTCGGCGAGCACGAAGGCACGACGCTCGAAGGCATCGTGCAGGGCTGCCTCGACAAGTTCTCCGACGACGAGATCGACCTGCTCGCCGGCATGTCGGTGGCGGCGCGCCGTCCGATCAACTGGAACGTGCTGACCGTCGACCCGCGCTCGCCCGAGAAGATCGAACGCCAACTCGAAGCCACGTCGATCGCGCGCCAGCGCGGCGGCGACATCGTGGCGTTGACCATGCCCGTGCTCGTCCCGATGAACATGAGCTTCGGCACGCACTGCGCGCTGTTCCTCATCCCTGGTTGGCAGGACGTGATGCGGTTGCCCACGGCGCAGCGCATCGCGAAGCTGCGCGACCCCGAAGTGCGCAAGGATTTGATGGAGAAGGGCCGCAGCCCGGAGGCGGGCGTGTTCCGTCGCCTCACCCACTTCGGCAAGTACGTCATCGGTGACACGTTCTCGCCGCAAAACGAGGGACTGAAGGGTCGCATCGTGCAAGACGTCGCCGACGAGCGCGGTGGTGATCCGTTCGACGTCCTCGTCGACATCGTGTGCAACGACGAGCTGCGCACGGTCCTGTGGCCGATCGCGCCCGACAACGACGAGGAAACGTGGGCGCTGCGCAAGCGCGTGTGGGAAGACGACCGGGCCATGCTCGGCGGTTCCGACGCCGGCGCGCACCTCGACCGCATGTGCGGCGCGCCGTACACGACGCGCTTCATCGGCGACATGCTGCGCGGCCGCAAACTCGTCCCGCTGGAAAAGGCCGTGCAGATGATCACCGACGCGCCGGCGCGCCTGTTCGGGCTGAAGGGCCGCGGCCGCATCGAAGTCGGCAACCACGCCGATCTCGTCGTGTTCGACCCGGCGACGATCGACTCGGAGCCGGCGACGCTCATTGCCGACCTGCCGGGCGACGCCAAGCGGCTCACCGCGGGATCGATCGGCGTCGTGCGCGTGCTCGTCAACGGCGTCGAAACCGTCGCCGACGGCAAGGCCACCGGCGCGACGCCCGGCAGCATCCTGCGATCCGGGCGCGACACCGAAACCGTGCTGACCGGAGCGGCGCAGTGATCGAGGCGACCACCCTGACCGAACTCATCGCGAAGCGCGCGCACGCGACGCCGAACGACGTGATGCTCGTCGACCAGGACGAGCGCACGCTGACCTACGCCGAGTTCTTCGAAGAGGTCGAGCGCGCCGCCGCCGGCTTCGCCGCCCACGGCGTCGGCCAAGGCGACGTGGTGTCGTGGCAGCTGCCGACGTGGATCGAATCGTTCGTGCTCGTCGGCGCGCTGGCGCGCATCGGCGCGGTGCAGAACCCGATCCTGCCTATTTACCGCAAGCGCGAGGTCAGCTTCGTGTGCCGGCAGGCGCGCACGAAGCTGCTCGTCGTGCCCAGCGAGTGGCGCGGATTCGACTTCTTCGCCATGGCGCAGGAGATCGCTGCCGAGCTCGACGGGCTCGCGGTGCTCACGGCCGACAAGGAACTGCCCGGCGGTGATCCGTCGCTATTGCTACCGCCGCACGACGACGGCGACGACCCCGTTCGCTGGCTGTTCTACACGTCGGGCACGACGGCGGACCCGAAGGGCGCGCAGCACACCGACGCCACGATCATGGCGACGGCGATCGCGATGGACGAACGCCTCGAACTCACATCTGAAGACCGCAGCGGCTTGGTGTTCCCGTTCACACACATCGGCGGCATCACGTGGATGTTCTCCACCCTGCTCGAAGGCTGCACGACGATCGTCGTCGAAGCGTTCGACCCGACGGGCACGCCGCCGGTGTTAGCACGCGAGGGCGTCACGCTCGCGGGCTCAGGCACCACGTTCCACATGGCGTACCTCGCGGCCCAACGGGCGCAACCCGACACGCCGTTGTTCCCGGACGTGCGCGCCTTCCCCGGTGGCGGCGCGCCCAAGCCGCCGCAGCTGCACTACGACCTCAAGAAGGAAGTCGGCGGCGTCGGGATCGTCGCCGGTTACGGGTTGACCGAAGCACCGATCATCGCGATGGCGAGCGTCACCGACAACGACACGGTGCTCGCCGAAACCGAAGGCCACGCCACGCGCGGCGTGCAGCTGCGAGTCGCCGAGAACGGCGAGATCCGCGTCAAGGCGCCGCAGTTGATGAAGGGCTACCTCGACCCCGAGCTCGACAAGGACGCGTTCGACGACGACGGCTGGTTCTGCACCGGCGACATCGGCACCATCGACGCCGAAGGCAACGTGCGCATCACCGGCCGCGTCAAGGACATCATCATCCGCAAGGGCGAGAACATCAGCGCCAAGGAAGTCGAAGACCTGCTGTTCACGCACGACAAGATCGCCGACGTCGCCGTCATTGGATTGCCCGACCCCGCGGCCGGCGAGATCGCGTGCGCGGTGATCGTTCCGGCAGCGCCGGACGACCGCGTCGACCTGAAGGAGATCGCGGAGTTCCTCACCGGCAAGGGCCTGATGATCCAGAAGGTCCCCGAGCGGATCGAGTACGTCGACGCGCTGCCGCGCAACCCGACGGGCAAGGTTCTCAAGCACGAGATGCGGTCGCGCTACTCGTGACGATGGCCGCGCTCCTGGAGGCGCGCATCGGCGACGACCACGTCGGTTTGCTCGCGGGTGCCGAGAGTTGGACCTGGGACGAGGTCGTGCGCGAAAGCGCGAGGCGCGCCGCGATCTTCAACGCATTGCGCGTCGAGGGCCCGCCCCACATCGGCGTGCTGCTCGACAACGTGCCGGAGTTCCTCTTCTGGATCGGCGGCGCCGCGCTGGCGAGTGCGGTGATCGTCGGCATCAACCCGACGCGACGCGGCGACGAACTCGCCAACGACATCCGACACACCGACTGCCAGTTGATCGTCACCGACGCCGCCGGCGCCGCTTTGCTCAAGGACATCGGCATCCCGACGCTCGATATCGAGTCCGCCGCCTACGCAGAACTGGTTCTGGGCGCGTCAGATCCCGTTCTGCGGGACCTGACGCGCCCAGTTCGAGAGGATTCGCTTCTCCTGCTGCTGTTCACCTCTGGGACGACGGGCGCGCCGAAGGCGGTGCGGTGCACGCAAGGTCGCCTGGCGTCGATCGCCGAGCGCGTCGAAGCGCAGTACGGCGTCAACCGCAACGACGTCTGTTACGCGCCGATGCCGCTGTTCCACGGCAACGCGCTCATGGCGCTGTGGGCGCCGGCGGTGCGCGTCGGCGCGACGGTCGCGCTCACGCCGAAGTTCTCGGCGAGCGGCTTTCTGGCCGACGTCCGCCGCTACCGCGCCACGTACTTCACGTATGTCGGCAAGGCGCTCACCTACGTGCTCGGCACGCCCGAGCAACCCGACGACGCGGACAACACGCTCGAGCGCGGCTTCGGCAACGAAGCGTCGGACCTCGACATCGAACGCTTCCAGAAGCGCTTCGGCTGCCGGATCATCGAGGGCTACGGGTCGAGCGAGGGCGGCGCCGTCATCGTGCGCGTGCCCGACATGCCCGCGGGTTCGCTCGGCGTCGGCCAGCCGGGTGTGATCGTCGCCAACCCCGACACGATGGAGGAGTGCCCTCCGGCGCGTTTCGACGACGGCGGCAAGTTGCTCAACGCCGAAGAGGCGACCGGCGAGATCGTCAACACGCAAGGGCTCGAACGCTTCGAGGGCTACTACCGCAATGAGGAAGCGTTCGCTCACCGGTCGCGCAACGGCTGGTACTGGTCAGGCGACCTCGCGTACCGCGACGAGCACGGCTTCTTCTGGTTCGCCGGGCGCAGCGCCGATTGGTTGCGCGTCGACGGTGAGAACTTCGCCGCCGCGCCCGTCGAGCGCATCCTGTCGCGGCTGCCGGGCGTCGCCGCCGCCGCGGTGTACGCCGTGCCCGATCCGCTGAGCGGCGACCAAGTGATGGCGGCGGTGGAGTTGGTGCCGGGCGCGTCGTTCGACGCCGCCGCGCTGGCGCCGTTCCTCGCCGGCCAACCCGACCTGGGGACGAAGTGGGCGCCGCGCTTCGTGCGCGTCGTGGACCACATGCCACTCACCGGTTCCAACAAGGTCGTGAAGACCGGCCTGCGCGCGCAAGCGTGGGTGACGGACGACCCCGTCTACTGGCGCGCCGAGCGCGGCAACCCATCGTTCACAGTTATGACCGAGGACGAGCGCGCCGCGCTGCGCGCCGAGTTCGCGGCTCATGGAAGGGAATCCCAATGGCCCTCTTCGTGATGCGCTTCGACATGCGGCATCCGTCGATCTCGCCGGTGTCGGCGCCCGAGCTGTACCGCGCCGCGCTCGACATGAGCGCGTGGGCGGAGGAGCACGGTCTGGCCAGCGTCACGCTGTCGGAGCATCACGGCGTCGACGACGGGTACCTGTCGTCGCCGCTCGTCATGGCCGGCGCCGTCGCCGGCGCCACCGAGCGGATCATGATCAACATCGCCGCCATCCTGGCGCCGCTGCACGACCCGCTGCGGCTGGCGGAGGACATCGCGGTGCTCGACCTCGCCAGTGGAGGGCGCCTGTCGCTCGTGCTGGGCCTCGGGTACCGCCCGAGCGAGTACGCCATGTTCGACAAGCCGTGGAAGACGCGCGGCGATGACTTCGACGACATGCTCGGCGTGCTCAAGCAGGCGTGGACGGGCGAGCCCTTCGAGTACCAGGGGCGAACGGTGCAGGTGACGCCGCGGCCGATGAGCCAGCCGCACCCGCTGATCTTCATCGGAGGGTCGTCGCCCAACGCGGCCAAGCGCGCCGCCAAGCACGGCATGTCGTTCTTCCCGGCGCTCGGAGATCCGAAGCTGTCGGAGATCTACTACGCCGAGTGCGAACGGCTTGGCACGCCGCCGGGAATGGTTCTGCTCCCACAGGGCCCGGGCTTCGTGCACGTCGCCGAGGACCCCGACAAAGCGTGGGCCGAACTCGGGCAGTACTTGCTCTACGAGACGATGGTCTACGACTCGTGGCAGCTGAAGGGCCAGACGAGCCACGTGCATTCGGAAGCCAAAACCGTCGAAGAGCTGCGCGCCGAAGGCACCTACGTGATCGTCACGCCCGACGAGTGCGTGCAGTTGGCGCAGGACCTCGGGCCGATGGGTTCGGTCGTGCTGCACCCGTTGATCGGCGGCATGCCGCCGGATCAGGCGTGGCCGAGCCTCGAGCTGATCGCGTCGCAGGTGCTGCCGAAACTCTCGTGATCAAGCTCATCTGTTTCGTTCGCCGCAAGCCCGGCATGTCGGCCGACGAGTTCCACCGCTACTGGCGCGAGGTACACGGGCCGCTCGTGGCGCGCACGAAGAGCGGCCAGCACGCATTGCGGTACGAGCAGAACCACGCCGTGCGCGGCAACGACGACAGCGACGGCTACGACGGCGTCACGATCCAGTGGTACTCGTCGGTCGACGACTTCTACGCGTCGCTGCGCGAGGACGACTACGCCGAGATCGCCGCCGACATCGAGAAGTTCCTCGACACGTCGCGGTTGGAATTCGTGCTCACCGAGGAGCCCGACGTCATCATCGGCTAGGGCTCGCGCGTCTGCCGATCGATCTCTTCCTGATCGCGTTTGTTGTGCGCGGCCTTGCGAACCCGCCCGCCCGCCGAACGATCGAGCGTCGATTCGGAACGGTCGAGGCTCTCCCGTGCGCGAGCGATCGCGGCACGCGATCGTTTGTTCATCTCCTCGCTGTCGGCCGCGATTTGTCCTGCGCGTTTTTGCGCGAACGCGTCGCGGCGGTCGAGCGTGGCATCGCGCGCGTCGGCCGCGGCCTCGCGCGCGTCGGCGTCCCGGTCCCGCGCGTCCATCTGACGGTCGCGGTCGTTGGCGTCGGACTCGCGCTTGTCGGCCTCCCGGTCGCGGGCGTCGGCCGCGCGGTCGCGGTCAGCGGCGACTGCGTCCCGAGATTGGTCACCGTCCACGGACGCAGCGTACGACCGTTTCTACGTGGCGACGGCGAACAATCGCCAATTGCCTGGTACGCCCTTGAGTTCGTGCTCGCCGCGGTCGGTAAATTCGAGTTCGGAGCCCACGACCAGGTCCTTTATCGTGCTCGAAACGATGACTTCGCCCGGCTCGGCCAGCGACGAGACCCGCTGCGCGATGTGCACGGCGACGCCACCGAGATCGTCACCGCGCACCTCGCACTCACCCGTGTGCAGCCCGACGCGCACGTCGACGCCGAGGTCGCGTGTCGCCTCGGCGATGGCGCGGCCGCAGCGGATGGCGCGCGCCGGGCCGTCGAACGACGCGATGAACCCGTCGCCCGTGGTGTTCACCTCGTTTCCGCGGAAGTGACGTAGCTCCTCGCGCACGACGCGATCGTGGCTGTCGAGTAGCTCGCGCCACTTGCGATCACCGAGCGACGCGGCGCGCTCGGTGGAGCCCACGATGTCGGTGAACAACACGGTCGTCAGCACGCGCTCGATCGGCACGGCCGGCCGCACGCCGGTGAGGAACTCCTCGATCTCGTCGGCGACGTCCATCATGAACGGCGCGATCCCGATGTCGCCCGTCGGTGCCTCGATGTATCGGGCGTACGCGATGTGATCGGCCACGTACTGGCTCATTGCCGCGGGCACGAGGACGTTGTCGCGGGAGTGCACGACGAGCGTCGGCGCCTGGATCAGCGGCAACGCCTTGCGGGCGTCGCTGCGCAGGATGCGCTCGTACTGCGCCGTTGCCGTGCGCGGCGTCGCCGATGCGCGCATGATGCGCGCCACGAAGGTCGCGAACTCCGGATTGGTCTGCGACGACGGGTTCGACAGTCGGCTGAGGTCCTCCGTGCCCCACTGGTGGCGCACGAGGTCGACGAGCGCGTCGGCGCCGGCCGCGTCGGCGCCGATGGGGTAGTCCTCGTCCCACATGTACCGAACGAAGGCGTTCACCAACACGAGCGCCGAGACGCGTTCGGGGTGCATCGCCGCGTAGAACATCGCGATTGGAGTGGCGTCGTTTGACGCGAGGACGGCGGCGCGCTCTGATCCCACGGCGCCGAGCACGGCGGTCAGGTCGTCGGTCCATTCCTCCCACGTCGGGAACGCGTCGGAGCGGATGCTGTCGGACGCGCCGGTGCCGCGGCGGTCGAAGAAGATCAGCCGGCTGAACGAGGCGAGGCGCAGCAGCGCGTTGCGCGTGACCTCGTAGTCCCAGAACACCTCGACGTGGCTGCCGAGGCCGTAGCAGTACACGAGGTCGATCGGTCCGTCGCCGATCACCTGGTACGCCACGTCGGCCTCGCCGACGGCGACGTAGTGCGTTTCGGGGCGCTTCATCAGGACAAAGGCCTAGCGCGTCAGCGCTGCTGCATAAGCTGACGGTCCGTCAGAAACGAGGGGAGGGACGTGCGCGCCGATCAGGAGTGGGGAACGATCCCGGGGCTCGTGCGCTGGGCCGCGCACCGGTTCGGCGACGCCGAGGCGCTGGTCGACGACGACGTGCGGCTGTCGTTCGCGGAACTCTCCGCCGAGGTCGATCGCGCCTGCCGGGCCGTCGTCGCTGCGGGCTTGCAGCAAGGCGAGCGCGCCGCCATCTGGGCGCCGAACGTGCACGAGTGGATCTTCGCCGCCCTCGGCGTGATGGCAGCGGGCGGCGTCGTCGTTCCGATCAACACGCGCTTCAAGGGCGACGAAGCGGCCTACGTGCTCAACGCCAGCAAGGCGCGCCTGCTGTTCACCATCAAGGGCTTCCTCGACACCGACTATCCGGCGCTGCTCGACGGCCAAGACCTGCCGCACCTCCAACGCACCGTCGTGTTCCGCGACGCGTCGTGGGACGAGTTCCTGGCGGAGCAACGCGACGAGGAACGCGTCGTGCGACCCGACGATGCGTCGGACCTCATCTTCACGTCGGGAACGACCGGCCGTCCCAAAGGTGTCGTCGCCACGCACGCCCAGACGCTGCGGGTGTTCGACACGTGGGCGTCGATCGTCGGGTTGCGCGAAGGCGATCGCTACCTGATTGTCAACCCGTTCTTCCACACGTTCGGGTTCAAGGCGGGGTTCCTCGCCTGCCTGATGAAGGGCGCGGTGATCGTGCCCGAGCCCGTGTTCGACGTGAGCAAGGTGCTGCACCGCATCGGCGCCGAACGCATCTCGATGCTGCCCGGCCCGCCGACGCTGCACCAGTCGATTCTCGACCACCCCGAGCGTGACGACGTCGACCTGTCGTCGTTGCGGTTGTGCGTCACCGGCGCGGCGGCGATTCCCGTCGAGCTGATCCGCCGACTGCGCGACGAGCTGACGTACGAGAACATCGTCACCGCGTACGGACTGACGGAGTCGACCGGCGTGGTGTCGATCTGTCGTCCGGGTGACGACGACGAGACGATCGCCACGACTTCGGGTTGTGCGATTCCCGACACCGAGGTGCGCATCGCGGAGAACGGCGAGATCTTGGTGCGCGGTTACAACGTGATGTCGGGCTACTTCGAAGACCCTGCCGCGACCGCCGAAGCGATCGACGCCGACGGCTGGTTGCACACTGGTGACATCGGCACGATGGACGAGCGCGGGTATCTCAAGATCACCGACCGGTTGAAGGACATGTTCATCGTCGGCGGCTTCAACGCCTATCCCGCAGAAATCGAGAACGTGCTGATTTGTCATCGCGACGTGCGACAGGTTGCGGTTGTCGGCGTTCCCGACGAGCGGCTTGGTGAAGTCGGGGTGGCGTTCGTCGTCGGCGCCGTCGACGGCGACGGCCTCATTGAGTGGGCGCGCGAGCGCATGGCGAATTACAAGGTGCCGCGCCGCGTGATCGTTGTCGACGCGCTGCCGCTCAACGCCAGCGGGAAAGTCCTGAAACACCAACTGCGTACGGAGGTCTGAACGATGGCGGGAAACGAGACCGACGAGATCCGTCTCGGGTCGATGCTCTACACGCTCGTCGAGCCGCGCAAGGGTCACGAGGTCGCGTACAACCGCTGGTACGAGCGCGATCACTTCTACGCCGGGTGCATGGTCGGTCCGTACCAGTTCGCCGGGCAGCGCTTCGTGGCGACGCGGCCGTACAAGGACCTGCGCTACCCGACGGACTCGCCGATCACGCCCGACCCGCTCACCGGTTCGTACCTCGCCATCTACTGGGTGCTGGCGGGCCATCACGGCGCGTGGAACCGCTGGGCCGTCGACCAGGTCAACAAGCTGCACGCCAACGGTCGCATGTTCGCCGAGCGCGACCACATCCACACCGCGCTCTACAACTTCGAGTGGGCGTACTCGCGTGACGGCGACGCCGGCGTGCCGATCGAGTTGGCGTTCGACCATCGCTTCGGTGGCCTCGTCACCGTCGTCGGCGAACTCGCGGGCGACGCGTCGCACGACGACGTCGACGCGTGGTTGCGCTCGTCGCACTTGGCAGACGTGATGGCCGATTCCGGCGTCGCCCTCGCCGGGCGTTTCTCGCCCATCCCGCTGCTGGTCGACGCGCCGAGCGACGTGCCGCGCCAAGAGGGCGTCGAACGCCGCTTCATGCTGCTGTTCTTCACCGACGACGACCCCGCCGAGGAATGGGACCGCTTCGCGGCGCAGGGCAAGGCGCTCGAAGCGAGCGGCTTGGCGAAGCTGTTGTGGGCCGCGCCGTTCATCCCGACCATCCCCGGAACCGATACCTACACCGACCAGCTCTGGTGACCGACGCCGCGGTGGTCTTCGTGTGCACCGGGAACGCGGCGCGGTCGGTGATGGCGGGCGCGGTGCTGTCGCACATGGGTTGGGCGCGCGTGGTCACGGCCGGGACGATGGTCATCGAGGGCATGCCGATGAGTTGGCGCACGCGCGACGCGCTGAAAGAACTCGGCGTAACGGTGCCGGCGCACCGCAGTCGTCAGCTCACCGCTGCCGACGCGCGCGACGCCGACCTGATCGTGTGCTTCGAGACGTTCCACGTCGCCTACGTGCGCCGCGAACATCCTGAGGCGGCGTTCAAGACGGCGACGATCCGCCGGCTCGTGCGCGACTTACCGGGGGTGAACGGCGACGTGCGCGCCCTCAACCTCGCCGAGGTCGAACTCGAAGACTGGGAGAACGTCGAGGATCCTGCGGGCGGCGACCTCGACGTCGTCGTAGCGTGCGCCAAAGAGGTGGCGGCGATGGTGGACCAACTGGCGGCACTGTTGTGAACCTGCGCGACTCCGAGTCCGACGCCGCGTTCCGCGCCGAGCTGCGCCAGTGGCTGGCGGAAACGCTGCCGTCGTTTCCGAAGGACCGCCCCGGCGAGGGCGACTGGCAGGCGCGCCGCGACTACGACACGGCGTGGCAGCGCATCCTCTTCGACGCCGGGTACGCCGGCATCGCGTGGTCCGAAGACGTCGGCGGCCGCGGCGCCACGCCGAGCGAGCAGCTGATCTTTCTCGAGGAGACCGAGCGAGCCGGCGCGCCGTACGTGGGCGTGAACTTCGTCGGTCTGTTGCACGCCGGTCCGACGCTCTACGCCGAGGCGACACCGGAGCAGAAGGCGCAGCACTTGCCGAAGATCCTGCGCGGCGACGAAGTGTGGTGCCAAGGCTTCTCCGAGCCGTCGGCCGGATCCGACTTGGCGTCGCTGCGCACGCGCGCCGAGCGCGACGGCGACGAGTACGTCATCAACGGGTCGAAGATCTGGACGTCGCACGCGCAAGTCGCCGACTACTGCGAGATGTTGGTGCGCACCGACCCGAACGCGGACAAGCACCGCGGGATCAGCTGGGTCATCGTGCCGATGGACACGCCCGGCATCGACGTGCGGCCGCTCAAGACGATCGTCGGGGGCAGCGAGTTCTCGGAAGTGTTCCTCGACGACGTGCGCGTGCCCGTCGCCAACCGTGTCGGCGCGGAGAACGACGGCTGGCGCGTCGCCATGGTCACGTTCAGTTTCGAACGCGGCACGGCGTTCGTGAGCGAGATGCTCCAGACGATGCAGCTCGTGCGCGACCTCGGGTCGGTGACCACCGACGTCGGTGAACGGCGCGAACTCGGCCACATCGCCGCCAACTTGGAAGCACTGTGGGCGTTGACGAAGCGCAACGTTTCACAGGCGGCGCGCACCGGCGTTCCGGGTGTCGGGGGATCGGTGTTCAAGCTGCACTACACCGAGATGCGCCACAAACTCGGCGACCTCGCCATGCGCGTGCTCGACCGCGACGGCTTGAGCCTCGACAACGAACACGTCGAAGGCCACATGCACGCCATCTCGATTTCGATCGCCGCCGGGACGTCGCAGATCCAGCGCAACATCGTCGCCGAGCGCGTCCTCGGCATGCCGAAGGAACGCTGATGGACTTCGAGTTGTCGTCGGACCAGCGCGACCTGCAAGAGGGCGTGCGCAAGCTGTGCCAAGGCCGCTTCCCGATGGAAGTCGTTCGCCAGGGTTTCACGCCTGACGGGTGGCAGGAACTTGTCGACGCCGGTGTGTTCACGCTGCGCGTCCCCGAAGACGCCGGCGGCGTGGGACTCGGCGCCGCGGAGTCGGTCCTCGTGTTCGAGGAGTTGGGGCGGGCGTGCGTGCCCGGTCCGCTGGTGGCGAGCGAGTTGGCGGCGTCGAACGAAGTCGTCGGCATCGTCGAGCGGACGCGCGGCCGCGCCGTGATCGAGCACCTTCCGGTGCTCGAGCGGCTGCTGACCGTCGACAACGACGGCGTGTACGAAGTCGAGGTGTCGTCGCTCGACGCGCAGGAAGTCCCGCGCCCGCTCGATCCGCTCACGCCCGTGTGGACCGTCGACCGCATGCCGCTCGGCACCCCCGTCGGCGACGCCGACCTCGCGGCGACGATCCGCGTCAACGGCGCGCTGCTGACGGCCGCGCTACAACTCGGTCTGTCCGAGGCGCTGCTCGACATCGCCACCGCCTACGCGCGCGAGCGCCAGCAGTTCGACAAGCCGATCGGGTCGTTCCAAGCCGTCAAGCACATGCTCGCCGACATGCTGGTGCGGACCGAAGTGGCGCGCGCCGCCGTCTACGCCGCCGGGGTCACCGTCGACGACCCGTCGGTCGGCGACGCCGTGCGCGCCGTGTCAGCCGCCAAGGTCACCGCCGGCGAAGCGGCCGTGCGCAACGGCAAGGCCGCGGTGCAAGTCCACGGCGGCATGGGCTTCACGTGGGAGGTCGACGTCCACCTCTACCTCAAGCGCGCCTGGGTCCTCGACACCAACTTCGGCACGCCCGAGAAGCACAGCGAACTCCTCGCCTCTCTTCTATAGCGGCTCGGAACAGCATCCGCGCCGAGTGATGCCGCGCTAATAGCGACAAGCGACACACCGTTTCCCGCGGTTGGCCGACCAGCTGACCTAAGAATTGCTCACATGACGGACTTGACCGCCTGGCGCGGAAGTCTTCAGCCAGAGTCGGAACGTTCGGCGCTTGCGGAGCAATTGACGTTTTCTCGACGCGCCGCGATCGCTCGGATCGAAGACCTCGACGATGCCGCCGCTAGGAGTCAGCCGTTGCCGACGACGCATGTCACGGTTGGCGGCGTGATTAAGCACCTGGCACGTACGGAAGATGGCTGGTTCGTCCGAACCTTCGCCGGAGAGCCGATGCCAGAGCCGTGGTCCTCCGCGCCAGATCACATCGAATCAAGCTGGCCGTTCGACTCAAGTCGCGGCGACACCGTCGCCGAACTAATCGAGCTGTACGAGGCGTCGATCGCGCGTAGCGACAACATCGTGGCGCGGCACGCGTCGTTGGACGCGACCGCCGCGCAAGTTTCGTTCGGGAAGTCCGCCGTCACGCTGCGGTGGCTGCTCGTTCACATGATCACCGAAACCGCCTGGCACCTCGGTCATCTCGACTTGCTTCGGGATGCTCTCGGCGCGCCCCACGTGCCGGGGTAGCGGCGGCAAGTTGTCGCTTGTCGCTCTGAGCGCGGCATGTCTGGCCGCGCATGCGCGCTTCGGCTACAGGACCAGTTCCGCCATCGTGCGGAGCAACTCGGGGGAGCCGTTGGTGAGGAGGGTGGTGACCATCGAGGACTTCCACAGTTCGAGGTCGTCGCGGATCTTGGCGACGGGGCCAATCAGGCAGATCTCCTCGACCATGGCGGTGGGCACCGCGGCGATGGCGTCGGCCTGATGGCCGTCGAGGTACAGGTCCTGGATCTTGTGGGCTTCGCCCTCGTAGCCCATCCGGCAGAACACGTCGAAGTGAAAGTTCATTTCGCGCGCGCCCATCCCGCCGACGTACAACGCGATCATCGGGCGCAGGGCGTCGGCGGCGCGCTCGACGTCGTCGTCGATCGACACTGTCGCCATGGCGTTGACTTCGAAACCATCGTGCGTGGTGCCGAGCGCGTCGCGATACATCTGGTCGTGACGCGGTGAGAAGAAGATCGGGAACCACCCGTCGGCGATCTCCGCGGCGAGCGCGACGTTGCGAGGTCCTTCGGCGCCGAGGATGATCGGGATGTCGGCGCGCAACGGGTGCACGATCGACTTGAGCGGCTTCCCGAGCCCGAGGCCACCGGGGTACGGCAGCGGATAGTGCGGCCCGTCGTTGGTCACCGGCGCCTGGCGCGCCAGAACGTCCCGGATGATGGCGACGTACTCCCGCGTCCGCGCCAGCGGCTTCGTGAACGGCGCGCCGTACCAGCCCTCGACGACTTGCGGTCCCGACACCCCGAGACCGAGCACGAACCGTCCGCCCGAGAGGTGGTCGAGCGTGAGCGCGGCCATCGCCATCGCCGTCGGCGAACGCGCCGACAGCTGCGCCAGGTTGGTGCCGAGACGAATCGTCGACGTCGCCGAGCCCCACCACGCCAGCGGCGTGAGCGCATCGGAACCGTAGGACTCCGCAACCCAGACGGAGTCGAAGCCGAGGCGTTCCGCTTCGAGAATCGTGTTGAGCGGCGCCGCCGGCGGGCCCGCACCCCAGTAGCCCATGTGCAAGCCGAGCTTCACGTGCCAGACTGTAACGCGTTCCAGTTTCGGGAGGTCGTGTGTACATCGGTTACACCGCAGAGCAAGAGAAGCTCCGGCAAGAGTTGCGGGCGTACTACGCCGACCTCCTGACGCCCGACGTCGAGGCTGAACTCGGCAAGGAGCACGGCGTCGGGCCGACGACGCGTCGCATCTTCAAACAGATGGCCGCCGATGGGTGGGTCGGCATCGGGTGGCCGAAGGAGTACGGCGGCCAAGGGCGCAGCCAGATCGAGCAGTTCATCTTCTTCGACGAGTCGATGCGTTGCGGCGCGCCGGTCCCGATGCTGACGATCAACACGGTCGGGCCGACGATCATGCAGTTCGGCAGCGACGAGCAGAAGAACGACTACCTGCCGCGCATCCTGCGCGGCGAGATCATGTTCTGCGTCGGCTACAGCGAACCGGGTGCCGGTACCGATCTGGCGTCGCTCACGACGCGTGCCGTGCGCGACGGCGACGAGTACGTCATCAACGGGCAGAAGACCTTCACGTCACTGTCGACCGACGCCGACTACGTGTGGTTGGCGGCGCGCACGAATCCCGAAGTCGCCAAGCACAAGGGGATCTCGATCATCATCGTCCCGCGCGACACGCCGGGGTTCTCCGTCCAGCCGATGCACCTGCTGAGCGAGCACGACATCAACCAGACGTACTACGACGATGTGCGCGTGCCCGTCACCAACTGCGTCGGCGGTGAGAACAACGGCTGGAATCTCATCACCAACCAGCTCAACCACGAGCGCGTGACGCTGTGCTCGACGGGCATTCCGGAGTCGATGCTCGACGACGTCTTGCAGTACGCGCGGGAAACGAAATTGATCGAGCAGGAATGGGTGCAGATGAACCTGGCGCGTGTGTACGCGCGCCTCGAGTTCCTCAAGCTGGCGAACTGGAAGGTGGCGTGGTCAGCGTCGGCGGGCCACGGTCTCAACGTCGCCGACGCGTCGACCATCAAGGTGTTCGGCACCGAGTTCTATCTCGAGGCCTTCCGGCTGATGTTCGAAATCCTCGGCGAGGCCAGCTACCTGACGCAGGACTCGCCGGAGGCGTTGCTGCGGGCGCGCCTCGAGCGCTACTACCGCAGCCTGCTCATCCTCACGTTCGGCGGCGGTGTCAACGAGGTGCAGCGCGACCTCATCGCCATGTTCGGCCTCGGCATGCCAAGGTCGCTGCGGTAATGGACTTCTCCTTCAGCGAAGAAGAGGAAGCGGCGCGTGATCTCGCCGCGCAAATCCTCGGCGACAAGTGCACGCACGAACGGCTGCGCGAACTCGAACGCGCCGGCACGTACTTCGACCGCGACACGTGGACGGCCTTCGCGCAGGCCGGCTTGCTCGACGGTCTCGGCTTCGTCGAGACGTGCCTGATGCTCGAACAGGTCGGCCGCTTCTCAGCGCCGATCCCGTTGCTGCCCACCCTCGTGACCGGCGCCGCCCTCGCGCAGTTCGGGCACCCCGAACTCGTCGGCGGCGATCGCGTGCTGACATCCGCGCTTGTCGAAAGTCCCGAGGACGGCGTGAAGATTTGTGTCCCCGCCGGTCTCGATGCGTCGCACGCGCTCGTCGACCGACCTGACGGCCTGTTCCTGGCCGACCTCGAGGGTCCGGGAGTGGAGCGCACGCGCCTCAACACCACCTCCGGGATTCCCGAGGCGCGCATCGACTTCCGTGGCGCCGCCCTCACCCAGATCGGTGGCCCCGACGCGGTCGAGTGGCTCATGCAGCGCTTCACCGTCGCGTTATGCGCCGTGATGCTCGGTTGCTGCGAACAAGCGTTGGCGATGACCGCGAGTTACGCGGGCACGCGCCAGCAGTTCGACAAGCCCATCGGCACGTTCCAAGCCGTCGGCCAACGCGCGGCGGATGCCTACATCGACACCGAAGCGATCCGCCTCACGATGTGGCAAGCGGCGTGGCGGCTGCGCGAGGGGCTGCCGTCAGCCGCCGAAGTGGCGACCGCCAAGTTCTGGGCGGCCGAAGGCGGCCAGCGCGTCGTCCACGCGGCGCAGCACATCCACGGCGGCATCGGTGTCGACCGCGACTACCCGCTGCACCGCTACTTCCTCTGGGCCAAGCAACTCGAACTCAGCCTCGGCGGCGCCACCAAACAGCTGCGCAAGCTCGGCGCGCTCTTGGCGTCGGAGCCTGCGTGACCCCAAACCCGAATTCTTGTGATGTTCCGTCAGGGTCTTCTTGTCAAAACATCACAAGAATCGGGTTAAGTGGGTTCTCCCGCGGTAGACCCGGCGATCGGCATCGTCGGCAGGCCGAGCTTGCGGTGGTCCCACGTGCGGGCGCGCGAGACGTCGACGCGTACGGCGACGCGGTTGTGCAGCATCGAGTCGACAAGCGGCTTGACCTCGTCGGAGTACTCGCCTTGGTAACGGTTCCACACGCTGACGCCGACGCGGAACAGCGCGTCCGGATCGTCGATGATTTCCGCGGTGCCCTCGAAGGAGATGCCGCGCAACTGGTCGTACGTCTTGCCCGCTTCGATCGAGCACGTGATGCGCGGATCGCGTCGCAAGTTCTTCACCTTCTGCGACTTCGCCTTGGTCTCGAACCAGATCTGGTGATCGACGACCGCGAACCACATCGCCACGACGTGGGGGTGACCGCTCGGTCCGTTCGTTGCCATCGTCATCGTGCGGCTCGAGTTCAGGAAGGCGATCATCTCGTCTTCGGTCATGGTGATCTGCGATCGCTGGTTGGCTGCCATCGGGATGGAAAGCTACCGAAGTAATGGCGAGCACACCCGCGCCCGAAGTCCTCACGCGCTCGCAGCACGCGCGCCGCACCCGCGTCATC
>JBEEFV010000041.1:0-71435 GCA_041166405.1 Actinomycetota bacterium | reverse complement strand
GTGCAGACCGATGAGACATCCGTCCTCCAACGTGGCGCCGTGGATCATCGCCGCGTGCCCGATCGTCACGCCTTTGCCAACGGTGAGCGGGATCCCGGGGTCCGTGTGCATCACGGTGAGGTCCTGCACGTTGGAGTTCTCACCGATCGTGATCGTTTCGAACTCGCTGCGGAGCACGCAGCCGTACCAAACGCTCGCGCCCGCCGCGATGACGATGTTCCCGACGAGCGTCGCGTTCTCGGCCACCCACGCCGTCGGGTGGATCTGCGGTCTCAGGTCGCCGAACGAATAAGCGGGCATGATGCACAGCATGCCGTCGTTGCTCGAAGAAGCCCAAGCTCTGCAGGAGCGCACGGTCGCGTTGCGGCGTGCGTTGCACGCCGATCCGGAACTGGCGCTGGAGCTGCCACGCACGCAGGAGCGCGTCGCCGACGAGTTGGCGGATTTGCCGATCGAGGTGACCCAGGGCGAGGGGTGCACGTCGCTCATCGGCGTGCTCGACGGCGATCGGCCCGGCCCGACGGTATTGCTGCGCGGCGACATGGACGCGCTGCCGATGCCGGAAGACACCGGACTCGAGTACGCGTCGGGGAACGCCGGAGTGATGCACGCGTGCGGGCACGACGCGCACACCTCGATGCTCGCCAGCGCGGCGCGTTTGTTGTGCGACCGACGCGGCGAGCTTGCGGGCCGAGTTGTGTTCATGTTCCAGCCGGGGGAAGAAGGCGGCTTCGGCGCCAAGGTGATGTTGGAGCACGGGCTGTTCGACGTCGGCGGCCGCCCCGACGCGGCGTTCGCGTTGCACCAGTCGCCGTCGATGCCCAGCGGGATGATCGCGGTCAAGCCCGGCGCCACGATGGCGTCGACCAACAACTTCAACATCCGCATCGTCGGCAAAGGCGGCCACGCGTCGATGCCGCACCTGGCCGTCGATCCGATTCCGGTCGCCTGTGAATTGGTGATGGCGATGCAGGCGTACGTCACCCGGCGCGTCGACGTGTTCGATCCCGCGGTCGTTACCGTCGCCAAGATCCGGGCGGGCACGACGCTCAACGTCGTACCCGAGGACGCGCTGTTGCTCGGCACGATTCGTACCGTGTCGGCCAAGACGCGCGCCGCAGTCGTCGCCGGCATCGAGGACCTGGCGAAGGGCGTCGCCGCGGCGCACGGGTGCGTCGCCGAAGTCGAGATGACCGAGGGTTATCCCGTCACCGTCAACGACGACACGATGGCCGGTTACGTGCGCGAAGTCGCCACGGAAGTGGTCGGGTCCGAGCTGATGCGGTGGTTGCCGGCGCCGGTGATGGGCGCCGAGGACTTCTCCTACATGCTGAACGAAGTGCCGGGCGCGATGGCGTTCCTCGGCACGATGCCCGACGACCACTCGGGGTTCGTCGCACCGAATCACTCGAATCGCATGGTGCTGAACGAAGACGCGATGGCGACGGGCGTCGCGGTGTACGCCGCCGCCGCGCTGTCGTTCGCGTCCGCTACTGCTGTCGCGTGACGAAGAAGGTCGCGCTCTTCCCGACGTGCATCGTCGACGCGGTCGCCCCGGAAGTCGGGTTCGCCGCGGCGCGGGTGCTGGCGCGTCGCGGCTGTGACGTCGAGGTCGCGGAGCGCACGACCTGTTGCGGGCAGCCGGCGTGGAACGCGGGGCACGCCGAGCCTGCGGCCGTGGTGGCGCGCACGACCCTCGCCGGCATCGAAGCGGCGTTGGCCGAAGGCGCCGAGGCCGTCGTGGTGCCCGCGGGCAGCTGCACGACGATGATCCGCGTCTTCTGGCCCGAGCTGTTCTCCGTCGTCGGCCAACACGACGCCGCGCGTCGCGCCGAGGCCGTCGCCCCGAAGGTCTTCGAACTCAGCGAGTTTCTGAGTGGATCTACCGACGCAGGCGGTGCGCGGACCTTCTCAGAACGGGTGCGGTACCACCCGTCGTGTCACATGTTGCGGGAGTTGGGACTGCGGGACGAGCCGTGTGACGCGTTGGCGGCGTGCGGGTACACCGTTGATCGCGGACCCGAGCGATGCTGCGGGTTCGGTGGCCTGTTCAGCGTCAAGTTGCCGGAAACGTCGATCGCCATGGCCGACGAGGTGCTGGACGCCGCGCTCGACGCCGGCGCCACCGATGTCGTCGCCGCGGACGGCTCGTGCCTGATGCAGCTCGCGAGCCGCGCCGAGGCCCGTGAACTGCCGCTGTCGTTCCGGCACCTCGCGGTCGCCATCGACGACGCCGAGCAATGACGACCCAGCCCATCTCGCGCACGCCCGACCTGCGCGACCGCACGGTGACGGCGGTTGTCGACGAACGTCTCGGCCGGGCCCTGGCGAACGCCGCCGACACCTTCGAGGAGCGACGCGGCGTCGCGCGCGCCGCCTTCGCAGACGCCGACGCCGTGCGCACGCTGGCGCGATCGATCCGCGCCGACGTGATGAGCCGCCTCCCACAACTGCTCGAACAGCTTGCCGACAACGTGCTCGCCGCCGGCGCCTACGTCTGCTGGGCGCCCGACGCGCAGGCGGCGCGCGACTACGTGCGCGACGTCGCTCGCCGCCGCGGCGCCAAGCACATCGTCAAAGGCAAGTCGATGCTCTCCGAAGAGATCGACCTCAACCCGGCGTTGGAGTCGGACGGGATCGAAGTGACCGAGACCGACCTCGGCGAGTGGATCATTCAGGTCGCCAACGAGACGCCGAGCCACATCATCGTGCCGGCGATTCATCGCGACCGCGGGCAGATCCGCGACGCACTTCGGCGCGTCGCCGACGGTGAACTTTCCGACGTCCCCGAAGAACTGGCGGCGTTCGCCCGCACGAAACTGCGCGCCAAGTTCCTCGAAGCCGACATCGGGATCACGGGCGTCAACTTCGGCGTGGCGTCGACGGGCACGTGCGTCCTCGTCACCAACGAAGGCAACGGCCGGCTGAGCAGCAGCGTCCCGCCGGTGCACATCGCGCTCATGGGCGCCGAGCGGGTCGTCGCCGACTGGGACCAGCTCGACGTGATGCTGTCGCTGCTCCCGCGAAGCGCGACCGGCCAAGCCGTGACCACGTATGTCAGCGCGATGACCGGGCCGCGTCGCGGCGACGAGCGCGACGGGCCCGACGAGTTCCACCTCGTGATCGTCGACAACGGACGCAGCGATATCGCGGCCAGCGAGTTCGCCGAGATGCTGTCGTGCATTCGCTGCGGCGCCTGCCTCAACGTGTGTCCCGTCTATCGCCAGATCGGCGGCCACGCGTACGGATGGGTCTACTCGGGTCCGATGGGCGCGGTGCTCACACCGCTGCTCGCGCACGACGAGTATTCGACGGCGACGCAACTGGCGGACGCGTCGAGCCTGTGCGGCGCCTGCTGGGAAGCCTGCCCCGTCGGGATCCCGCTCCAGGACATGCTGCTGGCGCAACGACGCCGCAACAGCGCGCACGTCCGGCCGAGCGAGAAGACCGCGTGGCAGGCGTGGGCGGCGACGTGGTCGCGGACAGGCACGTACTGGGCGAGTTTGCGGGCCGGCACCGTCGCGCAGCGCTTGCTCGGGCCGCGCCTCGCTCGGTTGCCCGGCGCGCGCAATTGGGCTGCGGGCCGAGCGCTGCCGAAGGCGGCGGAAGTGTCGTTCCGCGACGCGTGGCGACGAGGCGAGCGGTGACACGAGAGGTCGGCGACCGCGCCGCGTTCCTTGCCGGTCTCGGGCCGACGGCATTTGCGCCGTCGCATCGCGGCCAGTTGATCGACGTGCGCGGCGGCGTGCGCCGCGTCGCCTACACCGGTGAGGCCGACTTCAACGCAGCGCTGACGGCGCTCGGTGGCGTCGTGCGCGCGCTCGACGGCGCCGCCGCCTTGACTGCGTTCGTCAACGACGCCGTCGACATCGCGAAAGGCACCAAGCGCACGGCGCGTGTCGTCATGACGAACGAAGTGGAGTGCGCGTCCGTCGCCTACGCGCTCGGCGCACGCAGCGACGTCGAAGTCGTCGACTACTCAGACGCCGCCGCGGTCGCCACCGCCGACGTCGGCTTTACGGGAGCGCGCGGCGCGGTGGCGCGCACAGGTTCGCTCGTGGTCGACGCCGGGCGCGCCGGCGGGCGCACCGTCAGCCTCTTGCCGCCCATGCACGTTGCCCTGGTCGCCGAAGGCGCGATCGTCGACGAACCCGGTGACTTGTGGCGATCGCTGCAAGCGCCGATGCCCTCGAACCTGGTGCAGATCACGGGCCCGAGCCGCTCGGCCGACATCGAACTGATCATCACGCTCGGCGTGCACGGGCCCCGGGCGCTGTGGGTCGGCGTCATCGCCGACAACGTCGGCGTTTAGTCTGCGCCGGTGCGCGACGCGTTCGACGACAAGCAAATGATCGACGCGCTCGAGCGCCTGGTCACCGTCGAGTCGCCCTCCGTCGACACCGAAGCGTGCGTCCGGTGCGCTGACGCGCTCACTGAGGTCGCGCGCTCCACGATCGGCGTCGCGCCCGAGCGCATCGTCGTGGACGGGTCGACGCACCTGCGATGGCGGTTCGGTTCGTCGCCGACGAAGGTCGCGGTCATCGGTCACCTCGACACGGTGTGGCCGATGGGCACGCTGGCGGAGCTGCCGTTCGAAGTGAAGGACGGCGTCGCCCGCGGACCCGGCAGCTTCGACATGAAGTCGGGCCTCGTCATGGCGCTGCACGCGTTGGCGTCGCTCGACGATCTCGAGGGCGTGACGTTGCTGGTCAACAGCGATGAGGAGATCGGGTCGCTGTCGTCGCGCGCGCTCGTCGAGGACACCGCACGCGGCGCCCGCGCCGCGCTGGTGCTCGAGCCGTCCGTCGACGGCGCGCTCAAGACGGCGCGCAAAGGCGTCGGCTTCTACCGCCTGAACGTCACCGGCAAGGCGGCGCACGCCGGCCTCGAACCGGAGAACGGCGCGAACGCGCTGATCGCCATGGCCGACGCGGTGCGAGCTATCGCGGCGTTCGCCGATCCCGCGCAGGGCACGACGGTGACGCCGACGACCGCCACGGCAGGCACCGCGCGGAACGTGGTTCCGGCGCAGGCGTCGGTGGAGATCGACCTGCGCGGCGAGACCCAGGCGGAACTCGAGCGCGTCGACCGCGCCATCCGTGGCCTCGCGCCCACGGTGGACGGGACGTCGTTCGCATTCGGCGGGGGAATCAACCGGCCGCCGCTCGACGAAGCGGCGTCGGCCGAGTTGTTCGCGCGCGCGCAGCGCGTCGCCGCAGGGTTAGGGCTGGCGCCGCTACGCGGTCAGCCCGTCGGTGGCGGCAGCGACGGCAACTTCACCGCTGGCATCGGCGTACCGACCCTCGACGGACTCGGCGCCGTCGGCGATGGCGCGCACGCGCGCAACGAACACGTCATCGTGGCGTCGATGCCCGAACGGGCGCGGCTGGTAGCGGCGCTCGTGCGCGACCTGCTCTAGGTCAACTCGTCGCCGAAGATCGGGTTGATCGACGGGACGACGCCGCTCTTCATCACGCCTTGCGCGACGGGCAGCGCCGCCTCGGCGAGCGCGGCCGCGGCATCGAAGCCGACGACGGCGAGGGGCCGGGCGGCCAGTTCGTCGGTGCGTTGTTCGATGGCGGCCAGCGCGTCACGCCCCGCTTCGTTGCCGAGACCGTCGGCGTCGAGCCAGCCGCGCTCGACCAACGACGCAACGGCTTCGTCCCACTCGGCGTCGGGCCAGTTGCGCGACACCTGCAACGTCTCGCGCGGGATCGTCGTGTACGTCGACTGCAACACCAGCGCTTCGCACGGCGCCACGCCGGCGTCGACGAGAGCGGCGATGTGCCCGTCGCCGCGATGCTCACGGATCAGCGTCGCTGCCCACCACGCCTGCAGCGCCGCGCCCTCTTCCGGCCAGTGCTGCTGTGCGTGTGCCGCGAACAGCGGGCGGCCACCGATGTCGTCGCACGCTGCTTCGGCGACGGTGCGCGCCAGCGGCGCCAGCAGTTTCACGGCTTCGAGGTCGACGTCGATGGCGGCCGACAGCGCGTTGACAACCCCATCGAGGCGCGCCCGCAGCACCGCGTGCGGCGTCGTGATGTGCCAGCAATCGGGAACGGCGCGCTCGACCCGCGTGTGATGGAAGTTGTAGAAGGTCGCCGTCACGAGTTTCGGGCCGACGGCACCCATCGCGCCGGCGCGCGACGCGAAGTAACCCATCCAGAACCCCTTCATGCCGACGGAGTCCCAGGCGTTGCGGCTCTCGCGCGCGAAGTAGGTGATCGCGTGGTACGGCTCGAGACGTCGCCAGATGCGACGAGCGAGGAACGACAGCGCCGGATCCGTCACTTCGTCACCTTCCTTCGAGCATCGAGCGCACGGCGTCGGTGCCGACCGCCTGTTCCATGACCCCGTGCATATCGGGCCCGCGACGAAGCGTATGCCCGCCGTCAACCGAGATCACCTGGCCCGTCGTCCACGCGGCCTCGGGCCCGCACAGGTAACGAACCGCTTCGGCGATCTCCTCCGGTGTGCCGTTGCGCCCGAGCGGCATCTGCTCGAGGTAGTCGGCCTGCACGTAGTCGTTGCTGGTGAGGAACGTCGACAACTCGGTGGGGACAAGGCCTGGGCGCACGGCGTTGACGCGTACTCCGACCATGCCGAGCTCGTCGGCGGTGTTGCGCACGAGCATCTCGACCGCAGCCTTCGACACGCAGTACGGACCCATATAGCGGTGCGTCAGCGCGCCGGCGATCGACGAGATCGCCAGCATGGCGCCGCCGCCGCTGCGCGCGATGGCCGCACCCGCGTGCTTGAAGGTGAGGAACACGCCGGTGAGGTTCGTCTCCAACACCGCGTTCCACGCTGCGAGATCCGTCGTCGTGATCGGAGCGAACGAACCCGTGCCGGCGTTGGCGACTGCGATGTGCAGACCCGCGCCTTGTGCTGCATGGTCGACCGCGGCCCGCACCGCGTCCTCGTCGCGCACGTCGCACCGAATCGAACGCGACCCTTCCGGCAATTTGCTCAGTCCGCGCGCGAGCCGCTCTTCGTCGCGCCCGCAAATGGTGACGGTTGCGCCGTCGGCCGCGAACCGCTTCGCGATCGCCAGCCCCAGGCCCGACCCGCCACCGGTAACCAACGCATTCATCCCATCGAGCGAACCCATTACCAGCCCCCTCCGCCTCCGCCGCCGCCTCCGCCTCCGGAGAACCCGCCGCCGCCGAAACCACTGCTGCCCGACGACGACGGAGTCGACACGATCGTTCCCGACGTCTGCACCGCGAAGTTCGACATCGACGACGCGAAGCCGCCGAAGCTGAACGCGTTCCACGATCCATACGGCGAGTACCAACCCATGCCTGGCGGCGGTGTGTCGCCGTAGATGTCGTGGAAGACCTTCGCCCAGTGCCCGGTTTCGTGGAACACGATGGCGTAGGGCAGGTACTTGGCGAAGATGTTCTCTTCCTCGGCGAACTTCATGCGGTCGGCCTCGGCCGTCGCCATGTAGGTGCGGAACCCCATGACGCGATCCAGCGCGTCGCTGCCGGCTCCGGTGCGCGCCGGCATCATGCTGTGCGTCGCCAACATGATCAGGCCGATGATGACCAGCGGAACCCCGATCAGCGCGGCGTGGGTGAAGATCGCCAGCACGACGAGCACGCCGATGGCCGCGAGCGTGGCGACCACGCCCAGCGCGAGGTACTTGTTGCGCACGGTGTCTGGCCGTTTGGCGAACCACTTCCGCTCGACGGCGTCGGCGTACAGGCTGTCCTGGACGTGGTGGAGGTCTGCCGCGAACTTGTTCTTCAACTCCGAGAGGCTCACCTGGTCGCGACCGTCGAACAACGCGTTGAACAGGCGCCGCTCGTACGTGAGCAGCGAGCCGTCGTCCTCTTTGCTCTTCGTGAGTCGCCAGTCGGCTTTGTGAAACAGCCCGGCCTTTTCTGTTTCCTCGATCGTGAGGTACCCACGGACGCCGAGGTCGATGATCGTCGCCGTCACGTCGAGCGGATCGGCGGTTTCGTCGATCAGCACGCCGACCTGCGCGGGACGGATGTCGTCCGGCGGGCGGTATTGCACGGGCCCGCCGTGATGGTCGAACATCGGCATGCGCTCGTCGTCGGCGCCGGCGCTGCGGCGCCGGTCGCGACCGGTCTGCCAGAGCTTGCTGAGGACCGCGAGGCCGAGCACTGCGAACGCGAACAACGACGCGCCGACGGTGGTGGGCGTGACGGAGAAGGCGCGCTGGAAGGCCCATTTCTCGTCGAGGATCGGGGCGACACCTTTCGGCGCGATGTTGCCCTTCGCCATCGACACGGCGATCGTCAGGCCGGTGCCGGGATACAGCGTTGCCTCCTGCGCGAAGTCGGCCTCCGTCGGCGACACCACCTGACTGGCGTTGCAGTTCGTCGTGACGCCCTGCGGTCCGGCGAAACACGTCACCTGCTCGACGCCTCCCGGCGCCGTCACGACGACCTCGGCGTGATCGATCGGGACTTCCCATCGATTGCCGATTGCGTCCCAGTACAACTCGTCGTGATCGGGGAATCCGTTGAGAGCACCGCGCAGCCGATAGGTGATGACGTAGGTGTGGCGACCCGTCGCTGTGCGTTTCGGGTCGCCGATCTTGAACAGCTTGAACCGCTGCTGGTCGCTGATGGCGTTGTGCGCGGAGATGTCGGTCGCCGTCGTGTGCACGTGGCCGATCTTGTAGACGCGCTCGTACTTCGAGTCCTTCGGCCAGTCGTAACGGACTTGGCGGTACTCGAAGATGCCGTGGTGCGGCTCGTCCGCGAAGTCGACGTCGATCGTCTCCTCCACGTTGATGCTGCCGTCGCGCTGGATGTCCATGCGCATGCGGTACGACGCGACGTGGAACCCAATGCTCTCCGCGCTGGCGCGTCCTGTGCCGACGAAGACGCACGCGCCCACGACCAGCGCCGCGGCGACTGCCTTACATACGCGCACTGGGTGCTTCCTTCGCGTCGAGGTCGGCCTGAAAGTATTCGGCGGGGTTGAATCCGAGCACGCGTGCAAACAGGACCGTCGGAAACGTCTGCTGCGACGTGTTGTAGTTGCGCACAGTGCCGTTGTAGTAGCGCCGCGCAAACGACAGGTCTTCTTCGAGCGTTGTCAACTCCGTTTGCAACTGCTGGAAGCTGGCGTTCGCCTTGAGATCCGGATACGCCTCGGCGACCGCGATGAGCGACCCGACGGCATTTTGCACTTTCTCCTCCGCGTTGCCCGTGGCCGCCGCGCCGCGCGCGTTGGTGCGCGCCGCGACGACTTCTTCGAGCGTTTGCTGCTCGTGCAGCTTGTAGCCCTTCACGACTTCCACGAGGTTCGGCACGAGATCAGCGCGTCGCGTGAGCTGTACGTCGATGCCGGCCCACGCGTCAGCGAGCGCGTTTCGTTGTTTGACCAACCGATTGAACGTGCGGACGCCGAACGAAAGCACGAAAAGCAACAAAACGACCGCGACTATCACCCCGATCATGCGCGGACCCTACCGGTTGTGACGCAAGTCACGTTGAGCAGGGCTTTCGCTTCTGTCACTCTGGCGTTGGCCGTTCTAAACACACGGGGGTGTGGCCCAAATGGGGTTTCGTAATCGACTGTTAGCGCTTGCTGTCGCGGGCGCGGTTCTTGGCACGTGGGTGGGCATCGGGGCGTCGCCCGCTGACGCCGATCCGATCGTGTCCGCATCCGACGTCGCCGCGTCGATCGCGGTGCCGTCTATGACGAGCGGGTCGTTCACGGCGGTGGGCACCATCACCAACTCCGGACTGCTCAGCCAGAACGCCGGATCGAAGTTGATCATCAGTGCGTCCGGCGGCGCGGTGACCGCGGCTCCCGCCGAGTGCCCGATCGCCAGCGGTGTTGCCACCTGCACGGTCGGCGCCATCAGCCCCGGTGCTGCGATTTCCGAGTCGGTCACCGTCACGCCCAACAACGGCGTCACCACGGTGACGACCGTCGCCAATGTCGTCGCGGCGAACGGCGAGCTGAACGTCTTCCCGGACAACTCCAACAACAGCGCCAGCTCGGTCACGAACCTCGCGTACAACGTGAGCGTGTCGGGCGTGAGCAAGCCCGACCAGGTGCGTAACGGCGACGATGCGTTGATTACGGCGTCTGTGACCAACAACAACGCCGCGCAAAACATCACGCTGACCGTCAGCACTGCGAACGGCTACGACCCCGCGCTCGCTCTGCCCGCCGGGTGTGCGGCAGCGAACGGCGGCGCCAGTGTCGTGTGCACGAGCAGCTACGGCATCAACCAGACGAAGTCGTTCGACATCGCCGTGAAGACGCCGGCCTCCGGCTCGTCGATGCAGACCGGGCTTAGTGCTACCGGCCAAAGCGGCGGGACGGCGTCGGTCAGCGTCACGACCAACCTGTACGCCAACGCCAGTGCGTTCGTGCCTGCGGGCAAGAGCCTCAGCGACACCGAACGCGCCACGACGCAGACCTTCGCCGTGCCCACAGGATCGGCACCCGGCCTGTTCCTCGACCTGCACGTCGTCGACCTCCCCGCGGGGACGAAGTGCGGCACGACCAACTGCAACTCGTACGCCGCCGAAGCGCTGTTCCCGAACAGCGGTACGTACTCGGGTAGCGATCCGAACCACCCGTTCTCGTGGGACCTCAACTACGGCAAGCTCGCCTGCAACGGCATCGGCTCGCCGAAGTGCACCGACGTCCTGTACTACATCGCCTCCGGCCAGACGACGCCCACCAAGCTGCTGCAGTGCTCCTCCTACGCCAAGGCCACGGCCGTGCTGCGAAATGTGAACGAGGTTTGTTTGCAGAACGCAGTCAAGCTGAGCAGCGGAACCTGGAAGTTCACGATCGCACTCCTGCGCGACATCGTGGTTCCGCCCATTGGTGGTGTGATCAGCGGGTCCAAGTAGGACCGCTTCGTTCGGAAGATCCACGGCCGTGCCCAGAGCTGCGGCCGTGGATCTTTCCGCGTATTTCCCACGGTTCGCCGTTGATTGGGCTCGCGACGACCCAGAGAGCACATGGCGCGCGATCGACGCCTCGCTCGTCTTCATCGACATCTCCGGCTTCACTGCGTTGTCGGAGCGCCTCGCGAAACGGGGGGCTCTCGGCGCTGAAGAGCTGACACAGACGCTGAGCGCCTGTTTCGCGGATCTGCTCGTGGCGGCGTACGCCGACGGCGGCAGCCTCGTGAAGTTCGGCGGAGACGCACTCTTCCTACTCTTCGACGGTGAAGACCATCCGCAGCGCGCCGTGCGCAGCGCGCTCCAGATGCGGGCCCGCCTGGCGCGCAGTGGTCGCATCGCCACCTCAGTAGGCAACATCCGCCTGCGCATGTCAGCCGGCGTGCACTCCGGTGACGTCCATCTGTTCCGCGTCGGCGACTCACACCACGAACTGCTCATCGCCGGGCCCGGCCCGTCGAGCGTCGTGGCGATGGAGCAGACGGCCGGCGCCGGTCAGATCGTGATCAGCGCGGGCACTGCGACGCGGATCTCGCCGCGGCTCGTCGGCGAACCTGCTGGTCCCGGCTTCTTGCTCAAGTCGCGTCCGCCGATCTCGCGCGACGTCTCGTTCCCTCCCACGCGCGACGCGGGCGTCGACCTCCGCGATGCAATTCCGGTCGCCTTGCGCGATCACCTGGCGACGTCGGTCGAGCCCGAGCATCGCCGCGTCACCGTCGCCTTCATTCGCTTCGACGGGATCGACCAGGTGATCGAAACTGACGGACCCGCGGTTGCGGCCGCCGAGTTGCACGCCCTCGTGCGCGACGTGCAAGCCGCCGTCGACGACGAAGGCGTGACGTTCCTCGGCACCGACGCCGACAAGGACGGCGGCAAGCTCATCATGATGGGCGGCGCGCCGCGCGCCCTCGACGACTACGAGGGTCGGGTGCTGCGGGCGATGCGGCGCATCGTGGAAGGCGAACGCCGACTGGCCGTGCGCATCGGCGTCCACCACGGCCATGCTTTCGTCGGAGAGGTCGGCCCCGCGTACCGGCGGACGTACACGGTGATGGGCGACACCGTGAATCTGGCGGCGCGGTTGATGGCGAGCGCGGCACCGGGCGAGGTGCGAGCCACGAGCGAGGTGCTCGACCTGGCGGCGTCGGAGTTCGTCACGACGAAGCTTCCGCCGTTCTTCGTCAAGGGCAAAGCGCGGCCGGTCGAGGCACTCCTCGTCGGTGAGCGCGTGCGGCGGCGGACGCGCCGACTGACCGACCTTCCCTTTGTCGGACGCGAAGACGAGCGCGCCTTGTTGCGCCGTGCGATCGAAGACGTGCGCGCCGGCCGCGGCGGCCTCGTCGACATCGCCGGCGAAGCCGGCATCGGCAAGTCGCGACTCCTGCGCGAGTTCATCGGCGAAGCCCCGGACGCGCCGACGGTCACGGCGTTCTGTGAGGCCTATGAAGCGAACACCCCGTACTTCGCGGCGCGATTCCTCGTGCGCGGCGCGCTCGGGATGAAGACCGTCACCGAGGACGCGCCGTCGGTCTTGCGCGCCGTCGTGACCGAGGCAGCCCCCGAGCTGCTGCCGTGGTTGCCCCTCGTCGGCGCGGTGCTGTCGATCGACATGCCGTCCACACCGGAGAGCGAAGCGCTCGATCCCAGGTTCTTGCGCGCCCAAACGGTGCGCGCCGTCGTCGAATTGCTCGACGCCGCGGTGCCCGGCCTTCAGCTATTCGTCGTCGAGGACGCGCAGTGGGTCGACGTGCTCTCCGCCGAGGTCTTGCGCGCCATCGCCGAACGCGCCAAAACACGGCGCTGGCTCGTGTGCCTGAGCAGGCGCGTCGACGACAGCGGTTACAAGCCGGGCGACGAGACGACGCTGCGGCTGATGCTCGACGCCCTCGACGAGCGCAACGCGCGCAGCCTCCTCCAAGCCGCCGCGGGCGCGAACACGCTGTTGCGTCCTGACCAAGTCGACGCGCTCGTCGATCGCGCGGGCGGAAACCCGCTGTTCGTCGAGCAGTTGGCGCAGGCTGCGGCCGCAGGCGCCGGTGAAGCGACGCTGTCGGGCAGCCTGGAGTCGGTCGTCGCCGCCAAGATCGACACGCTGCCGCCGCGCGACCGCCAGGCGTTGCGGTACGCCGCTGTGCTCGGTCCGATGTTCGAGGCGGCGCGCCTCGACGAACTCGTTTCTGCCGAGGGCGTCGACTCCCGCGGGGTTTCGGGACGGTTGCGCCACTTCCTGGAGCCATCGGGAAACGGCTGGTTGCGGTTCCGCAACGAGTGCTACCGCGAAGTCGCGTACGAGACGTTGTCGTTTCGCAAGCGCAAGGAGTTGCACGCCAAAGCCGGCCTGTCGATCGAGGCGGCGTTGGACCCGTCGTCCACGGAACGCTTCGAGATGCTCTCGTTCCACTTCTGGCACGCCCAGATGTACGACAAGTGCTGGGTGTACTCGCTCGAGGCCGCGGAGCGCGCCAGCAACAAGTACGCCAACGTCGAAGCGGCCGCGCTGTACGAGCGAGCGCTGGCGGCGGGAAGTCAGATCGACGGGCGCCTGATTCCGCCGCTGGCGAAGATCTTCAGCTATCTCGCCGAGGTCGCGATCCAGGCGAACCTGTACGACCAGGCGAAGTCGGCACTGGCGCGGGCGCGCGCGTTGGGCACAGACGACACGCACTTCCTCGCCCGCATGTGCCAGCTCGAGACCTTTCTCGCGATGAACCGCGGCCAGGGCGCGAGCGCAGCGCGTTGGGCCAACCGCGGTCTGCGTCTGCTCGACGGCGACGACAGCCGCGGCGCCACCGAACTGCGCGCCGAACTGCGCGTGCTTCGCGCCGACCAATTGCACCGCGCCAACGACAACCGCAAGGCGCTCGCCTTTGCCGAGCTGGCGATCACCGACGCACACGCGTGCAACAACCGCAAGGCGCTGGCCCGCGCGTACACCGTCGCCAGCTTGGCGGCGGGCGTGCTCGGCAAGTCCGGTTTCGGGAACCACTTGCACGAGGCGCTCGCCATTTGGATGGACCTCGGAGCCAAGAAGGACGAGGGTGACGTGCGCGTCGTGCTCGGCGTGAATGCGTACTGGACCGGAGCGTGGGACGACGCGCTCGACCAGTTCCAGCGCAGTCGCGACGCGTACGTGGCTGCGGGCGATCTCGTGACCGCGGGCTATGGGTCCACCAACATCACCGACGTGCTGCTCGACCAGGGCCGCGGTGATGAAGTGACGGGACTCGGTGACGTCGTCAGCCTGTGGCGTTCCGTCGGCCACCCCGGCCCCGTTCCGGGCGCGCTGATGAACATGGGACGCGCGGCGTTGCAGCGCGGCGACGTGATGAAGGCGCACGACGTGTTCGACCAAGCGCGCTGGGCCGCCGAAGATCTCGGGGCGGACACCGGTGAGTTCGACTACTGGATCGCCGAGTGCATGATCCGCGAAGGCGCCGCGGCCGACGCCGTGACCATGCTCGAGCACGCGCTGCACGCGGCGACGCGCAAGGGGAACGCGCTGTTGTTCCCGCGATTGCATCGGGGGATCGGATACGCCCACTTGGCGCTCGGCGACAGTGACGCGGCGCGCCGCGCCTTCGAGTCTGCGGTCACGACCGCACGCCAGCAGGGATTGCCCTTCGAAGTGGCGCTCGGTATCGACGCGTTCCTGCGCACGGAGCCGTCAGACGAATTGGCTGCCGAGCGCGACGCGATCTTCGCCCGCCTCGGCGTGCGCGCCACGTTCCCGCCGCTAGTCGAGGGCGTGCCGGGCGATGGCGACGGGTTCGCGTCCTGAGAGCAACCACCCCGCCGCGGCAGCGATGAGCGGCAGTCCGACGAGCAACGTGACCAACTCGGGCAGCGGCGGATGCGACAGGTCCGAGATGCGGTCGAGGTAGATCGCGCCGAGACCGAGGTACGCGCCGCCGATCCCGAGAATGCTGCCGAGCAACGCCAGGCTGGCCGAGGTCGACGCCGTGAGGGCTCGCCGCGTCAGGCTCGACGCGCCCGTCGCCACGAGCGTCTGCATGTCGCGGCCCGCCTCGCTGCGGATCAGTCCGATCGTCATCGCTAGCAGGGCCAGGGCCACAAGCACCCCGGCGGCGGTCGCGATCGTGCGCGTCGCCAACAGGCTCGCTTGTGCGTCGCGCGCTTCGGCGATCATGCCGATGTCGGCTGCTGCCTGGCGCGCCGCGCGCACGTCGTGCTTGGTAAGCGGCCGGTCCGTCGCGACCATCCAGCCGCTCGTCTGTTGCGGGAGGCCGAGCTTGCGGAGGCCGGCGTCGGTGATGAGCGTCGTCGGGCCGGACCGGTAGGCCGGGCCCGAGTAGTGCTGCACGTGCAGCAACGGCGTACGGCGAATCAGTGAAACCGGCTGCACCTTGCCGGTAGCCACGGTGAGCACGTCGACGTCCGGCCCTGGGTGCAGGCGCATCCGTGCCAGCAGCTCGGGCGTGCCGACGTAGATGCGTGCGACGAAGCGCCAGCTATGCGGGCCGACCTGGCGTCCGAGTTCGAGAGGCGGGAGTGGTTCGCCTTCGAACTTTCCGCGCAGCTCGGGTGGGACCTGGTTCTGGACGACCTTGAGGTCGTACACGTGTGCGCCGACGCCGAGCGTGCGCGCGAACGCGTCGACGTCGCCGTGAAGGTCAGCCACGCGCTCCGGCGCGATGAAGTCGTTGCGCGTCGTGAACAGCAGTTGATTGTTGGGCAGGTTGCCCTCGTCGAAGTGCTGCTTGGCGACGGTCGCCACCACGACGGTGCACACCGCGATGCCGAGGCCGAGCGCGATCGCCGCCAGCGCCGCGCCCGAGCGCGCCTGGTACCGGTTGAGATCACGCAGCGCGAGCCGCAGCGGCAGCGGCGCGCGCCGCGTGGCGCCGCTCATGGCGCGGATGGCGATCGGGCTCAGCACGAGCACGCCGACGACCACGGCGATCGTTCCGGGAATCAGCAACCACGGGTTGGCGTCGCCGTGGACCGTGTTCACCCCGCTCGCCATGGCGACGCACCCCGCGACGAGGAGCACCGCCGCGAGGACCACCGAGCGGTGCGCGGCCGTTGGCCGGGGCGGACGACCGCTGAGTGCTTCGGTCACCGGCACGCGGGTGACCGCACGCGCCGGCCACCACGCCGCACCGGTTGCGGCGAGCAGCGCCAGCAACGTCGTTCCGCCGACGATCCACAGCGGAACGTCAGCCATGTGCAGACGGTGGTTGAACGCGTGCTCGAGCGGTAGCTGCAGCGCGAACCAGGCCAAGAGGCCGAGCGCGGCGCCGACAACCGCGGAGACGACGCCGACGGCGACGCCGTTGCTCAGCATCACGAGCCGCAGTTGCGCATCGCTGGCCCCGACGCTGGCCAGCATGCCGAGCTGTCGCTGCCGGCGGTGCGCGATGACGGCGAAGCTCGCGGTGGCGACGAGGGCGACGAGCATCAGCAACACGCTCGAAAGCAACAGCACGATCGCCGCGGCCAGCGGCTTGTCGTCCTGGCCGCGCGTCCCCACGGAGAACGTGGCGCCGCCGCGCATCCGATTCGCGTGCTGCGGGTCGAACTTGCCGTTCGCCAGGATGGCGAGGCTCTGCGCGGCGACGTCGCTGTCCACGCCGACCGCGAACTCTTCGTTCAACTCCGCGGGGTTCTCGACGAGGCCGACGACGCGGAACTGCTTCCCCCCGAGCGACGCACCGCCGCCGAGGCGCGCGTGCAGGTCCGCGGCCGCGTTGTTCGTCAGCGCCACCTCGCCGGCGGACGCCGGCAGGCGGCCGGCGCGCACGCGCAACATCGGTCCGCTGAACGGCCCGTCGGCCTTTTGCGACCGGAAGTCGATGGTGTCGGCCGATCCGGGGATCTCGATCGTCCGGTGCCCGATTACTTCGATCGTGCCGAACTGGCGCCGGACGGCGTCGAGGTTGGCCGCGGCGCGCGGCCCGTCGTCGGCGCGTTGGCGGATGAGCAGATTGGCGTTGCCGAACTCCGCGTCCGGCTGCGCCAACGAGTTCGATACCGCCACCGACAAGAACAGCGCGGCGGCGACGGCGAAGGTCAGCAGCCCGATGACGAGCAGCTGCTGGCGCCAGTCGCGTTTGAACAGGCGAATGCCCCAGCGAAGAACCGGTCTCACGACTTGCGGCCCGAAGCCAGAAGCGCGTCGGGGTCGGGCCGCGGCGCCGTCTGGTCGACGACGCGGCCGTCACGAATGAACACGATGCGGTCGGCCCACGACGCCAGTTGCGAGTCGTGGGTGACGACGACGCCGGCCACGTTCTTGTTACTGCACGCTTGGCGCACCAGGCGCATGACGGCTTCGCCGTTGACGGAGTCGAGCGCGCCCGTCGGTTCGTCGGCGAGAAGCAAGCCGCGGTCGCCGACGACGGCGCGGGCGATGGCGACGCGCTGGCGTTCGCCACCGGAAAGTTCGTCCGGGAACCGCTGCGCGCGTTCGTCCATGTCGAACTGCGCCAGCGCGTCCAAGGCGATCGCTTGCGCGCGCTTGGCCTTCATGCCGTCGAGTTCGAGTGGCAACGCCACGTTCTCGACGGCGGTGAGGCCGGCGAGCAGGTTGAAGTCTTGGAACACGTAACCGACCGAATGGCGCCGCAACCGGGCGCGCTCGTTGCGCGACATGGAGGCAACGGGCGTGCCCCCGATGAACACCTCACCGCTCGTCGGCTCCTCGAGCGTGCCCGCGACCGTCAGCAGCGTGCTCTTGCCCGACCCGCTCGGTCCCATGATGGCGACGAGCTCGCCGGCCGACACCGTCAGGTCGACGTCGACGAGCGCGTCGACCTGCGTCGCCCCCTCGCCGTACACCTTCCCGACACCCTTCAACTCCAGCGCCGCGGTCATCGGACGACCTCTTCTTGTTCCTTCTCTTCCGAACTGGTCCTCCCAGCGACCGCCGCACGGTTGTGGGGAGGACCAGAACGGAGGATGCGGGTTTCGGCGGCGTCGAGCCACCGGACTTTGGCTTCGAGACGGAACAGTTCGGCGTCGACGACGAGCGAGAGCGCGACGTCGTCGTCGGACGCGTCCTCCTTGAGGCGCGTGAACTGCTGCATCGCCTCGACGAGGTGGCGACGGTGACGCTGCACGATGTCGCGCACGTCGACGCCGGGCACGCTCAGCGCGATCAGGACCTTGATCGTGAGCTCGTCGCGGGGCGGGGCCGACGAGGGATCGGGAGTCGACAGCCACTCGAGCAACTCGGTACGCCCCGCGTCGGTGAGACGGAAGACGTTTTCGCGGCCGTCGCGGTCGGCCCCGTCCGAGGCTACGAGCCCGTCGCGCTCGAGGCGTTGGAGGGTCGTGTACACCTGCCCGACGTTGAGCGGCCAGATCTCGCCCGTTTTCTCCTCGAATTCCTGACGGAGCTGGAGACCGTATTTGGGCTGGTCAGACAGCAGGGCGAGCAACGCGTGCTTGATTGTCACACTCAGTATCATACTGAGTATAGATTGACGGTCAAGCCGAAGAACTTTTATTCTTGAGCGATGGACGCCGCAGCGGAGGATCTCGGAGACGACCCCCTCCGCACGAAGCTGCTCGAAGCCGCCGCGCGGGTCTTCGCCGCCAAGGGCTATTCGGGCACGAAGATCCAAGACATCGTCCGCGAAGCGGGGCTGTCCACCGGCGCCGTCTACGGCCGCTTCCGCTCGAAGGACGCGCTGCTGCGCGAGGCCGTCATCGGCCAAGCCGTCCGCCACTCGCAGATCGGCGCGCCGAAAGGCTGGCGCGTCGCGGAACTAATCCAACGCGTCGCTGGACTCTCGGACGCGCCACTGACCGACGCCGAGGCCGTTCGCCTCGAAGCGTTCGTGACGGCGCGGCGAGAGCCCGACGTCGCCGCGGCGGTGCACGAAGCGCAACAGCAATGGCGCACCGCCGTGCAGCCGCTGGTGGACGCGGCGCTCGCCGACGGCACCGTCGCCGACGACGTCGACCCCGAAGCGGTTTTGTTCTTCGTCCGCACGATGGCGCTGGGGCTGCTCGTGCAGCGCGGCGCCGGCGTCGACGGCCCTGACCCCGCGTCCTGGGACGCACTCGTGTCTCGCATCGTTGCGAGCTTTGGCAAGGCCCAAGAAAGAGAGCAGCTATGACCGTCACCGACTCCGAGAAGCGCGAAACGATCAAGTACGTCACGGACAACGCGCCGCGGACGTTCCTGTGGGACTACGACCGCAGTCGCGCGCAACTCGTCACGCTCTACAACAAGGCGATGTCGTCGCAGTGGAACTCGGTGACCGAGCTCGACTGGTCGACGGAGATCGATCCGGAAGAAGTGGTGCGTTCGTCGCCGCAGTCGAACCTCACGGTGCAGCTGGCGCGCGAAGCCGCCAAGATCGACGGCTCGCCGTTCTCCAAGTGGAGCGAGAAGGAGTTCACCAAACTCGGCATCGAGTCGATGAAGGCGATGCTGAGCCAGTTCATGCACGGCGAGCAGGGCGCAATGCTCGTCGCCGCCAAGATCGTCGAGACCGTGCCGTGGATCGACGCGAAGTACTACGCCGCCACCCAGACGATGGACGAGGCGCGCCACACCGAAGTGTTTGCCAAGTACCTGCACACGAAGCTGGGCGAGGCCTATCCGATGAGCCCGTTCCTCGAGGCGCAGATCGACGCGCTGATGCACGACGACCGCTGGGACATCGCGTACCTCGGCATGCAGATCGTCATCGAGTCGCTGGCGCTGGCGGCGTTCGGCAGCATGCTGCGCGCCACGGAAGAGCCGCTGCTCAAGAAACTGCTGCGCTACGTCATGTCCGACGAAGCGCGTCACGTCGCCTTCGGCGTGCTCAGCCTCGCCGAGTTCTACCAAGAGCTGTCGTCGGCCGAGCTGAAGGAGCGCCAGGACTTCCTCGCCGAGAACACGCTGCGCAGCCGCGCCCGTTCCGTCACGCCCGAAATCTGGGAGCGGATGGGCACGACCATGGAAGAGTCGCTGCCGTCCCTTCTCGAAGCGAGCCAGAAGATCGACCGCAGCCAGTTCGGCGGCTTCGAAGCCGGGTTCTTCGCCAAGCTCGTGCCCAACGTGCGCAAGCTCGGTCTGCTCGACGCCAACGACGGACACCTCCGCAACCTGTGGGGCGAAGCCGGCCTGCTGCAGTACGAGTTCTCCGACGACACCGGCTCGGATTACGAGACCTACGACGAGGTCGCAAAGGACCGCGAAGCACGCGCTGCGGCCGCGAGCTAGAACCACGCAGCAGTAATCGGATGGGGGGAAACATCAGTGCCTGATCTCGCACACTGGGCTGCCGCGTCACCTGATCGCGCCGCGATCATCTCCGACGCCGGCAACCGTACGTTCGCGGAGCTGGAAGGCAACGCCAATCGCCTGGCGCGCGCCCTGCGCAATCGCGGCCTCGTGCCGGGCGACGCCGTCGCGTTGATCGCCACCAACACACCGGCGTTCGTCGAGACGGTGTACGCGTGCCAGCGCGGTGGCTTCCGGCTTACGCCCGTGAACTGGCACCTCACCGGCGAGGAGGCGGCGTACATCGTCGACGACTGCGAAGCGAAGGCGCTGATCGCCGACGCGTCGCTCGCCGCGCTCGCGGCTGCGTGCTTGCGCGCCGCGCCGGCGTGCAAGGTCGCACTCGTCGCCGGCGGAGACGCCGAAGGCTTCGAACGCCTCGAAGACGCCATGGCCGCCGAATCGCCGGAGCCGCTGCCCGACCCGTCACCCGGCACGACGATGCTCTACACGTCGGGCACGACGGGCCGGCCCAAGGGCGTGCACCGCCCACCCGCCGCGGCGGCAGCAGCGACGGCCAACGTCAACCTCGGCGGTTACAACGAGGAAGGCGGCGACGTGCACCTGTGCACCGGCCCGCTCTATCACGCAGCACCGCTCGCATTCTCGCTGGCGTCGCCGTTCGTGTACGGCGCCACCGTCGTGCTGATGGACAAGTGGGACGCCGAAGAAACGTTGCGGCTCATGGACACGCACGGCGTGACGCACACCCACATGGTTCCGACGATGTTCCATCGCCTGCTCTCGCTACCCGACGACGTGCGCGCCAAGTACGACATCTCGAAGCTGCGCTACGTGCTGCACGGCGCCGCGCCGTGCCCGGTGCCCGTCAAGCAGGGGATCATCGAATGGTTCGGCCCGGTGGTGTGGGAGTACTACGCGGCCACCGAAGGCGTCGGCAGCTTCGTCGACTCCGCGACGTGGCTCGCGCACCCCGGCACCGTCGGCAAACCGTTCCTGCCCGAGCAGGTGATCATCGGCGACGAGGCCGGCGAGCGGCTGCCGGCCGGCGAGATCGGTCTCGTGTACATCAAGGCGCCTGAGGCGACGCGCTTCCAGTACTTCAAGGACACGGAGAAGACCGCGAACTCGTTCCGCGGCGAGTACTTCACGCTCGGTGACGTCGGCTACCTCGACGACGAGGGCTACCTGTATCTCACGGACCGCAGCGCCAACCTCATCATCTCCGGCGGCGTGAACATCTACCCGGCCGAAGTCGACGCCGTGCTGCTCGAGCACCCGGCAGTCGGCGACGCCGCGGTGATCGGCGTGCCCGACGAAGAGTGGGGCGAGGCGGTGTTCGCCGTCGTCGAACTCAAGACGGGCGTCGAACCGTCGGCCGCGCTGGCCGACGAATTGCTGGCGCACTGCCGAGAGCGGCTGTCGCACTACAAGTGCCCGCGTGCCGTCGACTTCACCGACGCGCTGCCGCGGGAAGACAACGGAAAGATCTACAAGCGACGGCTGCGCGAGCAGTACCGCGCGCAAACACAGTCAACACAGGGAGCAACGTCATGACCGTCACCGAAGCACGTCCGTCCGCCTCGTTCGTCGACGAACTCAAGAGCTTCCTCGAGGACAACTGGAATCCCGATCTCACCGTCGGTGAGTGGTGGGACCGCCTCGGCATGAGCGGCTGGGCGGCGCCCCTGCTGCCGGTCGAGAGCTACGGGCGCGGCCTCAGCCGGCCCGAGGCGATGATCGCCGCCAGCGTGATCGCGCAGCACGGCGCGCTCGGCGCGCCGATGGGGATGGGTATCTCGCTGGTGTCGCCGACGATCGCGACCCACGGCACACGCGAACAAATCGAACGCTTCATCCCCGACGCCGTGTGCGGACGTATCGGTTGGTGCCAGTTGTTCAGCGAGCCCGGCGCTGGGTCCGACCTCGCGGGTCTCACGACGAAGGCGGTCAAGGACGGAGACGTCTGGATCATCAACGGCCAGAAGGTGTGGACCTCGGGCGGTCACATGGCCGACATGGGCATGCTGCTGGCGCGCACGAACCCCACCGCCCCGAAGCACCAGGGCATCAGCTGGTTCGCGTTCGACATGCACCAGCCGGGACACGTCGAGGTCCGTCCGCTCAAGGAGATGACGGGCCACACGATGTTCAGCGAAGTGTTCTTCACCGACGCCGTCGTGAACGACGACGCCCGCATCGGCGACCTCAACGACGGCTGGACGGTCGCCAACACGACGCTGTTCCACGAGCGCTCGGGCATGGGCATGCAGCGCGGGACGGGTACCGGCGTCGGCGCGGGCATGGGCCTGATGGCGCGCGCCGGCACGATTGCCAACGACCTCGGCAAGCGCGCCGGCGACTTCGTGCGCGCGCCGCGCGAGGCGGGCGCGCGTCCAGGCAAACGGGAGCGCACGTCGCCGGCGAGCCTGTACATCAACCTCGCGAAGGAGGTCGGCAAGAACACCGACCCGGCGATCCGCCAGCGCCTCGCGCAGGCGCACATCCTCGGTGAACTGGCGCGCTTCAACGGCGAGCGCGGCAAGGCGGTGCGCGCCAAGGGCGGCGAGATCCCCGGTCTGCCGAACTTCTCGAAGCTGCTGACCGCGGACATCCTGCGGCTCAACCGCGACCTCGGCATGCAGCTGCTCGGCGCCCGCGGCATGTTGCACGCGTACACCGACGAGCAGCGCGCCACCTTGCACGACGCACCGCTCGGCACGACGGCGCACTCCATCACGGGCCAGGCGCTCGGCGCGCAGGCGCTACCGATCTTCGGCGGCACCGATCAGATCCAGAAGAACATCGTCAGCGAGCGCGCCCTCGGGTTGCCGAAGGAGCCCGGCGACCTGTCGCGCCTGCCGTTCAACGAACTCCCGAAGAACGGCTGAACTTCTAAAGAAATTGGGCATCCGGCCGATAGGTCGGGATGCGCCGAGTTGGTCTCTTTCTGGCTGTTCTCGTCGCGACGTCGCTCACGGCCGTCGCCGCAGCGGGCGCCAGCACCCCCGCGGCCAACAGCGGGGCGGCCGACAGTGCGTGCGTGCCCACCGAGTTCGACGGCCCGTACACCGCTCCACCGACCGGCGTGGTGACGACTGGTCTCGGCGCGGACGCCCCGGCCTACTACGAAGTCGGCCGTCCCGCCGGTGGCTACTACGGCCAGCCGGCGAAGGGCGTCATGCTGCTGATCCACGGCGGCGCCTGGTACGCGGTCGGCAAAACCGTCGTTGCGGCTATGCGCAACCAGGCTGACCGGTGGCGTAACGCGGGTTGGCTCACGGTAAGCGTCGACTATCGCGGCTGCGCCCAAAGCTTCGACGACGTGCTGTGGTTCATGAAGCGCATTCGGCAGAACAAGCCCAACGCGGTCGTGTGCGCCGACGGATTCTCCGCCGGTGCGCACCTGGCACTGCTGTTGGCGGCCGTGCGGCCCGACCTCGCGTGCGTGATCGCCAACGCCGGTCCGTCGGACTTCGTCGGCCTGCGAACGCAAATGACGCCGGAGAAAGGCACGGGCGTGAACAGCACTGCGGGCCCGCAGAAACTTGCGAACTTTGCGGCGGCCGCGTTCGGCGGGAGCGTCGCGACGGTCGCGAGGATCAGTCCAAGCACGCACATCGCCACTGTGAAGGCGCGCGTCCTGATGGCTAGTGGCCAGAACGACGTGTTGGTGCCCGTGGCGCAAAACCGCAACTACGCGCTTGCATTCCGGGCGAGCCATCCTTTGGGCTACGTCGACGTCGCCGTCCTGGCCCCCGGCCCGCTGCTCTACGTGCACGCTGGTGTCAGTCAGTCCGCGCTCGATGACTTGCACGCGCGCGAGAACGCGCTGGTGGCTCCGCTCGTCGGCTAAGCACGGCGAGATCCCGCCGCTGCCGCGGTCGGGTAGTGACGAATGTCATAACGACGCCGTGACGTTTGTCATGCCGTCTCCGGCCGCAAAACCGGTCAAATGGTGACGTGCAATTCCGGGGGCGGATTTCGTGCGGCGTGATTTTCGCGGCCGCGGTGGTGTTGACGGCAGCGTGGCCCGCGCGCGCGTCCGCGGAGGAGCCGGTGACGGCGTCGTTCGTGGCGCACTACGCGGCGAACGTCCCGCCGGCCGCGCGCGACGCCGTCGATTTCGCCATGACGATTTGGGCGCGCCGAGTCGTGTCGTCCGTGCCGATCGAGGTCGACGTCGAGTGGGGCGGGGGCCTGCCGCGCAACGTCGCGTCGTCGACCGAGCCGCTCGGCTACGAACCGGTCGGCGGGTCACTCCAACCCCTCGCGCTGGCGAACGCGCTCGCCGGCCGCGACCTCGCGCCGGGTGTGTCCGACAGTCGTCTGCTGCTCGGATCCGGCATTCGTTGGTACATGGGCGTCGACGGCAACGCGCCGGCGAACGCCACCGACATGGTCACGATGGTGTTGCACGAGCTGGGCCATGTCCTCGGGTTCGACGCCTCGTTTCGGCGCGGCGGCGCAGGGCTCACGTGGGGACGCGAAGGTCAGCCCGTCGGGCTCGACACCGGACTCTTCGATACCGCGACGGGCGCGCTCGTCGACGCGTCGTCAGCCGATGCTCTGTCGTCGGCGACGAGTGGTCGCATCGTCTGGCGCGGGTCGGCGCGCGACAGCCGCGGGCACGCGCCGATCATGTACGCGCCGGGCGCCTACGAACCGAGTAGTTCGTTGTCTCACTTCGACGACAACGCCTACCCGCAGGGTGATCCCGACGCGCTCATGACTTCACTGATCCGGCGCGGCGAGGTCATTCGCCGCATCGGGCCGGCGACGCTCGGGGTGCTGCGCGACCTCGGGTGGACCGTTAACGCCGAGGCTGACGCCCCGGGCGCGGGGCCGCCGGTGTCGTCGCCGCCGCCGCCAAAGGTCGCTACGCCGTCGCCGACTGCGCCGCCAGTCGCGCCGACACACGTCGAGGCTCACCGCGTCGCCGCGGCCGGCGACTTCGGCCGCACCGATTTCTCGGGCGTCGACGCGGCCCTCCTCGTCTTCGTCGCGGCCGTCGTATGGATCTTGCGTCGTAGCCTGCGGGGATGACCCTGCGGCGACACAGCGCGTTCCGGGGCCGCCGCCTCCGGTACGACGAAGCGCTGCTCGAGAAGTTCGCCATGAGCCGCGCCGGTTACCAATTCCTCCTGCACATCGCACCGCGCGTCGATCGCTTCCTGATTCCGAAGACGAACGGTCGCTTCAGCTCGACCGGTTTCGACAAGGTGGGGCTCGTGACGACGACGGGCGCGAAGACCGGACGGCGCATCACGCAGCCGCTCGTGCTGATCGACGACGGCGCGGGTCTGCTCGCCATCGGGTCGAACTACGGGCGGCGCTCGCACCCGGGCTGGAGCGCGAACCTGATTGCGCATCGTGAGTGCGACGTCGAGTTTCGTGGCCCGCCGCGCACGTGCACCGCGAGGTTGCTGACGGGCGACGCCCGCGCCGCTGCATGGAATACCGCAGTCGACTTCTACGGCGGGTACGAGCGGTACCGACAGACGTGCGCGCCGCGCGAGATCCGGGTCTTTCGGCTGACGTGACGCCCGAGGACATGGCCGAGTTGGCGCACCTGCGGCGGGCGCGGGACTTCATGGACCGCAATTACGCCGAGCCGCTCGACGTGCCGGCGATGGCGCGGGCCGCGTTGATGTCGCCGTCGCATTTCTCGCGCCGCTTCCGCGCCGCCTACGGCGAGACGCCCTACTCCTATCTGATGACGCGTCGCATCGAACGCGCCAAGGCGCTGCTGCGCCAGGGGATGTCGGTCACCGACGCGTGCATGACGGTCGGCGCCACGTCGCTCGGATCGTTCAGTTCGCGGTTCACCGAGATCGTCGGCGAGACGCCGTCGCAGTACCGCGCCAGCGACCACGGCGACATCGACGAGTTCCCGTCGTGCATGACGAAGGTCCTGACCCGACCGCGGCGCTGAGCAGTTTCGGAGAAGCAACCGCGCAGCAGTGGTTTTATGGTCGCCGTATGGCAGTCACCGTTTCCACCATGTTCATCCCCGTGCACGACCCCGACGAAGCGCTCGCCTTCTACCGCGACGCGCTTGGCCTCGAGGTGCGCATGGACGTCGAGCAGGGCGGGTTCCGATGGGTCACGGTTGGAGCGCCCGGCCAAGAGCTCGGCATCGTGTTGTTCCAACCGCACGGCGGTCTGTCGCCCGCTGAAGGCGACGCGTTGTTGGGACTCGTGACCAAAGGGTCGTTGCAGGCCGCGGTGTTCACCGCCGAAGACCTCGACGCCACGTTCGATAAATTGCAGTCCTCGGGCGCCGAAGTGTTGCAGGAGCCGGCCGACCAGCCGTGGGGCGCGCGCGACTGCGCATTCCGCGACCCTTCAGGAAACCTGGTACGCATCGCGCAGGCATGAGTAACCACGACGTCATCCGCGTGCACGGCGCGCGGGAGAACAACCTCAAAGACGTCAGCCTCGAGATCCCGAAGCGCAAGCTCACCGTGTTCACCGGTGTGTCGGGCTCAGGCAAGAGCTCGCTGGTGTTCGACACCATCGCCGCCGAGTCGCAGCGTCTGATCAACGAGACCTACAGCGCGTTCGTGCAGGGATTCATGCCGACGCTGGCGCGCCCCGACGTCGACGTGCTCGAAGGGTTGACGACGGCGATCATCGTCGACCAGGAACGCATCGGCGCCAACCCGCGATCGACCGTCGGCACCGTCACGGACGCCAACACGATGTTGCGCATCCTGTTCAGCCGGCTGGGCAAGCCGCACGTCGGCACCGCGCACGCCTTCTCGTTCAACATGCCGACGATCACCGCCAGCGGGACGATCAAAGTCGAGCGCGGCAACCAGACGCGCGAGCGCGTCAACTTCAATCGCGTGGGTGGGATGTGCCCGCGCTGTGAGGGAATGGGCCGCGTCAACGACTTCGACCTCACCGAGCTCTACGACGACACGAAGTCGCTGAACGAGGGCGCGCTGCGCATCCCGGGTTACAGCATGGACGGGTGGCAGGGCCGGCTACTGCGCGGCTGCGGGTTCTTCGATCCCGACAAGCCGATCCGCAAGTATACGAAGAAGGAACTCACCGATCTCCTGCATCACGAACCCGTCAGGATCAAGGTCGAGGGGATCAACCTCACGTACGAAGGGCTGATCCCGCGGATCCAGAAGTCGATGCTGTCGAAGGATGTCGACGCGTTGCAGCCGCACGTGCGCGCCTTCGTCGAGCGCGTTATCACGTTCATGACGTGCCCGGAGTGTGGCGGCACGCGGTTGGCGAAGCACGCGTTGGCGTCGAAGATCAAAGGCGTCAACATCGCCGAGTTGTGTGCGATGCAGATCAGTGACTTGGCCGAGTGGGTGCGCGCTCTGAAGGAACCGTCGGTGGCGCCGCTGCTGGGGTCGTTGCAGGATCTGCTCGACTCGTTCGTCGAAGTCGGTCTCGGATACCTCTCGCTCGAGCGCTCGTCGGGGACGCTGTCGGGCGGCGAAGCGCAACGGGTGAAGATGATCCGCCAACTGGGTTCGTCGCTCACCGACGTCACGTACGTGTTCGACGAGCCGACCGCGGGCTTGCACCCGCACGACGTGGCGCGCATGAACGACCTGCTGCTGCGCTTGCGCGACAAGAGCAACACGGTGCTCGTCGTCGAGCACGAGCCGGAAGTGATCACAAAGGCCGACCACGTCGTCGACCTCGGTCCGGCTGCAGGCGCCGGCGGCGGTGAGGTGGTCTTTCAAGGCACGGTTGCCGCGCTGCGCAAGGCCAAGACCATCACCGGACGCCACCTCGACGACCGCACGCCGATCAAGGACTCGGTGCGCGCGCCCACCGGCGCGCTGCAGATCCGCGGCGCCACGGAGCACAACCTGCAGAAGGTCGACGTGGACATCCCGCTCGGTGTACTCGTGGTGCTGACGGGCGTGGCCGGGTCGGGCAAGAGCTCGCTCATCGAGGGGTCGGTGGCCGGCCGCGACGGAGTCGTGTCGATCGACCAGGCACCGATACGCGGTTCGCGTCGCAGCAACCCGGCGACGTACACCGGTTTGCTCGAGCCGATCCGGAAGGCATTCGCCAAGGCCAACAACGTGAAGCCGGCGTTGTTCAGTGCCAACTCTGAAGGCGCCTGCCCCGGGTGCAACGGCGCCGGCGTTGTCTACACCGACCTGGCGATGATGGCGGGCGTCGCCACGACGTGCGAAGACTGCGAAGGCAAGCGCTTCGACGCGTCGGTGCTCAAGTACAAGCTCGCCGGCCGCGACATCAGCGAGGTCCTGGCGATGTCGGTTGCCGAAGCGGAGCAATTCTTCGCGTCCGGCAAAGCGGCGACGCCGGCCGCGCGCGTCGTGCTCGCACGGCTCGTCGACGTGGGCCTCGGTTATCTCACGGTGGGCCAGCCGCTGACGACGCTGTCGGGTGGCGAGCGTCAGCGGTTGAAGCTGGCGACCCACATCGGCGAGAAGGGCGATGTCTTCGTGCTCGACGAGCCCACCACCGGCCTGCACCTCGCCGACGTCGCGCAGCTGCTCGGCCTGCTCGACCGCCTTGTCGACTGGGGCAAGTCGCTCATCGTGATCGAACACAACCAAGCGGTGATGGCCCACGCCGACTGGATCATCGATCTCGGCCCGGGCGCAGGCCACGACGGCGGGCGCATCGTGTTCGAAGGCACGCCGGCGCAACTGGTGGCAGCGAAGGCAACCCTCACCGGCAAGCACCTCGCGGCCTACGCCGCAGGCTGACTCAAGCTCGCGGGCGCAGGAAGGTGGGCTCCGACGGCGTCGATCGCGCCGGGTCGTAGCGGTAGCCGGCGACGTCGAAGTCGCGCACGGCTCGGGGAGAGCGGACTCGGTTCTGCACCAGCCAGGCCGCCATTGCGCCCCGCGCCCACTTCGCCGAGAACGAGATGATGCGGTAGTCGCCGTTGGGGGCTTCGTCGAGGAAGCGCGGGCTCACGACCGTGCCGCCCAGCGCGCTGGTGTCGACGGACCGGAAGTACTCGCCCGACGCCAGATTGATCACGACGCTGGGTCCCGGCGACTCGGCGAGATCGGCCTTGAGCGTCGGCGCGATCACGGCGTCCCAGTAGTCGTACAGCGTGTCGCCGCGCGACGTCTTGAGCTTCGTGCCCATCTCCAAGCGGTAGGGCTGCATCAGGTCGAGCGGCCGCAGCACGCCGTAGAGCCCCGAGAGAAAGCGGACCGTCTTCTGCGCCTCGGTGAGGTCGCGCTCGGTGAACGCCTCTTTCGCGTTCATGCCGCGCGCCACGTCGCCGTCGAAGGCGAAGACCGCGGGGCGTGCGTTCTGGCGAGTGAAGGGCGGCTCGAACTCGGCGTACCGGCGGGCGTTGAGGTCCGCCAACTCGAGCGAGATGCTCATCAGGTCGGCGATCTCGCCGACCGACTTGGTGCGCATCACTTCGATCAGTTCGACGGAGTGTTCGAGCAGGCGCGGCTGGGAGAACTTGCGCGTCGGCAGCTTCGATTCGTAGTCGAGCGACTTGGCGGGCGAGAGCAGGATCAGCACGTCTGTTTGTCTAGCCGTCGAACCCGGCCCGGAGACGACGGAAGGCGCTGCGGGTCAGCTTCACGAGGTTGTCGCCGTCGGAGGCGACCCACGCGTCGATCGCGGTACGCAGCGCGTCGGTGCACACGGCGACGGTGAGGCGCAGGTCGAGATCCGACATCCGCTTGGCGCGGCCCGACTCGCGGAGGTGGGCGACGATCTCCGCCTCCCAACCCTGCTTGCTCTCGGCCGAGCGCGTCTGCAGCGAAGGCGTGGCGTCGACGATCTTGCGGCGCTGCGCCAACATGTCACCCTGCGAGGCGTAGTGCGCGGCGACTTCGACCAGCGCGGCTTCGAGCGCTTGGAACGCCGACGCCCGCTCGTGTTGCGCGTCGATCAGTTCGATGAGCCGCACTCGCAGTGCGTCGCCCTCTGCGAACAGGACGTCGTCTTTCGACGCGAAGTAGCGGAAGAACGTCCGCGGCGACACGTCGCACGCGGCGGCGATCTCTTCGACCGTGACGTGATCGAATCCGCGCGCCGCGAACAGCTCGAGCGCCGTGTGGAACATGGCGTCGCGAGTGCGCTCCTTTTTGCGTTCCCGGAGACCACTCGCCGTGCCCACGGAATAAATATAGCACAGAGTGACTTCTGACAGTTTGTGTCAGAAGTCAGAGTGCGCCATACTCATCGGATGCCCGACGACGTCCTCGACCACAAGCGGTGGTGGACGCTGGGCGTGCTGTGTCTCAGCCTCCTCATCGTCACGGTCGGGAACTCGAGCCTCAACGTCGTCATACCCACGCTGTCGCGCAAGCTCGACGCCTCGACCTCACAGCTGCAGTGGGTCGTTGCCGGGTACTCGCTGGTCTTCGCGGGGCTGCTGTTCACGGCCGGGGCGATCGGGGACCGCTTCGGCCGCAAGGGCGCGCTGCAACTGGGCCTGCTGGGCTTCCTCGTGGGCGTCGGCCTCGCATCGCTTTCGACATCGATGTGGCAGCTCATCGCCTGCCGCCTGCTGATGGGCGCGTGCGCCGCGTTCATAATGCCGTCGACGTTGTCGATCCTGGTCAACGTGTTCCCGCCGCACGAACGCGCCAAGGCGATCGCCATCTGGGCGGGTGTCTCCGGAGGCGCCGGGGCGATCGGGCCGATCGCCAGCGGCTGGCTGCTGGCGCGTTACTGGTACGGCTCGGTCTTCCTCGTCAACGTGCCGATCATCGCGTTGGCTTTGCTCGCCGGCGCGATCTTCGTCCCGACCTCCCGCGACCCGCACGAGCAGAAGCTCGACCCCGTCGGCGCCGTCTTGTCCATCGTCGGCATCGTCTCGCTCGTGTTCGGGCTGATTTCGGCACCGGAGCACGGCTGGACGGCGCCGTCGACATTGGCGGCCTTCGGGCTCGGCGTCGGGGTGCTGTTCGCCTTCGTGCAGTGGGAGCGTCACGTCGACGAACCGATGCTCGACATGGCGTACTTCCGCAACCCGGCCTTCACCACCGCCAGCGGCGGCATGGTGCTGATGTTCCTGTCGATGTTCGGCGTGATGTTCCTCATCACGCAGTACTTCCAGCTCATACTCGGCTACAGCCCGTTCTCGGCAGCGCTGCGCTTCCTTCCGATGGCGCCGATCATGATGATCGTCGCGCCGCAGACGCCGCGCATCGTGGCGCGCTTCGGATCGAACCGCACCGTCGCCGGCGGCATGACGCTGGTCGCCTGCGGCTTCGCGTCGTTCTCCTTCTTGCAGGTGCACACGTCGTACGCCTACGTGTTGCTGTGCTTCGTGCTCCTGATCGGCGGGATCGCGCTGACCATGTCGCCGATGACCGCCGCGATCATGTCGGCGGTGCCGCCGCGGCGCGCCGGCGCCGGATCGGCGATGAACGACGCCACGCGTGAACTCGGGGCCGCGCTCGGCGTGGCCGTGCTGGGCAGCGTCGCCGCGTCGCGATACGCGTCAGGCATCAGCGGCGTGCTCGGCCGGCTCGCTCCTGCGGACCGCACCGCGGCGAAGACGTCGCTCGGTACGGCGCTGCAAGCGGCGCAGCACCTTCCCCACGCCACCGCGTTCGCCTTGCGCGACGCCGCCGAGCGGGCGTTCGTCTCGGGCATCCACTGGACGGCGCTGACGGGCGCCACGCTGGCGCTGGTCGCCGCGGTGGCCGTGTGGCGATTCCTCCCGCACAACATCGAGCAGCACGGCGCCGCCGCCGGTCCCGTCGCCGCTGCGGAAAACGCCGCCGAACTCGGCCTCGGCGGCGTCCCGCCGGTGTTCGTCGACTCGCCCTCGAGCTAGCCGCGGCCGAAAAAGGACGAGCTTCTTACAAAAGGCTTAAAGTCACGGCGTTGTGAAGCTGCGGCGGTGGGGCGTTGTCGTTGTGTTGCTGCTCGGAGTCCTGCCGCGCGCCGCGCACGCCGTGTTTCCGTACGGCGCGCAACCGGGCAGCGTCTACGACTACTCACGTCTCCACATCAACCACGGGACGTGCGCGGGCGTCGCGACCGGGCAGCCGCGTCCGGTTGGCAGCGACCTCCCGGCGAACTTCGATTGCCGGGGCACGTGGAAACTCTCGGACTACGCGTCGGTACCGGGCGACGACGACTACGACCCCGCCGTCAACCTGAACCCCCAAGAGTTCTTCGGCGTGCGCGGGCCGGGGACCAACCGCGCGTGGGAGACGACGACCGGTCGTCCCGACACGGTCATCGCCGTGACCGACAGCGGCATTCGCTGGGACGAGGACCGTCCCGAGCTGATGAAGAAGTTCGCGCTCAACCGCGGCGAGTTGCCGAAGCCGAACGGCGGCGGGCGCGGCGGCAGCGTGGCCGACTACGACGCTGATGGCGACGGCGTGTTCACGGTCGCCGACTACGCGCACGACGCGCGCGTCCACGAGAACCCGTACGACGAGAACAAGATCATCGATCCTGGCGACATCATCCGCGCCTTCTCCGACGGCAAGGACGACGACAACAACGGCTACGTCGACGACATCTCCGGCTGGGACTTCTTCGAAGGCGACAACGACCCGAACGACGACGTCGACTACAGCCACGGCACCGGCGAGTCCGAAGACTCGGCGGGTGAGACGGGAACCAAGCTCGACCCGCAGTGCCCGAACTGCACGCTCATGGAGATGCGCGTCGGTGACAGCTTCGTGGCCGACTCGAATCACTTCGCCGAAGCCGCGGTGTACGCCACCGACAACGGTGCGAGCGTGATCCAGAGCGCGCTCGGCGCGCTCAACCACACGGGGTTCGCGCAGAAGGCGGTCGACTACGCGTACGACCGCGGCGTGTTGTTCGTGGCGTCGGCCGCCGACGAGTCCGCGGGTCACCACAACCAGCCGTCGGCGTTGAACCACGCCATGGTCGTCAACTCCGTCACCCACGCCGTCGACCAGATCCAACACCCCGCGACGTGGCTGGCGTTCAACGGGTGCACCAACTTCGGCGGCTACATCTGGGTCAGCGTGGCGTCGAGTTCGTGTTCGTCTGACGCCGTCGCGCAGAGCGCGGGCATGGCAGGCCTCGTGTACTCGGCGGCGCGCAACGCCGTGCAGAAGGGTGTCATCAAGCCCGACGCGTCGGGCAAGCCGATTGCCGCGGAGGAAGCCAAGCAACTGTTCCGCCTCGCCGCGCAAGACATCGATTTCTCGACCCCCAAGCCGCCGGGTCCCCCGAACAATTTCGCCACGTCGCTACCGGCCAGCACCCGTTTCGTCACGACCGCGGGGTGGGACCAGATCAGCGGGTGGGGCCGCATCCGCAGCGACGACCTCGTGCGCCTCGTCGCCGCGGGCCACATCCCGCCCGAGGCCGACATCTCGTCGCCGCGGTGGTGGGAACCATTGCCGGGGAAGGGGAGCGTGAAGGTGACGGGCCGCGTCGCCGCGCCGCGCACCGATCACTTCACGTGGGAGGTGCAGTACGCCCCGGGCGTGCAACCGCCGCGCTGGCCTGCGACCGACACCTGGACCACCGTGAAGCACGCGGACGCGCACGCTCCGGTCGAAGGGACGCTCGCCACGATCAACCTGACCGAGGTCCGGGCCGCCATCGACAGCGCGGTTCCGCCGTACACGCCCGCCGACGATCCAACGGCGCGCTCGCTGCCCGAGAAGGATGCGTTCCGCGTTCGTGTCGTCGTCAAGACCGGCGACCAGCCGTGGCAAACCGCGATCGCGCAGCACCAGGCGTTCGCCCACGACGATCCCGGCCTCGTCGCCGGGTGGCCGCGTTTCCTCGACGGCGACGGAGCAGGTTCGCCGGCGTTCGAGGACCTCGACAACGACGGGCGCGACGAGCTCATCATGGGCGACGGCAACGGCTACGTCCACGCGTACAAAGCCGACGGCTCCGAGGCCGCGGGCTGGCCCGTCCACACGCGCCCGATCGCGTTGCCGTCGAGCGGCAAGAACGGCTTCACGCGCGGCGACGTGCCGAAGACGGTCTACGCCGCGATCCTCACCGGCGCGCCCGTGGTCGCCGACGTCGACGGTGACGGCGCGCCGGAAGTCGGCGTCGCCGACATCGAGGGCGACCTGCACCTGTGGCATCACGACGGCACGCCCGTCCGTGGCTTCCCGGTGCGCGGCAACCGCGCCTACTCGTACGAGACGTCGTGCAACGTCGTGCTGCACGCGCGCTGTGACGACGACGGCCCGGCCGACGCCCGCGACGATCTCAACACCGTCGACCGCGCCTTCACGTCGCAGCCCGCAGCCGCCGACCTCGACCGCGCCGCGCCCGGCCTCGAACTGATCGCCGGCTCGAACGACGGCCACGTCTACGCATGGCACGCCGACGGCACGCCCGTCGCCGGGTGGCCAGTGTTGCTGCGCGACCCGACGAAGGTGAAAGCCGTCGACCCAGTCACGCATCGCGTGACGTACAACGACAACGCCGGCGCGCACTTCGGGCGCAAGGTGCTGGCGACGCCGTCGGTCGGCGACGTCGACGGCGACGGCAACGTCGAAGTCGCGGTGAACGTCAACGAGGAGTACGAGGAGACGCCGAACACCGTCGATCCCGTTGCCCAAGTCGTGGGTGCGGTCGTCACGCCGGGCAACACGCGCACGTACTTGCTGCACCAAGACGGCACCGCGCACCCGCAGACGACGGCGACCGCGGCGACACCGCACCCCGACGACCAGGCGTATGTCGCCGGTTGGCCGGTGGCGATCGCCATGCTCGACCTCGAACTGTTGCCGTACGTCGGCGAGGGGTCGAACGGCACGCCGACGATGGCCGACGTCGACGGCGACGGCAAGCTCGAGATCGGCACCGCGTCGATCGGCGGGCCGGCGTACTTGCTGAACCGCGACGGGTCGAGCCACTACGGCGCGCGCAACGGCAAGTACGTCACCGCGGCCACGACGCAGCCGGGGCCCGGCAGCACCGCTACCGACCTGCCGTCCGTGGCGTCGCTCGGCGGCGGCGTGTTCGGTCGCGTCGGGTCGAACCGCGTCGACTTCGCGATGGGTGCGACGGGAACGCGCCGGCTGCTCGACGTCGTGATCCCCGAACAGCAACTGCTTGCCGAGGACCACCTGTCGATGTGGAACACGTCGAGCGGCGCCTTCGACCCCGGCTTCCCGGCGCAGATGAACGACCTGCAGTTCATCAACACTCCCGTGATCCTCGACGTGAACGGCGACGGCAAGGCCGAAGTGCTCCAGGCCTCGGCGATGTACGACCTCGCGGCCTACGGCGCCAACGGTGTGCCGGTCGCCGGGTTCCCGAAGTTCACCGGTGGGTGGTCGGTGGCGTCTGCGGGTGCGGGCGACATGGACGGCGACGGCAAGCTCGAACTGGCGCTGGCCACCCGCGACGGCGAGCTGTTCTTGTGGCGCACTGGCGGCAACGTGTGTCAAGCGAACGAGTGGCCCAAGAACGGCCACGATCTGCGCAACACCGGCGCGTACGGCACCGACGCCGATCGGCCCGGAACGCCGAGCATCACCAGCGTCGTTCCCGCGGACGACGGCGTTGCGGTGACGTTCACGCCGACGGGCGACGACGGCAAGTGCGGCGCGGCGCGCACGTACCGCGTCAGTGCGGGCGGCGCGTCGGTGGACGTCCCCGCGGGGACCTCCGTGGTGCATCTCGCGGCGATCGGCGGCGCGACCAAAGTGTTCGTGCGCGCCATCGACGAGTCGGGCAACGTCGGCTTCGCTGCGACCTACGCGCTGCCGACGGGGGTGTTGCCGCGCACGGGCGGCGACGACGACGCGGCGACGGTCGCAATTGTCGTGGTCGCAGTGGCGCTGGTCGTGCGACGGGTGACGAGGCGCGCGTGAAGTTCTGCGTCGTGGCCGTCGCCGTGATCGCCGCGCTGCTGGGCGCCGTGACGAATCCCGCCACCGCCGCCGACGGCAAGACCGGCTTGCGCGCCGGCGTCGGCGTCATCGACGCGACGTTCAACGTCGGCGCGTCCTCGGGCCAGTACGCCAGCGGTCGTCCCGGCCTCGAGGGCGAGGACTGGCTCGAAAGCCTGCAGGACCAAGAGGTCCCCGAGCTCGACCCCGCATTGCTCGTGACCGCGCCGAGCGACCCGAACATGCACGCCACGAAGCGCGCGCCCAGTTACGGCGTGCAGTCGCGTCTGTCAGTGCGCGCCATCGTCGTCCAAAGCGCTGCCGGCGCGCCGGTCGCGCTGTTGAAGAGCGACAACTACCTCGCGCAGGACATGCTCGTGCGCCGCGTCGGTCAACTACTGGCGCGTCACGGTTCGCGCGTGACGACGGATCACATCCTCTACAGCGCAACGCACAACCACAACTCGCCGTACTACACGACCCCTTCGGTGGGTGTGTGGCTGTTCCAGGACGTCATGGACCTGCGGATGTTCGAGTACCAGGCGCGCGCCATGGCGCAGGTGATCGAACACGCCGAAGCGAACCTCAAGCCCGTCCGCCTCGGTGCCACCACCGTCGAAGGCGGCGGCGACTACCGCAACGCGCCCGGCGGCGCGATCGCCGACGACCACAGCCCGTCGGGTTATCCGCAGTACGAGAACGACAAGGGCCTCGTCGTGTTGCGGTTTGACGACATCTCGGGCGCGTCGCCGAAGCCCCTCGCGGTGTGGATGAACTACGGCGTCCACCCCGAGTCACTCGACGGCTACAACCTGATCTCGGGCGATTACATCGCGCCGCTCGAACGATTCGTGGCGCGCGACGTCGGTGCGCCGCTCGTCTTCAGTCAGGGCGACGTCGGCAGTTCCGAACCGGCGGATGACCTGACCGACCGGATCGGTCCCGGGATCGTGCGCTCGTTTTCGCACCGCGGATACGCGCAGGCCGAACGCCACGCGCGTTTCCTCGCCGACAAGGTCGTCGCCGCGTTCAACCAGATCGGCGCCAATCGCGGCACGATCCCGTGGACGACCGACGCGCCCGTCGCCATGTTCGACGGCTGGGTACCGGGTCCGGTTTCGCATCCGTATCCGAGCGTCGGCAACTGCCGCACCGAACCGACCGTCGAAGGCAACCCCGGCGCGCCGGCTCTTGGACTGCCCGACTGCTATCGACTCGGCGACAGCAACGACAACACCAGCGACACGTTCCAGACCCTGAAGCAACTCGGCGTGCCGCTTCCCGAGAACTACGACGCGCCGTCGAAGGACGCAGTGGAGGAGAACTACCGCATCCACCTGCAAGCGGTGCGCCTCGGCGACATCTTGCTGGCGTCGTGTTCGTGCGAGCCGCAGGTCGACCTCATCAAGAACCTGGAAAGTCGCACCGACGCGGTGCGCGGCAATATTTACGACGGCTTCGACTGGGCGCCGTACTGCGACCCGAAGCCTGACCACACGTGGCGCTGCCCGAACCCGGGCCTGCCGCAGAGCAAGGTGTTCAGCGATCGCAGCCTCACGGTCACGAACGCCGCGTACGAGCGCATGGTGGCGCAGGTGCACAACGACGCGCGCGGCTGGGACGACGTCGCCAACGCGGCGACGGCCAACTCTGAGCCGGCGGATCCGAAACTGATCAAGGGCAACTTCACCAAGGAAGAGGTCCAGAGCCTCGGCGTGCCCGGCTACAAGCTGACGGTGGGCCTCGGTCACACCGGCGACTACAACGGCTACACCGTCAGCTACCGGATGTACATGAGCTTCGACCACTACCGGAAAGCGCTCACGTCGTACGGCCCGCACACCGCCGACTACATGGTCACGCGTCTCGTGCGCATGGCGGCGTCGCTGCAAGGCGCGCCGCTACCCGCCGGCGAACCGCTGGCAGCGTTCGCCGCTGCCGACGAAGCGCGCCAACAAGCGACGGCGCTGGCGATCGGGCAGGCCGCGTCCGCCGCGTACGACGCGTGGAACGCGTCGCTGCCGAACGACGTCGGCAACCCCGCGATCGTCGTGCAACCGAAGGACACGCGTCGCTTCGACGCCGCCACAGTGAAATGGCGCGGCGGCAACAACGACGTCGACAACCCCGTCGTGCGCGTCGAACGCCTCGCCGGCGGCTCGTGGACTCCGTACGCCGACCAGTCCGGCGAAGTGCAGAGCTTCGTGACCTTCGGCTCCGGCGTGCAGGACGTCGTCCCCTATCGCACCAACCAGCAGTCGTGGATGTGGAGCGCCAACTTCGAGGCCGCCGACTTCTTTCCGTCCAACATCGACGGCGGACAGGTCCCCGCCGGGACGTACCGCTTCGTCATTCACGGGCGTCATCGCGCGGGCGGCAAGACCCGTGCGTACGCGCTGTCGTCAGCGCCCTTCCGGGTGCGCGCGTGGGAGGGCGTCGCCGTTAACGATCTGCGCGTCGCGCCCCACGCGGTGTCGTTCACCACGTCGTCGGTCTATCCGCGTAGCTACAAGTCGTCGATCCCGGCGATCGCCGACGACGGCGGCAATCCCGTGTGCGAGACGTGCGCGTTCCGCGCGTGGGCGTCGACGGGGCAGGTGCGCGTGGCGGCGGTGACCGTGCGGCGCGCGTCCGGCAAGGTGTTCGCCGTCCGCGCCAAGTTCGTCAACGGCCGCTGGGTCGCCAAGACCCATCTGCATCGCGGCGACACCGCGGCGGTCAAGCGCGGTTCGGTCATCGACAACAACGGCGAGTTCAACGGCACCGCCGTGCAGGTAGCCGCCTAAGAAGCGGCGGCGGCCTCCTGGGCGAGCTGCACATCGCGGTCGACGAACTTGTTCGCGGTGGCCGCGATCGCGCCGCCGAGGATCACGAGGATGGCGAGCAGCACGAACGCCGGACGTTCGCCGTGCTTGTCCATGTAGCCGCCGACGATGCCCGAGAACGTGAGCGCGCCGAGCGCGTAGAACAGCAGCGACCACGAGAACACTTGGCTGCGCAGCGTCGGCGGCGCCACGAACGCCACCATCGTGAGGTACGCCGGCAAGAACCCCGTCGCCCCGATGCCGGCGATGACGCAGAAGAGCCCCGCGATCCAGATGTTGGGGGCGCCCGCCATCAAGAGAATGCCGACGCCGAGCGTCGCCACCATGCCGCCGCTGACGAACGGCAGCGCCTTGAGCCCGTACTTGACCGTGTACTTGCCGACGGCGCGCGTGGCGAGCGCCAGGCCGACGGCGCCGGCGCCGCCGAAGATCGCGGTGACGATGCCACGTCCCGTCGGCTTCAAGTGGAAGACGTGCTTGAGATAGAGGTTGAGGAAGGTGGCAAACGGCAACGTGCCGCTGCCGAAGAAGAACGCGGAGAGCCACGTGCGCCGCAGCGACCGGATGGCGCGAATGCGCTTGAACGCCTCGCGGATCGACGGTGCCTTGTCGTCGGCGGCGTTGAAGCCAAACGTCGCGCCGCGCGGAGGCTCCTTCATTTTGGTGAGCATGGAGGCGAGAACGAACGTGGGAAGCGCGAGCACGACGAAGGTCGCCCGCCAACCGATCGCCGTGCCGAGGATGCCGGCGAGCGGTCCACCGATCAGACCGATGGTGCCCGCCTGGCGGTGCCAGCTGTTGACTCGCGGCAGGCTCTCGGCCGGGTAGTAGTCGGCGAGGAGGCTCGGGTGCACGGGCTCGTTGATCAACAGGCCGACGCCGCCGATGAGACGGGCCGCGATGAAGATCAGCAGGATCGGCGCGAGACCGGTGAGCACGCACGTCACGCCCCAGATGAACGCGGCAATGACGGCGAGACGGACGCGGTTGGTGCGGTCGGCGAGATTGCCGATCGGCACGGACAGCAGGATCGGCACCGCAGCGGTAAGGCCGGAGATCGAGGCGATCTTGGCGTCGGTGAGGTGGAAGTGTTGCTGCAGTTCGGGCGACAACACGCCGAAGGCGATGGCGTCGAACCGCTCGACTGCCGACAAGCCGAGCAGCAGGAACAGAGGCGTCAGGCTGGCGGTGCCGACCGATTCGTTGAGCGCGTAGTACGCGGCGAACAAGCCCCCCTTGCCTTTGGGTGACGGAGGAGGCGGCGCGGCGATGGGGTCGCCGCCGAGCGCGGCGGCGTCGATGGCGGTGTCGAGCGCGGTCTCGTACGCCGTGAGGTTGAGCACGTCGTCGGTCGGCTCCACGGTCTGCTTCTTCGCCGGCGCTCGCTTGGCCGGTGTCACCTTCTTGGCCGCGACCTTCTTGGTCGATGCGGCCTTCGCGGTCGTGGCCTTCTTGACCGGCGCGGCCTTCTTCGCCGTCGCTTTGCGCGCGCGTGCGGGCGTCGTCATGTGGTTTCCCCCCGATGTGGCCCACTGCTTCGTGGTGGCGTCACCCTAGATCGCTCGCGCTGCAAGAATCGGGGCGTGTCGGGAACGGATGTCGTTGTCGCATTTGCGAACGCGCTCGTCACCGCGGTGACGGCGGCGGTCAACGCCGCGACCGGCGCCACGGTGCGCATGGACCGTCACCTCACGGTCGTCTGTGAAGGCGGCTGGTTGAGCGAGCGCGGCTGGTCGAGCGCGTTCACCACCGGCAACACCATCAACGTGAAAGCCGACGCCGCCGAGCGGTTGCGCCACGACCCCGAGTTGCTCGAGCACGAGTGGAAGCACTCCGTGCAATGGGCGGCGCTCGGACCCGTCCGTTTCTTGGCGCTCTACACGGCCAATTACTTCGCCTCGCAGGCGATCGCGGGCTGCCAATGCTGGAACGTGTTCGAGTGGAGCGCCGGATTTGCGGACGGCGGCTACGACTGCGCCCGTCTCGGGGGTTAGCGGGCCCCCGAAACGGGGCACATGTAGTGCATGGGAGTCATACGAAAGACCGCATCGATCAGCACATTGGGCTTGGTGAACTTCCGGAGCAAGAAGGAAAAGCTTCAGCGCGCCGAGCGTCGCTTCGACGCTGAGCACCTTGCCCGCTCCGTCGCCGAGTCCGGCTTCACCAAAGTCGAGAAGGAACTGCGGCGACTCAGCGGCAACGAAGCGAAGGCCGCCAAGCAACTGGCCCGCCTCCGTCGCAGCCGCAAGGTGCGCAGGGCCGAGACCCTGACGAGCTTCCTGTCGACGGCGCAGCCCGTCGTCAAGGACGGTATGCAGTCGGCGATTTCCACGGCGAGCGATCTGGGCGCCAAGGGTGCGAAGCGGGGCCGCAAGGCTGCGAAGGCCGCGCGCGCCACCGCGAAGGACTTGCGCGCCAGCGCCGAACAGGCCGTCGACAGCGCCCGCTCCGCGCTCGGCACCTAGGTTCACGGGGTCGGCGCGCTAAAACCCACGTCGTGAAGCCGTCGACTCGTTTCCTTTTGTCCGGCGCGGCTGCTGCCGCGCAAACGGCCAACATCCTGCGCCCGCCCGCATACGAAGGCGCGGCGTCGGGCTTGTCGTTCGCGTTCGGCATGGTGCCGTCCGAGTTGCCGATCCCGACCGCGGTCTTCCAAGCGGCGACGGGCGCCTTGCTGGCGCGCAAAGGTGGCGTGCGCGGGTGGCGCGGCGCGCTCGGCATCGCGGCGTACGGCGCGTCGTTTGCGGGACTGGCGTACGCGCAGCGTCTCCAGGGCAAAGCCGCCGGGATCCTCGAGCAGGCGCTCGTCGACGAGTTGGGTTCGGACTACCGCCGCCGCATCCACACGTCGTTCACCCCGCGGCCCGACGTGCCGCTGACACGCCGGCAAGTGGTGGCGCCGCCGCAGCGACTACACCGCCGTTATCGCAGCGCCCGCGACCTCAGCTACGGCGACGCCGGCAGGCGCAACAACCTCGACATCTGGAAGCGCGCCGACCTGCCGAACGACGCCAAGGCGCCCGTGCTCGTGCAGTTCCACGGCAGCGGTTGGACGGTGGCGTCCAAGGAGCATCAAGCCGAGCCGCTTATGGCGCATCTCGCCGAGCGCGGCTGGGTGTGCGTCACCGCCAACTACCGGCTGTCGCCGTCGGCGACGTGGCCGGACCACATCGTCGACGTCAAACGCGCGCTGGCGTGGACCCAGGCCAACATCGCGGCGCACGGTGGTGACCCCGACTTCGTCGTGATCACCGGCGGTTCTGCCGGCGGCCACCTGGCGTCGCTCGCCGCGCTCACGCCGAACCTTGCCGACTTCCAGCCGGGTTTCGAAGACGCCGACACGTCGGTTGCCGCGTGCGTTCCGTTCTACGGCGTGTACGACTTCGTGAACCGCCACGGCACGAGCCGCGTCGACATGGAGGACTTCGTCTCGCGCGTCGTCTTCAAGTCCAAGCTCGCCGACGATCGCGCGCGCTGGGAGCAGGCGTCCACGATCAGCCACGTGCGCCCCGACGCGCCGCCGTTCTTCGTGATTCACGGCACGACCGATTCGATCGTGCCCGTCGGCCAAGCGCGCACGTTCGTCGACGAGTTGCGGAAGGAGTCGACGCAGCCCGTCGTCTACGCCGAGCTACCCGGCGCGCAGCACGCCTTCGACGTGTTCCCGTCGGTGCGCGTCAACGCCTGCGTCCACGCCGTCGAACGGTTCCTCGCCGTCGTGCGCAGCGAGCACAACGCTCACCACTGAAGAACGGTTTCGAGCACCTCGACACCGATGCCCAGCGCGCTCAGGTGACCGCCGCCGCGCATGATGCGCAACTCGGCGTGCGGCAGCAGCGGCACGATGTGCTCGGCGTGTGACATCGGCACGATGTTGTCCTCGTCGCCTTGCCACCACGTGACGCGCGCCGTCACGTCGCGCACGTTGAATCCCCACGGCCGCGTGAACAGGATCGCGTCGTAGACGATGGCGCGCATGCTGTGACCGCCATTGTGGCCGAGGTCGTCGAGGAACATCTCCTTGTGTTCCGGCGTGGCGAGCACGACCTTGTCGCCCGGCGGTGAGAAGCGTGCCCAGAGGTCGAGCACGTGCCCGCCGACGGGGCGAGCCGCGCGTACGAACGCTGTCAACGCTGCGCCCGACGGTTCCGCGAAGACCGGCAGCAGGCGCCGGAAGCGCGTCGCCAGACTGACCGCCCCACCGCCGATGCCTTCTTCGCCTTCGGTCGGCACGACGCCGCCGAGGATCCCGAGCGTCGGGACGCGCTCGTCGCCGAACGCGTGCGCCGCCGCGAGGGCGAACGGCGCGCCGCCCGACAACGCCACGATGGTGCAGCGGTCGACACCGAGGTGTTCGAGCGCGACCTCGAGGTCGAGGGCGTACTCGTCGAGGCGGTGGTACAGGTGCGGGGTCGACAGGCCGACACCGGGCCGGTCCATCCCGATGATGCGCACGCCGTGCTCGTCGGCGTATCGGCGGGCAGGTTCGGGGACCTGGCGGCGCGCGCCGGGTGTGCCGTGGAACCACAGCACTGTCTTTTCGGCTTGCGGGACGCCGAACTCGGCGACGCCGAAGACGCGCCCGTCGCGGACTGGTACGCGTCCTTCGTAACGGGGTGAAGTGATGGTCATGTCGGCTCGGTGTGTATCACTTCTTGGCTGGTTGTTTCCGACTCAGCCCCGACTGGTTCGTGTAATTCCGGATCATCATCGCCGCGCCGGACTGACGGAACCCGACGTTTTCGTAGAACGCGACGAGTTCGGCGTCGCACGACAAGTCGATGGCGTACATCCCGTCGAGCAAGGCAACGATGCGCGTCACCAGCTCGCTACCGATGGCGCGGTGCCGGTACTCGGGCAACACCTCGAGCAGCGGGATGAACGCACACAACTCGCCGTCTGAGATCGCGTTGACGAACCCGACGGCACGCGACGACCCGTCGACGGCGATCACCCTCGCGTAACTCCGCTGGAGGATGGCACGCAGTTGGCGCGCGCTCGGTGGGTTGGGCCAGCCTTCGAAGAAGCCCGCGAAGGCGTCGTCCGACAACCCGTCGGCGGAAGTCGTGAAGGTAACGGTGTCGTTCGCCATTGCCTCAGGATCGCGTGGCCGGCGACATCTACGCTCGCCGCGATGGCGGACAACCCGTGGCTCGACCGGCGGATCCTGAACTACGCGCATCAAGGTGGCGCGCGGGAAGCGCCGTCGAGCACGTTGTTCGCGCTGCGCCAAGCGGTCGACGCCGGCGCGCACGCGCTGGAACTCGACGTGCATGCAACCGCCGATGGCGTCGTCGTGGTCTGCCACGACGCGACCGTCGACCGCACGACGGCATCGACGGGCGCAATCGCACAGCTGACGTACGCCGACGTGCGCCTGCTCGACAACGCCTACTGGTGGGTTCCTGGTGAGGTCGTCGCGATGGATCGCGCCGCCGATGAGTACGTCCACCGAGGGAAGGCGCCTGCGGACCCGTCCTTCGGGATCGCGTCACTGCGCGACGTGCTCACCGAATGTCCGGACGTGTTCTTGAACCTCGACATCAAGCAGACCGCGCCGGCGGTCGCGCCCTACGAGCACCTGGTTGCGGAGTTACTGCGTGAGTTCGAACGCGCCGACGACGTGATCGTGGCGTCGTTCGACGATCGCGCCACCGACGCATTCGCCGCGCTGGCTCCGGAGATCAGCACCTCGTGCGGCACGATCATGACGACCGCGATCTGGCAGGCGGTGCAAGACGACGAGCCGCTGCCGCCGACGCGTCATCAAGCGCTGCAAGTGCCGGCCGCATTCGGCGACATCGTCGTGGTCGACGAGCGCTTCGTCGCCCGTGCGCACGACCACGGCTTGGCCGTCCACGTGTGGACCATCGACGAGCCCGACGAGATGGAACGACTCGTCGATCTCGGAGTCGACGGCGTCATGACCGACCGGCCGTCCGTGCTCGCCGAGATCCTCGGGCGACGCCGCGTCGCCTACGCCCGATCTTGACTTTGTGTATCTGAGCGCGCGACGCCGTGCGCTCAAATACACAAAGTCGGTGAAGTGAGTTCGGTGTCGCTACGACGCGGCGGTGACCGGTTGAGCGGCCGCGAGGGGCAACTCGACCTGCTTCGCTGGACGGGTCGGAAGCACCAACAGCGACGTCCCCACTCCGCCGATCACGATCATCCACCAGATGCGGTCGAAGCGATCGAGCGAGCCGGTGTGCCCGAGCAATGCGATGGTGAGCGCCACGCCGAACGTGCCGCCGAACTGCCGCACCGCTTGCAGTGCGGCGCCGCCGACGCCCGTACGTCCCGGCGGCAATGCCTGCGCGACGAGGCTCGACAGTTGCGGGAACACGCACGCCACACCGATGCCGCTGAAGGCCATCGACGGCAGGTAGTCGCTGAAGTAGTGCGCGTGCGGTCCGAGCATGGTGAGGCGGAACACACCGGCGGCGGCGTAGAGCAACCCGCCGACGAAGAGAATCGGTCGCTGCCCGATGCGTCCGGCGAGCTTGCCCATGCGCGGCGCGAGCAGCGCCACGAGCGCAGGCCCCGGTGCCACGCCGAGTCCGGCTTGGAGCACCGACCAGTGCCACACGTGGGTGAGGAACAGGATCGAGCTGAAGAACATCGCCGAGAACGCGGTCCCGAACACCAGCATCGTCAGGTTGCCCCACGAGAAGTTGCGCGCCCGGAACAACTCGAGGTCGAGCGCCGGCGCCGCCGTGCGCGACTGGTGCAGCACGAACAACGCCAGCGCCACAACGCCGGCGGCGATGAACGCCAGCGTTCGGCCGCCGAGCCACCCGTGATCCTCGGTGATGATGAGGCCGTAGGACAGCAGCGACGCCGCAGCGGCGATAAGTCCGACGCCGACGAACGACGGCACTTGCGTGTCCGGTGACGACGATTCGCGCACGTGGCGGATGCCGGCGACGATCGTGTAAATGCCGACGGGCAGATTCAGGAAGAACGCGGAGCGCCACCCGAAGCTCTGGACGAGGGCCGCGCCGAGCGTCGGGCCGAGCGCACCCGCTGCCGCGCCGGCCGCTCCCCAAATCGCGACGGCGCGCGGCAACTGGTCGTGCGCGAACGCGTGCATCACCAATGCGAGCGACGACGGGATCAGCGCGGCCGCGCCCGCAGCCTGCAGGACGCGGAACACGATCAGCAGTTCGACGCTCGGCGCCAGACCGCACGCCATCGACGCGCCGGTGAACAGCGCCGATCCGATGAGGAAGACGCGGCGGTGCCCGACGCGGTCCGCGAGTTTGCCGGCGGGAATCAGCAGCGCGGCGAACACGATCGTGTACGCGTTCAGCACCCACGACAACTCCGCCGCGCTGGCGTGCGAGAAGGACGCGGAGATGTCGGGGAACGCGACGTACAACACCGTCGTGTCGAGGAACGTCGCCAGCGTTGCCAGCGACGCGATGGCGAGCGTGCGGCGTGAGTGTGGGAACACGGCGTCAGTCCTGCGCCGTCAGTCGGGTCTGGAGCGACTCGGCGACCACAGTGCCGTCGCGTTGCGTGATGCGCCCGTGTTCGACGGCGAGTCCACCGGTGCTGTTCTCGATGGCGAACTCGGCGACGAGCCACTCGTCGGCGTCCAACCACAGGCCCGGACGATGGAAGTGGGTGGTGAGGTCGATGCTGACGCCACCCGTCGGTGGAGCGAGTCGCACGAACGCGGGCGGCGGGAACCAGTCGCTCGCCATCGCCAACCACGTCGGGTCGATGGCGCGCGTTTCGAGCGGACGGATGTAGCCGCTGACCCGCGCCCGCGGTCCCTCGGTGAAGGGCAACGATCGCGGATCGATCCGGCCGTCGGCCTGGTCGAAGTGGCCGACCTCGCTGTCGATGCGGATGCAGTCCTCGAGTGGCAACACGTCGACGGGCGTTGCGCCCAGCCACTCGACGCCGGTGCGTTCGACGAGCAGCGTGACGCGACTCGTCACGAGGATCTTGTCGTCCTGCACGAGGTCGGCGGTGGCGGTCGTGACCGAGCGGCCGCTGCGAACGACGTTGACAGCCACCGTCGCCGGACCGGGTCGACCGGTGCGCAGAAAGCTCGTTGTCACCGTGCGCGCCGTGCGGTCCGCGCCGGCAACGGCCTCGGCGCCGCGGACGGTCAACGCAGTCATGTAACCGCCGTGAATACCGACGAGCGACGACCAGCCGTCGTCGAGGTGGACGGCGAACTCACCCGGTCGATCGACGTCGGCGACGAGCGTGGTGGTGCGGTCGAAGTCGGTGACGGCAGCACTCAGTTGTGTCATGCAACTTAGGATGACACCTTGAGTTGCGTCACGCAACCCAGCTACTATCGACGCATGCGCAAAGCGTCGTTCGCCGACATGAACTGCTCGATCGCGCAGTCACTCGAGATCGTCGGCGAGTGGTGGACGCTGCTCATCCTGCGCGACTGCTTCCTCGGCATCCGGCGGTTCGACGACTTCGTCGAGCGCCTCGGCATCGCCCGCAACGTGCTGACGAACCGCCTCGACACGCTCGTCGAAGCGGGCGTGCTCGAGCGCCATCCCTACGACGAGGGCCGCGGCCGCTTCGACTACGTACTCACCGACAAGGGCCGCGCGCTGTGGCCCGTGATGACGGCGCTGCGGCAATGGGGCGACGAGTGGATCCTCGGCGAGGGCAACGAACCCATGCTGCTCGAGCACAAGGCGTGTGGTCACGCGACCAGCGTCGTGCCGACGTGCGACCACTGCGGCGAAGCACTCGACGCCCGCGCGGTGCGCGCCGTACCGGGTCCCGGCGCCGACTAAGCGACCGCGCGAAGTACTGCCGTCGTCGGCTAAACCGACACCGATGCCCGCTGACGACGCGCCCGACACTGTCACCGAGGCGGTCGCAGCGCTCGCCGCGCGCGGCTACACCGACGAATTGATCGTTCGCCCCGACGGGCTGCACGCCACGGGGAAGGACGGCGTCGAAGACGTGCGCTCGGCGCTGGTCGACTACGTCTACCGGTTCGAAGGCCCGAGCGACCCCGCGGACGAGGCGATCGTTCTCGGCGTCCACTGCCCGACGCTCGGAGTGCGCGGTGTCGTCGTATCGGGCTATGGCGCGTCGATCGATCCGGACCATGAGGCGGTGCTGCGCGAACTCGTCGAGCGCTAGCTGTCGCGATTACGTCGATGCGACCGAGGTCGGTGCGCGATGCTCGTCGGCATGACGTCGACCGAACCGGACCTGCCCGACATCGGCACCGCCGTCGCCCCCATCCTGTCGCAGGTCGCGCCCGACCGCGTCCCGCTGTTCGTCGCGCTGTTAGAGCGGAGCGCGGCGCGGCGGTACGAACGTTGGGCTGCGGAGGTCGACGGTGCTGATGCACGCACCGCGCTGCTCGCCTGTGCCGCTCGCGAGAACGAGATCGGCGCGAAGGTCGAAGCGCTGTTTCCCGACGCGGTCACCGTGCAAGCCGAACTGGTCGACACCTTGCCGGACATCGACGCCTTCGGGGAGTCGCTCTTCGGCGGCCGGCCCCTCGTCGACCAGTTCACCATCCAAGCCCGCGGCGAACGTCTGGGGATCGCCACGTGGAAGTCCCTCGCCCGTCAGGCAGACGGCGACGCCGCGAAGACCTATCTCGCGTGCGCTGAGCTGGAGGAGGCCAGCGCCGCGGTGCTCGAAGGGTTGATCGCGTCGCTCTAGACGGAGTTCCCGCGCGGAGCGCCACGGCCAATCCGTCTCATCGCGACGAGCCCCATAAAGGGCGGCATCGCCAAGAGTGCAAGATGCATCGCGCGATCCCCGGCTTGACTGGGCGACCAGCGGGCGAAGCGACCGCTGTCCGTCGGTATCCACCAGGCCAGCCCGACGGTAGCGATCGCGACGGCCGCGGCCAGCGCGGCCGCTCGTCCCGAGCGTGCCATTACCTCACGCAAAGCCGACCGCGAGACAAGCGCCGCGAGCGGTACTGCGATCGCCCCGACCGCGAAAAGTGTGGCGATGGGGGCGATCGAGGACGCGACGACGAGCGCGCCAGCGACGGCTGCTTCGCGGCGTAGCAACGGCGTGGTGCGGTCGACGGCGGCGCGGCCAACGCGTTGCAGCGCTTCGAGAATTGGCGCGCTCAACGCTCTAGCGGTCATCACGACGCGACGGCGGACCGTCGCGAGTACCCGCGGCTGTGCGGTGATCCCCTTTCCGGCCGCGCCAGGGAAGGGGTCAGGGATGCCGGCATCGACAAGGGCACACCATGGGCAACGCCACGCACGCACGCGCCCGACGGAGAGGTGTTGCGCGCTCCGACGGCATGGGAGGAGCCGATGTTCCGCGCGACCGAGAGCGCGCGTCCAGGCCGTCGCTTGTGGCCGGAGCCGGTCGAGCGCGGGCGGTGCGGTAAGCGCGACGCGTCCGAGGAGCCGGACCCGCCATGGCAGTGAACGCCACGGCAATGCGAACGGCGCCGGGGCGAGCCGCCGCCATCGCGCCGGCAGGCGTCGGCGCCGCGCATGCGCGGCGAGGTCGGGGGGCTGGCCCGCTCCACGCCACGCGCCGGCGAACGGATGACGCCCCTCGCGGAGTAGGAGCAGTACAAGCACCGCGAGTGCAAAGAGGTCCGCGCTCGCGCGGCGCTCTCGCGTCTGCAAGTCGCGCCCGTGCAGCTCGGGCGCGGTGAACTCGGGTTTGGCGACCGGACACGGATGCACGACACCGTCGGCATCGGTCACCTGAAAGCTGTCGCAGTCGACAAGGGCGACCGTCGCTTGCGCGTCGACGAGGACGTTCGATTCGTTGAGATCGCCGACGACCGCACCGGTCGCGTGGACGGCGGCGATCGCGGTGGCGAGGTTGCCCGCCGTGTGCATCAGGTAGCGCGTGTTGAAGCCGGGCGCGACTTGCCTCCGCGTCTTCGGGTTATACAGCTGATGGATCGGCCGGAAGCATTTCGGGTCGAAGCGGTCCATCACGAAGCCGCGCACGGCGCCGTCGGAATCGACCACCAGTTCGCGGGGCCACGCGAGGCGCGCCCCGGACGCGGCCGGCGGCGGGTGCTCGATCATCAAGCGCAGCTTCGCGGCGCGCGCGGCGCGCGGCGCGCGATAGAGCTTCACGGCGAGCTTGGGCTCACCGCGCAGCTCGTAGACGTCGGCTTCACCTCCGGCGCCGAGCTTGCTACCCAGGACCAGTTCGTCAGCTCGCCGCACGTGGCTCGGTCACGAGAAGGGCGAGCGTGACGTCGTCATCCGTGCGGTCGCGGACGCGCGCTGAGGCCAGGAAGGCACCAAGTTGCGCGTCGTCGCCTCCGCGGCGCGCGTACGCGAACAAGGGCGAGAAGAACGGCTCGTGCGCCGCACCGGTGACGCCGTCGAACGCAAGCAAAGCGAGACCGTCGCTCATCACTGCCACATCAGCGCCGAAGGAATCCATCCGGGCAGACACCGTCGCCGTCGCCCACGAACTCGACGTAAGGAAGACGGTCTCGTTGAGGTACTCGCCCTTGTCGCCGGTGACAACGTGCCACGCGTCATCACCGTTTCGGACGACGACGCCGGCGTCGCCCACCACGGCGGCGCCCAATGTCGCGCCGCTGACGACCACTACGGCGATGGTGCAGGCGAGCGACGCCAACGGCACGTCCTCGGATACCGCGAGCGCCTCCAGCGCGGCACGCGCGGCGCGCACTGCTTCCACGGCGACCGCCTCACCATCGCAGTCGACCATCGCGTCGGCGCACGCGGCGGCGACCGCAGCGGCGGTCGCGGTCGACGCGCCGAGCGCCGCGTTGGCTGCACTTCCCGCACCGTCCGCGACCGCGGCCACGACACCGCGTTCGCCAGGCAACCGCCCGGTTGCCCACGCGTCCTGGCACCCGAGACCGTCGCGCAGGTGACTGGCACCGACGGCCGACGCCGCGACCGTGCGCCACGCCGTCAGCGCGGTCGCGGTCACACCACCGCCCAGCCGTCGACGGGCGGCAGCGCCGTCTGGTCGCCCGGCCGCGAGGACGACACTTGGCGCTGGCTGCGCGACAGCCACAGAAACAGTTCGGTGAACGCGAGGCCGCGCAGTTTCAACGGCGACCGAACCGCGATTTGGCCGAGCGTGTCCATGTCGGCACCCTCGACGCCGACGGCGAAGAACGCCAGCCCGTTCGCTTCTTCCGCGTCGTGCACGCGCTTCGCCGCCGTCTTCCAGTCGTCGGTCGGCCTGCCGTCGGTGATCAGGAACACCCACGGGCGGTAATACGGCACGCCGTTGGTGCGGTACGCCGTCTTACGGGCGTCCAACCGGTCAAGTGCGACTTCGATGGCGTGGCCCATTGGGGTCCCGCCGTCGGCGGTCAGCGTGAGGGGCGTGAAGTCCGACGCGGTGGTGAACTCGGTGACGACCTGCACCGCGCCGCCGAAGGTGATCACCGCGACCTCGACGCGTTCGCGGGCCAGTGGGTCACCACCGACGTCGGCGGCGAACACCCGCAGCCCTTCGTTCAGCGCTGCGATGGCAGCGCCCTGCATGGAACCGGACGTATCGAGCAGCAGCACGCACGCGCAGCGCGGCTCAGGATTGACGGCGAATTCGACCGCATCGAGTTCAGATGGGGCGGTAAGGGCTTCGGACACGGGCGCGTCTCGCTTTCGAGAGGCTCCGCCCGCCTAACAGTCAACCACGTCGCGCGCCGCTCGGCCGGTGATGCGCCACCCGAAGTGTGCTGCGTTGTTGTTGGTGGGCGAGGCGGGACTTGAACCCGCACATCCTTACGGACACAGGAACCTGAATCCTGCGCGTCTGCCAATTCCGCCACTCGCCCGAGTGGAGCGATAACGGTAGCGGACGGGCCGAGTTCAGCGAACGTCGATCACCACTTCGAGATGCCGCGCCCGGCGGTACGCCACGGCGCGCGCCACTTGTGCGCCAGCGGCGGGCAGTTCGCGCTGGCGTACGACGCGCCACGCGAACTGAACGTCGCATCGACGGTGTGGCCGTCGACGAGGATCGGCTGGCGAACGCCGTTGAACTGCTGCTCCTGGTGGAGGTGGCTGGAGTCGGCGTGGCCTGAGTGGCCGACGGCACCGACGAGCGTGGCCGGGGTGACGCGATCGCCCGTGGCGACGGAAGCCGCGGAGAGATGGGCGTACAGCGTCGACCACCCGTCGCCGTGGTCGATCGTCACCATCAGCCCGTAACCGGAGTTCAGCGCGACGGTCACAACGCCCGAGACACCGGCGAGCACCGGCTGGCCGTAGTCGGCCTCGCTCGATCCCGGCAGGTTCCAGTCGATGGCGAACGTGGGGTGGCCGGCGTAGGTCCGAGCGAACCACACCTGCCCGCACGTGAAGGGCGACGCGAACGCCGGCCGTGCCGGGATCGTCTGCGCCACTGCCCCGGGCGCGTGCGCGACAGCCACGCCGATGGACAACCCAACGACCACGAGTAACCGCCCCAGGACCGTGCGGGCGCGCGCCAACACGGACAAACTGCCCTGCATGAGGCCACCAGTTTGGCCAAATCGCCGCCGAAACGGAAATTGCGGCTAGCTGACGCCGGCGGGGCGGTCGCCCTCCAGTGCCACCCGCAGCATGTTCCGGCGGGCGTCGCCGAAGTCGCGGAGCGCGTAGTGCATGGTGCAGCGGTTGTCCCAAAAGGCCAGGTCACCGGCCTGCCAGCGCCACCGGACCATGCCGTCGGGACGGGTGGCGACGTCGTAGAGCACGTCGAGCAGGGCGTCGGATTCGGCACGCCGCAGCCCGTCGATCTTGATGGTGAACAGCGGGTTCACGAACACCGATCGCTTGCCGGTTTCCGGGTGCACGCGAATGACGGGGTGGCGCTGCGGCGGCGCCGCCGCGTTTGCCATCGTCGCGGCGCCGCCGGTCTTGTCGCGCGTGGCGAAGAACCCGTCGGCCTTCGACGACGAGTGCGTCGCGGTGAGCCCCGACAGGAACGCCTGCAGCGTCGGCGACAGCGCGTCGTAGGCCGAGCACATGTCGACCCACACGGTGTCGCCGCCCACAGCGGGCACCGTTTCGGCGTGCAACATCGCGCCGAGCGGCGGGCGCTCCTGGTACGTGAGGTCGCTGTGCCACACGTCGGCGCGAGCGCCCTCTTCCGAGTCGAGCGCCAGTACCTCGGGGTGACCTTCGACCGCGGGTTCGACGGGATGCGCCGGCGTCGGTTCGCCGAAGCGCGTCGCCAGCTTGGTGAGGTCGGCGGCGTCGAGCGACTGACCGCGGAAGAACAGCACCTTGTGCTCGAGCAAGGCGGCGCGCACCGCCGCGACGTCGTCGTCGGCGAGGCCGGGTTCGAGGGTCACACCGCTGACGACGGCACCGAGAACAGGCGTGAGCGGTTCGACGTCCATAACCTCAGGATATGAGCCGATTCAAGAAGGGCGACAGAGTGATCATCACCCAGGGCGATTTCACGGGTGAATGGGGCACGATCGTCGACAAGGACGTCATCGGCGACGAGATCACCGTGGCCCTCGGGAAGAACAACCACGAGATCCGCACGCACGAAGCGCACGTGGAGAAGTCGGACAAGTGAAGCACTGGTTGCTGTTCTACGAAGGCGACGACGACTACATCGAGAAGCGCCAGCCCTACCGCGGCGATCACCTCGACTACGCGAACGCCGCGGTGCTGCGCGGTGAGTTGCTGCACGGCGGCGCGCTCGGCGATCCACCGACCGGGTCGGTGTTGGCCTTCCTCGGCGACACGGCCGAGGTCGCCGAGAACTTCGCCGAGAACGATCCGTACGTGCGCAACGGCGTGGTGAAGAACTGGCGCGTCGAGCGATGGATCGTCGTCGTGGGCGAGGGCGCCGAAGCCCTCTAGCCGTGGAGGAACAACCGCTCGCCGGCGGCAACCTCAGCACCGGCGTGGTGCGCGTCGGCGACACCGTGCGGCGGCCGATCGGTCCGTGGACACCCGCGGTGCACGCGCTGTTGCATCACCTCGAAGGGCGCGGCTTTACCGGTGCGCCGCGCGTGCTCGGGTTCGACGACCAGGGCCGCGAGATCCTCGAGTACATCGAAGGCGAGGTGCAGTGGCCCGACAACGGCCGCCTCGACGACGTGGCCTTGCTGCACCGCATCGGCGCGATGCTGCGCGCCTTCCACGACGCCGTCGCCGACTTCTATCCGCCGTCGCGCGCGGTGTGGCGGTTCCCGGAGATGGCGGCCGACGCCGAGCCGTTCGTCGACGAACGCGGCGTCATCGTGTGCCACAACGACACGGCCGCGTGGAACATCGTCGCCACCGACAAACGCGTCGCGTTGATCGACTGGGACGCCGCCGGGCCGCGCCCGCCGATCTGGGACGTCGCCTACTGCGCCGTTGGCCTGCTGTCGCCGTTGGCGCGTGTCGGCGAACGGCTCGCCGCCCTCGCCGACGGCTACCGCTTGTCGGCGGCTGACCGCGCCCGACTGCCCGAAGTGCTCGTCGCCCGCATCACCAGCAGCTACGAGCACATGCGTCTGCGAGCCGAAGCGGGTCAAGCGCCGTGGGACCGGCTGTGGGCGGAAGGCCACGGCGACGCGTGGGCCGAACTCCGCGAATTCGCGCTACAGCTCAGTGGCACACTGACGCTGTGATCGCGCTGTCGCCGGACGCGAAGGTCGAGCGAGTGCAGCTCGACGAGACGTCGTGGGTCGACGTGTCGCGCAACTGGCTCGCCGGTGCCGACGAACTGTTCGACGCGCTGCTCAACGGCGTGGCGTGGCAACCGTCGCGCATCTTCCGCTTCGAGAAGTGGGTCGACGAGCGCCGCCTCGGGTCGTCGTGGTCGAAAGGCCGCCCGCTGCCCCATCCGGCGCTCGCCGACGTGACCAAGACGCTGCAGCGTTCCTACAAGGCGACCTTCGACGGCTTCGGCATCATCCAGTACCGCGACGGCGGCGACGGGCAGGCGTTCCATCGCGACACCGACATGCGCTACCTCGACGACACGATCATCGCCATCCTCACGCTCGGCGCCCGCCGGCCGTGGTACCTGCGGCCGCGATCGGTCCGCAATTCCCTCGAAGCCATGGACGGCGTCCGGGGCGCCACGCACGACCTGCAACCGGGAAACGGCGACCTCATCGTGATGGGCGGCGCGTGCCAGCAGAACTGGGAACACTCCGTCCCGTACCTCACCAAGCTCGGCGTCGGCGTGCGCATTTCGCTGCAGTGGCGCTGGGCGCGCCGAGTCGGCAAGCCCTTTATGGGCGCCGGATACCGCGCGCCGCTTACTTACGACACTCCTGGGTAACTACTGTCACGAAACCCCATGGGATTGCAACAAGTAGAGCGTCGGCTCGAGCGCCTCGTCGAAGGGGTGTTCTCGAAAGCCTTTCGAGGCGGGCTTCAGCCCGTCGAATTGGCGCGCCGCCTCGTCCGGGAGATGGAGGCCGGTCGCACGGTGTCGACGCGGGGCACCGTCGCTCCGAACCACGCCATCGTCACGCTGAGCGAGTTCGATGCCGAGCGCTTCGAGTCCTTCGCCGACGCGCTCGTGCTCGAACTGGAAGACGCGATGCGTGAGCACGCCCGTGACCGTCAGTACCGCTTCATCGGTCCGGTCAAGGTGGAGTTGTTCCAAGACCCCGACTTCGCCAAGAGCGAACACACCGTGGTCGTCGAGGTGCGCCAGGGTCCCGGTGGGATGCCGGCGGCGGCGCTCGTGCTCGGCGACGGGTCGCGCATCGCCATCGGCGAAGAGGCGGTGTCGATCGGCCGCTCGCCCGAGTCGACGGTGAAGCTCACCGACTCGACCGTGAGCCGCAGCCACGCCCAGATCGTGCGCGACGGCGACGCCTGGGTCCTGCGCGACCTCGGATCGAGCAACGGCACGAAGGTGAACGGCGCCGCCGTCGCCGACCACATCCTCGAAGACGGTGACGAGATACGCGTCGGCGCGGTCACGCTGCGCTTCGAGATGTCGTAATGCCCGACAGCCTGCTCACCGTTCTTCGCCTGTTGCTGCTGTCGCTGGTATGGCTGTTCTTCGTGCGCGTGCTCTTCCTGCTCGCCGCCAAGCCGCGTGCGATGGCGGTCGCCGCTCCCGCGCCGGCTGCGCCGTCGCGGCCCGCCCCGTCGGCGCCGGCCTCGTCGGGTCGCGCGTCGAGCAAGGCGTCGCTGCGCGTCGTGAGTGGTGGTGCGCTCGCCAACAAGGAGTTCACCGTCGGCACCGAAGCGACGGTGGGGCGCGGCCAGGGGTGCCAGGTGCAGCTTCCCGATCCGATGGTGAGCCAACTCCACGCACGGCTGTTCCGGTCCGACAAGGCGTTGCACATCGAAGACCTCGGCTCGACCAACGGCACGTTCCTCAACGGCCGCAAAGTCGGCGGCGCGGCTGCGCTCAAGCGGGGCGACCGGTTGCGCATCGGCCCGGTCGAGCTTGAGGTGCTGGGTTGACCGCTCTGCGTACCGGCGCCGTCACCGACGTCGGCCGGGTGCGCACCAACAACGAAGACCAACTGCTCGTCGCCGACAATCTCTTCGCGGTGGCCGACGGGATGGGCGGCCACGCCGCCGGTGAGGTCGCGTCCCAGGTCGCCGTGGAAACGTTGCGCGACGCGTTCGCGGAGAACCCGACGGCGACGGGCCTGCTCGACGCCGTCGGCGCCGCGAACCACAACGTCGTGCAACGCGCCGAGTCCGACGCCGCCACCCGCGGCATGGGTACGACCGTGTGCGCGGCGGCGCTCGTCCCCGCCGAAGACGGCGAAGGCGAAACGCTGGTCGTGGTCAACGTCGGCGACTCGCGCGCCTACCTGTTGCGTGACGGCGAACTGAGCCAGGTCACCGAGGATCACTCCGTCGCCGACGAGCTGATGCGCGCCGGCCAACTGAGCGAGGAGCAGGCGGCCGTCGACCGCCGCCGTCATGTGCTCACGCGCGTGCTCGGGATGGACAAGACCGTCAACCCCGATCGGTTCGACATCGACCCGTTCCGCGGTGACCGGCTGCTGCTGGCGTCTGACGGGCTTACGAACGAAGTGCCCGACGCGGAGATCGCGTCGATCTTGCGCCGCATCGAGGATCCCGGCGAAGCGGCGCGTGAACTGGTGCGCGTCGCCAAGAACAACGGCGGCGCCGACAACATCACCGTGGTCATCATCGATGTCACCGACGACGACGGCAAAGCCGAGGACGCGTCGCAGGCGTTAGCGAAAGAACCGTCACGCCCGCGCGGTTTGATCACCTCCGCCGAACGCGATTCGCAGCTGCGCGACCTCGCCAACAGCGGCGATACCGGCGCGCCCGTCGATCGCGCGCGCGACTACGAAGAGCCCAAGCGGCGGATGCGCGCCCTGCGCGTGACCGGGTTCGGGTTGGCGGTGCTGCTCGTGATCGCCGGCGCCATCGGCGCCATCAGCTATCTGGGTAGGCCGTGGTACGTGAGTGCGAACCGCGGGAACGTCGCGCTGTTCCGCGGCCACGGCGACACCGGGCCCTTCAAGGAAAAGCTGGTCGACCGCACTGACGTGCCGCTGGAGTCGCTCGACGGCGTCGCGGCCGACCACGTGCGCAAGGGCGTCGAGTTCAACTCGCGCAAGGAGGCCGAGGCGTACATCCATCGTCTCCCGACGACGACGACCTCCACCACGTCGACGAGTTCGACGACGCTGTACGTGCCGACGACCACGACCGCCAAGAAGTGAACGTCGCGCTGCGCCGCGGCGACTCCGGCACTGGGCTGAGTCTCCTCCTCGTCGCCGGAGTGATCGTCGGCGCCGCCTACGCGCTGTCGAGCCTCGGCGAGACGGCGTCGTTGCCGGTCAACTTGTTGCCGTTCCTGCTCGTGTTCTTCGGGCTGATGGGCATCGCCTACCTGGCGATGCGGCGCTTCGCTCCCGGTGGTGAGCCGACGCTCGTGCCGATCGTGGCGTTGCTCAACGGTCTCGGCTACGTCGTGATCGCGCGCCTGAACCGCGACCTCGCCGCCAACCAGGCGACGTGGACGGCGGTCGGTGTGCTCGCCTTCGTCGGGACGCTCGTAGTCGTTCGTCGCGCCGCCGACCTCGAGCGCTACCGCTACCTGTTGATGCTCAGCGGCATCTTGTTGTTACTCGCCCCGATCGCGCCCGGTATCGGCGTCACGAAGAACGGTGCGCGCCTGTGGCTGCAGATGGGGCCGTTCAGTTTTCAGCCGGGTGAGCTCGCCAAGATCTGCCTGGCGATCTTCTTCGCCAGCTACCTGACCGAGCGCGCACCGCTGCTCACGCCGGGCGCGCTGCCGGGTTCGGCGCTCGCGGCGCGCGCTCGGGCCCTCGGACCATTGGCGGGCGCCTGGGCGCTGTCACTGATCGTGATGGTGATGGAGAAGGACCTCGGTTCCTCCGCGCTGTTCTTCGCGTTGTTCGTCGCCATGTTGTGGGTGGCGACGGGCGGGTACCTGTGGCCGCTCGTCGGTGGCGTGATGTTCAGCATCGGCTCGTTCTTCGCGTGGATGGCGTTCGGTCACGTGCAGGAGCGCGTGCGCATCTGGATCAACCCGTGGACGCGAGCGTCGAGCGACGGCTTCCAGCTTGTGCAGGCGGCCTTTGCCTTCGCGGCCGGCGGCGTCGTCGGAACCGGCCTGGCGCGCGGCACGCCCCAGCGCATCCCCGCCGTCGCCACCGACCTCGTGTTCGCCGCCATCGGCGAAGAGCTCGGGCTGGTGGGCGCGGCGGCGGTCATCGCGGCGTTCGCACTCATCGTCGTCATCGGGATGCGCATCGCGCAACGCGCCGAGCGCCCGTTCGAGCAACTGCTCGCCGTTGGCCTCACCACGATCGTCGGCGTGCAGAGCTGTCTCATCATCGGCGGCGTGACGCGGCTGTTGCCACTGACCGGCATCACGCTGCCGTTCGTGTCGTACGGCGGTTCGTCGGTGATCGCCAACTGGGTACTCGTCGCGTTGCTGCTGCGTATCTCGGCGGGAGACAAACCCGCGTGAACGACAGGATCCAGCGTCTGGGGCTGATCCTCGGCGTCGCGTTTTGCTTGTTGTTGGCGGCGCTGACGCGCCTGCAAGTGGTCGACGCGTCGAAGCTGCAGAACGACCCGCGCAACACGCGCGGGCTCACCGAGTCGTTCAGTTCCGATCGCGGCTCGATCCAGACGATCGACGGCACCCTGATCGCCAACTCCGACGTGAGCAACGACGAGTTCAAGCGCCAGCGCCACTATCCCGAAGGCGCGGTGTTCGCTCCGGTGACGGGCTACCTCTCCTTCACGTACGGCGCCGACGGCGCCGAGCGCGCCTTCAACGACGTGCTCACCGGCGGCGCGCTCCCGAAGGGCGACGACAGCCTGCGCCAGTTGTTCCAGAAGTCGCGCCACACGCGCGACGTCACCCTCACCGTCAACGCCGCGGTGCAGCGCATCGCCGCCAGCGCGCTCGGCGATCGCCGCGGCGCCGTGGTCGCGCTCGACCCGACCACCGGCGGGATCATCGCGATGGTGAGCTCGCCTACGTACGACCCGAATCCGCTGTCGGCGCACTCGCAGGACGCGGTGCGCACCGCGTGGGACGGGCTCCAGAACGACAAGAGCCATCCGCTGTTGCCGCGGGCCTACCGCGAGTCGTATCCGCCGGGTTCGACGTTCAAGGTCGTCACGGCGTCGGCGGCGTTCGACCACGGCGCCGACCTCACGTCGAAGGTGTACCCGACGCTGAAGGAACTGCCGTTGCCGCACAGCGGCGGGCGGTCGTTGCACAACTTCGGTGGCGAACGCTGCGGCGGCACCATCGCCGACCTGTTGCGCGTGAGCTGCAACACCGGCATGGCGTCGGTCGGCCTCGACGTCGGCGGCGACAACATGTCGGCCGAAGCCCAGGCGTTCGGTTTCGACAACAAGCCGCCGATCGACTTGCCGGCGGCGGCGGCGTCGCACTTCCCGACGGCGCCCGACTTCAAGCGGTTGCTCGAGCCCGGCATCGCGTTTTCCTCGATCGGCCAGCAGGACGTGTCGGCGACGCCGTTGCAGATGGCGCTCGTGGCGTCGGCGATCGCCAACGGCGGCATCATCATGACGCCGCATTTGATGGATCACACGTCGAGCGAAAAGGGCAGCATCCTCAGCCGTTACAAGCCGAGCGAGTGGCGCACCGCGACGTCGGGCGCGACCGCCGCGGCCGTCAAGCAAATGATGATCGACGTTGCCCGGCGGGGCACCGCAACGCGCGCGCAGATTCCGGGCATCACCGTCGCCGCGAAGACCGGCACCGCACAAACGGGCACCGCGAATACGTCGCACGCGTGGCTCATCGCGTTCGCACCCGCCGAGGCGCCGAAAGTCGCCATCGCCGTCATCGTCGAGAGCCAGCAAGGAACCGGCGACGCCGCCACCGGCGGGCGCGTCGCGGCGCCGATCGCACAGCAAGTCATGAAAGCCGCTCTCGGTGCCTAAGCGCGTAACGTCGTTGGTCGCTCATGGCTGATCGACCCGCGCCCATCTTCGGAGGCCGCTACCAACTGCGGCGCAGGATCGCGCGCGGCGGCATGGCCGAAGTGTTCCTGGCGCACGACCGCATGCTCGACCGGCCCGTCGCCCTCAAGGTGCTCTTCCCGGAGTTGTCGACGGATCGGAACTTCGTCGAGCGCTTTCGCCGTGAGGCGCAGGCAGCCGCCAACCTGAGCCACCCCAACATCGTGTCGATCTACGACTGGGGAGAAGAGCAGGGCACGTACTTCATCGTCATGGAGTTGGTCGACGGGCGTCCGCTGTCGACGTTGCTCAAAGCGGAAGGCACGCTGCTGGCGGATCGCGCCGCCGACATCGGCGCCGCCGTCGCCGGCGCGTTGGCGTTCGCGCACAAGCACGGCGTGGTGCACCGCGACGTCAAGCCCGGCAACATCCTGATCGACTCGGCGGGCAACGTGAAGGTCGCCGACTTCGGCATCGCCCGCGCGAAGGACAACGTCGACGAGAACCTCACGCAGACCGGCGCGGTCATGGGCACGGCGACGTACTTCTCGCCGGAGCAGGCGCAGGGCTGGGGCGTCGACGCCCGCAGCGACATTTATTCGCTCGGCGTGGTGCTCTACGAGATGGTGTGCGGCAAGCCGCCGTTCACGGGGAGCAACCCCGTCGCGGTTGCCACCAAGCACGTGAGCGAGCAGCCGCCGCAGCCGCGTTCGATCAACGCCAACCTGTCGCCGGCGTTCGAGTCGATCATCCTCACGTGCCTCGCCAAGGATCCCGACGACCGCTACGCGACTGCCGACGACCTGCGCGCCGACTTGCTGCGCTTCCGTCAAGGCCGCGCCATCGCGGCGGGCTCCTTCGACGACCAGTACTCCGACGACAACACCACCCAGGCGTTGCCGCGGACGCAGGCGACGCGTGCGATGAGCGCCACCGAAGCCACGACGATGCAGCCCGTCGTCGCGGGGGACGTGCCGATCGAAGTGCGCCGGCGGACGGTCTTCTACACGACGCTGCTCATCGCGCTGCTGGCCACGTTCGGGGCGCTGCTGTTCCTGCTCGCGCGCGAGACCGGGCTTATCGGCGAGGGCACGACGAAGAAGGTGCAGGTCCCGAACGTCGTGGGTTCGGACTTCGCGTCCGCCGAGAGCACGCTCAAGACCGCCGGGTTCAGCGTGAAGCGACAAGACGCGCCGTCACAGGAAGATCCGGAGATCGTCACCGCGCAGGATCCGGCCGCCGACCAGTTCGTAAAGAAGGGATCCGACATCACGTTGACGGTGTCGACCGGTCCCGAGCGCGTGAAGGTGCCGAATCTGATCGGCGAGCAGAGCGACCAGGCCCAGGACGACCTCAAGGGGGCGGGGCTCACTTCGGCGATCGTGCAAGAGCCGAGTACCGCGCCGACCGGTCAGGTGATCAAACAGAACCCGGCGCCCGGCAGCGAGGTCAACGCGTCGAGCACCGTGACCCTGACGGTGTCGTCGGGCGAGCAGGCGACCTTCAGCGTCCCGAACGTGGTCGGCAAGGACGAGGCCGACGCCGTCGACACCCTGCGCAACGACGACGGGCAGTTCAAAGTGAAGACCGTGCACCAGTCCTCGGCCACCGTCGACCAGGGCAAGGTCATCAGCCAGGACCCCGCCGCGAATTCGGACGCAGCGAAGGGTTCGACGGTGACCATCACGGTGTCGAGCGGGCCCGAGCAGGTCGAGGTTCCCGACGTCATGGGCAAGACCGAAGCGCAGGCGAAGGCCGCGCTCGTGGCGGCGGGCTTCAAGACGAACGTGGTCTACGTCGCGACGCCGCTCGACAACTCCGACGACGGCACGGTCGTCGACCAGGACCCCAACTCCGGCACGAAGGCCGACCAGGGGTCAACCGTGACGATTCGCGTCGCCGACCCGTAAACCGGCGAGCCAGGTCCGCATCAGGTCGTGACCGACCGTGGTGAGGATCGACTCCGGGTGGAACTGCACGCCTTCGATCGGCCGCTCGCGGTGGCGCACGCCCATGATCACGCCGTCCTCCGTCGTGGCCGTGACCTCGAGCGCGTCGGGTACGGACGCGGGGTCGATCACGAGTGAGTGGTAGCGCGTCGCCTCGAACGGATCGGCGAGGCCGGCGAACACGCCCGCGCCCTCGTGGTGCACCCAACTCGTCTTGCCGTGCATGATCGTCGGGGCGCGCACGATGCGCCCGCCGAACACCTGGCCGATGCACTGGTGACCGAGGCACACGCCGAGGATCGGTGTGTCGGCGCCGAGTCGCTCGATGACGGCCATCGAGATCCCGGCGTCGTCGGGCGTGCCCGGCCCCGGCGAGATGAGGATGCCGTCGGGTTGACGCGCCGCCAGTTCGTCGACGGTGATCTCGTCGTGACGGAACACGGTCGACTCCGCGCCCAGCTCACCGAGATATTGGACGAGGTTGTAGACGAAGCTGTCGTAGTTGTCGATGACGACGACGCTCGCGCCCATCGCCTCAGGTTATGAGGGACGCGCGTACTTGGGCGTGGTCGATCCGTCGTAGGCGGCGACGGTCACGGTGTCGACGCTGTGCACCGAGAACTTGAGGCCGAAGTTCTTGGCGTCGTCGTGGAGTCGCTGCACGAGGGCGTCGGCTTCGAACTTGTTGCGGTCGGCGCCGAGCGCGGAGATCACGTACGGCGGCGAGTGGACCGTGCCGTTGAGCAGCAGCGTGTTGCCGACGCACAGCACCGCGCTCGTACCGACGAGGCGTTCGCCGTTGACCGAGATAGCTTCGGCGCCGCTTTGCCACAGCGCGTTGACCGCCGCCTGCACGTCGCTCGAGTGGATGACGAGATCGTTGATGTCGCCGCTCGGCGAGTCGGCCTCGGTCGAGTCCGCGAGTTCGACGCGCATGCCGGGGCCGCGCAATGCGACGAGTCCCGCCGCCAGCCGTCCGCCGCGCAGCGCTGCCGCGCGTTGGGACGCCGCCCCGTTGTCGGTACCGAGCGACGCCTTCGCCACGTCGGCGCGCAATCGCTCGACTTCGCTGCGCAGTTCACCTGCCGTCCGTTGCTGGCGTTCGATGAGCGCGGCGAGCCGGTACTGGCGGGGCAGGCGCGCTTCGGGGCTGGCCGTGTGCGAGCGCGCGGCGGTCATCGCCAGGAAGCCGATGACCGCACAGGCGACGGCCACCAGGGGTCGAATCCGCAATCGCACGCCGCGACTGTAAATTGAGCGGATGGCAAGTGGTGACCGACCGTCGGGGCGCGTGACGCCCAAGGGCACAACCAGCACGCGGCGCGTCACGCAAAAGGGCAGCGGCACGTCGATGCAGTCGCAAGGCCGCTACACGCCGCCCGTCCCGAAGGAATACAAGGTCAGCCCGACGTGGGTGCCCGTGCTGATGTTCAGCCTGCTCGGCGTCGGAATGCTGATGATCGTCACCAACTACATGGGGATCCTGCCGGGCGGCGCTTCGAACGCCTACCTGCTGGTCGGCCTCGGCATGATCACCGCCGGATTCATCACCGCCACGCGTTACCACTAGGGAAACGCAAAGTTACACAGGTGTAGTTCTCCCCAGAGTTCTGCACACCCTGGGGAGAACTCCTAGTCCTCGCCCGGGACGTACTCCATCTCGTCCATGCAGTGCCGCGGCGGTTCGGGTTCTTCCGTGACGGCCCGCGTCACCCGCACCTCGGTTCCACACGTCGCGCAGCGGTAGTTCATCTTCACGCGGCGCATCTCGCCCGGCGGCGGAGGTGGTGGCGGAGCCGTCATGAACGTGCGAATCCCCCACATGCCGACGCGCCACGTCACCGCCATGATCAACACGGCGATGACGAGGCGCAGAATCACATCGGCGAGAGCGGCGCGGCGTTAACCGAGACGCTCGATGATGGTGGCGTTGGCCATGCCGCCGCCTTCACACATCGTGAGCAGGCCGTAGCGACCGTTGGTGCGCTCGAGCTCGTTGAGCAGCGTCGCCAGCAGCTTGGTGCCCGAGCAGCCGAGCGGGTGGCCGAGGGCGATGGCGCCGCCGTTGGGGTTGATCTTCTCCGACGGGACCGACGGGTACTCCTTCATCCACGCCAGCGGCACGGACGCGAACGCCTCGTTGATCTCGAAGATGTCGATGTCGTCGAGCGACAGACCGGAACGGGCGATCGCCTTCTCGGTCGCAGGGATCGGACCGGTGAGCATGGTGACGGGGTCGACGCCGGCGAGGGCGAACGTGTGGAAGCGGGCACGAGCCTTGAGCCCGAGCGACGCCGCCTTCTCCTCGCTCATGATCAGCGCAGCCGACGCGCCGTCGGCGATCTGCGAGCTGTTGCCGGCGGTGACCTTGCCGTCGGGCTTGAACGACGGCTTCAGGTTGGCGAGCGACTCCGACGTCGTGCCAGGACGGATGCCCTCGTCACGCGTGTGCAGTTCGCCGAGGTCGTTCACCTTGCCGCTGTCGCGGTCGAGGACCTTCGCCTGCACGGGGACGATCTCGTTGTCGAAGCGGCCTTCGTTGGCGGCCTGCTCGGCGCGCTGCTGCGAGAGGGCGCCGAAGGCGTCGAGCTCTTCACGGCTGATGCCCCACTTGTCGGCGATCATCTCGGCGCTGATGCCCTGCGGCACGAGGCCGCCGGAGCCCGAGTAGCGGGCCATGACCGACGGGCCGAACGGGATCGAGCCCGGGGTGATCGACGCGCCCATCGGCGTGGTCGACATGACCTCGACGCCCGCGGCGACGACCACGTCGTACGCGCCGGCGATGACGCCCTGCGCAGCGAAGTGCGCCGCCTGCTGCGACGAACCGCACTGGCGGTCGACGGAAGTCGCGGGCACGGACTCGGGCCAGCCGGCGCCGAGCACGGCGTTGCGGCCGATGTTGAGGCCCTGGCTACCCACCTGCATGACGCAGCCCATGATCACGTCTTCGACGAGCGCGGGATCGAGGTTGTTGCGGTCCGCCAGCGCCTTCAGCACGGCGGCGGCAAGGTCGGTCGGGTGCCACCCGGACAGACGTCCATTTCGCTTGCCGCCCGCGGTGCGGACGGCGTCGACGATAACGGCGTTGGGCATGAATGCCTCCTGAAGAGCTTGATCCAGAACTTGACTGGTCGGTCAAGTCTCGCGGCATTGCCGCCTAGATAGCAACCCAGCGCAGGCGCCCGGTGTTCCGCCGAATCAGGTGGTTTTGAACGTGATCGTGGGGCTGGTGGCGGTGTTGCCGGCGGCGTCGGTGCTCTGGACGCGCACGTTGTAAAGGGTCGTGCGGCTCAGCCCGGTGATCTTGACGGCGTGGCCGGTCACGAGCGTCGCGGCCGAGGCTCGCATCGTCGTCCCGCCGGTCTTCCAGTACTGGACGACGGAGTTCGCCGGCTCGTTCGTGTTCCATACGATCTTCTCGGAAGTCGCGTAGACGAACTTGGCAGCGAGACCCGTGATCGACGGTGGCGTGGTGTCGCCGACCTTCACCGTGGTCGTCGTCGGTGCGGCCGTTGTCGTCGTGGTCGCACCCCCGCCGCCCATCGCGGTCTTGAAGGCGGCGTACGACGGCTTCGTCGAGAAGTCGACGCGTGTCAGGCCGTAGTTCGCTTCGATGTCGGACTGATCGTTGTTCGACCAGTAGTTGTTGCGGAAGCCGTACCAGAACGCGTGCGCCACGTAGGAGTACGAGTCGAGCTTGTTGAACGCCTTGGTGAGATAGCTCGCCTGCGTCGCCTCGGTCACGCCGTTGCTGGCGCCGCTCGCGGTGGACCAGCCGAACTCGGTGATCCAAATCGGCTTCGCCGACTCGCCGTTCGCCGCCATGACGTTGTGTACCGACTCGATGCCGCAGAACGCGTCGATCGAATTCTTGCCGTTGGCGTCGGTCCAGCACGACGTCGGGTCGACAGTGTTCGTGTACGGGTGCACACCCACTGCGTCGAAGTAGCCCTTGCCGCCCGCGGCATAGATCGCGGCGACGAAGCTGAAGTCGTTGCGGCTCACGCCTCCGGTGACGACGGTTGCCGACGGGTCCGCGGCCTTGATCGCCGGGTACGCCGCCTGGAGCATGCTGACGTAGTCAACGGCGCTCGGGCCCGACGGCCAGAAGCGCGAATAGTTCGGCTCGTTCCAGACTTCGTAGGCGTGCACGCCCTTCGGCGCGTAACGGGCCACGATCTTCTTCGCGAAGTCGGCGTAGTCCTGGAAGTTGGTCGGGCGGTAGTACTTGTCCCAGCTGCTGCCGCTCTTGTGCGGGTCAGCGGATGCCCAGTAGGGCACACCGTCGGCGATCGGCATCAGGATCTCGATGCCCGCGGCGTGCGCTTGCGTGACGACGTAGTCGATCTCGCCGAGCCACCAGGAGTCGAGCGTGCCCTTCGTGTTGGGCTCGATCGACGACCAGTTGATGTTGGCGCGGATCCACTTGACGCCCTCGTCCTTCATCATCGCGATCGACTTGTCCATGTCGGCGCGGCTGATGTACCAGGTGAGGTCGCTGACGACGCCGTCGGTCCGCACCGACGCGTGCGCCGGGCTGACGATTTGCGGCAGCAACAAGGCGCCCAACGCCGCGACAATTACAACCAAGATTCGCGCGTGCCGCATGACCGAACCGATCGGCCGCGGCGAACCGGAACTTAGTGTCCGGAGTGGCCCCATTCGCCACAAGGTACTGGCGGCGAACTGGGAGAAGTACCCCTATCTGCGGGGTTTCAAACGGTTTTTTGTCACATCACCTGAATAAGCCGGAAAAGCAGGGCTGCGAGCGTCGGCAAGATCACGGCCGCGCTCACGATGATCGCCCGATCCGTCACTACGCCCGCGAGGCCTTCCCATTGCAGCGGAGCGGCGGTTGCCGTCGCCACCGCGCGAGCGTTGCCGCGCACGTGAATCGCTGCCGCTACACAGATAGCTATGAGATACGTAACGGCCTGGCCGCATGCCAGCAGCGCGAGGCCGGGCGCCCGGCCCCAGTTGGCCGTCGACACGGCGACCCACGCCGGGATCGCACCGAGCAGGAGCGACGGCAGGATGTAGCTCGAGGGCAGCGGCTTGAACCCCGCGTTGCCCTTCGGGGTGACCTTGAACGACTTCTCCCGACGGCACAGCCCGAGCCACATCCCCTCGAACGCGCCGACCATCGCCCACGGCCAGCGCAGCAGCTGGAAGACCACGAGCTCCCACGACCACAACTTCGCGGTGCGTGGGCGCAGTACGCCGTGCTTTCGCAGGTACGCGGCCGTCGTGATGCCGATGAACGAGAGCGGCCACAGGTGGCCGTAGAACGCCAGCAGGCTGGTGTTGCCCCACGAGATGCCGTAGAACACGCCGAGCGTGGGCAACGCCGCGGCCGCGAGGAGCGCGACGCCTTGCATCGGATAGAAGAGGAGCGCGAACCCGAGGCGCAGCCGCGCCTTCAGCGGCACGGTGCGCAGCTTCTTGGGCGCGTAGCGCGTCAGGACGATGCCAAGGCTGCGCGCCCACTGGATCTCTTGCGTGAGCATCTCGGCGACGCCTTCGGGACCGTCGCCATGGGCCTCGGCGTCGATGCTGAACACGCCATCCCATCCGGCGGACTGCAACCACAGCGTCGTCGTGTAGTCCTCGGCGAGTTCGGGGCCGATGCCGCCGACTTCGCGCAGCGCCTTCGTGCGCACCGCGTAATGCGAGCCGATGCACACGGGCGCGAGGCCGTCGTTCGAGCCAGCCTGCACCGGACCGTGCAACGTGGCCTCTTTGTAGAGACGGCCCTTCACCGTCCAGCCCTTGTCTTCGTTGGCGTCGCAGATACTCGGCGCGCTGACGTAGCCGACTTTGGGATCGGCGAACGGACGCACCATCGCCGCGAGGTAGTCGCGTGCCGGCACGTGGTCGGCGTCGAGCTGGGAGACGACGTCATAGTTGTCGTAGCCGACCGCGTCGTAGAAGAAGGCGAGATTGCCTTCCTTCGACTTCGTGCGACGGGGCCACTGGGGCCGGTGGTACTCGTCGACGCCGAACCGGGTCGACACCCAGACGTCGTGCTCGTCACACCAACGCAGCGTTTCCTCGCTCGGCCGCTCGTCCGCGAGCCACACGTCGTAGGGGTGGGGGTAGTCCTGGTCGAGCATCGCTTCGAGCGTGCGCTGGAGCATCGGCCACGGCTCGGACGGCGCCTTGGTCACGACCATGGCCACGCGCAGGTCGGGCACGGGCAGGTCGGGGTTGGGCTTCGTCATCCGCGTGACGAAGAAGAAGAAATACACCGATAGGAGCGTCACCCACGCGAACAGCCCGGTGACGACGAGCGAAGGGACCGTCCACGCGCCGTGTCCGCGCCCGAGCCACCACATCCAGAACCAGGCCGTGGCGGCCGCGCCCGCGAGGACGAGAGCCCGCAATCGCAGTTCTTCACGAAATCCGAGGACGGGTACCAAGAGGCGTTCGGATGCAACGGCCGCGGGGGTTTCCGGAACGCGTGTCGCGGTCGGTTGACCACTCTGCGTGGCAATGACGCGGCGAAGTTGGTCGACGCGCGCGAGCGCGCCGACCAACTCTTCGCGTAGAGCTTCCAGTTCCGCTCCGACGTCGGGAGCGTCGGGTGGGGCGACCACGCGCGCGTCGTCGGACGCGTGGCCAGATGCGGGCGGTGAAAGCTGAAGCATCGCTGCTGTTTTAGATGGCCCGCGGCGCGTGACGTCGCGAGAGGCTCACGAGCAATATCCCCATGAGCAGGAACAAAGCAGCAACGACGGCTATCTCGACGGTCAGGCTGGTGCCGGTCGTCGCCAGCTGACGCGTGAGTTGAGCCGCAGCAACCCGGGTGGTTTTTTCAGGAGTGGGAGCTGCGATCGCACCGCTGACGCCCAGCAGCGCGGCCGCGAAAGTTCCACCTACTTGGCTTCCGTACATTTGCTTCTCTCCCCAGGTTTTGTGGTTCGACCTCACTGTCGGTGAGGTTCCTCACCCAAGTACCCGACACTCTCCGTGGTTACACACAGGAGCCGAAAAATCTGTCAACGTGCGGCCTGTGCGGGTGGCGGCGATCGCGGCATTCGGGGTGCTGTTGCTCTTCGCGACGGCGACACGAGCGGCCGCAATCGATGCCACCGTTCCGCTACCGAACGGCGTTCACGTTCCCGACAATCACGTGCGCGTGTTGCTGCCCGAGGGCTACGACGCGAATCCGTGCGCGCGCTATCCGGTGCTGTATCTGCTCCACGGAGTGGGCGACTCGTGGCAGGACTGGTCGACGAAGACGGACCTCGTGCAGTTCAGTCGGCAGTTCCCGGTGATCATCGTCACGCCCGACGGCGGCAACACTCCCGACGCCGGTTGGTACTCCGACTGGCGCGACGGGTCGCGGCAGTGGGAGCGGTTTCACACCGACACGCTGGTGCCGTGGGTCGACGCGAACTTCCGCACGCTCGGCGATGGGCACCGCATGATCGCGGGGTTCTCGATGGGCGGCTTCGGAGCGATGAGCTACGCGGCGCGCCACCCGGGTCTGTTCAAAGTCGCGGCGTCGTTCTCGGGCATCGTCGACACCATGTACGCGTATCCCGCGTCGGGGCCGTTCTTCGCGGCGCTGCACGAACGCCTCGGCACTCCGGACGCGCGCGTGTGGGGCGATCAGTTCCAGAACGAGGCGGTGTGGCGCGACCACAACCCGACGGACCGCGCCGCGGATCTCAAGGGAACTGCGCTGTTCCTCTACTCCGGGATCGGCGCGCCAACGGGCGCCAACGGCGACAACCCTGAGAAGGCGCCGAACTACCTCACCGAGCACTTCGTGTACCAGACGAACCTGAGCCTCATCCGCGCGCTGGACGCGGCCGGTGTTCCGTATACGGGTGACTTCCACGCCGGTTATCACGACTGGCCGTACTTCGAAGCGGGGCTGCACTGGGCGTTGCCACAGATGGTTCCGCTCGTGGCGGGCGACGAGTCGTGCGCGGCCGCCGCGCCCGCCGCGAAGAACCGCGACGCGCTGCCGGCGACCGGAGAGGCGCCGCTGATGGGGCCGACGGCGCTGCTCGCCATCGCTTTGGCCCTCCGCTTTAGGCTGCGCCGCCTATGCCAGACGACGTCTTAGCGATTCACACCGCGGCCGATCCCGAAAAGGTCGCGGTCATCGACGGCGACCGCATCATGAACCGCCGCGAGTTCAACGCGTTGGTCAACCGCTACGCCGACGTCATGCTCAGTGCGGCGATCCGCGCCGGCGAGAAGGTGTTGTGGGTCGGGCAGAACAGCCTCGAGGTCGTCGCCATCAACCATGCGGCGCGCAAGGTCGGCGCGGTGTGCGTGCCGATGAACTACCGGTTGGCGCCCGACGAAGCGCAGTACGTGATCGACAACTGCGACGCCGCCATCGTGGTCTTCGACGTCGAGCAGACCGACCAGCTCGCGCCGATTCAACCGCTGTGCGACCGGGTTCGCGCGTGGTACTGCTTCCGCTCGCAGGCCAACGCGCCGACCTGGGCCGAAGACTTCGACGCGCTGTCCGAGCAGGCGTCGACCGACGAACCGGTGCGCGTCGGTGAAGACGAGACCGCGGGCACGACGATGATCTACACGTCGGGCACGACGGGCAAGCCGAAGGGCACGGTGCGGCGCACCCAGGCGAGTAAGTACACGGCTGACTTCATCGCCATGCTCGGGTGGGGCGGCGACGAGGTGTACATCTCGACCGGGCCGCTGTACCACTCGGCGCCGCTCGGCTTCATGATGATCGTGCAGCAACTCGGCGGCTCCGTCGTCGTGCAGCGCCACTTCGACGCCGAGGACTGGTTGCGCCTGATCGACCAGCACAAGGTGACGACGTCGTTCTCGGCGCCCACCCCGGTGCGCCGCGCCGTCGACCTGCCGCAGGAAGTTCGCGACAAGTACGACACGTCGTCGATGCGCATCCTCATCGCCAACGCCGCGCCGTGGCCGTTCGAGTTGAAGAAGAAGTACGTCGAACGCATCAACGACTTCTCGTTGTTCGAGGTCTACGGCTCGACCGAACTCGGCGTGAACACGATGCTGCTGCCGGACGAGCAGATGCGGAAGCCAGGATCGTGCGGCCGCCCCATCCCCGGCGTGGACATCAAGTTGTTCGACGAGGACGGCAACGAGGTCACCGAGCCGATGCAGCCCGGCGAGCTGTATGTGCTCTCCGACGCGACCTTCGCCACCTATTACAAGGACCCGGAGAAGTACGAGAAGGCCAAGCGCGGCGACTACATGTCGGTCGGCGACATCGCGTACTTCGACGACGAAGGCTTCTATTACATCTGCGACCGCAAGAACGACATGATCATCTCGGGCGGGGTCAACATCTACCCGGCCGAGATCGAAGCAGTTCTCGTTGCACACGAGGCGATCGCCGACGCGGCGGTGTTCGGCATTCCCGAC
>JBEEFV010000040.1:0-2978 GCA_041166405.1 Actinomycetota bacterium | reverse complement strand
GTACGAGGGTGTTGCGGGGGCAGTCGTCGACCGCGAAGCGCTGCACTTCTGGGAAGTGTTCGGCACCTTGAAATGGGGGATCATCTGCATCTCGCAGGCCTTCACCCATCTCAACGGGATCGTGCGATCCGTCGAGCTGGCCACCTTGGGGCGGCGCGTCTGCGAGATGGAGTACGACCTGCTCGCGCTCATCGACTGAATCAGTACCAAATGCGCGGGCCGGTAGTCGCGTCGGCCGGAAGGCTCGCGGCTTCCCCGCGCACGATGCGCGCGGTCGACCAGGCCAACGCGGCGGCGTCGAGCACGTCATCGGGCGCCGCGGCGCCCGCGTCGATGACCGCAGCGTCGAGTTCGACGCCCGCTTTGGCGAGGAGCACGCGCCGCAACTCGTGGCCGTGCCATGTGCGTTTCGCGTGGTCGAGTGGAGCGCCGTTGAGCGCGCAGAACGCCGCCTCGGGAAACACTTCGAACACCCGGGCGCGTACGTCCTCGTCGGTGACCGCCGCGGCGACCTCGGCGATCTTGGTACGCAGTGCCCACAACTGTTTGGAGATGCCGGCCGCGCCGGACGCGCGTGCATGGGTGTTGGCGTCGTCGTACGACTCAGCGGCGAGTACTGCTGCCGTCGGGACGAAGAACACACTCGACCGCCGGGCGCCGACGAATTGACGCGCCGCTTCGTCGCAGGCGCGCCGGGCCGTACCTTCGGCGTACCCGATCGGCATGTCGACACCGATCGTCGCCTCGGGCCAGGTCGTCACGATGGTCGAGAAGTGCGGGAAGGTCCGCCCGTCGACAACCCGGTTCGTGGCGGCGTCGAGCGCGACCGTGATCCATCCGCCGGGGAAACCGTCGACGCCGATCGCCAGTGGCGGCGTGATCATTTTGGATCTGGGCGGCGGTCCCAATCGGGGTCGAGCTGGTGCAAGAACTCGTCGCACCGGGCGGCTTCGTCGTGTTCGCCAATCTGCTCGGCGGCGGCGCGCAACCCGTCGAGCGAGCGGAGGAACCCTCGATTGGTTTCGTGGCGCCACCGGACGTAGCCCGACCCGCGCCAACCCGACTGCCGGAGCCGGTCGAGTCCGCGGTGATAGCCAACTCGCGAATACGCGTACGCCTCGACGTCGTCACGCGCCTGCGCCGCCAACTCGGCCCACGCGTCGAGGAACCGCGGCCAGCGGGCGGCCACCGCGGCCACGTCGTCGCGCGTCCTGGCTGCCGCGAGCGCGGCGAGCGCTTCTTCTGGCTCCCGATCGAGCACGGTTTCCGGCAGGCCGTGCGGCGAAAATCCCACGTCAGTCATAGGCGGACGACTCTAGAGCGCTCCTGACCGTGCTGGATCGCTCGGTACGATGGCGACGTGCTGCTGCTCGCTCTGATCTTCATCGTGGTGCCCATCGCCGAACTGGCCGTCCTCATCAAGGTTGGCAGCGTGATCGGCGTACTCAACACGATCGGACTGCTGCTGGCGGTGTCGATCGTCGGCGGGTGGCTGGTGAAACGGGAGGGCCTCGGCGTGCTCAACCGGATGCGCGAACAGGTCAACAACCACCGCGTTCCGGGCGCTGAGCTCATCGACGCGTTCCTCGTGATGATGGCGGGCGCGCTGCTCATCACGCCGGGATTCCTGAGCGACGTCGTCGGGATCTTTCTGCTGCTCCCGCCGGTGCGCGCGCTGGTGCGGCGACGGCTGCGCCGGCGGTTCGAAACCCGCATCATCACCATCGAGCGCTGATCCGGCGATGTGCGGACGGTTCGTATCGGCCACGCCGCCGGGGATTCTCGCCGACCGGTTTTCCGTCGACGAAGTCGTGGTGCCGGCGCGTCCACTTCCGAAGCGATGGAACGTCGCGCCGACCGACGAGACGCTTGCCGTCGCCGAACACAGTGGTGTCCGCAAACTTGGCGTGTTTCGCTGGGGGCTCATTCCGACGTGGGCCGACGACGGCCGCGATGCCGCGCGCCGTATCAACGCCCGCGCCGAAACGGTGGTGGTGAAGCCGGCGTTTCGTGACGCGTTCGCGCGGCGCCGATGCATCGTTCCCGCCGATGGGTTCTACGAATGGCGGGCGGGGGACGACGGGCGCAAGCAGGCGTATTTCATTGGCGCGCGCGACGGCGCTCCGCTCGCGTTCGCTGGCCTGTGGTCGGTGTGGACGCCGCGCCCGCCGAGCGACCTGCGCTTGTTCGACGACGGGATCGAACCCGATCCGGTCCGATCGTGCACGATCGTCACCACGAATGCGAACGAGACGATGGCCCCATTGCACGACCGCATGCCCGTGATCCTGCCGCCCGACGCGTGGGACGAATGGCTCGACCGCACGTTCGACGACGTGGTCGCGTTGCAACACCTCCTCGTGCCCGCGCGCGACGACATCCTCGAAATTCGCGCCGTCGGTCCCGATGTCAACGACGTCCGCCGCGACGGCCCCCACCTCGTCGAAGCCGTGCGCTGAGGCGCGGTCTTACTCGGGGAGGCAGCGCACCGAGTTGTAGTCGCCGCAGTCGGGCCCGGTTGCGTTCACGGTCGAAGGCGCGTTGACGACGGGAAGCGTGATGCGGGTCTTCTGCGTCGGTGAGAAGAACACCGTGTTGAGCGCGAGTGGTGACGGGCTCGGCGTGTAGGAGTACTGCGAGTCGACCGCGGGCGGCGCCGTCACCTTCACGAGCAGGTTGTGTCCGGGCCGGAAGACGTGTGCGACGGGGAAGACCTCGACGAGATACTCGTTGACGCTGCCCGGTGTGATGAGTTGCGGATTCGAATGCGTACGCCAGGGTCGGTACAGGAACGGCCCGCCGGCGACCGGGTCGGTACCGAAATAGTCGCTGAATTCTGTGTCGTACTCGATGCCGGACGCGTGGCTGGCGCGAAGCATGCCGCGCTGCAAGACCGAAGCGGTGCCGTTGAATTCGTCGATCACTTGCACGAAGAGGTCGGTGTCGGTCGCAGTCGTCGACAGGAAGAGGTTGGCGGT
>JBEEFV010000039.1:0-30934 GCA_041166405.1 Actinomycetota bacterium | reverse complement strand
ACGACTTCGGTCACGCGGTCGAAGCTAGGCGACGGTCAATCTCGGCACCCATGATCTTGCAGTCCGTCGCCGGATGGTCGTAGCGGCACAACAGCGCGCCCTCGAGGTAGTCGTGCGCCCGCTGCAGCTTCTCGATCTCGTCGTCGAGGGCGCGCAGCCGCGTGCGCGCGATCGCCTTCCACTCCTTCACGTCACCAGCGCCGAGCACGCCGATGATGTCGTCGAGCGAGAGGCCGGCGTCTTGCAGCATGCCGATGAAGACGAGTCGTCGCAGCGACTCGTCGGTATAGCGACGCTGTCCGGACGCCCGTGCGTCGGCTGCGAGCAACCCGCGCCGCTCGTAGTAGCGGACCGTCGACGTGGGCACGCCGGCGCGTGCGGCGAGTTCTCCGATTGCGATCATGGACCACTTGACTTGAACCTGGGTTCAATTGTCAAGGTGCGTCTATGGACACTCAAGCTCCCAATCATCACCGTCACTTCGGACTCTTCGAAGGCGCATCGGGAATGGCCGCGGCACTGTCGTTCGCGGTCGGACGCGAAGGCGTCGCCGAATTCGCCGCGGACCTTGTCGGCCTCGAACCTGGCGACGTCGTCGTCGACATCGGCTGCGGTCCCGGCAACGCCGCGCGCTACGCCGTGCGCCGCGGCGCCGAGCGCGTCATCGGCGTCGACCCCGCGGACGTCATGCTGCGCGTCGGCGGCTGGATGACGCACGACCGGCGGGTCGCACTCGTCAAGGGAAGCGCGGAAGCGTTGCCGGTCGACGACGCGACGGCGACGGTCGTGTGGTCCCTGTCGACCGTGCATCACTGGAGTGACCTCGACGCGGGGTTACACGAGGTGGAGCGGGTGCTCGTGCCCGGGGGTCGTTTCGTCGCCGTCGAGGCTTGCACCGCGCCGGGCGCGACCGGTCACGGCTCGCACGGGTGGACGGACGATCAGGCGGAGCGTTTCGCGGCGTTGTGCCGCGGCCACGGGTTCACCGGCGTGCGCACCGAGCGGCGGACTGCCGACAGGCGGCCGCGCATCGCCGTGGTCGCGGTGTCGCGGAAGTAATCGAGCGGGAGGAGGAGTCGCGCTGGTCCGTGCCCCAACAGGTACCGGCGCACATCGGCGGTGTGTGCCATGGGGTGGTCTTACCCAAAGGCGATCGGCAAAACCCGCGGTCCGCGCACTTGTCCCTTTGCCCAGCGCACGGCGTCGGCGTCGGCGAGGCGGAACGGTCCGACGCGGTCGACGAATTTCGCCACCGCTACCTGCACTTCGAGCCGCGCCAAGTTCGAGCCGAGGCAGCGATGGATCCCGACGCCGAAGGCCAAGTGACGGTTCTCGGCGCGGTCGATGACGACTTCGTCCGCACGGTCGAACGCCGCTGGATCGCGGTTGGCCGACGGGAACGGCAACAGCAGCGGGTCGCCCTTGCGCATGGGGCAACCCCGGAACTCCGTGTCGTGGGTGACCTCGCGCGCCATCGTCACCGGCGCGTAGGCGCGCAGCAGTTCTTCGAGGGCGACGGGCCACAGCGACGGTTCGTCGCGCAAGCGTTGCTGGTCGTCGGGATGGTCGGCGAGATGCCAGATCGACGCCCCGATGGCCGACCACGTGGTGTCGATGCCGGCGAGCAACAACAACAGGCACATGCCGAACAACTCGTCCTGCTGGAGTTCCCGACCGAGCACGTCGTGCGACTCGGCGACGAGAAATGAGATGAGGTCGTCGCCCGGCTGCGAACGCATGCGCTCGATGTGTTCACCGAAGTACTGAAACAGCTGGAACAAGTTGGCGCCGGCCACTTCGATGTTGGTCGGCGCCGACTCCAGGAGCTGCACGACCCATGTGCGGAACTGGTCGCCGTCTTCGGGTGGGATGCCCAGCATCGTGGCGATCACCTGCACCGGGATGTACTGCGCGTAGTCGGTCGCGGCGTCGCAGCCGGGGGCGTCGACGAAACCGTCGATCAACTCATCGCAATGCGCTTCGATCGACGGACGCAGCAGTTCGATGCGACCCGGAGCGAAGAACGGCAGCAGCATCCGGCGAATGTCGGTGTGGTACGGCGGGTCGCTCGAGATGGGCGGCACCACGATGCCGAAGTCGGCCATCGATCCGTACTGCGCCACGAGCGGGCTGCGCGAGCTGAACGTGTCGGTGTCCTGCGCGATCGCCACGATGTCTTCGTGACGCGTCGGCACCCACATGCCACGAAAGGCGTCGGAGTGCGCCACCGGGCAGCGCTCGCGCAACTCGTCCCACACCGCGAACGCGTTGGCCGCGTACTCGTCGGTGTAGTGGTTGAACTCCGTCGCCCAGTCGATCGCGGTCACCCGCGCAGCGTATCTAGGGGCCCAGTTCCAGCACGACCGCGTACTCCGGGCAGTTGTTCACCGCGAGCTGCGCGCGCTCGAGCTGATCGGGGCGCACTGAGCCGTCGCCGATTGCGTGCGCGTACCCGAGGTCGTCGGCCTCGAAGAGATCTTCGGCGACGGCGATGCAGCGGCAATGGCCTTGGCATCGTTCAGGATCGACGCGCACCTTCACGCCGGCTGTGTTTACTAGCCGAGTTCGTCCTCGTCGACGGCGGTGGCGAGGACGCCGACCCACGCCAGCGCCGTGATCGTCAGCCCGATGGGCAACGACAGCGGGAACCAGTGCCAGATCGCCCAGCCAGCGGCGACCGTCGGCGCGATCACAAACGCCAGTACGAAGAACGCCCAATTCGCGACCCGCTCGAGGTGCGCGCGTTGCCGCGGCACTTGCACTTCGAGATCGCCATATCGCCAGATAGCCGCCACATGGCTCCCATCGACCGGAATCGCTACGACTTGAGATTTGGAACGGTTGCCGTTCGCAGGGTTTTGCAAGACTCCCGGCATGAGCGCGTGGAACGGTCTCGGCGTCGGGATGGCGAATCTGTGGCGACTGGCCGACGCGGAAACGCGCTCGATCAGCCCCGAGAACTTCACCGGCGAAAAGGGCAGGGGCGGCATGGCGACGGAGGGCACGGGGTCGTGGCCGTCGTCGGAATTGGGTCAAGGCTGGAAGGTGTCGCCGTCGGTGAAGATCCCGTCGGGGGAGACCTTCACGATGTGCGACATCAACGGGGCGGGCGCGATCCAGCACATCTGGCTCACGCCGACGGGCGGCTGGCGCAATCAGACGCTGCGCATCTACTGGGACGGGCAGGAGAATCCGTCGGTCGAGTGTCCGCTCGGCGACTTCTTCGCGTCGGGTTGGGGTGAGTACGCGCCCATCTCGTCGCTCGCGGTGTGCGTCAATCCGGGCAGCGCGTTCAACTGCTACTGGGAGATGCCGTTCCGCACCGGTTGTCGCATGACGCTGACGAACGAGAGCCACGAAGACCGCACGCTCTACTACCAAATCGACTACACGGAGTGTGAGGTCCCGGATGACGCCGCGTACTTCTGCGCGCAGTTTCGCCGCGTGAACCCGCTGCCGAAGGGTGAGGTCGTCAACGTGCTCGACGGCGTCGTCGGCGCTGGGCAGTTCGTCGGGCTCCACTGCTGCTGGGGCGTCAACAACTCGGGCTGGTGGGGCGAAGGGGAACTGAAGTTTTTCATCGACGGCGACGGAGAGTTCCCGACGATCTGCGGCACCGGCACCGAGGACTACTTCTGCGGCTCGTACAACTTCGACCGCGACGGTCAGTACACCGAGTTCATGACGCCGTACGCCGGCATGCCGCTCGTGATCCGTCCCGACGGCACGTACAAGTCCCAGCAGCGCTTCTCGTTGTACCGGTGGCACATCACCGACCCGATCCGGTTCAAGACGGACCTGCGCGTCACCATGCAAGCGCTCGGCTGGCGCGCCGGGTGGAAGTACAACCAACTCCAGGACGACATCGCGACGACCGCGTTCTGGTACCAGACGCTGCCGGTCGCGCCTTTCCTGGCCTACCCGTCGCCCCTCGACCGCGAGATCATCTAGCGCGCCGAGGTCGTGTGCGTACTTAATCGGGCTACGCCCTCCTAAGCACGCACACAAGCGCAGCTTGGGCGTCTCCAGGACGGCTGTGCCGCCCCCGAGACGCCCACACCCTCACTTCGATAGACATAGATCGTGAAGTTGTGGGCGAATTCGGGCGACTCGCACATCATCGAGCCGATGAACCTGTTCGACAGGTTGCCCGAGCACATCCGTGACCGGATGCCCCGCAGTGTGAAGGATCCGAGCGGCGAGTTCGAAACGATTTACGTTGACGGGCAAGAGTTCCGCCGCGACATGCCGGCGAAGCCGAAGAAGGGTTTCGGCGGCATCAACGCCCGACCGATCGGCACGACCGACAACGACTTCATCGAGCGCGTCATCAACGGCAACGACGCCGAGCACCGCATCAAGGATCTCGACAACGAAGGCGTCTGGGGCGAGGTCATCTATCCCGGGCTCGGTATCTGGCAGTTCAACATCCGCACGCCGGAAGTGGCGCGCGCCGGCGCGCGGGTGCTCAACGAATTCGTCGGTCACTTCCAGTCGAAGTCAGAGCGATTTGTGTGTTGCGCGTCGCTGCCACTGGCCAATGTCGACGACGCCGTTGCCGAACTGAACCGCTGCCGCGACGAAGGCTTCCTCATCGCGTTCTTGCCGGTGAAGCCGCCGACCGGTCGTCCCGAGTGGCACGACGACGAGTGGGCGCCGCTGTGGGCGGCGTTCGAAGAGTCGGGCATGCGCATCGGCTTCCACATCGGGACCGAACCGTTCGCGCCGAACGAGCGACAGGGTCGCTACTACCGCGGGCCTGGTGGCGCCGTCCTCAACTACGTCGAGACGACCTACGGCGGTCAGCGCGCGGTGACGCAGTTGATCGCGTGTGGCGCGCTCGACCGTCATCCCGAGTTGAAGGTGCTCGTGTCGGAAGGCGGCGCCACGTGGGGGCCGTTCCTCGCCGACCGCATGGACGAGGGCTACCGCCAGCACGGCGCCGCGGTGAAGCCGACGCTGTCGAAGCCGCCGTCGCAGTATCTCTACGAGCAGGTGTACGCGTCGTTCCAGCACGACAGCTCCGCGGTGAAGGCGTGCTCGGCGATGGGGTGGAACAACGTGTTGTGGGGCAGCGACTACCCGCACTTCGAGGGCACGTTCGGTCACACACAAGAGACGCTGCACGCGTTGTTCGACGACGTCGACGAGGCCACGTCGCACCGCATCCGCATCGGCGCGTTCCAAGAACTGTTCCCGTCGGTTCCCGCGCCGCCGGCTGACTGATGGACGGCGTCCACGACCTCGGCGGCCTCGACGGGTTCGGTCCCGTCGACGCGCCCAAGTCGGAGCCCGTGTTCGCCGAGGATTGGGAACGGCGCGCCGCGCGCGCCACCATCGCCACGACCCTCGGACTCGGCATTCCGACGCCGCGGTTCCGCCACAGCATCGAGCGCATGGAACCCGCGCACTACCTCGGCTCGTCGTACTACGAACACTGGGTGACGGGCACGGCGACGTCGCTCGTCGAGGAAGGCAAGACGACCCAGGAAGACTTGGACCGCCGCGCCGGCGGGCACTTTCCGCTGTCGCGTCCCGTGCGCGGCGTGCTCGAACCGGTCGCGCCAACGCAGCCGCGATTCGTCGTCGGTGACGCCGTACGCGTACGCGCCTGGCATCCCGCGGGACACACCCGTGCGCCGCGCTACGTGCAGGGCAAGCACGGCGTGATCGTGCGGTACGACGGCCTGCACAACTTCGCCGACGCCGAAGCGCATGGCGGCGGGCAGGTCCCGGTGCCGGCGTACTCCGTGCGCTTCGAAGCGACCGAACTGTGGGGCGAGGCCGCCGAGCCGAACGCCCACATGCACGTCGACCTCTACGACAACTACTTGGAGCCTGCGTGACCGAGCACGACCACGATCACGATCACGGACACGACCACGGACACGCTCATCACCCTGCGCCGCTGGCGCCGATCGAAGCCCGCGTCGCCGCCATCGAAGCGGTGTTGCGCGAGGCGAACGTCATCGACCCGGAGGCCGTCGACTCCGTCATCGAGATGTTCGAACACACGATGGGACCGATGAACGGCGCGAAGGTCGTGGCCCGCGCCTGGGTCGACCCGGAGTACCGGGAACGTCTGTTGGCCGACGGCACGCCGGCGATCGCCGAGCTCGGCTTCGGCGGACCCGAGGGCGACCACATGGTGGTCGTCGCCAACACGCCGGAGGTGCACAACCTCGTCGTGTGCACGCTGTGCTCGTGCTACCCGTGGCCCGTCCTCGGTCTGCCGCCCAAGTGGTACAAGGCGCCGGCGTACCGCTCACGTGCGGTGCGCGAGCCGCGTGCATTGCTCGCGGAGATGGGTTCGCCCCTTCCGGACGACGTCGAAGTGCGCGTGTGGGATTCGAGCGCCGAGGTCCGTTACCTCGTGCTCCCGGAGAGGCCGCCGAACACCGCCGATCTGAGCGAAGAAGAACTCGCCGCTCTCGTCACCCGCGACGCCATGATCGGTGTGCAACGTGTCCTTTGAGGACTGGACCGGCGACGGCGCGCCGCCGCGCGACAACGGCGAACTCGTCTTCGAAGAACCGTGGCATGCGCGCGCGTTCGCAATGGCGGTCGCGCTCGTCGAGAAGCTCGACCTGCCGTGGAGCGACTTCCAGTCGCGCTTGATCGCCGGCATCGCCGATGACCCCGACCGCGAGTACTACGAGAGTTGGGCGGCCGCCCTCGAGCAACTCGTCGTCGACCACGGCCTCGCGACCGCCGACGCCATCACCGCGGCGACACCCACCGAACGCGCCCCGCTCTAGCCCCAAAACCCGACCCCAACCCCGAAGTGGTCCTCCCCACAACCGTCGCACGGTTGTGGGGAGGACCAGTTCGCTAAGAGGACGGAGCGAGCACGAAGCCTTCGTAGTGCTTGGACGCGACGTCCTTGCACTTTTCTTCGTAGGGCGGGTAGCCGAGGAGCGGCATGAAGACGCGCGTCTTGCCGGGCACGTTGGCGCCGAGGTACCACGAGTTGCACGTCGGGAAGAGCGTGAACGCCGCGATCATGTTGACGTAGTCGACCCACGCGTCCTGCGCCTCTTGCTCGGCCTCGATGGTGGCGACGTTGTTGGCGCGCAGGTACGAGAGGCAGTCGCCGATCCAGTCGACGTGCTGCTGGATCGACACCATCATGTTCGTGAGCACCGACGGCGACCCTGGCCCCGTGATGGTGAACATGTTCGGGAACCCGACGATGCCGAGCCCGAGATACGTCCGCGGTCCGGCGTGCCAGGCGTCGCGCAGCGAGACGCCGTCGCGTCCCTTGATGTCGATCGACAGCAGGGCGCCGGTCATGGCGTCGAAGCCCGTGGCGAACACGATCATGTCGACGGGGTACTCGCCCTCGCTCGTCTCGACGCCGGCGGGTGTGATCCGTTGGATCGGCGTGGCGTTGATGTCGACGAGGTGCACGTGCTCGTTGTTGAACGTGGCGTAGTAGCCGGTGTCGACGCACAGCCGCTTGCAGCCGAGGACCTGGTGCGGCGACAGCAGCTCGGCAACCTTTGGATCCTTCACGGTCTCGCGGATCTTCTGGCGCACGTACTCGGCGACGACTTCGTTGGCCGACGGTGTGAGGAGCACGTCGAGGAATCCCGCGAGGAACCCGAGGCCGCCGTACTCCCACCGCTTGTCGAGTTCGGCTCGGATCTCGTCGTCGGTGCAATCGGCGACGTTTTTCATCGTGCCTTCGGGCAGCCGTGAGCCGAACGCCGCGCCCATCGTGCGGTTGGCGGCGCGGAACTCTTGGTAGTGCGCCTTGATGTCGGCGACGTCTTCGGGCGCCAGCGGCTGGTTCCACGCCGGCACCGCGTAGTTGGCGGTGCGCTGGAAGACCGTGAGCTCGGCGCACTCCTCGGCGATGATCGGGATCGACTGGATCGCCGACGAACCCGTGCCGATGACCGCGACGCGTTTGCCGGTGAAGTCGACGCCTTCCTTCGGCCAACGACCGGTGTGGTACTTCTCGCCGGCGAAGGTGTCGGCGCCCTCGAAGTCGGGCATGTTCGCCGAGCTCAGGCAACCCGTCGCGAACACGACGTAGCGCGCCACGACGTCGTCGCCGCGGTCGGTCTGCACGCGCCACGTGTGGTCGGTCTCGTCGAAGGTCGCGGAGGTGACGCGCGTCTCGAACGTGATGTCCTTGCGGAGGTCGTAGCGGTCGGCGACGTGATTGGCGTAGCGCTCGATCTCCGGCTGGGTGGCGTAGCGCTCGGTCCAGTGCCACTCCTGCTGCAGGTCGTCGTCGAAGCCGTACGAGTACTCCATCGACTCCGTGTCGCAGCGCGCGCCGGGGTAGCGGTTCCAGAACCACGTGCCACCGACGCCGTCTCCCACCTCGAAGGCGCGCGCCGAGAACCCCAGCTGACGCAGCTTGTGCAGCATGTACAGCCCGGAAAACCCGGCTCCCACCACGACCACGTCGACATCAGGCATGGCGGTCACCGTACCTCACGGTACGGACAACAGACGGCGCTTGAACAGCGCCAATACCTCGTCGAGGGCGGCGCGCGTCGGCGTCCCTTCCTCGTCGACGAGGTGCTCGGTGACGACGGAGTGCGGGTTCTTCATCGCCGCCGCGGGGTTGGCGGCCGAGTCGTCCAACTCGATGGCGACGAAGGCGTCGCCGAGCTGTTCGCGCAGGAAGTCGAAGCGCGACTGCGGCACGAACGAGTCGCCCTTGAAGCGCATGCCGAGCACCGTCAGCCCTTCCGCCGCGCAGCGGCCCTTCACGATCTCGAGGTCTTGCGGCGAGATGTCGATGGTGTGCGCGTTCTGCTTCTTCCACGGCACCACGAACGGGGTCGACGGTTGACTGAGCACCGGCGCCAGCAGGCTTGGGTGCGTGGCCATCGCCAGCGCGAATCCGCCGGTGAAGCACATGCCGATCGCCCCGACGCCGGGGCCGCCGCAGCGTTCGTGTTCCGACGCCGCTAGCGCTCGCAACCAGTCGATGACGGGCGACGTCTTGCCGGTCGCGAGAATGCTGAACTCGCGGCTGATGCAAAGGGGCGCCATCGTCTTGACCATGTGCGTCAACGCGCCGACGGCGCCGGCCTCGAGCGGGTCCTTGCCGGGTTCGCCGAACAGGTGCGGCATCACCGCCGTACAGCCGATGTCGGCGACCTTGCGGGCGAAGTCGGCGACCTTCGGCGTGATGCCTGGGATCTCGGCCATCACGATCACCGCCGGGCCTGTGCCCTTGCGGAATACGTCGCGCGTCTTGCCGTCGTGAGTGAAGGTGGTGCGTTCGAAGTCGGAGAGCGCGTCATCTGGCATCGGCCTAACTTACGGAAATGGAATCTTTCGCGGACAAGTTGGCAGTGGTGACGGGCGGTGGCACGGGTATGGGGCGCGAGCTCGTCATCCAACTGGCCGCGGAGGGCGCGTCGGTGGCGACGTGCGACGTGAACGCCGACACGCTGTCGGAAACCCAGAAGCTGGCGCGTGAAGCGGCGCCGTCGAGCGACACGAAGATCACCACGCACATCGCCGACACGTCCGACGAGGCGGCGATGTTCATGTTCCGCGACGAGGTCGTCGAACAGCACGACACCGACTACATCAACCTGCTGTTCAACAACGCTGGCGTCGGCGGTGGCGGCAGCTTCGTCGCCGGTGACCGCGCATCGTGGGACCGCACGTTCGGGATCTGCTGGGGCGGCGTGTACAACGGTTGCCGCGCGTTCGTGCCGCTGCTCGTCGCCAGTGACGACGGGTACCTCGTCAACACGTCGAGCGTGAACGGGTTCTTCGCGTCGATCGGCGCCGGTGTCCCGCACACCGCCTACAGCGCCGCGAAATTCGCCGTGAAGGGATTCACCGAAGCGCTCATCGAGGACATGCGGGTGAACGCGCCGCACGTGCAAGTCGCCGTCGTGATGCCGGGACACATCGGCACCGACATCGTCAAAAACAGCCGACTGGTGCTCGGCGACGGCATGACGAACCCGGCGATGATCCGCGAGCAGATGACGCGCCGCGGGTTCGACGCGTCGGGCATGACCGACGACGACCTCAAGAACATCAGCGTGATGATGGAGGAAGGGTTCAAGAACAACGCGCCCACGACCGCGGCGCAGGCGGCCACGATCATCCTCGACGGCGTGCGCGCCGGAAAGTGGCGCATCCTCGTCGGTGACGACGCCCACCGCCTCGACGAGGCCGTGCGCAAGAACCCCGAAGCCGCTTACGACCCCGAGCACACCCTCTTCAGCCTCATCGGCGATCAGGGGTAAATGTCGGGCCCGGCCATCGTTCGGGCCATCGCCGCCGGCCAGCAGTCGATCGTGCGCGCGCTGGAACCACTCGACGACGAACGTCTGCGCGCCCAAACGCTGCTCCCGGGATGGGACCGGCTCACGATCGTGTGCCACATCCGCTACGGCGCCGAAGCCGTGAACGCCATGGTCCGCGCCGGTCTCGCCGGCGAACCGGCGCTGTACTACCCGGGCGGACGGGTCGAGCAGCGGCCGGGCACGCTGCACCCCGGTCCGCACGAGACGCCCCAGGGTGTCGTCGCGTCCTTCGCGGCGCGCTGCGCCGAACTCGACGCGACATTGGCGACGCTGCGCGACGACGACTTCGCAATCGAAGTGCACGAACCCGCTGGCGCGTTCGACCTCGGCACGCAAACGATCGAGCAACTGCTGACGCTGCGGTTGACCGAAGTCGAAGTGCACGCCGGCGACTTGCTGCTCGGTCTCGACAAGTGGAGCGACACCTTCGTCGAGGCCGGCTTGCCACTGCGCTTCGAGCGCTTGGCGACACGTCTGGCGAATCAGCCGCCGATCGACACGTCGTACGAAGGCACGTGGTTGTTGCGCACGACCGAAGGCGACGCGTGGACCGTCACGCTTGAGCCGCGGCGCGCCGAGGTACGCATGGCCGACTACGACACGCGCAGCGACGCCACGATCACCGCGTCACGTCGCGACATGCTGGCCCTGCTGCTCGGTCGCCCGCTCGAAACTGAGGCCGTGTACGCCGGCGACACCGAACTCGCCGCCGCGTTCACGAAGGCGTTCCGGGGTCCCTGAAGATGTCGGGTTCGATGTAGATGACGCGGGCGTCGGGGACGGCGTTGCGGATGGCGAGTTCGACGTCGTCGATGGCGGCCGCGAGCGTCGGTGCTTCCATGCAGTCGACGAATTCGATCTTGGCGCCGACGAGCAACTCTTCCGGACCGAGGTGTTCGGTGCGCATGTGGATCAGCTTCGCCGTCTTGGGATGATTGTTGATGGCGTTGGCGATGAGCTCGCGCTGCGCCCTCGTCGCCGACTCGCCGATGAGCAAGCTCTTCATCTCGACGACGAGGGTTGCGGCGATGAACGCCAGCAGCACTCCGATGGCGATGCTGCCGAGCGCGTCGAAGCGCGCGTTCCCTGTCAGCTCCGCCAGCGCGATGCCGATGAGCGCAAAGGTCAGACCGAGCAGTGCGCCGAAGTCCTCGAGCAACAACACCGGTAGCTCAGGCACGCGCGACCGCCGAATGAACGCCCACCACGAACCGTTCCCTTTGATCGGGCGGCTCTCGATGATCGCGGTGCGGAAGGAGTAACCCTCGAGCGCGATGGCGAAGAACAAGATGGCGATCGCCCACCCCACGGAGTCGAGTTCGTGCGGGCTCCGGACCTTGTCGATCCCCTCGAACAACGCGAACACCGACCCGAACGAAAAGATCACCAGCGCGACGACGAAGGACCAGAAGAACCGTTCGCGCCCGTAGCCGAAGGGGTGGTCGGGCGTCGCCGGCTGGAGTGCCTTGCGACGGCCGAGCATCAGCAGGCCCTGGTTCGTCGTGTCGGCCGCGGAGTGGATCGCTTCGGCGAGCATCGACGCCGAACCCGTGAACGCGAAGCCGACCAACTTCGCCGCCGCGATCCCGAGGTTGGCGAGGAAGGCGGCGATGATCGCTCGGGCGCCGCCATCGTGCATCGGGTCAATCTACGTTTCAGGTGATGACCGACTGGGACGGCGGCGACTACCAAGCGCGCTTCGACAAGGCGGCGTCGGGCGAGCACGTCCACGGCGAGGCCGACTTCGTGATGCGCTACCGGCCGGCGACTGTGCTCGACGCCGGTTGCGGCACCGGGCGCGTCGCCGTCGAACTGGCGCGCCGCGGCGTCGACGTCGTGGGTGTCGACGTGAATCCCTCGATGCTGGCCGTCGCCCGCGAGCGCGCCCCGCACATCGACTGGGTCGAATCGGATCTCACGGCGCTCGACCTCGGCCGCACGTTCGACGTCGTCGTGATGGCCGGCAACGTGCCGCTGTTCACGCCGGCAGGCACGCTCGCTGCGCTGGCGGCCGCGTGCGCGCGTCACGTGGCGCACGACGGCGTGCTGATCGCGGGATTCCAACTCGGACGCGAGGTCGCGCTCGCCGACTACGACGCGTTTGCGCGCGACGCCGGACTCGATCTCGCGGAGCGGTTCTCCACCTGGGACGGCGACCGGTTCGACGGTGCCGCCCCGTACGCCGTCTCGGTGCATCGGCAACAATCACCCGCATGACGGAGCGGATCGACAAGCTGCTGGGCGAGCTGACGCTGGAAGAAAAGGTGTCGCTGCTCGCAGGCGAGGACTGGTGGCACGTGAACGCCATCGAACGCCTCGGCATCCCGCGCCTCAAGGTGAGCGACGGGCCCGCGGGTGTGCGCGGCGCGCACGTGAGCGGCGGGCCGGCGAGCGCGTCGTTCCCGTGCGGCACCGCGCTCGGCGCGACGTGGGACACGGAGCTGTTGCGCGAAGTCGGCGTCGCCCTGGCGGCGGAGCTGCGGAGCAAGGGTGCGACCGTGATCCTGGCGCCGACGGTGAACCTGCACCGCACGCCGCTCGCCGGGCGCAACTTCGAGTGTTACAGCGAAGACCCGTTCCTCACGGCGCGCTTGTCGGCGGCGTACATCGAGGGCGTGCAGAGCGAGGGCATGGCGACGACGGTGAAGCACTTCGTCGCCAACGACTCGGAGTTCGAGCGCATGACGATCAGCTCCGAGGTGCCCGAGCGCGCGTTGCGCGAGCTCTACCTCGTTCCGTTCGAGTCGGCCGTGAACGCCGGCACGCTGGCGATCATGACGGGCTACAACAAAGTTGCCGGGACGTGGTGCGGCGAGAACGCGCCGTTGATGGAGACCATCGCCCGCGAGGAGTGGGGATACGACGGCATGTTCATGTCCGACTGGTTCGGCACGCACACGACCGCCGACGCCGCCAACGCCGGGCTCGACCTCGAGATGCCCGGCCCGCCCGTCCATCGTGGACAGCTGCTGATCAAGGCCGTCGAGTCGGGAGAAGTCACCGAGGAGGTCATCACCGAGCGGGCGCGTCGAGTGCTCCAGCTCGCGGAGCGCACCGGTGTCCTCGACGGAACCGGCCCTGCGGACGAGCGCTACGACGACAGCCCGGAGCGCAACGCGTTGCTGCGGCGCGTCGCCGGACGCGCCATCGTCCTGCTGCGCAACGAGAACAACGTGCTGCCGCTCGACGCCGACCGGTTGCGCACCGTCGCCCTCGTCGGGCCGCTGGCGTCGACGGCGTCGACTCAGGGCGGCGGCAGCGCCGGTGTGACGCCGCCCTACGAGGTCTCACCGCTGCAAGGGCTGCGCGCCGCGTTGGGCGACGGGGTGACCGTCGTGACCGCGCGCGGCGCGACGCTCGGTCGCGGCGCGACGCACATCGACCCGGGTCAATGGGGCGGCGGACTGCGCGTCAGCTACTTCGCAGGCGACGACCCGTCGGGCACGCCGGTCCTCGAACAGCTGACGCCGCGTTCGGCGTTCCGCTGGTCGCACCAGTTCGAGCCGGCGGGTGCAGGCGAGATGTGGTCGGCGCACGTCGAGGGCACCTTCACTGCAGAGTTCGACGGGCCGCATACCTTCAGCGCACGCACGAACGATCGCTGCCGGTTGTGGGTGGGCGACGGCGTGTTCATCGACGAGTGGGACAACCCCGGTGACCGTCGCAACATCGCGGGAACCGTCGACCTGCGCGCCGGCGAGTCGGTGTCGGTGCGCCTCGACTACGCGTCGACGTTCGGCGAGAACGTCTTCGGATCGCTCCTCGACATCCGCGTGCTCGAGCCGATCCCCGACGATCTGGTTGGCCCGGCAGTGGAGGCGGCGCGCAACGCCGAGGTCGCGATCGTCGTGGTCGGGATGGACTCGATCTGGGAATCCGAAGGCCACGACCGCGCCAACATCGACCTGCCGCCGGGCCAAGACGACCTCGTTCGCGCCGTCGCCGCCGCGAACCCGAACACGGTGGTCGTCGTCAATGCCGGCGCGCCCGTCGCCATGCCGTGGCGCGACGAGGTCGCGGGCATCGTGCAGCTGTGGTACCTCGGCCAGGAAGCGGGCAATGCCCTCGCCGACGTGCTCACCGGCGCGGTCGACGCGTCGGGCCGCTTGCCCACGACGTTCGCCCACCGCCTCGAAGACATCCCGGCGATGCTGAACTACCCGGGCGAGAACGGCCAGGTGCTCTACGGCGAGGGACTGTTCATCGGGTACCGCGCCTTCGACAAGACGAAGCTCGAGCCGCTGTTCCCGTTCGGTTTCGGGCTGTCGTACACGACGTTCGCGTTTGGCGAACCGACGGCGTCGTCAGCGACGACCGGTCCGGGCAAAGGCTTCACGGTCTCGGTGCCCGTCACGAACACCGGCGATCGCGCCGGCGACGCCGTCGTGCAGCTCTACGTGCGCGACGTTGAGTCGTCGCTCGTGCGCCCCGAGAAGGAACTCAAGGGATTCGCGCGCATCCACCTCGACGCCCGCGAGTCCGGCACCGTCGACATCGCGCTCGACGACCGCGCCTTCCAGTTCTGGGATCCGGCGGCGCACGACTGGCGCGCCGAGCCCGGTGAGTTCGAACTGCTTATCGGCGCGTCAGCCGCCGACGTTCGCCGGAATCTGCGCGTCGTCTGGGAGGGCTAGCGGCGCGTCGGATTCGTCAGCAGGACGCGACGGCAGGAACCGCAGCACCGCGCACGCCGTCAGCAGCAACACGCCGACGCCGACGATGGCCGCGTAGTGAAAACCCGACACGAACGCGCGGTTCGACACGTCGATGATGTGGGCCTGCAGCGCCGGAACGCTGCCCAGTGTCTTGGTGGCGAAGCCGTGTGCTTGCGCGACGTTGTTCTTCACCGCGGGCAGCAGCGGCGCGTCCTTGCCGAGGATCGACGTGATGCGGCCCGTGTAACGCGACGCCAACAACGAACCCAACACGGCGACGCCGAACGCGCCGCCGGTTTGACGGGTCGTGTCGTTGACGGCGGAGCCCACGCCGGCCTTGGCGCGCGGCAGCGAACCCATGATCGAGTCGGTCGCCGGCGCCATCACGTTGGCCATCCCGAGACCCATGATCATGGTCGCGCCCATCACCATCCACACGGCGGTCGACTGGTCGAGCAGAGAAATGGACGCGAGGCTCAGCGCGACGATCCCGAGCCCGCCCGCCACGACGAACTTGTTGCCCCATCTGCCGACCCAGCGAGGGGATAGCGGCGCGAACACCAGCATCACCAGAGCCTGCGGGCCGAGGATGAACCCCGCTTTGAGTGCGGAGAACCCGAGCACGACCTGCAGGAATTGCGTCATGACGAACAGCAAGCCGAACAGCGTGAAGAACGTGAGGGTGATGGCGCCGCTGGCGGCCGAGAACCGCGGATTGCGGAAGAAGTGGATGTTGAGCATCGGGTCGTCGGTGCGCAGTTCCCACGTGATGAACGCAGCGAGGATCGCGAGGCCGACCGCGAAAGCTGCCAGCGTCGACGGCGCGGCCCACCCGTTCGTCGGCGCCTCGATGACGCCCCACAAGACAGTGCTGAGCCCGATGATCGACAGCACCGCTCCGACGGGGTCGAGTTTCGTCGCCGAGGGATCGCGCGAGTCGGGGATCAGGAAGTAGCCGGCGACGAGACCGGCGACGACGATCGGCACATTCACGAGAAACACCGACCCCCACCAGAAATGCGCGAGCAGGAAGCCGCCGGTGATGGGACCGAGCGCACCGAGGCCGGCGACGCCTGCCCACACGCCGATGGCCTTGCGCCGCTCGATGGGGTCGAGGAACACGTTGGTCAGCAGCGACAACGTCGACGGCATGATGAACGCGCCGCCGATGCCCATCAGCGAACGCGTGGCGATCAGCGTCGAGGCCGACGTGGCGAACGAGCTCAGCAGGCTGCCGAGTCCGAAGACACCGAGTCCGATCACGAGCGAGCGATAGCGTCCGAAGCGATCACCGAGGCTGCCGGCGGTCAGCAACAGGCCGGCGAAGACCACGGCGTAGGAGTCGACGATCCATTGCAGTTGGCTTGCGCTCGCGCCCACGCCTCCGATCGCTTTCGGTTTCGCCAGCGTCGGGATGGCGACGTTCAGGATCGTGTTGTCGAGCACGATCACGAACAGGCTCACGCACAGGACAGCGAGGGTGAGCCAGCGGCGACGGTACGCGAGGTCGCGGTCGGTGGAAATGGGACGCATGGCCTCGTTCTAACGCCACGACGTGCGCTTTTGTTTCATCTTGACGACTGAACGATCGTTCAACATAATGCTGAACATGCGTTCAGCGCGTGACGAGATCGTCGACGCAGCGGTGCGGTGCTTCGCCCGCGACGGCTTCGGGGCGTCGTTGCGGACCGTCGCCGCCGAGGCCGGGGTGTCGGCGGCGCTGATCGTGCACCACTTCGGATCGAAGCAAGGACTCGTCGAAGCATGCGACGTGCGCGTCCTCGGCGTGGCCGACGAGAAGCTGCGCTTGCTCAACAACGACGGCATGGTGGCCGCCGCCGCGTGGGTCGTAGCGGTGATGCGGGAGGGCAGCGTGCCCGCCTACATCGCGCAGGCGCTCGTTTCCGGCGGCGACGCCGGGAAGCGGTTGTTCACGTCGTTCGTCGACGTCACCGAGAAGGCGTTGCTCGAACTCGACCTGCCCGAGCCGCGCATGACGGCCGCCCTACTCGTCACGCATTCGCTGGGCACGATGGTCCTCACCGATCACATCGCCGCCGCCACGGGTGACGCGCCGTACGGCGACAGCGGTCTCATCCGTATGGCGGTTGCGGCGACGTCCATATATCGCGGCGCGCTGAGTCCGTTTCTTGAGGGACTGGAGTGAGCGGCATGGGAGCAGTGATCCACACCGAGGCGTTGACGAAGCGCTACGGCAACGTCGACGCGCTGCACGAACTCACGCTCGACGTCGACGACGGCGAGGTCCTCGGGTTCCTCGGACCGAACGGCGCCGGCAAGACCACGACCATCCGGTTGCTGCTCGGGCTGATCCGTCCGACGTCGGGGCGTGCGGAACTGTTCGGTATGCACGCGGAGCGCGACGCCGTCGAGATCCACAAGCGCGTCGCGTTCGTGCCGGGAGAAGCCGCGCTGTGGCCCGCGCTCACCGGCGAGGAGATCCTGCACCTGCTGGCGAACGTGCACGGCTCGGTCGACGAGGAGTACCGCACCCAGTTGGTGGCGCGCTTCGACTTCGACCCGACGAAGAAGGCGCGCGCCTACAGCAAGGGCAACCGGCAGAAGATCGCGTTGATCGCGGCGTTCGCGTCGCGCGCCGACTTGTTGATCCTCGACGAGCCGACCATCGGCCTCGACCCGCTGATGGAACAACAGTTCCGCGACGTGTTGCGCGACGCGAAGGCGCGTGGGCAGACGGTCTTCCTGTCGTCGCACATCCTCTCGGAGGTCGAGGCCGTCGCCGACCGCGTTGCCATCCTGCGCGCCGGCCGCCTTGTCGAGTCGGGAACCCTCGACGAGTTGCGGATTGCGTCGGCCGTCAGCGTCGAGATCACCTTCAGCGCCAAGCCGCCCTCACTGCGCAACGTCGACGGCGTGCGTGACGTGGTCGTCGACGGCAACACGGCGCGCTGTCGTGTGACGGGTCCCATCCAGCCGTTGCTCGACGCGCTGCACGGCCACAACGTCGTCGAGATGTTGAGTCGGGAGCCTTCGCTCGAAGAACTCTTCCTGGCGCACTACGGCGGCTGATTCGATGCACGGCCGCGCCATCGCAGAACTGGTTTACCGCCAGCAGCGTCGCGGCGCGGTGATCTGGGGCAGCGTGTTCGGGACGTTCGTCTGGATCTCGGCGTACGGGTACGCCGCCGCCTATCCAACCGTCGCCGACCGCGCCAGCATCGTGAAGACGCTGGGAGCCAACAAAGGCATTCGTTCGATCTTCGGCCCGGCGCGCGGCCTCGACACGGTCGCCGGGTTTACGGCGTGGCGGTGCGCGACCTCCTTCGCCGTCATCGGCGCGGTGTGGGGTTTGCTGTTGGCGACCAAGGTGTTGCGCGGCGACGAGGAGGACGGCCGCGCGGACCTGCTGTTCGCCGGTCCTGTCACGCGCGCCGGAGGACTGCGCGGCCAACTCGTCGGTTTGGCGATCACCTGGGTCGTGCTGTTCACGACCGTGGCGGCGTGGATCGTCACGGTCGGTGTCGCCGGTGGTTACTTCTCGTGGAGCGCGGGGCTGTGGTTCGCGTTCGTGGCGTGCAGCAGCGCCGCCATCTTCATCGGCGTGGGCGCGGTCACGTCGCAACTGACGCACACGCGCCGCGCCGCGGCCGCTCTCGCCGGCGGTGCGTTTGCCGCGGGCATGCTCGTGCGCGCCGCCGCTGAGTCGTTCGACGGCGCGCACTGGATTACTTGGCTGTCACCGGTCGGCTGGACGGACCGCATGCATCCGCTCACGAACACCAACCTCACGCCCGCGTTGGTGGTGATGGTCGCCGTTGCCGCGGCGGTGTGGCTCGCCCTGTTCCTCGCGGCGCACCGCGATCTCGGGTGTGGCGTCCTGCCGAGCCGTGACACCGCCGACGCCAAGACAGGTCTGCTCGGGTCGCCCGCCGCGCTGGCGCTGCGGTTGACGCGCGGCACGACGATCGGTTGGGCCGCGGGCTTGTTCGTATTCGCGGCGGTCTTCGGGACCGTGAGCACGGCTGTCAGCGACGCCTTCAAAAGCGACTCGTCGGTCTCCGACATCTTCAACCGCCTCGGCGCCGACATCTCCGCACGCGGCTACGTCGGCGTCACGTTCGTGATGCTGTCGGCGGCGCTCGGGTTGACGGCAGCGACGTTCGTCGGCGCCTGCCGCGCGGAGGAGGCCGACGGGCGCCTCGAGGTCCTCACCGCGGGCCCATTGCGCCGGCGGACGTGGCTCGGGACGCGCGTCGCCATCGGCGCGGCGTCGCTCGTTCTGCTCGGCGTGATCGTCGGCGTCGGCGGGTGGGTCGGCGTCGCGACGTCGGGCGGCGACATCGGCTTCGGCGACATGCTCCTCGCCGGACTCAACACGGTGGCGCCGGCGCTGCTCGTCCTCGGCGTGGCGACGCTGGCCTACGGCGTCGTCCCGCGCATCGGGACACAAGTGGCGTACGCGTTGGTGGCGTGGTCATTCCTCGTGGAGATGGTCGGAGCGCTGGTCAACCTCAACCACTTCGTGGTCGACACGTCGATCATCCATCACCTCGCAGCCGCGCCGGCCGTCGACCCTCGATGGGGCAGCGCGCTGCTGATGGTGGCCGTCGCGCTCGCCTGCGCGGTCGGCGGCACGTTGGCGCTGCAACGCCGCGATCTGGCCCCGGGTTAGTGAACGGGAGCTAGGCGAACACGCCGCCGTCCGCGAACGCGCGCGCCGCGAAGCGTTCGCCCATCCGGATGTAGCCGTCGCCGTTGGGGTGCAGACCGTCGGGGAGGTCTCCGAGGTCGGAGTCGTCGAACAACTCGCGGCCGTCGAGGTAGTGCAGGTTGGCGTCGCCGGCATCGCGACGCGCCTTCACGACCGACTCGATGATGCTGCGGATCATGGTGAGCGTCAGCGCGCCTTGCTCGCGGGCGACGGGCGACGCCGCCGAGCGAATCGTGCCGGTCGACGAGTCGGTCGGCCCGGGCGCGTCTTCGTGGGTGGGGCAGATGATCGGCGAGATCACCAGCAGCGGCGTGTCGGGGTGACCGTCACGCACGGTGTCGAGGAAGCCGTGCAGCGCCGGGCCGAACGTGCGCTGCCGCAGCGAGTCGGCGTTCACGATGTTGATGCCGAACTTGAGGCTGATGACGTCGGCGGGCGTGTCGCGCATCGTGCGCGCCGTGAACTGGTCGAGGTGGCACTGTCCGGCGAGGCCGAGGTTGGTGAGGTTCACGTCGGCCATGCGCGCCGCCGTCGACGGCCACGTGCGCGACCCGCTGAACGCTTCCATGCAGTGGCTGATCGACGACCCGTGATGCAGCCATCGCCGGCGCGTGTCCGCCGGCGCGGCCGACACCGTCGCTCCGTCCGCGACGATCACGGCGCGCGCTTCGACGATCGAGTTGTTGGGCAGCCACAGCTCGACGGCCGAGGCGGCCGAGGGGACGTCGAACGAAAGCGTCACCGCGTCGCCGGGCCGGAAGTCGAAGCGGTTGGTCGCCGGGTCCACGACGACGACGTTGCCCTCGCCGAAGGCGCGTGACTGCACGAGCTCGCCGTCCACGACCAGGTCGATGGTGGCGCCGTACACCGCTTCGCCGATCCCGAGGTGCGTCGCCAGTAACTCGAGGCCAACGGTGGGCGAGTCGGTCACGAAACGCAGGCGCACGCCGCTCGGCGACGACGCCAGAAACTCGACTTCCATCGGCAGCTGGTGCCGGTAGGCGCTCGACATGCGACGCGGTGTGAATCCGTTCGGGGCGACGTCGATCGTGATGGCGCCGGCGACCTCGACGCGATCGTCGGGCAACTGCACTCGTTGTGTCACTCAGGCCCCCAGCAGTTGGTCGACGGCGGCGCGCGTCGGCATAGAGGGTTCGGCGCCGGCCACGGTGCACGCCAACGCGCCGGCGGCATTGCCGGCGCGCGCCGCGTCGAACAGCGACGCGCCGCCCGCCCACGCCGCGGCGAACGCGCCGCACGTCGCGTCGCCGGCGCCGACGGTGTCGAGGACCTTCACGACGTGGCGTTCGAACCGCGTCATGCGGCCGTCGTCCCACAGCAGCGCGCCCTTGTCCCCGAGTGTGAGCAACACCGACGGCGCGTTGAGCGCGTCCGCTACCGCGGCCGCGATGTCCCCGGGGTCATCGCCGGCGCCGGGCGCGATCGCGGCCGCCTCCGACTCGTTCGGTGTGACCAGGTCGACAAGCCCTTTGAACCGCGCCAGTGACTCCTCGCTCATCGGCGCGGGATTGAGCACGGTGCGCACGCCGGCGTCGCGCGCGATGCGCAGCGCTTCGGCCACCGACGCGTACGGCAACTCGAGCTGCGCCAGCACCACACCGGCCGCCATGATCACTTCGGCGGCGTCTTCGATGTGGCGCGGATTGCACTCCGCGTTCGCCTGGGGCACGACGATGATCGAGTTGGCGCCGGTGTCGTCGACGATCGGGACGCCGACGCCGGTGCCCACGCGTTGATCACGCCCGACGTACTCGGCGTAGATGCGTTCGCGCTTCAGGGCGGCCATGAACTGGTCGCCGAAGCCGTCGCTGCCGACGCGGCCGACCATCGTCGTCGGCGCGCCGAAGCGCGCGCTGGCGACGGCTTGGTTGAACCCTTTGCCGCCGAGGAAGAAGTCGACCGATTGGCCGATCACGGTTTCGCCGACCGACGGGCGTTTCGTCGTGCGCACGACGACGTCCATCATGAACGAGCCCACAACGCACACGCCGTCAGCCATCGAGCGACTTCCCCAACGACCCGCCCGGGTGGAACGTCTTGAAGTCCTCGGGACCGAAGCCGCGCGCCACCATCAGCGTCACGGCCAGCGCGTCGCCGAGCGCCAGCGCGACGCTCGTCGACACCGTCGGCGCCAGGTTGTGCGGATCGCCCTCGCGCTCGTAACAACCGTCGAGCGCGACGTCGGCCAACTTCGCCAGCGACGAGCCGCCGCCGCACCCGGTGATCGAGATGACGGGCACGTCGCGCGCCGTCAGCATGCGGACGAAGGCGACGACTTCCGACGTCTCGCCCGAATTCGACAGGGCCAGCACGACGTCGTTGGTGGTCACCATGCCGGAGTCGCCGTGGAGCGCGTCAGCCGCGTGCACGAAATACGACACCGTCCCGGTGCTCGCCAGCGTCGCCGCCAACTTGGCGCCGACGAGGCCCGACTTGCCGAGGCCGGTGACGACGAGCGCGCCCGATCGGTCGAGCACCAACTGCGCCGCGGCTTTCAACCCGGTAGCGCTGCGCTCGGGGAGCGCGGCGATCGCGGCCGCGGTGAGCTGGAGTGACTCCAACCCGGCCGCGAGCGCGTCGTCGAGCGCTTCGCTCATCTCGCTCCGGCAGCCTCGAACGCGGCGAACACGACGCCGATACCGCGCGAGTCGCCGGTCGTACCGAGACCCATCTTGTTCATCACGTACACGATCGTCATGCGGCTGGCGAGGTCGTTGAACACGACCGACCCGCCCCACCCTCCCCAGAAGCACGTGCGCTCCATACCGGGCAGGCCGAGCAGGCCGTAGCCGATGCCGAAGGTCATCGGGATGCCGAGAATGAGATCGGTGCCGTTCATCTGCACTTCGAAGATGCGGTCGAGCATGTCCTGCGAGATGAAACTCTTGCCGTCGACGGTGCCGCCGTGCGACACGATCGACTGCACCCGCGCCACCGAACGCGCGTTGCCGTGGCCGTTCGCCGCGGGAATCTCGGCGCGGCGCCACTCGGGCGTCCACGACGCCTCGGCCTTCACGATGGGATTGGCGAACGTCTTGACGACGAGGCTCTTCTCGTCCGCATTCGTCGGCACGATCGGTTCGTTCGGCGGGATGAGCTTGCCGATGCGGGCGTCGTATTCGGGTCCGGTTCCGATGTGGAAGTCGGCGCCGAGCGGTCCCGCGAGTTCCTCCTCGAAGAACGTGCCGAGGCTCTTGCCGGTCACGCGCCGGATGACTTCGCCGACGAGGTAGCCCTGCGTGACTGCGTGGTAGCCCGACGCCGTGCCCGGCTCCCACCACGGAGCCTGCGCCGCGAGTCGGGCGCAGCACTTGTCCCAGTCGTAGAGATCCTCGGGCTCCATCGGGTCCTCGAAACCGCACAGTCCTGCGGTGTGCGCCAGCAAGTGGCGGACGAGCACGGTGTCGGCCTTGCCGCCCTCCGCGAACTCCGGCCAGTACGTGGCGACCGGGGCGTCGAGGTCGATGAGGCCGCGGTCGGCGCAGATCAGCGCCGACAGGTTCGTCATCGTCTTGGTCGTCGAATAGACGTTGACGAGCGTGTCGCGCTGCCACGGGACACCCTCGTCGCCGTCGACCATGTCGGTCGTGCCGCCCCAGATGTCGACGACGAATTCGCCGTCCTTGACGATCGCCACGGACGCGCCCTGGTCCGCCCCCGAGTCGATCCCCTGCGCCAGCACGTCGCGCACCTTGGCGAAGCGTTCGTCGCACGTCCCTTGGATGTCTGCCATCCGTGCAAGCTAATTGGCAGACTGCCTCGCGTGAGCGGCGACCACGACCACGACCACGCGCACGCGTGGCAGCGCGCCGGGCAACGCCACGCCGGCGCGCTCGGGGTAGCGTTCGCCCTCACCGCGCTGATCCTGGTTGTCGAAACCGTTGCGGCGTTGGCGACGGGTTCGCTGGCGCTGCTGTCCGACGCCGGCCACATGGCGACCGATGCCGCGGGGCTTGGCATGGCGCTGGCAGCGATCCACCTCGCGACCCGCGGCCGCCAGCGCGACGACCGCTCGTTCGGGTTGTACCGCCTCGAGATTCTCGCGGCCCTCGCCAACGCGGTGCTGTTGCTCGGTGTCGCCGGCTACGTCGGCGTCGAGGCGTTCCGGCGCATCGGCGACCAGCCCGAACTCGCCACCAACGTGGTGCTCATCGCCGCGGCCGTCGGCCTCGTCGCCAACCTGATCTCGTTCCGCCTGCTGCGCGCCGGCGCCAAGGAGAGCGTGAACGTCGAAGGCGCGTACCTCGAAGTACTCGCCGACCTCGTCGGGTCAGCCGCGGTGATCGTCTCCGCCGGCGTCATCGCGCTCACCGGGTGGCAGTGGCTCGACGCCGTCGCCGGCGTCGCGCTCGGCATCTGGATCCTGCCGCGCACGTTCCGTCTGGCGCGCAAGGCGTTGCGGGTGCTGTTGCAAGCCGCGCCGCCAGGCATCGACCTAGCGGCGGTGCACGCAGATCTGGCGGCGTTACCTGACGTCGTCGACGTGCACGATCTGCACGTGTGGACGCTGACGTCGGAGATGGACGTCGCCACCGCGCACCTCATGATCAAACTCGACGCCAACGCGCACGCGGTGCTCGACCAGGCGCGCCAGCTGCTGGGGGAGCGTTATCACCTGACGCACGCCACGTTGCAGGTCGAGCCGGAGAACCACGCCGGGTGTGATGAGGTGTCGTGGTGACCGAAGTGCGGCCCGCAACCGAAGCAGACTTGGAGAGGCTCATCGCGCGTGATCGCGCGAACGCGCACTATGAGAAGGAACGGTTCGCCGCGCAAGAACGCGGCGAAGCGCTGCTCCTGATCGCGTGGGACGGCGACGAGATCCGCGGACGCGTGAGGTTCCGCTTCTTTTCGAAGTACATCGAGGTGCTCGACAACCTGGGCGAGTTCCCGGAAATCAACGCGCTCGACGCGTGGCCGACGGGCGCGGGTGTCGGCACGCTGATCATCGCCGAGTGTGAGCGCATCGCCGCGGAGCGCGGCGACTCGATGATCGGCATCGGCGTGCTCGTGTCGAACGTGCAGGCACGCCGCCTCTACGAGCGCCTCGGCTACGACTACTGGGGTGACGTCATCGACGACGGTGAGCCAGCGGCTTACCTCTTCAAGAATATCCCTTGACAGTTATATAACGATCTCGGCATACTAGGGCCATGTCCCACCCGCTGGATGTTCTCGCCGAACCGACGCGGCGGCGGATCCTCGATGCGCTGCGCCCGGAGCGCGCCGTCGGCGACATCGCGGCGGAGCTCGAACTCAGCCAGCCGCTCGTCTCGAAGCACCTCAAGGTGTTGCGCGACGCGGGACTCGTCGACGTGCGCGTCGACGCGCAACGCCGCTTGTACCGGGTGCGGCCCGAGTCGCTGCGGGAACTCGACGCGTGGCTCGAGCCCTACCGCGCCCTTTGGTCCACCGCCCTAGACGATTTGGAAAGGCACCTCGATGAACATTGAACACGGAACGCTCGAAAAGATCGACGACCAGACGGCGCGCATCACGTTCGTGCGCGACCTGCGCCACCCCGTCGATAGGGTGTGGCGCGCCATCACCGACCCGGAGCAGCTCACGGCGTGGTTTCCGTCGACCATCGACGGCGACCGCCGCGCCGGCGCGCCGCTGAAGTTCGTCTTTCCCTTCCCGGACGCGCCGGTGATGGAGGGAACGATGCGCGTGTGCGACCCGCCGTCGGTGATCGAGTTCGACTGGGGCGGCGACGTGATCCGTATCGAGCTGCTGGATCACGACGGCGGAACGCGTCTGACGCTGACCGACACGTTCACCGAGTACGCGAAGGCCGCCCGCGATAGCGGTGGTTGGCACGCGTGCTTGGACAACCTCGGCAACGCCCTCGCCGGTCTACCGAAGCGCGAAGACGCATGGAAGGACGTGTCGCCGTACTACTACGCGACCTATCCGAAGGACGCCACGACTGCGCCGGTGCCCGACTTCCATCCGGACGCGGACGAGTTCAACTCAGAGCTTGGCTAGTGCCTCTTCGTAACGCGCCTGCTCGCGCGGCGTGCCGATGGCGTCGGTGTCGAAGTGGTCGACGACCTTGCCGTCCTTGTCGATCAGGAACGTGTGGCGCATCGCGCACCCGAGCTTGTCGTTGAACACGCCGTAGCTCTGGGAGACGGCGCCGTGCGGCCAGAAGTCGGCGAGCACGGGGAACTTGAAGCCTTCCTCTTCGGCCCATTTCTTCTGCGCCGGGGCGGTATCGCACGAAATGGCGAGCACCTGCACGCCGGCGGACTCGTAACGCGAGAGGTCGTCGCGCAGCGCGCACAACTCGCCGTGACACACCGCGGTGAACGTGAAGGGATAGAAGACGAGCGCAACGTTCTTGTCGCCGCGGAACGACGACAGCTTGACGGTGTCGCCGGTGCTCGAGCGCAGCTCGAAGTCGGGGGCTTCCTGACCAATTTCAACGGGCATGGGAGAAAACTATCCGTAAGGGAGCCGCAAGAACTCCTTGCGTCGAACGTTGCTTATGCATGCTGAGGAAGAAGTCTCTGTTCGCCGCGCTCGCGTCGGTTGTGGCGCTGGGTGCGACTGTCATCGCCGCGGGACCCACCAAGGCCATCGTCGGCGGGAGTGCAGCGCCGAACGGGGCGTACTCGTTCATGGCCTCGGTCCAGTCCGGTGGCTCGCATTTCTGCGGCGGCTCCGTCATCGCCAACAACTGGGTCCTCACCGCTGCACACTGCGTGCCCGACGGCAGCGCCGCCGGCCTTACCGTCCGCGTCGGCAGCAATGACAACACCGCCGGGGGCACCGTGATCCCCGTTTCGGCGGTCCACGTCGATCCCTTGTTCGACGGCAACAACTACGACGTCGCTTTGCTGCAGCTCGCATCGTCGGTCCCGGCGAACATCGCCAAGATCACGCTGGCGCCGGTCGGCGACGACACGCACGAGGCTGACGGCACGCCCGTCACCGTCGCCGGGTGGGGCGACTGGAACCCGTTGACGATGGGTCTGCTGGCGCTGCCGACCATGAACGAGGTGCAGCTCAACGTCGTGAGCGACACCAACTGCGGGCTGAGCGGCATCGAGGCCGACACGCAGGTGTGCGCCGCGGCGCTGCTCAAGGACAGCTGTCAGGGCGACAGCGGCGGCCCGCTGTTCTGGAAGGGACCGCTCGGCCAGCGCATCCAGATCGGGATCGTCAGCCACGGCTTCCTCTGCGCCATCTCGCAGTTCCCCGGCAGCTACGGCGAGGTGAACAACCCGCAGATGCGCGGCTTCATCAACCAGTTCGTCGCAGGGGTCTAACCCCGCACTTCCAACTTGTGTTCTGACGCAGACGGATCGTGTGCCACAGAACGCAACTTCATCCGAACGAGTGCGTGCCCGAGCCGACGCGGCGCGGTTCGCTGCCCGGCAGCGTGACGGTGGCCGACGTGTTCGGCGGGACTTCGACGTCGACGCGTAGCTGATCGTCTTCGATGCGCCAGGCGACCGACGCGCGGCCGTAGCGCGTGTGGAGTGACGCCGACGCGTGCGTGAGGCCGCCGCCGGGGCGAGGTTCGACGAAGAAGTGGTGGTAGCCGGGATCGTCGGGATCGGGACGGATACCGGCGACGGTGGTGTGCAGCCACTCGGCGACGGCGCCGTAGGCGTAGTGGTTGTACGACACCATCGACGACCCAGAACCGATGTCGAGCGAGCCCAGCGGGACCGACCCGTCGGGGCGCAGCGCGTCCCATCGTTCCCAGATCGTCGTGGCGCCGGCGAGCACGGTGTAGAGCCACGACGGCGCGCTGCGTTGCAAAAGCACGGCGTAGGCGACGTCGAGGTGTCCGGTGGCGGCGAGTGACGGCAGCAGCAACGGCGTGCCGAGGAAACCGGTCGACAAGTGGTCGTCGGCGTCGTGCACGCGCATCGCCAGCGCTTCGCCCATCTTGAAGCGCGCTTCGTCGTCGGGGACGAGGTCGAAGGCGATGGCCAGCGCCGCACCCGTCTGCGTTGTTGTCGCGACGTCGCCGTAGTGCTGCCACCAGGCGGCGCGCACGGTGTCGAAGCGCGCCCGCGACTGCGCGGCTAAATCGTCGTCGCCGAGCACGGCGGCGGTGCGCGCCAACAGATCGGCGACGTGCGAGGCGTACGCCGTGGCGACGAGGTCGAACTTCGCTTTGGCGCGCCACGGCTGTTCCGTCGGCGCGTCCGGGTCGAGCCAGTCGCCGTACTGGAAGTCCTGCACCCACCGGTGCTCGTCGTCGAGGCGCGAGTACACGTAGTCGACCGACGCCCGCATCGACGGCAACGCGTCGCGCAACACCGTGTCGTCGCCGTAGGCGACGTACGTCGTCCACGGGACCACGACCGCGGCGTCGCCCCAACCGCACGCGCCGCGGATGTCGAGGCCGACGTCGGGCACGACGCTCGCCACCGCGCCGTCGTCGCGCTGATCGGCGGCGACGTCGCGCAGCCAGTTCTCCCAGAACGTCTCGGCGTCGTACAGGAACGACGCCGTCGGCGAGAACACCTGCGCGTCGCCGGTCCAACCGAGGCGTTCGTCGCGCTGCGGGCAGTCGGTCGGCACGGCGACAGAGTTGCCGCGCCATCCCCACACAACGTTGTCGTGCAGGCGGTTGAGCAACGGATCCGAGCACTCGAACGTTCCGATGCGTTGGAGGTCGCTGTGGACGACCACGGCCTCGACGTCGACCTTCTCGGGATCAACGCCGGTGATCTCGGCGTAGCGGAAGCCGTGGAAGGTGAAGCGCGGCTCGTAGTCACCTCCAGTGAATGTGTCGGTGGCGCGGGCGGTTCGCAACGGGGCAGTGAACAGCTCGCCGTCGTTGTCGAGGATCTCGGCGTGACGAAGCGTGACGGTCGTACCTTCGGGCACACCGCGCACACGGAGCCACCCGACGAGGTTCTGCCCGAAGTCGACGATCGATCCGTTGACGCTCACGGGCCGAAGTGTCTCGGTGCGCCGCACCGGTGGCACGGCGGGCGCGCACAACGGCGGCAGCGATTCGCGCACGCGCACGTCGACGGTTTCGCCGGCGTTCGGGTTTCCGAGGTCTTCGCCGTCGTAAATCTCGGCGAGCGCGTACTCGGTGGCGGTTGCGTTCCACGTGGCGTCGCTGCCGATGACGGCGAGCGTGCCGTCGGCACGCGTCAGCTCCAACTGCGCCAGCACGCCAACGTGCGTCCCGTAGACCGGTCCGCCGCCGTCGCGGAAGCCGAGCCGCCCGCTGAACCAACCCGGCCCGACGATCGCCGCCAACTCGCACGTACCTCCGCGCACGAGCGGAGTCACGTCGTGCGTGCGCACGATGAGACGGTTGTCGTAGGACGTCCATCCGGGCGCGAGCATTTCGTCGCCGACTTCCCGTCCGTCGATCGACGCGTACACGACGCCGTGTGCAGTTAGCCGCAGTCGCGCCGCGACGACATCGGCCGGGACGTCGACAGTCGTCGCGAACCTCACGACTCCCTTCTCCGCCGTGATCACGCGCGCCGTCCAGTCCGACGCCGACAGCAGCCCGACTTCGAACGTTGCCCAATCCGACCACTCGCTGTCACCCGAAGTCGTCCACACGCGCACGCGCCAGCGAACCAACTGACGCGACACGAGCCTCGGCCCGTCGTAGATGACCTGTTGCCGCCAACTGTCGACGCGGCCGGTGTCCCACTCGTCGGTCTCGACTTGGTACGCCGTCTGTACGACGTCGCGTTCGTCGGTCTCGATGCGCCACGTGAGGCGTGGACGCGGCGCGTCGAGACCGATCGGATTTACAAGGCGCTCACACCGAAGATCGATGCACCGCACTTACCGCGCGGCGCGGCGCGCCTGTGCGACGTTGGGCTCAGCCTTCTCCACGAGACCGGGGATGACTTTGCCGAGCTCGTTCGGGTCCCACTTGGCACCGTGGTCTTCACCGGGTCCGTACGTCCAACCCTCGGCCACCGAGATGCGCCCACCGGCGACGTTGAACACGCGGGCGTTGATCTCGCGTGACTCAGGCGACCCCAGCCACACCACCAGCGGTGCGATGTTCTCGGGCCCGAACGCGTTCCACTCACCCTCCTTGGGCTGCGGACGATTCGGGTTGAGGTCTTCGGTCATGCGCGTGAGCGCTCCCGGCGCGATGGCGTTGACGGTGATGCCGTAGCGCTCGAGTTCCATGCCGGCGATGATCGTGAACGACGCGATGCCCGCCTTCGCCGCGCCGTAGTTGGTCTGGCCGGGGTTGCCGTAAATCCCCGACGACGACGTCGTGTTGATGATGCGGGCGTCGTTGTCCTCGCCGGCCTTGCTGCGGTTGCGCCAGTACTCCGCCGCGTGACGCGTCGGGCAGAACGTGCCGCGCAGGTGCACCTTGATCACCGCGTCCCACTCGTCGACGGTCATGTTGACCAGCATCCGGTCGCGCAGGATGCCGGCGTTGTTCACGAGCACGTCGAGGCTTCCGAACGTGTCGATCGCTTGCTGGATCATCCGGCCCGCGGCGTCGTAGTCCGATACGTCGTCGTAGTTCGGGACGGCTTCGCCGCCCATCGCCTTGATCTCTTCGACCACCTTGTTGGCCGCCGACGCGTCCGAACCCGTGCCGTCGCGGGCACCACCGAGATCGTTGACGACGACCTTCGCGCCGGTCTCGGCGAACAGCAGCGCGTGCTCGCGCCCGATGCCATTGCCCGCGCCGGTGATGACAACGACGCGACCTTCATTCAACCTGCTCATTGATTTTTCGGTTCCTTTGGTAGTCCGAGAACTTTCTCGCCGACGATGTTTCGTTGCACTTGCGCGGTACCGCCCCAGATCGTTCCCGACCGGCTTTGCAGAAACAGGTTCTGCCACCGGTCGGGGTGGTATCCGTCGCCCTGCGGCGACTCGAACACCGTCGCGTCCATGCCGAGGACGTCGAGGGCCACTTCCCCAAGGCGACGCTGATGCTCTGACCAGAACATCTTGTTGAGCGCCGCCGCGGGACCCGGCTCCTTCTTGGCGACGACTTCGCTCAGCGCGCGCAAGCCGTTGTACCGCATGATTTCGACGTTGGTGAAGGCGCGCGCCAAGTCCTGGCGCAGCGCGGCGTCGTCTGATCGGCCGCGCTTCTGCGCTTCCGTTACGAGGTCCCAGAACTCCTTGGCGAAGCGCACGTGCTGGGTCGTGGCGTTGCCGCCGCGCTCGTTGCCGAGCGTCGTCATCGTGACGCGCCAGCCATTGTTGAGTCCGCCGATGGCGTTGGCGACGGGCGCACGCGCGTCGCTCAGGAACGTCTCGGTGAAATGCGCGCTGCCCGTGATCTGTTT
>JBEEFV010000038.1:0-28800 GCA_041166405.1 Actinomycetota bacterium | reverse complement strand
GAACGGGATTCTGCGCGCCCAGTTCGGGTTGGTGGGACTAGGCGATGCGGAGGTTGGGGAGGACGGCGTCGGGGGGGCCGTCGTTGACGATGCGGCCGTCGTCGATTTGCAGGACGCGGTCGGCGATCTCGACGGTCGACAGGCGGTGGGCGATGATCACCGCGGTGCGGTCGGCCAGCAGCGTGTCGAGCGCCGCTTGCACCAGGCGTTCCGTCGGCAGGTCGAGCGACGACGTCGCCTCGTCGAGGATGAGCACCTTCGGGTCGGCGAGGAACGCGCGCGCGAACGAAACCAACTGCTTCTGCCCCGACGAGAGACGACCGCCGCGCTTGGCGACGTCGGTGTCGTAGCCCTCGGGCAGCGCGCAGATGAAGTCGTGCGCGCCGATGGCGCGCGCCGCGGCCTCGATGTCGTCGCGTGACGCGCCGGGACGGCCGAGGCCGATGTTCCAGGCGATGGTCCCCTCGAACAGGAACGACTCCTGCGTCACCGCGACCACCGCACGCCGCAAGTCATCGTCGGCGAGGTCGCGCAGGTCGATGCCGTCGAGCAGCACCGCGCCATCGGTCGGGTCGTAGAAGCGCGAGAGCAGACGGGCGATCGTCGACTTGCCCGCACCCGTCCGCCCGACGAGCGCGACCGTGGAGCCGGCGTCGATCGACAGATCGATGTCGTGCAGCACGGGTCGGCCACTGCGGTACTCGAAGGTGACGTGGTCAAAGCACACGCCGCCGTGCAGGTTCGACGCGTCGGCGGGCACAAGCGGCTCGAGCACCGTCGGCGGCTCCTCCAGCACGCCCGACAGCTTCTCGAGCGCCGCGGCCGCGGACTGGAAGATCGAATAGAACTGCGACAGTTCCTGCACCGGCTCGAACAGCTGCTTGATGTAGAGCAGGAACGCCGCCAGCGTGCCGACGGTGATGTCGCCGCTGAGGGCGCGCCAGCCGCCGACGAGCAGTAAGCCTGCCGCTGCGCAGTTGCCCACGACGCGCGAACCCGGCCCGTAGATCGCGCCCAGGCGCATCGACCACTGATTGGCGCGGCGGTACTTGTCGTCGAGTTCGGCGAAGATGGCGTCGTTGCGCGGCTCGCGCCGGAACGCGGCGACGGCGCGCATGCCGCCAACCGTCTCGACGAACTGCACGATGACGCCCGTCACGCCTTCGCGCGTGGCGCGATACGCCAGCGCCGAGCGCGACCGGAACCACCACGTGAGGCCGATGATGAACGGCAACGAGCACATCGACACGAGTGCGAGGGGCACGTCGATCAGGAACATGAACCCGGTGATCCCGATGAGGTAGAGCACCGACCACGACAGCGTCGTGAGGCCGTAGTTGAGCAACTCGGCGAGCGCGTCGACGTCCGAGGTGAGCCGCGAGATGACGCGGCCCGACGTGTAGCGCTCGTGGAACGAAATGCTCAGCCGTTGGAAGTGGTCGAAGAGTCGGCGACGCAGTTCGAGCAGGACCTTCTGGCCGATCTTGCCGGTGAGGAGGTTGAACGAGTAGTCGGACACCGCGGCGATGACGGCGCACAGCACGAACAACACGACGGTGACGAACAAGAACGTCGGACTCTTCGAAGGGCCGAGCATGCGCGGGATGCCGTCGTCGATGGCGCGCTTGACGAGGTATGGCCCGGCGAGGCTGCACAGGCTGTACATCGTGATGACGCCGACCGACTCCCACAGCTGTCGCTTGTGCGGCTTGAGGAGCGAGAACAGCAGGCGCTTGCTGCGGCCGCGCAGGAACGCGCCGAGGGTCGACGTGACCTCGTCGATGTCTTCGGGGGCAACGCCCCTCCAGTCGTCACTCAATTAGGCCACCTCCTCCGCGTCGTGATCGAGCACTTCCGGCTCGTCGCCGATGACCGCGGCGTACGCCGCGTTCGTTGCGAGCAGTTCTTCGTGGGTGCCGACCGCCGCGATGCGGCCCTCGTGCAGGAACGCGACGCGATCGGCGAGCGCCACGGTCGACGGGCGGTGCACGGCGATGATGGCGGTGACGTCGAGCAGCACCTTGTGCAGCGCTTCGTGCACAGCTTGCTCGGTGCGCACGTCGAGGGCGGACAGCGGATCGTCCATCACGAGTACGGCGGGCTTGCCGACCACGGCACGCGCCAACGCCAGGCGCTGGCGCTGGCCGCCTGACAGCGAGATGCCCTGCTCCCCCACGCGCGTGTTGAGACCCCACGGCAGTTCGTGGGCGAAGGACGCGCTGGCGACTTCGAGCGCCTCGTTCAGTTCGTCGTCGCCGAGGTCCGGCGCGCCCAGCAACACGTTCTCGCGCACCGACGCCGAGAACAGCGTCGGGTCGTCGAAGGCGACAGAGACGCGCGACCGCAGCGACTTCAGGGTGAGCTGGCGCACGTCGACGCCGTCGAGCGTCACGCGGCCTTCCGTCGCGTCGGAGAGCCGGCCGATCATCGCCAGCAGCGTCGTCTTACCCGAGCCCGTCGCCCCGACGAGTGCGAGGGTCTCGCCGGGGTGTACGTCGAGGTCGACGCCGCGCAGCACCGGCGACGCCGCGCCCGGGAACGTGAAGCCGACCTTCTCGAAGCGCACGTGCGCGGGACCGGCGTCGCGCGCCTCGATGGCGTCGGGTGCGTCGGCGATCGTCGCCGGGGTGTCGAACACTTCGTAGATGCGCTGCGCCGCGGTCGCTGCCTCTTCGCCCATCGACAGGATCTCGCCCAACGACTCGACGGGCCACACCAACAGGATCAGCAGCGAGAAGAAAGCGACGAGGTTGCCCGGCGACAGCGAGCCGCGCGACACCGCGTAGGCGCCGGCCAGCAGCACCATTCCCTGCACGAGCTTGGGCGCGAGGCCGAGCAGGCCGAAAAAGCGCGCCCGCAGTCGCGTCTGTTCCATCGACGTGTCGTGGATGTCGCTCGACGCCGCCATGAACTTGGCGAGCATGGTCTCGCGCCGGCCGTACGCCTTGATGACGCGCACGCCCTGCGCCGCCTCTTCGATCTGCGTCGTGAGGTCGCCGATCTGGTCCTGCACGCGCCGCGTGACGGTCCCATAGGAGCGGTTGAACTCGTGCGAGATGTAGATCACCGGCAGGAAGCCGACGAAGGTGAGCAGCGCCAGGCCGACGTGGCGCGTCGCCAGCACCCCGACCACGTAGAGGAACGTGAACGTGTTGACGACGAGGAACACGAGGCCGAAGCCGATGAAGCGACGGATGACGGAGACGTCGCTGTTGGCGCGCGACAACAGCTGGCCCGTCTGCCAGCGGTCGTGGAACGCGAGGTCGAGTCGCTGGACGTGGGCGTAGAAGTCGTCGCGCATCGCCGTCTCGAGGTCGGTGGCGGCGTAGGCGAGCATCAAGCGACGGGCGAAGGCGAGGATGCCGTCGACGAGACCGACCGACAGCGCCAGCAGCGCCAACGGAGCGACGCCGGGCCGGTCGCCGTGCTTGAGCGGGCCGTCGATCATGCGCTGCGTGATGAACGGAAGACGGGCGGCGACCACCGTCCCCGCGATTGCCGCGAAGGTCATCAAAACCATCGTCCGCAGATGCGGTCGGACGTAGCTACGGACGCGCCAAAGCGCCTGCAGATGCATGGTTTGCACGATTCTGCCCGGGGTGTCCGGTGTCGCGCCTGCGATTTATTCGGCGGGCCGTTTACTCGCTGGTAACGGACGTTCGGCCCTACCGAGCGTCCGCCGATCTACCCACAATCGGTGCTACCGCCTGGGGGCGAATCCGGTGGCGGTATTCCAGAGGAGACACTTCAGATGCACCGTCGGCCGATTGACGTTGTGTTCAGTATTGGATTTTTCGCGGCTGCCGCGCTGCTGGCGGTCGTGGGGTTTGTGATGGCGGACAACGCCCGCTTCATCGACAGCAGCACCGCGACGCAGATCCGCGACCTCAACGTCGCCTTCCCAGCGCGCGACGTCCTCACCGATCAGGAGCGCGCCGTGCCCTGTATCGCCGCCAACGCCAGCAAGATGGTGCTGACGCCCGGGCAGGCCAAGTGTTACGCCAGCAACTTCCTCGGCGAGCGCATCGAAGCGTTGCTGCAGCAAGGCGTGGGAACGCCGGCGGCGCGCGACGCACTGTCGCGCGGCAACACGTTGCGCGCGTTGATGCAGACGAACGTCACGATGAGCGGTTTCAGCGACCACACGCGGTACATCGCCGATGTCGCATACATCGCATCCGCGGTATTTGCCCTCGCCGGTCTGGCGGGCCTCGCGCACTGGTCGACCGAAGCCGAGGTCGTCGAACAACCCCAGCCGGTCAGAAAAGTGCGCAGGAAGCCCGCCACGGCCTAATACCCTCGCTCCCCCGTGGGAGCGATCTCTGTCGACAAGCTGGCGTACCAGGTCCCGGGTGGCCGCACGCTGTTCAAAGACGTGTCGTTCAGCATCGGCAACGGATCCGTCACCGCACTCGTCGGCGACAACGGCGTCGGCAAGACGACGTTGCTGCGGCTGCTGGCGGGCGACGACAAACCGCTCGAAGGCAAGATCCGCGTCGACGGGCGCCTCGGCGTCATGCGTCAGCTCGTCGGCATGCGCGGCCAACACGACACGGCACACGACCTGCTCGTGTCGCTGGCGGAACCCAACCAGATGCGCGCCGCGCTGGAACTGACCGCCGCCGAGCGCGCACTGGCGCAGGAGCCGTCGGAAGCCAACGGGCTGCGCGTCGCGAAGGCGGTCACGACGTGGGGTGACGTCGGCGGCTACGAACTCGAGATCGTGTGGGACGCGGCGTGCCTCTCGGCGATCCGCAAGCCGTACAGCGAAGTAGCGACGCGGCCGCTGACGACGTTCTCGGGCGGCGAGCAGAAGCGCCTCGCGCTCGACGTGCTGCTGCGCGGCGACGCCGACGTGTTGCTGCTCGACGAGCCCGACAACTTCCTCGACGTGCGTGGCAAGAACTGGCTGGCCGAGCAACTGCGCGCCACGACCAAGACGGTGCTCTATGTCACCCACGACCGCCAGCTCCTCGCCGACAGCGCGAAGCGCGTACTGACGCTCGAAGGATCAGGCGCGTGGGTGCACGGCGAGGGTTTCGCGACGTACCACGCAGCGCGCCAAGCGCGATTGGCCAAGCTCGACGACGACTTCCGTCGCTGGCAAGACGAGCGCGACCGGCTCAAGAACTACATGCGGATCATGAAGATCCGCGCCGGCATGTCAGACGCCAACGCCGCGCGCGCCCGCGCCGCCGAGACGCGGTTCAAGCGCTTCGAGGCCGAAGGCCCGCCGCCGGAAGCGGCGAAGGAACAGAACATCACGATGAAGCTCGAAGGCGGGCGCACGGGCAAGCGCGTCGTCATCCTCGAGGACCTCGCGATCGACGGCCTCACGGATCCCTACAGCGGCGAGATCTGGTTCGGCGAGCGCGTCGCCATCATCGGTCCGAACGGCACCGGCAAAACGCACTTCCTGAAGCTGCTCGCCGGCGAGACCATCGGCCACGAAGGCAAAGCGGAACTCGGGGCCCGCGTCGTGCCCGGCCACTTCTCGCAGACGCACGACCATCCGGAGCTGATGGGCAACACCGTCGTCGACATCCTCAAGGCGCGCGGCCTCAACCTCGGTCAGGCGATGGCGCGGCTGCGGAGGTACGAACTGCAGACGACCGCCGATCAGCCGTTCGAAACGTTGAGCGGCGGCCAGCAGGCGCGCCTGCAAGTGCTGCTGCTCGAACTGAGCGGCGCGACGCTGCTGCTGCTCGACGAGCCGACCGACAACCTCGACCTCGTGTCGGCAGAAGCACTCGAGGACGCGCTGGCGGCTTACGAAGGCACGGTCGTCGCCGTGAGCCACGACCGCTGGTTCCTCAAGTCGTTCGACCGCGCCCTCGTGTTCGGACGCGACTGCTCCGTCAAGGACGCGGACCTCTCGAACGCGTAGCTACCTATACGTAAACAAACCGGTCGCCTTCGTCGACGTTCCGTCGGCGTTGACGAGCGTTATCGGTGTCGGCCCGGACGTCGCGAGTGACGGCACCTTGACGGTCACCGACGTCGCGTTGGCGCTGACGACGGTCGCTTTGGTGGCGCCGAACTTCACGGTGAGCCCGTTGCCGCTGATGAACGCGTTCGACGGCGAACCCACGGCGCGCACGTTGGCGGTCGACAGCACGACTTGGGTTCCGGCGCCCGCGGCGGAAGGGGACGCGTGCGTGACGCGCGGCGCCGACAACGTGCGACCCCACGCCGTGGCGACGGTTGCCGGGTCGGTGACGGTCACCGTCGCCGGGATGGAGTCGAGGGCCTTCACGAAGTCGGTCCAGCAGTACAACTCGGGGCGGCTCGACCAATGGGCGCGCCAGTCGGCGCTCGTGCAGTCCCAGTGATCGTCGGCACCGCTGAGCCGCGAGCCCTCGACGAACACGTGGAACTGGAGCACCGACCAGCTATCGGCGGCGGGCGACAGCAACGCCGCGAACGCGGCCGGGTTCTCGTAATGCCACATCGGTGACACCGTCTGCGACGCGCACGGGTCGCCGGAGAGATTGCACAGGCCGCCGTAGATGTTGTGGGTCCACTGCCAGCCGAGCGGGTTGGCGCTCTTGGAGCCTTCGTCGCTGCGTTGGTTGGTCTCGTAGGGCGCGGTGTTGTCGTACTTGCGACCGAAGCCGAAGCACTGCGACACGTAGTCGTGCTGGACGGCGTCCGACACGTCGTCGGGGTCGCCGCCACCCGGGTAGGCGAACAGCGACCAGCCCCGCGTATGGCCGTGCGCGCGGAGGTCGCGCAGCGCCCCGCAACTGGTGTTCCAGAGTTGTGCCGGTGTCCGGTTCCCCCGCGTCATGTAGTTGAGGTCGCGGCCGTTGCTGCCGAAGGACCAGCCGTACGAGTCGCGCAGCGTCGCCAGGTCCTGCCACGTCGGGTAGATGTCGTGATAGCCGCGCCGGCCCGGGCAGTAGCGCGTGCCGCTCTTGGTGAACTCGCCTTGAATCTCGCCGTACACCGAAACCGGTCGCGTGCGGTCGTGAAGGCGCTGTGCGACCGTCAGCAGGTCGACGCTGCCCGGGTACGGGTTGCAGGCGAGGTCGGCGCCTTGGAAGAACGAGCGGCCGGCGACGATAGAGACGTACGCGGGTCCGGCGGCGCGTGCCGACGGCGTCGGCAGAAACGCAAAGGCGAGCACGACGAGCGCGGCGTAGCGGAGCGACTTCATACGTCCAGCGATACCACCTGGATTGCTAGGTCGTGCGCAGGGCCGTGCGGGCGGAGCTCAGCCACACGACGGCCAGCCCCATCACGAACTGCAACACGAGCGGCGCAGTAGCGACGAACTTCTCACTCGACTTGTACACGTCGAGATGCGACAGGTGGTAGATCGCGTGCGGCAGCGCGTAGACCGCCAGCGCCAAGCCGGTCGCCTGCAGCAGCGAGGTGGTCGGCTTCCACAGCGCAAAGATGAGGATCACGACGAGCGCGGCGTTGAGGGCCGCGAAGTCGCGCAGGAAGTGTTCGTTGTACGGGCCGTTGATGTCGATCCAGTGGTACGGGCCGCCGGGGAACTTGTCGTAGAAGTTGCGCGGCGACGCCAGCGGCCAGATCGCCAGGGGCAACAGGGTCACGAGGTTGATGCCGAGCAGCACCTGGATCCAACGGGTGCGCGTCACAAACCCATCTCGGCGACGATCAACGGCCAGCCTTCGCGTTGCGACGGAACCTGCGGTGACCAATCGGTCGCCTGCTTGAACTTGGCGTTGCTGATGCGGTTGCTGCGCGACAAGAGACTTCCCTGCGAGCCGATCATCTTCGGCAGCACCTTCGCGAGTCCGGCGCGCAGCTTCTTCTTGTGCAGCGCGTCGGCCATCACGGCTGCGCCCTCGCGGCGCGTCAGGGGTTCGTCCTCGGAGACGTTGTAGACACCGACGGGCGCGGTCAGCGCGGCGACCACGGCGCGCGCCGCGTCGTCGGCGTAGATGTAGGACTGGTAGCCGTCCTGGCTTCCGAGCGCCGGTGCCATACCGAGACGGGCGGCGCGCACCGAGTCGATCGTGTGCGTCGCGTCCGGCGCGTAGAACTGGCCGAAGCGCAGCACGACGCCGTTGCCGGTCCCGAGGGCGTTCGACTCGGCGGCGTCGACGGAAACCACCAGCGGCGTCGCCTCGCGCGGCGACTCTTCGGTGATCCACTCGTCGCCGGCGTCGAGGTAGAGGAACGTGATGCTCTCCTGCACCATGCGGCTGTTGCCGGCCGCCGCCGCGGCCGCGAGGTTGGCCGACGCCTCGATGCGCAGGCGGTCGTTTTCCTTCCACGCGCCGGGCAGCGCCGCCTTCGTCAACGGCGGGATATGCGTCAGGAGGTTGACGACCGCGTCGTGGTTGCTGACCTGCGCGCGTACGTCGGCGGCGTCGAACACGTCGAAGGTGACGGGCTTGCCGCCGAGGCCGTCGATCAGCTTCGCCTTCTCTTCCGTGCGCACGAGCGCCGTGACCTCGTGGCCCGCGGCGACGAGTTCGCGCACTGCCCGTCGACCGAGCACCCCGGTGGCTCCGGCAACGAAAACCTTCATGACGACATCTCCTTTTGCATCCAAGTGGCGGCGCGCACTTGCGCACCGGGTGAGGCAGAGCGCAGGAACGAGCCGAGGAGGTCGGCGATCGTGACCTTGCGCAGTTCTTCGCGGTACGCGGCTTCGGCGTCGTACATCACCCGGGCGATGCCACACACGCCGCGGTAGTCCGACTTCGGTCCGCCGCCGGCTGGTCCGCGTTGGCGGATCTCGGAGCACTCGAAGGCGCGCGTGCGCCCCTCGACCGCCTCGACGACTTCGAGGACGGTGACGTCGGCCGCGGGACGCGCCAGGCGGTAGCCGCCGCCGCGTCCGGGCACGGCCTCGAACACCCCGGCGCGCGTCAGCGCCTGCAGGTGCTTCGCCAAGTACGCGCCCGGCACGCCGTGAAACTCGGCGAGCTTGGCCGCCGTCATGCCCTTCTCGGGCGGCACCACGGCCAACAGCGACGCCACGTGCAACGCCCACTCCACTCCGTCCGACATCCGCATACGTAGACATCCTATATCCGGATATCCAACATCCGCAATCCCGCGCCCACTCCCGGACTGGTCCTCCCCACGACCGTCCGGCGGTCGCTGGGAGAACCAGTTCGGGGAGAATGGCCGCGTGACGAGGGCGAAGCCGGTGTTCGAGGGCAAGGTCGGGCGGTACTTGAGCGAGTCGGAGGCGTGGTGGCCGCCGATCCACGAGCCGCGGGAAGGGTCGCCGAACGTCGTGGTGGTCTTGCTGGACGACGTCGGGTACGCGCAGTTCGGCTGTTACGGCTCCGACATCGCGACGCCGACCTTCGACCGTCTAGCCGCCAACGGGTTGCGCTACTCCAACTTCCACACGACGGCGCTGTGCTCCCCCACCCGCGCCTGCTTGCTCAGTGGCCGCAACCATCACAGCAACGGCATGGGCCGGATCGTCGAAGTCGCCGCCGGGTTCCCGGGCTACAACGCGACGATCCCGAAGGAGAACGGCTTCCTCTCCGAGATCCTGCTCGACGCGGGATACGCCACGTTCTGCGTGGGCAAGTGGCACCTGGCGCCTGCGACGGAGATGACGATGGGCTCGCCGCGCGACAAGTGGCCCCTCGGTCGCGGGTTCGAGCGCTTCTACGGATTCATGGGCGGCGAGACCGACCAGTACCACCCCGATCTCGTCCACGACAACCACTCGATCGAGCCGCCCGCGACTCCCGAAGACGGCTACCACCTGACCGAAGACCTCGCCGACCATGCGCTGCTCTACATGAAAGACCTGCGCGCCGTGCACCCCGACAAGCCGTTCCTGTTGTGGTTCGCGCCCGGCGCCTGTCACGCGCCGCACCAGGCGCCGCGCGACTTCATCGATCGCTACCGCGGTCAGTTCGACGACGGATGGGACGCGTGGCGCGACCGCGTGTTCCAACGCCAGCTCGACAGCGGGCTCCTTCCCGCTGGCACTGAACTGAGCGAGCGTCCGTCGTGGGTGCAACCGTGGGACACGCTGTCGGCGGACGAAAAGACGCTCTACGCGCGGATGATGGAGGTCTACGCCGGATTCCTCACGCACACCGACGCGCAGGTGGCGCGCATCGTGGACTTCGTCGAGTCAACGGGCGAGCTCGACAACACGATCTTCATCGTCATGTCGGACAACGGCGCGTCGGCCGAAGGCGGCGCGCGCGGTTCGTTCAACGAGAGCTACTTCTTCAACTTCGTGCCCGAGTCGATGGACGAGAACTTGGCGCGCATCGACCTGCTCGGCGGACCGAACGCGTTCAACCACTACCCATGGGGTTGGGCGTGGGCGGGCAACACGCCGCTCAAGCGGTTCAAGCGCGACACGCACGAAGGCGGCGTCGCCGATCCGCTGATCGTGCACTGGCCCGCCCGGCTCGGCCGGACCGGTGAAACTCGTCACCAGTACGTGCACGCCATCGACGTCATGCCGACGCTGCTCGAGTGGCTCGACATCGCCGCGCCCGCAACGATCAACGGCATCGACCAATCGCCGATCGAAGGCACGTCGTTCGCCGGATCGGAATCGCACGTCACGCAGTACTACGAGATGCTCGGCAGTCGCGCGCTCTATCACGACGGGTGGAAGGCGGTCGTCTATCACCCGGGCGTCTTCACCGTGTACGACGGCACCGACGTGACGAAGCCGTTCGACGAGGACGTTTGGGAGCTGTACCACGTCGCCGTCGACTTCGCCGAGGTGCACGACTGCGCGGCGTCCGAGCCCGAGAAGTTGGAAGAGATGAAGGCGCTGTGGTGGACCGAAGCCGAGAAGTACCAAGTGCTGCCGCTCAACAACCAGCCCGTCGTCGGTCACGACCGCCGCTTCCGTCGCCACCAGTACGTCTTCTATCCCGGCATCGGCCCGATGTCGGAAGACGTCGCGCCGAACCTGAAGGGACGCGCCCACACGATCCAGGTCGAGCTCGACGTGCCCGCGTCCCCAGATGACGTCGACGGCATCGTCGTCGCCCACGGGTCGCTCTCGGGCGGCTACGCGCTGTATCTGAAAGACAGACGACTGCACTACGCCTACAACTTCGTCGGCACCGAGACGACAACGGTCTCGGCATCGGTCGAACTGCCGCCGGGCAAGTCGGTGGCGGTGATGACCAGCGCTCCCAACGGCTTCGGCGGCGCCGACGTCGCCCTGCGCTACGGCGACGTCCCCGTCGGCGAAGGGACCGTGCCGCGCACGACGCCCGTGACGTACGGCATGTCGCCGTTCTGCGTCGGCTACCAAGGCCAGGCGCCGATCACGCCGGCGCTCACCGGGCGCGCCCCGGTGTCGCCCGACGTTGTAACGCGCGTCGTCATCGACGTACTGAAGAAGGAACGACCCGTCAATCGTGAGCGGGTCGACCTCGCCACGCAATGAGCGCCTACGCCGATACCCGTCAGTCCCTGCACAAAGTCGCCGAACACGTGATGGCGAAGGCGTCGTACGCCGCCATCGGCAAGATCGGATTGCGCGCCCACACCGGTGGGTTCGCCACACAGGAGTTCGACGGGCATCGTCTCGTGTGTCGCGACGGGAAACTCGACGGTGTCGACATCGACGGCGCGACTTTGCGCGAACTGGGCGCCACCGACATCGACCTGCCGTACGCCGCCAACACGCCACTCGACGACGCGCCACTCACCGTCGACGCCCGCAGCGCGCAAGGCCTGGCCGACTGGTACGGGCTCGTCGCCGTGGCGCTGCAGTCCGTCGCGCCGCCCGACGCCGCGCCGCAGCAGATCTGGCCCGAGCACTTCGACCTGGCGACGGAGTTCCGCAACTGCAACTACGGCGGCTCGCCGGGCGACGACACGTACCCCGAGCCCTACCTGTACGTCGGGCCGTGGGACCGCAGCGACACGTCGAGCTTCGACGACCCCTGGGGTTGGACGCTGCACGCTCACGACGTCTCGAGCGTCGAAGACGCGATCGCGTTCCTGCGCGAGCATTCCTGAATCCGCCAATCCGTGAGGTCTACGATCCGCGCCGGAGGTGCGAACATGAGAAAAAGCACATTGGCCATCGCGCTCGGAGTGGTGGCGATGACGTTGGTGGCATGCGGCGGCAAGGATTCGTCCGACAAGTCGGCGGCGACGACGGCAGCGAAGGGGCCGGCGCCGAGTACGGCGAAGGTCCAGGCAGGAGTCAACGACCCGAAAGACCGCAACATCGCGGTACTGGCGTTCTTGCCGGCGTCGATCACCGTAAAAACGGGAGCCGCCGTCGAGTGGACGGCGCCCGGCTCCGAGCCCCACACCGTGACGTTCTTGCCGGCCGGCAAGACGCCGCCCCCGCCGAGCGATCCCGCGGCCGCGGCGTTGCGCGAGAAGGCGACGACTGGCGCATACGACGGCACGCAGTCGTTCAGTTCCACGATCTTCCCGACGGGACCGAAACCGGAGACGTACTCGCTCACGTTCTCGAAGGCCGGTTCCTACAACTACTACTGCCTGCTGCATCCCGGCATGTTGGGAACGGTCAAGGTCGTCGACGACGCCACAACGGCCGACTCGCAGTCGGCGATCGACGGTAGGGCGAAGACCGAACAGGCAAAGTGGCTGACCGAAGGCCGCGCCGCGAAGAAGGCGCTGACCGAGGCGCCGGTGAAGAAGACCGCCAACGCCGACGGCACGAACACGTGGACCATCCTGATGGGCGGCGGTTCGCAGCACACCGACGTGCTGGCCTTCCAGCCGGCGAACGCCGACATCAAGGCGGGCGACAAGGTGGTGTTCCTCAACGACTCGAACGCGCCGCACACGGCCTCGTTCAAGGGCACGAAGGAGTTGCCGCAGAATCCTGAGTCGCCAGAAGCGATGAAGCCCTCGCCCGGACCGAGCCCCCAAACGTTGAACGCGACCGACGCGTTCAATAGCGGCTGGCTGCCGCCGAACGCCCCACCGGGGCAGGGTCCGCCTGAGGCGGCGCGCAGCTTCACGTTCGTCGTGCCGAAGGCGGGCACGTACAACTACGTGTGCCTGCTCCACGCGCCGAGTGGCATGGGCGGCAGCCTCACCGCGACGTAATCCGTGCAGGCGAACGCCTGTTCGCCTACGCTGCGTACATATGTTCGGTCTGAACGATGGGCAGCGCACCGCCGTCGAGCATGAAGGGCGGGCGCTGCTCATCGTGGCCGGAGCCGGAACAGGCAAGACCACCACGCTGGCGGCGCGCCTCGCCCGCCTCATCGAAAAGGGCGCAGATCCTTCTCGGCTCTTGCTGCTGACGTTCTCTCGTCGCGCTGCGCACGAATTGATCGCCCGTGCGGCGCGTCACGCCGATCCCAATGCCGCCGGACGCGTCTGGGGTGGCACGTTCCACGCCGTCGCGCACCGGCTGTTGCAGCAGCACGCCGAAGTGATCGGCCTCAAGCCGGGGTTCACGGTGCTCGACGCCGGAGACGCCGTCGATCTCATGGGCCTCGTGCGCGTCGACATGGGCCTCGGCAAGGGGGACCGCCGCTTCCCCCGCAAGGACACGCTGCAGGCGATCTACTCGCGCGTCGCCAACGCGCAGACGCCGCTGTCCGACACGCTCGCCGACTTCTTCCCGTGGTGCTGCGGCGATCTCGACGCGATGCGTGAAGTGTTCGCCGAGTACGCGACGCGCAAGCAACAGACCAACGTCATCGACTTCGACGACTTGTTGCTCTACTGGCGCGCGCTGGCCGTCAACCCCGCGGGCGCGCGCCTGCGCGCCATGTTCGACCATCTGCTCGTCGACGAAGTGCAGGACGTGAACACCGTCCAGGGCGACATCCTGGCGGCGCACTGCGGTCCGGGCCATGCCGCCATCACCGCGGTCGGTGACGACGCCCAGGCGATCTACGGCTTCCGCGCCGCGACTCCCGACGTGATGTTCGGCTTCCCCGATCGCTTCGACGACTGCACAGTCGTCACGCTCGAGCAGAACTACCGCTCGATCCCACCGATCCTGCACGCCGCCAACACGATGCTGGACAAGGCTCCGCAGAAGTACCCGCGCACGCTGTGGACCGATCGCACCGGCGACCGTCGCCCGAAGTTGATCCGGTGCGACGACGAGCAGACGCAAGCGAACGTCATCTGCGACGCCGTGCTCGAAGAGCGAGAGAAGGGCGTCCCGCTGATGAACCAGGCGGTGCTGTTCCGCACCGGCCATCACTCCGACGGCCTCGAAATCGAACTCGGTCGCCGCAACATCCCGTTCGTGAAGTTCGGCGGACTGAAGTTTCTCGAGACGGCGCACGTGAAGGACACGCTGGCGCTGCTGCGCATCCTCGACAACCCGACTGACGAGTTGGCGTGGCACCGCGTGTTCGGGCTCCTCGAAGGTGTCGGGCCCGGTTGGGCGCGGCGCATCGCCGACGACCTTGGTGTGACGGCGCGCACCGACGCCGCGCTCAAGACGTTCCTCGAATCCGAGACGCTGGTGCCGCCGGCTGCGGTCGAACACCTCGGTGTGCTGAAGCAATGCCTCGCCGATTGCGTCGGTCCCCCCGATCCACCGCCGGCCACGCAGATCGAACGACTGCTTCCCTTCCTGCACGTCGCCTTCGAGCGCGCCTACCCGTACAACGCGCGCACGCGCGAGGGCGACGTCGAAGCGATGGTGTCGATGGCCGGCGCGCACAAGACGCGCGGCGCGTTCCTCGCCGACCTCGCCATCGACCCGCCGGCGAACACCACCGACGTCGGCCCGCCGCACCTCGACGACGACTGGCTCGTGCTCTCGACCATCCACTCCGCGAAGGGCGGCGAATGGCAGTCGGTGTACGTGATCCACGCCAGCGACGGCAACATCCCGTCCGACATGGCGCTCGGCGAACCCGGCGGCGTCGACGAGGAACGCCGGCTGCTCTACGTCGCCATGACCCGGGCGCGCGACTCGCTCACCGTGACGTATCCGCAGCGCTTCTACCATCGGCGCTACGGCAAAGACGACGCGCACTCGTGGGGCCAGCCGTCGCGGTTCCTGACGGGTCTGAGCGACGTGCTCGACGAGATGGCGGTCGAGCGACCGGTCACGGTCGGCGACTTCGCTCCCGTCGACGGACCGACGCAGGTGTCGGTTGCCCTGAGTGACCTCTGGAGCGCGTAACTAGGACAAACTGGAAGCGTGTCCGCCGATCATCCGCGCCGCGTCATCCCGCTCGAGGGCGTACGCAACTTCCGCGACCTCGGCGGCTATCCGACCGTCGACGGACTGATCACGGCGTGGGACGAGGTGTACCGCGCCGACTCCGTCTCGTTCCTCACGCACGCCGGGTGGAAGGAGCTGGCGAAGCTCGACATCAAGCGCGTGTACGACCTGCGGCGCCAACACGAACGCGACACGTGGCCGACGATCGAACACGGCCTCCCGCACGAAGTGGTCCACCTGCCGATCGGGCCGCAGGCGGCGGAGATGTCGCTGGTGGAGTGGTTCACGCAGCGCGGTCCCGACGCCAACTGGGACGAGACGTACGTGGCCGAGACCTATCGCGAGAACCTCACGACGTGGCCCGACGTATTCGCACGCCTCATCACCGAGTTGGCGTCGGCGGAACACCGCCCCGCGGTCTTTCATTGCACCGCCGGCAAAGACCGCACCGGCATCGCCGCGGCGCTGCTGCTCGAGGTCCTCGGAGTCGACCGCGAAAACATCCTCGACGATTACGAGCTCACCAACGTCACGCGCAGCGAAGCGCGCATCGCCGAGTTGCAGCCTGAGCTCGAAGCCGCGGGTATCGACGTCGAGACCGTGCGGCCGTACCTGTCGGCGCCGCGCCGGGCGCTGGACCACACGCTCGACTGGTTGGCCGACGAATACGGCGGCGCCGAGGGCTACCTGTCGCATCACGGCGTCTCCACGGAAACACTGGCGACGCTGCGCGTGGAGTTACTCACCAACGACGCTGCCTAGTGGTGCCATGCAGTACGGCATCGTCGACACGCTGCATGCCGGTGTCGTGTAGCGGGTAGCCGCGAAGGATGGCCACACCCGAAGACGACCCGTACGTCGGCGTCCGCACCGATCGCACGCTTCCTCGGTCCCTCCGCTTTCCCCGGCGACAAAGCACGACTCGTAGCCGTCGCCCGCGACAACGAAGCGAACCCCGAAGTCATGCGCGCGCTCGACGACCTCCCCGGCGACAAGACGTTCAACACCACGCAAGAGTCGTCGACGACATCCCGCTCAACGGCGCGCAACCCGACGGCTAAAGGCTCCCGCGCCCATACATGCCGCGCTCTTAGCGACAAGCGACGGTCTCCGCTCCCGTCGCGTTTTCGCTGAGCCGTAGCGAGCGTCGCTTGTCGCTACAAGCGCGGCAGATCTCGACGCGCATGTCGTTGGCGCCGCGTACCGTACGGACGTGCGAACCCAACCGCTGACCGGCGTGCTCGGTGCCGAGATCACCGACGTGGATCTGGCGAAGGAACTGACGACGCCGGCGATCGAAGGCGTCGTCGCCGAGTTGACCGGCGCGCTCGACAAGCACCTCGTCGTCGTTATCAAGGAGCAGTCGCTGTCGCCGGGTGAACAGACCGAGTTCACGCACCACTTCGGACCGCCGTGCGAGACGCCCTTCGTCGGCACGCTGCCCGACTACCCCGAAGTCATCAAGGTGCTCAAGGAGGCCGACGAGGCGAACGCCTTCAACTTCGGCGGCGCGTGGCACAGCGACTTCTCGTTCCTCGAGCGCCCGCCGAGCTACACGCTCCTGCACGCCATCGACGTGCCGCCCTACGGCGGCGACACCGTGTGGACGTCCAACATCGCCGCCCTCGACCGCCTCCCTTCCCACTACCGCGACCCGATCGACAAGCCCGATGCGAACGGCGTGCACACCGCGAAGGACGCGTACTCGCCGAAGATGCAACCGCTGCACGACGGGCTCAAGCACATGGACATCCAGACGACCGACGACGCCAACGACGCGCGCACGCACCCGATCATCACGACGCACCCCGGCAACAACAAGCAGGTCCTGTTCTTCAACCTCGCGTATTGCCGTGACCTCGAGAACACCGACGTGGCACCGGACGACGTCGCTGCGTTCCTGCTGGCGCTCCACCGCCACACGACGGATCATTCGTTGACGGTCCGCCACCGCTGGCGCAACGGCGACCTCGCAATCTGGGACAACCGCGCCACGCAGCACCTCGCCCTGAACGACTACGGCGGGTTCCGCCGAGAGCTGCACCGCACGACGGTTCAAGGCGGCGTTCCGGCCCGCTGACGCGGTACCATCGGGCTCGTTACCGCGCGGAGCTGGGGAGCTCTCGCCGCCCAGAAGGGGAAAGAGTTGTTGCGCAAGCGTTTTCTCGCGTCCGCCATCGCGATCGTTCTGTCGATCGGCGGCACCGTCATCAGCGCTCAGCCGGCCTCGGCCAGCGCGGCCGACGGGTACACCGGTACCCATTTCGGACAAGGCAACCTGCCGCCGGGATGTGAAAACGACACGTTCGAAGCCACGGACAACGCCTGCTACCACATGCGCACCGGCATGAACGGGCTCGACTCGTCCGACGTCGACGTGTTGCTGATGGTCCCGGCGTCGCCGACCGCGACCCGCGACATGCGCATCATGCGCCAGGCCGTGGAGATGTGGAACGGCGGCATCCACTACCTCGCTCCGCAGATGGGCGTGCCGTGGATGAAGAACATGCACTTCCACATCTCGACCGACATCGAGAGCGCGGCGGCGGGCGCGGGCGTCGTGACGTACCCGATCGTCGACCCCGAGATCGTCGTCATCGCCACCAACCCCGTCGGCGGTGCCGGCATCGGCATCGACCCGTACGCGACGCTCACCGGCGCGCTCGGGCAGGACGAGAACATGCCGTGCGCGGGCGTCGCCAACCCGTTCGACATGGACACGTGGCGCGGCATGCCGGGCTACGACCACCACGATCACGAACAAGGCGCGACCGTCACCGAAGACTGCGGCGGCGCCGGCGGCAACGTCTGCTTCGCGCTCACGCCTGCCATCGACCCGGCTCCGCCGGCGCTCGACGTGTTCAACCTCTTCGACCTCGTGGCCCACGAGTTCGGCCACTGCCTCACCATCGGTCACGTCGGCGACGGCGCCGAAGGTCCGTGGTCGAAAGTGCCGACCAACGACATCATGTCGTACAACACGGATCCTCCCGGCTTGAACAAGTGCGTGTCGACCCTCGACGTCGAAGGCATCGCCGTCACGCAGAGCCACTACATCGACACGAACAACGACGGCGTCGTCGACAACCGCGATCACGTCGACGCCAACCAGGCGAAGTGGGACGCGACCACCGACCACTTCCAGGCGCAGAACCCTCGCGACCACTTCTATGCGTCGAACACCGGCACTCCGACGGACTGCCCGCAGCCGGACCTCGGCGTCCTGCCCGGCACGCCGCCCACCAACTGGCAGCCGACGCCGACGACGACCACGAGTTACAACCTCACGGTGACCGGTCCGTCCGACGGGGCGACGGCTAGCGACGGGAACTTCAACGTGCAGGGCACCGTCGACCGCGTGTCGGGGGCGGCGCCGCCGCCGACGAGCACGTCGGGCTCCGTCAACGACTCGCAGAGCGACGCCCACACGGGCTTCACCGAGATCAAGAAGTTCTCGGCGGCGACCACCGCCACGCAAGTCACGACCAAGATGTGGCTGAAGAACCTGCCGCCGACCGGCACCACGGCGACGAGCCCGTCGGTGTACAGCGTCGAGATCAACGGCCGCCGCTTCGACTCGTTCATCCGTTACCCGAAGGTTGACCCGGGTCCGATGACGTGGGACGCGCAGGCGGCCGCCTACCTACCCGCGGGCACGAGCCGTTGGTGGACGTCTTCGAAGGAAGTCGACTTCTCGATTCCGCGCTCGTACCTGGCCGGCGTCGGCGTGACCGCTCCGTATTACGTCGACAGCTTGGCGAGCGTCGGTGGCGCGACCGTGTCGACGCCCGATGACCGCGCGCCCGACGGCCGCGGCGTCATCGGGCTGGCAGCGGCGAAGGGCCCGTCGGTCCCGCCGCCCTACTTCCACTTCGCGCCGCGCACGGCGATGGAGACCAAGACGTTCGAGCACGACGGCGGCAACACGTTCTACGCCGACCAGTCGACGGGTGGCGTGTTGACGGGCACCCCGCTCGACCAGAGCCATCACTTCAGCCTCAACCTCCCGACGCCGAGCGACGTCACCTTGACCCTCGACTGGGGCGACGCCACCGGTGCGTCGGACCTCGACCTCCACGTCACGGGAGCGGCCGACTCCGGCACCACGGCGGCGTCGAGCAACAAGCCCGAAGTCGTGAGCTTCAACGCCGTGAAGGGAACCCTCGGCATCGACGTCGAGCCGTTCCTCGTCGCCGACGAAGTCAACGGCGTCACCTACACGCTGACGGCGCAGATCACCTCGGCGCAGATCGCCGACCGCGACGGCGACGGCGTGGCCGACGACATCGACGCCTGCCCCGACCTCAGCGGTAACGGCGCCGACGGCTGCCCGGTTGTTGCGGCGTCACTCGAGAAGGTCCTCGTGTACGTCGACGGCGCGCTGGCTGGTTCGCAGGACGTCGACACCGCCGGTGGCGCCGACACGTTCGGCATCCCCGTGAAGGTGCCGGCAGGCGCTCACACGCTGCGCATCGACTGGTTGGTCGGCAGCGTCGTGCGCGGCACCGCAACGCGCCAGGTGACGAGCGGCTAACCCCAGTGCGCGCCGTCGGCGCGGCGGCCCCGCATCGACGCGCCCATCGCCAGTGCGACGACACCGGCGAGCGAAACCCACGCGACGTAGTCGTGCGGTCCCGTGCCGGCCATCCCGGTCGTACCCGTCGCGGCCGTCGTTGTCGTCGTATCCGTGGAGCGCTCGACGCCGACTGAGAGGGTCGTCGGCGTGGTCGGCACCGGTGCCCGCGACTGTTCTTGGCCCTGCGCGCCGACTCCCAGGGCGGACACCGTGAGGAGGCCAACCCCTCCCGTTACCAACAGCTTGCGAAACATGGACGCGCCCGATCAGCTCGGTCCGCCCGACGCCAAGAAGTGTAACGACGACCATTTCGGCCACAAGGACCCCCGGCCCTCGGACGAAAGGCCCTTCGGCCCTATTGCGTAGTTCGCGAATTGCGACGAAGCTGCAAACCCCGGGATGCCTAGCCCGGTGGACGTACCCACCTTCCCTGGGGGTTGGCCTAACGCATGGAGGTCAAACCCCCGGGGATACGTCCCTAGGCCAGCGAATCCCAGTCGACGTTGCCCTCGGCGAACGTGCCGCGCACGACCTCGACGACCTCGGTGTCGCGGGGCAGGTAGACCGCGGTGAAGACCTGGAGGATCTTGCTGACGATCACGGCCGTCGGGGTGCCGACGGGCCAGCGCCGCACGTACTTCGGCTCGGGCGTGTCGATGGCTTCGAGCGCCCAGCCGTAGAGACCCATCTTGATCGACTCGACCTCCGTCAACCACTGCTCCTTGCTCAGGTTGTGGTTGGTGACGGCGCCGGCCCACACCTCGTCGGCGGTGATGTTCAACTCGACGTAGCGCTCGTCGGTGGCGAAGAACATGTACCACTCGCCGCGGTGTTCGTCGCGATGCTCGATCAAAGCCTCGAGCCAATCGAGCAAGTCGATGAGGTTGAACATCTTCGTGGACACGTAGTGAGAATTGGCCAGCCGCGCGTAGTTCTCCTGCTGCAAAGCGTGCAGAGCGACCGCTTGATCCCGAATGTGGCTACTCGTCGTGGCGATAAATGAGGACGAACAACCACATCGCCGCCCCGGCAGCCAACAGGAACAGCACGATCGCCAGCGCTGGATAACCGAAGAGCCGCGCGTGCGTTTGGATGCGCATGATCAGCGCGGCGCCGATGACGAGCGACGCCACCAACAGTCCGGCGGTGACGCGGTTCGCCACCTTTTGCGCGCTGCGCATGATCTCGCGCTCGTCGATGCCTTGGATGTTGAGCGTGAACTGACCGTGCGCCAGCGACTCCATCACCTGGTTGAGTTGGCGCGGCAACCGCTCGGCGAACTCCTTCGCTTCGAGCGCGGCGTTCATGAGGTTCGCGGGGCTCGCGCCTTGCAGCAGCTTCTTGCGCACGAGGTCGGCCGACGCGCGTTTGATGGCGGCGTTCGGGTCGAACGTCGGGTCGAGCGTGCGGGCGATCTCGTCGAGGTTGAGCAACGCCTTGCCGAGCATCGTCAACTGCGGCGGGAGGCGCAGGCCGGCGTCGGCGGAGGTCTGGGTCAACTCGGCGACGATGGCGCCGGCCTGCGTGTTGGCCATCGTGGCGACCGAGTGGCGCGTCACCAGCTCCGCCGCGGCGCGGCGGTACGCGCCTTCGTCGAAGTCGGGCAGCGGGCGGCCCATGCTGATGGCGACGTCGGCGGCGTCGGTGCCGCGACCTTCGCCGATCGCCAGCAGCAACTTCACCAGTTGCTCCTGCATCGCCGGTTCGATGCGCGCCGTCATGCCGAGGTCGATCAACGCGATGCGCCCGTCGTCGGTGATCAGCACGTTGCCGGGATGCGGGTCGGCGTGGAAGAACCCGTGCACGAGGAACTGGTCGAGATAGGCACCGAACAACGCCTCGGCGAGCGCAGGACCGTTGACGTCGGTCATGCCGACCGGTCCGATCGCGCTCATCGTCGTGCCGGCGATGAAGTCCATCGTGAGTACGACGTCGGTCGTGTAGTCGTGGATCGGCGCCGGCACGACGATCAGCTCGTGGTCGGCGAGGTTGGCGCGCATCGTGTCGAGGTTCGCGGCTTCCTTGCGGTAGTCGAGTTCGTCGAGCAGCGAACGATGGAACTCGCCGACCATGTCGGAGAAGCCGAGCCGGCGCCCGGCGTCGGTGTGGGCGTCGGCGAGCGACGCCAACTCTTCGATGGCGTCGATGTCGTCGAGCACGCGCTCGCGGATGTGCGGCCGCTGCACTTTGACCACGACCCGTCGCCCGTCGCGCATCTCGGCGCGGTGCACCTGCCCGAGCGACGCCGCCGCCAAAGGTTTCTCGTCGAAGCTGGCGAAGGCTTTGGAGATGCGAACGCCCAGTTCGTGGCGCACGATGCGCTCGACGTCGGCGAGTTCGAAAGGCTCGACCTTGTCCTGGAGACGGGCGAGGGCCCGCAGGTAGCTGGGTGGGAGCAAGTCGGCCCGGGTCGACAGCAGCTGACCGAGCTTGACGAATGTGGGGCCCATGCGCTCGAACTCGTCGGCGAGCGCGCGGGCGTCGCGCTCCTCTACGGCCTCGTCATCGACGGAGCCGAGAGCGTGCCGGTGTTTCACCAACAGCGTTGCGATGTCGCGATAGCGCGCCAGATGTGAGGTACGCACGCATGCGAACTACCCCCTCTACGGAACGGGTAGCCTGTTCGACGGAGTCGCCAACACCGGCGGGTCCGTTTTTGAAAAGAAATAGAGAGTTACGTGGCACAAGGAACCGTGAAGTTCTTCAACGCAGAGAAGGGCTTCGGCTTCATTACGCAAGACGAAGGTGAAGACATCTTCGTTCACTTCAGCAACATCCAGGCGAATGGCTACCGCTCGCTCGATCAGGGGCAGCGTGTTGAGTACGACGTCGCCCCCGGTCGGAAAGGCGACGAGGCGCAGAACGTCCGGGTCATCTGATCTGATCTGAGTAAGGAAAGAAACGCTTCGCGAGCCGCCGGTCCGTCAGGGCCGGCGGTTCGTCGCGTCTAGGGTGGTCTATGACCCCGCACCCCTCCAAGGGTGAGAACGAGGACGACCGCGACCAGATCGTGCTCGAACTCCGCTCCACCGGACGCTCCTTCGCCTTCATCGCTCGCACGCTGAACCTCGGCAAGCCCCGCGACGCCAACGCCGCGTTCCTCCGTGCCATCAAGCAGTCGCCGGCGCGCGACCGCAAGCGCCTGCGCGACGAAGAGATGGTGCGGCTCCAGCAGCTCGAAGACACGATCCGCGGCAACGACGAACTGGCGCCGTTCGACCTCGACCGTCAGCTCGAAACGCTGAAGCATTTGCGCTCCCAACTGAAGGCGTAAGCACTACAACTGCGGCATGGAGCTCGACGCCCTGCCGTGGGATTCGCCCAAGTTCGCCGAGAAAAACGACAACGCGTGGACCGCAGGGTGCCGCTGGCAGCAGTCGTGGTGGCGCAACGAAGAAGGTCACCTCGCCGGTGAGTTGAGCCAGGCGATCGAGCGGCCGGTGGCGTCGATGCTGCCGCTCGGCACGAAACCCGAGCGCAACTTCTACGGCGCCAACGTCGTGCGCGCCATGGACGAGCGCATCCTCAACGGCACCGACATCCCGTTGGCGACGCTCGACAAGTTGTTCCGCGACCTGCTGTCGTCCCAGACGCTGTGCACGAACGTGCTCGGCGAGTTCGCGCAGCAGCCGAACGAGTTGTTGCCGTGGGTGCAGACCATCGACGGCGAGGCGACCGGGGTGACCGAGCTGCAGTTGCTGTGGGCGCCGAAGAAGAAATTGGCGGTCGGCGGCGGCGCGCCGTTCAGCGCGTTCGTCGAATACACCGCCGGCGAGGCGCGCCGGTTTCTCGCGGTCGACTGCATCTACGCCGAGGATCTCGCCGACGCCAAGATCACGGTGCGACCGACCTACGTCGAGTTCACCGACGACAGTCCGTTGTGGCGCGACGGCGCCAGCCGTCGCCTCGACCGCGCCAATCTGCGCCAGTTCTGGCTCGACACCATGCTCGTCCAATCGCTGGTGGAGAAGGAGGGCTACGACGACGGCCGCGTCGTCGTCATGGCGTGCAGCGCAGATCCCGACGCGCGCGTCGCCGTCGATCTCGTGCGCGGAGAACTGCTCGAGCCCGAATGGCTGGTGTGGTCGCCGCTCGAGACGGTCGTGGACACGCTCGGCGAATCGCGACCGAAGTGGGCCGCGTGGGTCCGCACCCGCTACCTCGACTTCTCCCCTGTCGCCAAGTTGCTGGGGCCGAACGACCCGCGGCGCACGGAGTCACCGAAGACGCGCAAGGCCGACGTCGCCGGGCTCAACGAGCTGCTGAAGGTGGCGCCGCGCGTCATCGGCGAGGGCGGTGCGGTGGAGAAGTTGGTGAAGCGCATTGGCGCCGGACGCGTCAACGCCGCGGTCATCAGCGCGCTCGACGATCGCGCCCGCGAGTTGGCGGTCGACCTCAAGGCGTTCCGCGAAGCGATCGACGGTCTCAAGTGAGAAGCGAGCACTTCGAACCTGAACTTCCCTGGGACTCTCCCAAGTTTCGGGAGAAGAAGGACACGCCGTGGACGGCTGGGTGCCGCTGGCTGGCGTCGTGGTGGCGCGAGCAGCAGGGCTACCAACCGGGCGAGCGCAACGACATCTCCGAAAGCCTCGTCGGCGCCATGCTGCCCCTCGACGCCGAAGCCGAGGACAACTTCTACAGCCCGAAGGTCATCACGGCACTCGAGGACCGCGTCATCTACGGCGACGACTTCGGGGTGGTGCCGACGCCCGTGTTGTTCCGCAGCCTGCTCGAAACCCAGGTGCTCGTGTTCAACCTGCTCGGCGAGTTCGTCGCCACACCCGACGACTTGTTGCCGTGGGTACGCACGATCGATCCCGACGCCACAACGGTGGACGCCATCCGCATCGAGTGGGGGCCCGACCGCTACTCCCGCTTCGACGGCCTGGTCGAGTACCGCACGCGCGTGCGCAACCGGCGTTACTTCCTGGCGCTGGTGTGCACGTACGCCGAGAACCTGGCGGCGTCGAAGCTGACCGTGCGCGACAAACACATCGACGCCACCGAGGCGAGCCCGTTCTGGCGCGACGGCGCGTCGCGCCGGCTCAATCGCCCGCAGCTGCGCGCGCTGTGGATCGCCACGCTCGCCGCCCAGAACCTGCCCGAGTTCGCATCCGGCCGCGTCGTGTCGATGGCGTGCGCCGCCAACACCGACGCGTTGCTCGCCGCGAACTTCGTGCGCGCCGAAGTCGTCGGCGACTCGCTCGTGTCGTCGTCATTCGAGGAGTTGGTCGACTCGGTCGCCACGACGCACCCCGACTGGGCGGCGTGGTTTCGTTCGCGCTATCTCGACTTCACGCCGGTGCTGCACCTGCTGGCGCCCGACGACCCGCGCCGCGGCGGCGGCGCGACGGCGGCTGTTGCCAGTGACGACCTCCGCCGCCTGGTCGCCGTCGGGCAGAAGGTCAGCGGCTCGCGCGCCGCGTTCAAGAACGTGCTCAAGCGCCTCGACAACGGCGGCGCCGACGCCGCGCAGGTGGCCGCGCTCGAAGCCCGCGCCGGCGATCTCGTCGCCGACCTCGACGCCTTTTGGCAAGCACTAGCGGCGCTTGACATGTAATAGATTGCGGGCGTTGTGGATGTTGCAACACCGACCCGTCGGGAAGACCGGAAGAAGCACGTGAGCGCATCGTCCACACGACACTTCGAGGCCAAGCCGATGGAGTTGCGCGCCGCACGGCGGTTCGTCGCCGACAAGCTCACCGGCTGGGGTCTCGCCGATCTGGTCGACGACGCCACCCTCATCGTCAGCGAATTGACGAGCAACGTGCTCGCCCACGCGGGAACACCGTTCACCGTCACGCTGTTGCGCGTCGGCGACGGCGTGCACATCAGCGTCACCGACGAGTCGCCGTCGCAAGCGCGCCTCACCCATCCCGATCCCTCGGAGCCGACCGGGCGCGGCCTGCGCGTCGTCAACGCGCTGGCGACCGAGTGGGGGCAAACGCCGCTCCCGACGGGGAAGCAGGTGTGGGTATTGCTCGGAACGGCCGAGTAATGCGCCGCTACGGCGGGTTCGATCCCGCGGCGCCGGCCGACCCCCACGACCACGCGGCGTGGGGCTACTCGACAGCGGCGGAGCGCGCCTCCGCCGTCTGCGGTTGGCTGAGCGCCGGTCTCGACGCGGGCTTCCGGTCGCTCTACGTCGCCGACCTCGACGTCGACGAACTGCTCGCCGAACTGGCGGCGATTCCGAACGCTGTCGACGCCGTCGCCAGCGGCGCGCTCGTCGTCATGCCGTCGAACGCGGCCTACGACCTGCGGGCTCCGATCGATCCCGAGGCGCAGCTGGCGATGTACGCCAGGGCTACCGACGAGGCGCTCGCGGACGGCTACGCCGGCCTGCGCGTCGCCGCCGACATGACCCCGCTCGTGCTCGACCGCGCCCGGCTGGCGTCGCATCTCGCGTGGGAGCAGTACGCCGATCGTTACCTCGCCACGCATCCGCTTTCGGGCATGTGCCTCTACGACACGACCCGCGTCGACGGCGTCGAGCCGATCGCCTGCGTCCACGCACTGCAGGGCCCCGACCAGCCGACCGTCGCCGTGTTCGCCGCCGATGGCGCGCGGCGCGTGCACGGCGAGATCGACGGGTACCTCGCGCCGATGATCGCCGACGTGCTGCGCGAGATCCCGGACGAAGAGATCGTGCTCGACCTGCGCGGCGTCGGTTTCATCGACGCGCGGTCCGCGGCGACGCTGCACCGCGTGCTCGTGCGCATGCGCGACGCCGGCCGGCCGTTGCGCGTAGTCGGCGCCTCCCCCGCCGTCGAGTTGGTGTGGACGGTGTGCGGCTTCGACGAGTCGCTGCCGCTCGCTTCCTGATCGCTCCTACGCTCCGACGATGGACGCGTACGCCGTTCTCGGTCTGCGCCCGTCGGCGTCCGACGCCGAGATTCGCGACGCCTACCTCCGGCGGTCGAAGGAACTCCACCCCGACCGCTACGCCGAGGCGACGGAGGCGGACCGCGCCCGAGCCACCCGTGCGATGCAGGAGCTCAACGTCGCCTACGACGAGCTGCGCCACCGCGTCGCCGCGCCCGTCGCCGCACCGGCGCGCGAACCGTCTGACCTTCGCGTTTCGCCGCGGCCGGTCCGGCAACCTCCTGCGGCGGCGCCGTCGCCTCGGCGCAAGCGCTGGATCGCAGTGTCGGTGGCGGCGCTGTTCCTCGCGTCGGCGCTGATCGCGCTCACCGACAACAACGACACGCCCCGGTTACACCACGGCCCCAACGCCACCTTCGACGTGGCGCGACTCGAAGGTGCGTGCATCACGCTCGACAACGCCGGCGTACCCGACGAAGTGATCGACTGCACGCGACCGCACGACGCCCGCGTCATGCGCGTCGTCGACCACGGCACCGAGTGTCCGATCTGGACCGACGGGTCCGCACCGGCGACGCCGGACAAAGACCTGTGCCTCGACACGCACCAATAGCGGAGCGCGCCTTACGCAGAAACGGAGGACAGCTCCGCAGGCTCGGTCAAGAGCAGCTTCAGCTCGACGGACTCGCACTGGTAGCCGTTCACCGCGGTGCGCAGCACGTCGTCGGCCACCACCTCGCTCGGCGTCGCCGCCACCCATCGGCGCACGAAGCTCTGGCGATCGTCGTGGCGCCGCCAACCGAGGATCTGCAGCACGATCTCGTCGTCGAGCGCCCAGCGGTCCGACCCGGTCTTGGATGCGTCGCGGCCGGCTTCGGCGTAGATCCCGTCCTCGCCGAAGGTCAGTTCGATCGCCGAGTCGCCGCACGACGCGATCACCTTGGCCGACCCTTCGGCGCGCGCGGCATCAACCAGCAGCACGAGCTGTTTCCGAACGCTCCCCAGCGTCATGGGCTCCACTCCCACGGGTTCGGTTATGCCCTCTGAAAAGCGATTTAAACAGATTTCGACCCGTAATCCCCGAATGGGTCATCCCGCTCGCGGACGGCGTCGCGGAAGCCGATTTCCTGGGCCCGCTGCACCCAGTCCATGCCCTCCTGGGTGTGGCGGGCCTGGCCGTCGAGGATCATGCCCATGGTCGTGGTCGACCGCAGGCCCATGTTCTCGGCCGCCTGGTTGCAGTACAGCTTGATCATCTGGAGCTGGTTGAGCGGCAGCTGCGCCATGCGCTCGGCGCGTGCGAGCGCGCGGTCGTGCAACTCGTCGTCGGGCACGACCTCCGACACCAGCCCGATACGTTCGGCCTCCGTCGCCGAGATCTCGTCGCCCGACAGCAGGTAGCGCTTCGCCCGCTCGAAGCCGATCTTGTAAATCCACATCGGCGTCGTCGGCACGCCCCACATGCGCGACGTCGGGTAGCCGAACACGGTCGACTCCCCCGCGATGATCTGGTCGGCCCACAGCACCATGTCGGTGCCGCCGCAGATGCACCAGCCCTGCGGCGCCGCGATCGTCGGCTTCGAGCAGTACCAAAGCTTCTGGTAGCTGGCGACGAACTTGCCGATGCCGTGCAGGTCGCTCGGGATGTCCCACATCTTGCCTGCGCCGTCGGCGCCGGCTTGCGCGGCGGTCGACCAGTCGAGGCCGTACCCCGCGCAGAACGCCTTGCCGTCCGCCAGCAACAGGATGACTTTGACGGCGCGATCGTCGTCGGCGTCGTCGATGGCGTCACCGAGTTCGCGCGCCAGCGCCGGAGTGATGTTGTTGTAGACCTCGGGGCGGCTCAGCGTGATCGTGCGCACCGCGCCCACGGTGTCGGTCCGAAGCGTTTCAGGCATGGACGCGAACCTTATTGAGGCTCCTGTCGATCGGCACGTCGCTGGCGGCGGCGTACCAGCAAGATCGCCACGATCGCCGCGGCCACCGCGCCGACGATCGCACCGAGATCTCGCGGCCCGCCTGTGAAGTCCAAGGTGCCCTGCGCGTTCGCGAGAGCGACCTCGTCGGCAACGGGCTTGCACCCGCGCGATGGGTCCGTCGTCAACCACGCCGCAGCATTCGAGAGCGCGCACTGGTTCGGCTCGCGCGTCAGCTCCACGTCGAGGTCTTTACGAGACGCCTTCGACAAGCTCCAGCCAAGTGGTGCCTGCGTACCCGGGTGAGCGCGCGGCACAACTCGCAAGTACGTGGGCAGGGTCTCGAATCCGCCACTCTCAGC